>JAXLSS010000005.1:0-145110 GCA_046330395.1 Thermoleophilia bacterium
CCGACACGCGGGCGCGTGCCGAGGCGGAGCGGCTGGTGGCCGCGGGAGCCGCGTGACGCTCACCTGGCACCTGCTGCAGTTCGCGCTGATCATGATGGTGCTGGTGCTGGTGCACGAGGCCGGCCACATGGTGGTGGCCAAGTGGTGCGGCATGCGCGTGGAGCGCTTCTCCATCTTCTTCGGCCGGCCCATCGCGTCGTTCACGCGCGGCGAGACCCAGTACGCCCTGGGATGGCTGCCGTTGGGCGGCTACGTGAAGATCAGCGGGATGACGCGGGACGAGGAGGTGCCAGACGAGCACCTGCACCGCACCTACAGCCGGGCGGCCACGTGGCGCAAGGTGGCCACCATCGCCGCCGGTCCGGGTGTGAACATCCTGCTGGCCATCGTGGCGTTCACGTGCGTGTTCTGGCTGGGCGTGCCCGGGGCGACGGTGGTGCGCAGCATCGCCTCGGTGGAGAAGGGCGGGCCGGCCTTCAACGCGGGCGTGCGGCCCGGCGACCGCATCACGGCCGTGGACGGCGTACCGGTCACCACCACCGAGGCCACGCGCACGGCGCTGCTGAACCGGGTCGGGCGCACGGTGCCGCTCACCTACCGCCACGGGGCCACCACCGTGACCAAGCCGGTCACCGTGCGCCAGCCGCGTGGCGGGTGCGATCCCATCGGGCCCATCGGCGTCTCCTTCGACCTGCAGGAGACCGGGATCCGGCACTACGGCGTCCTGGCCGGCATCCGGGCCGGCTGGTCGCAGAGCTGGTTCGTGGTGAGCGAGAGCACCAAACAGCTGGGGTGCGTGTTCCAGAGCTCGCACGCACGGGACCAGCTGCAGAGCGTGGTGGGCGTGGGCGCCGTCTACAACGAGATCGCCGGCCAGGGCATCCGCACCATCCTGCAGTTCGCCGCGGTGCTCAGCCTGGCGCTGGCCATCTTCAACCTCATCCCGCTGCCCCCGCTGGACGGTGGCCACATCGCGTTCGCCCTCATCGAGCGGGTGCGCGGCCGGCCGCTGCCGCGTCAGGTGTTCGAGCGGGCCAGCATCGTCGGCATGGCGCTGCTGCTGGGGCTCATGGTGTTCACCATGCAGCACGACATCATCAACATCGGCAACGGCACGGTGCTGGGCCCCAAGTAGTGGACGCGGCGGGGTTCACCGCCGCCGCGCAGGCGGCCTTCCGGGCCGCGGCCGACCCCGACCGCGCCCCGGCGATGGCCGCGTACATGCGTGGGCACTTCCCGTTCCTGGGCATCACGCGCCCGGCGCGCGATGCGCTTCAGCGCCCGCTGGTGCGGGCCCTGGAGCCCGCGCAGGCGCCCGCGGCGGCGCTGCGGCTGTGGCTGCTGCCCGAGCGTGAGTTCCAATACCTCGGGGCCGACGCCTTGCGCCACCACATCGGCGCCCAGCCCGCGGAGGTGGTGCGTGACCTGGAGGTGCTGATCACCACCAAACCGTGGTGGGACACCGTGGACACGCTGGCCGCGCGCTGCGTGGGCCCGCTGGTGGCCGCGCACCCCGCGCTGGTTGCGGTGATGGACGACTGGATCGGCGCGCAGGACATCTGGCTGGCCCGCACGGCCATCCTGCACCAACTGGGCTACGGCCCCCGCACCGACCCCGAGCGGCTGTTCGCCTTCTGCGCCCGCCGCGCCGCCGACCGGGAGTTCTTCATCCGCAAGGCCATCGGCTGGGCGCTGCGCCAGTACGCGCGCACCGACCCCGGCGCCGTGCGCGGGTTCGTGGAGGCCAACCGGGGCACGCTCTCGGGCCTGTCGGTGCGTGAGGCCACCAGGCATCTCTGACCTCACGGACATGCCCGGATGGATCGAACGGCTGGTGGGCCGGGCGCTGCCGGGCCCGGGCGTGCGGCGCATCGGACCGCTGGGGGCGGGCTTGGACCACCGGGCCGTGTGCGTGGATGGGGAGTGGGTGCTGCGGGTGGCGCGGTCGCCCGGACGACCGGTGACCGACGAGGCGGCGCTGCTGCGCATCATCGCCGAGGTCTCGCCCGTGGCCGTCCCCGAGGTCACCTGGTGCGACCCCGGCGCCGGCGCGATGCTGCACCGGCTGCTGCCGGGGACGCCGTTGCTGGGGCGCCGGGTGGGCGATCCCCCCGCGGTGGGTCGCCTGCTGGCGGACCTGCTGAACGCGCTCGCCGCGCTGCCGGCGCGTCGCGTCGCCGGGGTGGTGCCCACCGACGACCCGCCCCCGGATGCCTGGCGCGCGGAGGCCGCCGGGCACGCGGAGGCGGTGGCGGCCCACCTGGATGCCTCGGGCCGCCGGGCGGTGGGGCGCTTCCTGGACGCGGATCCTCCCGAGGCCGCACCCCATCTGTGCCTGTGCCACTGCGACCTGGGTGCCGAGCACCTGCTTGCCGACGAGGGCGGCCACCGGCTGACGGGGGTAATCGACTGGACCGACGCGGCGCTGGCCGACCGGGCCCGCGACGTGGCCCGCGTGTGGCGCGACCTGGGCGATGCGGTCACCGCGCACCTGGTGCGCGGGCTCGCGCCCGCGTGGACGGCCGCCGACGCCGCCCGCGCCCGCTTCCACGCCCGCTGCGCGCTGCTGGAGGACCTGGCGCACGGGCTGCAGACCGGCGCCGCGGCGTACGCCGACAACGCCCTGGCCAACCTGGACCGCGTGTTCCGATGAGTGCTCCCGCCCGCGGGGGACGAACGCCCGCGGGCGGCGGCGACCCTCCCGCTAACCTGTGGGCATGAGCCGACGCCGCAGCGTGGCGTGCCGGGTGGGCGAGGTCACCGTGGGGGGTGGCGCGCCGGTGGTGGTGCAGTCGATGACCAACACCGACACCGCGGACGCCGCCGCCACCGCCCGGCAGGCCGAGCCGCCGCCGCTGGATCCGGGAGGACTGATCGCGGGTGCATCACGGTCAACACCGCGCCGCCGCGGCGCGGTGGCCGAGATCCGCGATCGCCTCCGCGACGTCCACGGCGTCAGCGTGCCGCTGGTGGGCGACTTCCACTACAACGGGCACACCCTGCTGGGCGAGTTCCCCGACTGTGCCGAGGCGCTGGACAAGTACCGCATCAACCCGGGCAACGTGGGCCGCGGCGCGCGGCACGACGCCAACTTCGCCGCCATCGTGCAGGCGGCCATCGACCACGGCAAGCCCGTGCGCATCGGCGTCAACGCCGGCTCGCTGGACCCCGAGCTGGTGGACGCCCTGATGGACGAGAACGCCGGCCGGGCCGAGCCGGTCAGCGGCGACGCGGTGATCCGCGAGGCCATGATCCGCAGCGCCCTGGACAGCGCCGCGGCGGCCGAGGAACTGGGTCTGCCGCACGACCGCATCATCCTGAGCTGCAAGGCCAGCCGCCTGCAGGAGATGGTGGCCGTGTACGCCGAGCTGGCCGACCGCTGCGACCTGCCCCTGCACCTGGGGCTCACCGAGGCGGGCATGGGCGCCAAGGGCATCGTGTCCACCAGCGCCGCCCTGGGGATCCTGCTGCAGCACGGCGTGGGCGACACCATCCGCGCCAGCCTCACCCCGGAGCCCGGTGCCGACCGGTCGCTGGAGGTGCGCGTGTGCCTGGACCTGCTGCAGAGCCTGGGCCTGCGCAGCTTCCGGCCGCAGGTCACCGCCTGTCCCGGCTGCGGGCGCACCACCTCCACGTTCTTCCAGGAGCTGGCGCAGCGCATCGAGGGGCACCTGGAGCAGCGCATGGCGGCCTGGCGCACCGAGCGACCCGGCGTGGCCGACCTGAAGGTGGCCGTGATGGGCTGCATCGTCAACGGGCCCGGGGAGAGCCGGGCCGCGGACATCGGCATCAGCCTTCCCGGCACCGGCGAGTCGCCGCGGGCCCCCGTCTACGTGGACGGCCAGAAGGTGACCACCCTGGAGGGCCCCCAGGTGGCGGAGGACTTCATCGCCATGGTTGAGGGCTACGTTCGGGAGCACTACCCGGCGGCATAACCGCCCCGCGTGAACTCGGCGCACCCACCCGGCAGGATGCGTCGGTCCCCGAACGGAGGTCTCACCATGCGCAGTGCCCGCGCAGGTTTGTCCGTCGGCGCCCTCGTCGCCGTGCTCAGCCCCGGCATGGCCGCCGCGGCCCCGCCGTCCACCGACGCCCCGCTGCACGTGGTGTACGACATGGCGCCCATCGCGCGCACCCTGTACCACGGCGCGTCCGGGGTGCCGGGCCTGGGCAGCGTCAGCAACTCGGCGCGTCAGTACCCCCTGGGCGACCCCTTCCCGTACGACCGCTGGCTGGGCAAGGTGAGCCACGCCGAGCTGGCGCCGCTGAGCGCCGGGGCCATGGTGCGCCTGCTGGAGATGCGCATGAAGCGCTCCACCCTGGGTCCCAGCCTGGGCGCGCACATCGTGGCCATCGACGAGGTGGGCCGGGAGGCCCAGGACGACGGCTTCGGGCCGCGCCTCCTGGCCGCCATGCGCATCATGGCCGGCCAGACCGATCCCGCCAGCGGTCAGCCCATGTCGCGCCGGGTGATCATGTACATCGCCCCCAAGATGGTGGCCAACGTGGGCTACCACCATCAGCGCGGCCTGTGGGACTCGGCGCTGGCCGCCGCGCACCTGTCCGGCGGGGCCTACCTGCAGATGTACCACGCCAGCGGCGCGGGTCACCAGCGTCGCCACCGCGGCCGAAGCGGCGCCGCGACCTGCCGGCCTGGCGGCGCGCTCCCGGGGGCGACGCCGACCGTGTGCTGCGCGTGCTGTTCACCGGCGGCGGGCCCGGGCAGGACGCGCAGTGGAGCTGGGCGGCGGCCACCTCAGCGGGCCGGGCGGCCCTGCGCGCCGGCGCGGGCGAGTACCGCCTGGGCAGCACCGGCGAGGCCGTGGCGTGGCTGCGCAACTGGAACCGGTACTCCCGCTGACCGGGGCCCCCGCGCCCGCCAGGTAACCTGCCCCGCATGACCCAGACTCCTTCCGATTGGCGCATGCCCACCGGGCCCGTGCGCGGTTCCCTGCGACTGTCCGGCCGGCTGTGGCCCACCCTGCGCGACGCGCCCTCCGATGCGGAGGCCATCAGCCACAAGCTCATGATCCGCGCCGGCCTGGTGCGCCAGCTGGCCGCCGGCCTGTACAGCTTCATGCCGTTCGGGCTGCGCTCGCTGCAGCGCATCACCACCATCATCCGGCAGGAGATGGACGCCATCGGCGCGCAGGAGCTGCTGCTGCCGGTGATGCACCCGGCCGAGATCTGGGAGGCCACGGGCCGCTACGGCATCAACGAGCAGTTCCGCCTGGACGACCGCGGCGGACGCCGGATGGTGCTGGGCATGACCCACGAGGAGATCATCACCTGGCACGCCGCGCGGGAGCTGCGCAGCTACCGCGACCTGCCGCAGAGCTGGTACCAGTTCCAGACCAAGCTGCGCGACGAGGCCCGGCCCAAGAGCGGCATCCTGCGGGTGCGCGAGTTCATCATGAAGGACTCGTACTCCATGGACCGCGACGCCGACGGCCTGGATGCCAGCTATCAGGCCCACGCCCGGGCGTACGCCAACATCTTCGACCGCGCCGGGCTGGACTGGTACATGGTGGAGAGCGACGTGGGGATGATGGGCGGGATGGGGGCGCACGAGTTCATGGCGCCCAGCCCGGCGGGGGAGGACACCATCGCGCGGGCGCCCGGTGGGGCGTACGCCGCCAACGTGGAGCTGGCGGTGTCGGTGGCCCGTGAACCCGAGTTCGGCCCCGCGCCCGACGCGCCCGAGCGGTTCGACACGCCCGGCATCGGCACCATCGACGAACTGGCGGCCTTCACCGCGCACCCGGCCACGCTGGCCAAGAGCGGTGGTGGTCATCACCGACGACGGGCGCCTGTGCTGGCCCTGGTGCGCGGTGAGCACCAGCTGCACGAGAAGAAGCTGGCCCGCATCGTGGGGTGTCGCACCGTTCCGGCGCAGCCGGACGAGATCCAGGGGTGGTTCGGCGCGTCACCCGGGTCGCTGGGGCCCGTGGGCGTGGAGGGCGTGCGCATCATCGCCGACCCCACGCTCACCTCCGGGCACTACGTCACCGGCGCCAACACCGACGGCGTGCACCTGCGCGGCGTGGTGCTGGGCCGCGACTTCCAGGCCGAGACCGCCGACATCCGCGAGGTGCTGGCCGGCGAGGGGTGCCCGCTCAGCGGCGAGTCCCTGGTGCTGGAACCGGTGATCGAGATCGGCAACATCTTCAAGCTGGGCACCAAGTACTCCGAGCCCCTGGGCGCCCGCTACCTGGACGCCGCGGGCAAGGAGCAGCCGATCATCATGGGCAGCTATGGCATCGGCCCGGCCCGGGTGCTGGCGGCCGCCATCGAGCAGGGGCACGATGAGGCCGGGATCATCTGGCCGAAGGCCCTGGCCCCGTTCGACGTGCACATGGTGCTGGTGGGGGATGCCGACAGCCCGCAGGCCGAGCTGGCCGACCGGCTGTTCGCCGAGCTCGGCGACGCCGGCCTGGAGGTGCTGCTGGACGACCGCCCGGGCACCAAGCCGGGCGAGAAGTTCGTGGAGGCCGAACTGCTCGGCTGCCCCATCCGGGTGACCATCGGCAAGCGCACCCTTCCCGACGGGCCCCTGGAGGTGCAGGTGCGCCGCGGCCGCGAGCGCCACGACGTGCCGCTGGAGGGCGCCGCCGCCGCCATCCGGGAGCTGTGGGGGACGCTGCGGTGAGGCTGCGCACCGCCATGGCCGCGGCGCTCGTGGTGGGCGCCCTCCCCGCCGCGGCCCAGCCGCCCGCGCCGTCCTTCGCCCCGGGGTGCACGCTGTTCCCGGCCGGCAACGTGTGGAACACCCCGGTGCGCGACCTGCCCGTGGCGGCGAATTCCGCGCAGCTCATCGCGTCCATCGGGATGGACGCCGGCCTGCACCCCGACTTCTCCAACAACGGCGGCTACGGTATCCCGGTCAACGTGGTGGGGAAGACCGCCAAACGCGTGCGCGTGAAGTTCCAGTACGCGTCCGAGTCGGACCGGGTGCGCTACCCCATCCCGGCGCGGCCGCGCATCGAGGGCGGATCCGACCGCCACATGCTCATCGTCGACCGCTCCAAGTGCCGCCTGTACGAGCTGTTCGCAGCGCAGCGCTCGGGCTCCGGGTGGACGGCCGGCTCGGGTGCCACATGGGACCTGCGCAGCAACCGCCTGCGGCCGGACGGGTGGACCTCGGCGGACGCGGCGGGCCTGCCGATCCTGCCGGGCCTGGCGCGCTACGACGAGGTGCGCCGCGGCGCCATCCTGCACGCCCTGCGCTTCACGGCGCCCCGCAGCGCCAGCGCGCACATCTACCCGGCGCGCCACGACGCCGGTGACGGCGCCGACGCGTCGCTGCCGCCCATGGGGCTGCGGGTGCGTCTCAAGGCCGGCGTGTCGCTGGCCGGGTTCGGGCCGCAGGCGAAGGCGGTGCTGGTGGCCCTGCGCGACTACGGGATGATCCTGGCCGACAACGGGTCACCCTGGTACGTCACCGGCGCGCCCAGCCCGAAGTGGAACGACGACGACCTGCACCAGCTGGGGCGCATCACCGGCGCCGACTTCGAGGTGGTGGACACCTCGGGGCTGCGTAGCCACTGACGCCCCGCGGGGCCGCGGTCACACCATCCGGCCGATCACCGCGGCCACCTCCTCCAGCTCGTGCAGGTTGTGGCCGCCCGCGAACACGTCGATGCTGGGCAGGGCCGCGGCCATGCCGCGCGCAAGCGGGGCGTAGTCGGGCGACTCCTTCAGCGGGTTCAGCCACACCACCCGGTGGGCCAGCCGGTGCAGGTGGCGCATCTGGCGGCGCAGCACGTCCGGGTCACCCACGTCCAGGCCGTCGGACAGCACCACCACCACCGCGCCGCGCACCAGCCCGTTGTGCTCGGTCACCAGCTCCCGGATGCAGGGGCCGATGCGGGTGCCGCCCTCCCAGTCGGTCTCCCCGGCGGTGGCCCGCCGCAGCGCCTCATCCGGGTCCGGATGGTCCAGCATCGCCGTCACCCGTGTGAGGCGCGTGCCGAACACGAACGCCTGCCAGTCGGGTCGCCCGCGCAGCGCGGCGTGGGCGAACAGCATCAGCCCGCGGGCGTAGGCCGACATGGAGCCGGACACGTCCAGCACCAGCACCACGGGGCGCCGCCGGTGGCGCCGGGTGCGCCAGGCGCGCTCGATGGGCTCCCCGCCGTGGCGGAAGGCGCGCCGGAGCGTGCGCCGCAGGTCCGGCTCTCCGCGTCGCGAGCTCACGCGGCGACGGGTGCGCCGGGTGGGCGCCTCCAGCCGGATCCGGGCCATCAGCCGCGCCAGCTGGGCCAGCTCCTCCGGCCCGCATTGCGCGAAGCTGGTGCGGCGCAGCACCTCGGTGGGGCTGGCCGGCGCCTGCTCGGGCACGGGCGCCTCCACCCGGCGCCCGGTGACCGCGCCGAACGGGGCGCTGCGCACGGTGGAACGCCCCGGCCGTCGCGCGGAGACCCGGGGCGCGCGCCCCCCCAGCAGCTCCGCGAACACCCGGTCGAACACGGCGATGTCGTCGGCGCGGGTGATGAGGGTGGCGCGGGCCGCCCAGTACAGGTCGTCCGGCGCGAGCTCCGCCGCGCGGGCCAGGAGGGCCAGCTGGCCGGTGCCCACGGCCACACCGGCATCGCGGAGCCCCGCGGCCAGCGCCACCAGCCGGGCCTCCGGGCCGGTCATGCGATGGCGTCGATGATCTCCGGCAGCGCCGCCCGCGCCGCGCGGATGTCATCGGGGTGCTTCACCAGCGCCCCCAGGGCCGCCTCGGCCACCTGCACCTCCAGCGAGGTGCCGCCCAGCGCCCCCACGGCGCGCGCCCAGTCCACCGACTCCGCCGGCCCGGGGGGTTTCAGCAGGTCCGCGTCGCGCAGACGCGCCACGGCCACCGCGATGGCGTGGGCCAGTGCTGGAGACGTGCCCGGGGCCCGGAGCCGGATGATCTCGGCCTCCCGATCCACCTCCGGGTAGTCGATCCAGTGGTACAGGCAACGGCGTTTGAGGGCGTCGTGCAGCTCGCGCGTGCGGTTGGAGGTGATCACCACCGCGGGCGGCCGCTCGGCCACCACGGTGCCCACCTCGGGGATGGTCACCTGGAAGTCGGCCAGCACCTCCAGCAGGAAGGCCTCGAACTCGTCGTCGGCGCGATCCAGCTCGTCGATCAGCAGCAGCGCCTGATCCCCGGCGCGCACGGCGGCGAGCAGGGGCCGCTCCACCAGGAACTGCGGGCCGTAGAGCGCGCCGGTGTCGCCGGCCGCCGTTCCGTCCTGGAGCGCCCGGGCATGCAGCAGCTGACGGGCGTAGTCCCACTCGTACAGCGCCTGGGAGGCGTCGATGCCCTCGTAGCACTGCAGGCGGATGAGGCGGCGCCCCAGCGCCGCGGCCAGGGTGCGCGCCAGCTCGGTCTTCCCGACGCCCGGCTCACCCTCCAGCAGCAGCGGCCGCTGCAGCGTCAAGGCCAGGAAGGAAGTGACCGCCAGGCCGTGTTCGGGAAGGTATGAGTGGCGGTGCAGTACCGCCTCCAATTCCGCAACCGATCCGAGAGTCATGAAAACACCCTATCGCCGCCCCGGGGCCGCTCATTACGACGATCTCCGCACATTTGTGCGGATATTGACGAACTCACGGTTCGCTGGGAGGGTACCCGCGTGCGCGACGTGCTGACCACCCTGGCCGGCTGGGCCGACGCCGGCGTCCCCGCGGCGCTGGGCATCGTCACGCGCGTCAACCGCTCGGCACCGCGCCAGCCCGGATCCGCCATGGCCAGGGCCGCCACGGGGGCCATCGCCGGCTCCGTCACCGGGGGCTGCGTGGAGCCCGACGTGGTGGCGCACGCCGACCGGGTGCTGGCCGGTGAGCCGGCACACCTGGTGCCCTACGGCATCGCCGACGAGGACGCGTTCGAGGTGGGCCTGCCGTGCGGGGGCGAGGTGGACGTGTTCGTGGAGTCCATGGACCCGGTGCTCATCCGCCGGCTTCGCGACGAGGTGGCGGCCGAGCGCCCCGTGGCCTACGCCACGGTCATCGCCGGGCCCGGCGTGGGGACGCGGCGCGTGGTGGTGCCGGGGGACGACCCCGCCGACCCGCTGGTGGCCGCGGCCCTGGGGCCGCTGCGGTGGGGCGACACCGAGCTGGTGGAGGTGGGGGAGGACACCGTGCTGGTGCACGGCATGGCGCCCCGCCCGGCCATGTACGTGTTCGGCGCCATCGACCACGCGGCCGCCGTGGCCGGCATGGGCCGGTTCCTGGGGTACCGCGTCACCGTCTGCGATGCGCGCGAGGCCTTCCTCACCCCCGAGCGGTTCCCCGCCGCCGACGAGCTGGTGTGCGAATGGCCGCACCGGTTCCTGGAATCGGCGCCGGTGGACCACCGCACCGCCGTGTGCGTGCTCACCCACGACGCCAAGTTCGACGTGCCGGCCCTCCAGGTGGCCCTGGACGGCCCGGCCGGGTACATCGGCGCGATGGGGTCCAAGCGCACCACCGAGCGTCGCCGCGCCCGCCTGCTGCAGGAGGGCGTCACCGAGGACCAGCTGTCGCGAATCCACGCACCCATCGGCCTGTCGATCGGTGCCCGAACCCCGGAGGAGGTCGGCATTGCCGTGGCCGCAGAGATCGTCCGAACCTTCCGTCAGGCGCCGGTAGCCGCGGATGAGGCTCGAGCACACGTTTGACATCACGGCCGCGCCGGATGAGGCGATGGCCGCCATGCTTGACGGCGCCAGGGTGATCCCCTGCATGCCCGGCGCCGAGCTGGACCAGCAGGTGGACGAGCACAGCTGGAAGGCGAAGATGACCGTGGCCCTGGGCCCGGTGAAGATGCACTTCCTCGCCGACGTGCACATGGACGAGATCGACCATGCCGCCCGGCGGGCGCGGCTGGTGTTCAAGGCCAAGGACACGAAGGGCATGGGCAGCGCCCAGGGCGGCAGCGACGCCCACTTCACCGGCATCGACGGCGGGCGCACCCGGGTGACCCTGGTCACCGACGTGCAGTTCTCCGGCCGGGCCGCGCAGCTGGGCCGGCCCAACGTGGTGAACGACGTCTCGCAGACGCTGGTGGGCAAGTTCGCCAACTGCCTGCAGGTGCAGCTCACCGGCAGCGACGAGGAGGCCCGGCGTGCCCGGGAGGAGAGCGGCAAACCCCTTTCGGGTGCCGCGGTGATGGGCGCGGCCGTCAAGGGCGTGATGGGACGGCTGCGGCACGGCGATGCGCACGACACCCCGCCAGAACCCCCACAAGGAGGATGACACGGTGAGGATCACCCTCACGGTCAACGGCACCGCGCACGAACTGGAGGTCCAACCCCGCGACCTCCTGGTTGACGTGCTGCGCGAGAACCTGGGCCTGACCGGCACGAACGTCGGATGTGACACGTCCACCTGCGGGGCCTGCACCGTGCACCTGGACGGGCGGTCGGTGAAGTCCTGCACCCTGCTGGCCGTGCAGGCCGACGGGGGCGCGGTCACCACCATCGAGGGGCTCGCCACCAACGGCGACCTCCATCCCATGCAGCAGGCCTTCACCACCCACCACGGCCTGCAGTGCGGGTTCTGCACCCCGGGGATGATCATGGCGGCCACCAGCCTGCTGGAGGAGATCCCGAATCCCACCGAGGAGCAGGTGCGTGAGGGGCTCGAGGGCAACCTGTGCCGCTGCACCGGCTACCACAACATCGTCAAGGCCGTGATGTCCGCGGCGGAGGGGGCGCGCTGATGGCCACCACCGAACCCCGCATCGGCCGCGTCGTGCGCCGCAAGGAGGACCCGCAGCTGATCCGCGGGGAGGCGCGCTTCACCGACGACATCACGCCCCGCGGCACCCTGCACCTGGCCATGGTGCGAAGCCCATTCGCCCACGCCGACATCCGCGGCATCGACACCACCGCGGCCAAGGCCCACCCGGGCGTGACGGCCGTCTACACCTACGCCGACATCAAGGACGACCTGCCGGGCGCCATGGTGTGCGCCTGGCCCATCGTGGACGACATCAAGATCCCGCAGGTGTTCGCCATCGAGGGCACGCGGGTGCGGTACGCAGGTCAGATCGTGGCCGTGGTGGTGGCCGGCTCCCGGGCCGCCGCGCAGGACGCCGCGGAGCTGGTGGACGTGGACTACGAGCCCCTGCCCGTGGTGATCGACCCCGAGGAGGCCATGGCCGACGGGGCGCCGCAGCTGTACGACGACGTCCCCAACAACCTCACCTACCGCTGGAGCTTCCTGGAGCACTCGCCCGTGCCGGGCGCAGGCGACCCCGACCCGGTCATCGCCGCGGCCCCCGTGGTGGTCACCGAGCGCTACCGGCTGGAGCGCCTGGTGCCCAACGCCATGGAGCCCCGCTCCATCCTGGTGGAGCCCAACGTCAGCCAGGGCGAGTTCACCGTCACCTCCAGCACGCAGATCCCGCACATCGTGCGCACCGTGCTGACCCTGATGACCGGCGTGCCCGAGGCCAAGCTGCGCATCATCGCCCCCGCCGTGGGCGGCGGCTTCGGCAGCAAGCTGCAGGTGTACCCCGAGGACGCCATCTGCCTGGTGGTGTCCCGCAAGCTCGGGCGCGTGGTGAAGTGGACCGCCGACCGCACCGAGGAGTACGTGTCGGTGCACCACGGCCGCGACCAGTGGCAGGAGGTCACGCTGGCGGCCGACGAGAGCGGCAAGCTGAAGGCCGTGAAGGTGAAGATCGTGGCGGGCATGGGCGCCCATCACCTGCTGCTCACCCCGGGCATCCCCATGCTGGGTGCCTGGCTGTTCGGCGGCTGCTACGAGGCCGAGGCCTACGGCGTGGAGATCCTGGGGGTGTTCACCAACAACACGCCCACCGACGCCTACCGCGGCGCGGGCCGGCCCGAGGCCACCTACGCCATCGAGCGCGCCATGGACGCCCTGGCCCGCAGGGTGGGCAAGGACCCCACGGAGCTGCGGCGGATGAACATGATCCCCACCTCCGCGTTCCCCAACCACACCATCATGTCCGGCCTCACGGTGGACAGCGGCGACTACACCGGGTCGCTGGACATCCTGCTGCGCGAGCTGGACTACGAGGGGCTGCGCGCCGAGCAGCAGCGCCTGCGCGACAGCGGCTCGCCCGTGCAGCTGGGCATCGGGTTCTCCACCTGGATCGAGATGTGCGGCCTGGCGCCGTCCCGGGTGGCCGGGGCCCTCAAGCTGGTGTGCGGCCTGTGGGAGAGCGCCACCGTGAAGGTGATGCCCACCGGCACCGTGCAGGTGATGATCGGCGTCACCGCCCACGGCCAGAGCCACGCCACCACGTTCAGCCAGTTGCTGGCCGACCAGCTGGGCGTGGACTTCGAGGACGTGGAGATCATCGCCGGCGACACCAAGCTGGCCCCGTTCGGCATGGACACCTACGGCAGCCGCAGCCTGTCGGTGGGCGGCATCGCCATGCACAACGCGGGCGAGAAGATCATCGCCAAGTCACGGGCCATCGCCGCGCACACGCTGGAATGCGCGGAGGAGGACCTGGAGTACTCCGGCGGCACCTTCACGGTGCGCGGCACGGACAAGACCATGCACGTCAAGGAGGCGGCGTTCGCGGCCTGGACGGCCCACAACCTGCCCGACGGCATGGAGCCGGGGCTGGAGGCCACCTACGTGTACGACCCGCCCAACTTCTCGTGGCCCGGCGGCGCGCACGCCTGCGTCACCGAGGTGGACACCCAGACCGGCCGCGTGAAGATCCGCCGCTACCTGGCGGTGGACGACTGCGGGGTGCGCATCAACCCGCAGATCGTGGACGGGCAGGTGCACGGGGGCGTGGCGCAGGGCATCGCGGAGGCCCTCTTCGAGGGTGCCCAGTACGACGAGGGCGGCAACCTGCTGACCGGGACGATGACCACCTACATGGTGCCCACGGCGGCCGACCTGCCCAACATCGAGGTGATGGCCAACGACAACGCGCCCAGCCCCACCAACCCCCTGGGGGTGAAGGGCATCGGCGAGGCGGGCACCATCGCGTCGCCGCCCGCGGTGATCAACAGCGTCGTGGACGCCCTGTCGCACCTGGGCGTCACCAACGTCGAGCGCCCCGCGACACCCGAGCGGGTGTGGCGGGCCATCCAGGAGGCCGCCAAGTGATCCCGGCACAGTTCGACTACGCCGTGGCCGGCTCGGTGGACGAGGCCATCGCCATGCTGGCCGAGAACGAGGACAACAAGCTGCTGGCGGGCGGCCATTCGCTGCTGCCGCTGATGAAGACGCGCCTGGCCCGCCCGGCCAAGCTCATCGACATCGGCCGCATCGACGCGCTGCGCGGGGTGTCACGCGACGGCGATCACCTGGTGATCGGCGCCATGACCACCCAGGCCGACCTGGCCACGGATGCCCTGGTGCGCGAGCACTGCGCCATCGTGGCCATCGCGGCCGAGCAGGTGGGCGACCCGCAGGTGCGGCACATGGGCACCCTCGGGGGCTCATTGGCGCACGCCGACCCGGCGTCCGACCAGCCCACCGTGATGCTGGCCCTGGACGCCGAGATGGTGGCCCGGGGTCCGGGTGGGGAACGGCGCATCCCGGCGGCGGAGTTCTTCCAGGGCTTCTTCGCCTCGGCGCTGGCCCCGGACGAGCTGCTCACGGCCATCCGCGTGCCGGTCACCGACGGGGCGGGCGCGGCCTACCTGAAGTTCACCCAGCGGGCCCTGGACTGGGCCATCGTGGGCGTGGCGGCCGTCGTCCGCAGCAGCGGCGGCACGGTGCAGGACGCCCGGATCGCGCTCACCAACATGGGCACCGTGCCGGTGCGTGCCTCGGCGGCCGAGGCCGCGCTTGCCGGCGCCTCGGGTGACGCCATTGCGGCGGCGTGCGCCCGCGCGGGGGAGGGCACCGACCCGCCCAGCGACACGTTCGCCGGTGCGGACTACCGGGTGCACCTGGCCGGGGTGCTCACCGAGCGCGCGGTGCGCCAGGCGATGGGCGGCTGACGGACGACATCCCGCATGGGCGACCCACGACCGGGGCCGCCCATGCCGGGTGCTGCAAGACTGGCGGTGATGCGATGACCTCACCACCGCTCACCGACGCCTTCGGACGCGTGCACCGGTCGCTGCGCGTGTCCGTGACCGACCGCTGCAACCTGCGGTGCCGGTACTGCATGCCCGCCGAGGGCATGCCGTGGCTGTCACGCGATGTGGTGCTCACCGACGACGAGTTCGTGCGGCTGACGGCGCTGTTCGCGCGCCTGGGCATCACCGACCTGCGGGTCACCGGGGGCGAGCCGCTGGTGCGGGCCGGCCTGCCGGCCCTGCTGGCCCGCATGCGCGTGCTGCCCGGGGTGCGGGAGATGGCCATCACCACAAACGGGGTGCTGCTGGCCGACCGCATCGACGATCTGGTGGCCGCGGGCGTGGACCGCGTGAACGTCAGCATCGACAGCCTCGATCCGGAGCGCTTCGCCACCATCACCCGGCGCGACGATCTGCAGCGCGTGCTGGAGGGGCTGGCGGCCTGCGAGGGGTACGAGCGCTTCCGGCCCATCAAGGTCAACGCGGTGGTGCTGCGCGGGGTGAGCGAGGACGACGTGCTGCCCCTGGCCGAGCTGGCCCGGCGCCGGCCGTACGTGGTGCGGTTCATCGAGGCCATGCCCCTGGACGCCGAGCGTGAGTGGGCCCGCGAGCACGTGATGCCCGGTGAGGAGGTGCGGGCCCTGGTGGAGGCGCGCTGGCCCCTGGTGCCGGCGGGCCGGGAGCGCCCCGCCGCGCCGGGCACCACCTGGCGGTTCGCGGACGGCGCCGGCACGCTGCAGTTCGTCAACTCGGTGACCCAGCCGTTCTGCCAGAGCTGCGACCGCCTGCGCCTCACCGCCGACGGCATGCTGCGCACGTGCCTGTTCGCCGATGTGGAGACCGACCTGCGCACGCCGCTGCGGGCCGACGCCGGGGATGCGGACCTGGAGGCCATCATCCGCGCGGCCGTGCTGGAGAAGAAGGCCGGGCACGGCATCGGCACGCCCGGATGGCGGTACGACGGGCGGCCGATGAGCATGATCGGCGGCTGAGCGGTGGGGCGGGCCGGGGCCCGCCCCACCACGTGTCTCAGCCCATGTCCACCTAGCGGTTGAGCAGCGTGGTTGCGCCCAGCTCGTCGCGCATCTGGATGCGGTACCGCGCGCCGGGGCCGCTGATCTTGGCCAGGCCGGTGAGCGTCACCTTGACGCGACCGGCCTGGGCGACGTCCACCACCGTGGTGGAGGAGCGCCCGCCCCGGCGGGCCGTGACCGTGAGGATCCCGGGCTCGCTCACCTTGAGCACGCCGGTGATCGTGCGGGCGCCGGCCTTGGAGCGCGGCCAGCTCACCACCGTCACCCTGGGTTTGGCGTTGTTGGTGGGGGGCAGCGACTCCGCGAACAGGCCGCGGGCGTTCTTGCCGCCGTCGGTGAACAGCAGGAACGCGGTGCCCGTGCCGCCGCCGCGACAGGTGTTGCCGTCGGCGCTGAACGGGTCGGCGGTGCAGTCGCTGGACACCGGGATGCGCTGGGCGGTGACGCCCGCGCGGCTGCGCTGGATGCCCTGCGGGGTGTCCAGCACGAACGCGCCGTCAGTGGTGAAGTGACCCGTGAAGGCCCGCCCCACGCCCTTCACCTTGGCGTTCCAGGTGACCACCGGGGTGTGGCCGGCGAACGTGATGTCCGCCCCGCCCGCGTCCTGGCCGGCGGGCGACACCGCGCGGCCGCCGTTCATGGCCTCGAAGTGGTCACCGCCCACCAGGCGGCTCACGAACACGCCGTGCTTGCCGCCCGCGGCGGACTCGATCCACACCACCCACGGCACCGTGGGGGTGCCGGCGGTGAGCGTGCCGGCCGCCACGCGCGGGTCCACGGCGCTGCCGTCGGGGCTGATGTTCATGGAGCACAGGTCCTCGCTGGCCACCGAGTCGCCGCAGCGGCCCACCTGGTTGGCGCCCGAGCGGTCCAGCGGGAACACGCCCTGGCCGCCGGTGCGCGCGCCCTCCACCTTCCAGGCGAACCCGCCCACGGCCGTGCCGTCCGCCACGCCCTTGGCGGCGAACACCAGCTCGTTGCCGCGCAGGCCCAGGCCCGAGGTGCCCTCCTCGTACCACACCACCCACGGCACGGTGTCGTTGGGGCCCGTGAACGCGATGTCCGCGGCCTCGCCCAGGCGGGTTGGGTCGATGTTGAGCGTGGCGTCGGTTGCGGTGACGGGCTTGAAGCTGTCCTGGCTGATGCGGGCGACGCCCACCTCCTGCCAGCAGAAGCCGCCGATCACCGCGCCGCCCGTGGGCACCGTGCCCACGGGACACGTGGGGTCGGTGGTCTTGATGGCCCGCGACACGAAGATCTGCGTGGGGCTGCTGCCGGGGCCGTCGGCCTCCTTCCAGGCCACCCAGGGCACCGGCGGGTTGCCCGCCGTGGTGGCACCGCCGGCCACGGACGGGTCCTCGGCCTCGCGGCCGGTGTTGATGTTGAGGCTGGGCACGCCGGAGCCGCGGTCCTGGCCCGCGGGAATCCATTTGTTGTTCGTGGCGTCGAAGTGCGAGGCGATGATCTGCTTGACGTTGCCCAGCGCCGGGGAGGGCTCGTACCAGGTGGTCCAGGGCACGGTGCGGTCGGCGCCGGCGAAGTCGATGGAGGGGGCCTCGGCGTCCACCTGGGTGTTGAGGTTGAGCGACGCCGGATTGCCCTGGGTCACGAACTTCCCGCCGGTGAACGAGCGCACGAAGATCTGGCTGTGGCCCGAGACGGCCTTCTCGAACGTCGCCCACGGCACGGGTTTGGCACCCGCGGTGAGCGCACCGCCCACCACATCAGAGGCGCCCGCCGACCCGGCGGTGGGGATCCCGTGCGCCGGGTCCGAATCCACCCGCTGCCCGCTGGTGGGCAGCGGGACGGGCGCGGCCACCGCGGTGGCCGCGAGGGCGGCGGCGGCGAGCGCCACCGTGAGCGCCGCGCCGGGACGTGGTGTGGGCATGACGTCTCCTCTCCAGTTGACCTGGGGGCGAGCCTCCACCGGATGGCGGTTCGGGCGCAAGACCCACGCGGACGCCGGGATGGGACGGCGGTACGATGCCGCGCAGTGGAGCCTCGTCGGAGGGGGAGCGGTGCGGGTTGCCGGTGTGGTGTTGGCGGGTGGGGCCAGCTCGCGGATGGGGCGTCCCAAGCAGCTGCTCCAGGTGGGGGGCCGCACGCTGCTGCAGCGCGCGGTGGACGCCCTCCTGGAGGGCGGCGTGCAGGAGGTGGTGGTGGTGCTGGGCGCCGACGCCGCCGAGGTGATCACCGGACTGGGTGCGCACCCCGGGGTGCGCACCGTGATGAACTCGGCGCACGCCACCGGGCAGAGCAGCTCGGTGCGCGCGGGCATCAACGCCCTGGACGACGGGGTGGATGCCGCGGTGATGATGGTGAGCGACCGCCCGTACGTCACCGCCGACGCGGTGCGCGAGGTGGTGCGCGCGGCCGCCGACTCGCCCGAGCACGAGGTGGCCATCGCCCAGTACACCGACGGGCAGGGGCACCCCGTGCTGCTGCGCCGCGCCATCTGGCCGCAGCTGATGCTGCTGCGCGGCGACGTGGGCGCCCGCGCCGTGCTGCCCATGGCGCACGTGCTGCCGGTGCCGGTGCCCGACCACATGCCCCGCGACGTGGACACCCCCGACGACCTGTCCGAGGTCGTGGAGGGCTGAGCCTCAGGCCGCGGTGTGCACCCGGATGCGCGGCGTCAGCAGCCCGGCCGCCAGGGCCACGGCGGCGCTGACGCCCGCCACCACCCGGAACCCCGGCCCGTCGAACACCGGGCCCATGGTCGCGGCGGCCACGGTCACCGCCACGTAGCTGCTGCAGCTCATCAGGGCCACCACCGCGCCGCGGCCCTCCGGCATGGTGGCGGTGCCGAGCGTGGCCAGGCAGGTGAGGCAGGCGGCCTGCAGGACGCCCCACACCACCAGCAGGGGCACCATGGCGCCCGGTGCAGACCCCAGGCCGGGCAGCACCAGGAACACGGCCACCAGGCCGAAGAGGGCCAGCCGCAGCGCCCGGGCCTTGCCGATGCGGTCGATCAGCCGGCCGTTGGTGGACGTCACGGCCACCCCCACGCCGTAGCTCAGGATCAGCGCACCCGCGGCGGCGCTGCGCACATGCAGGGCGTCGCGGATGAAGCTGCCCAGGTAGGTGTAGGCGCCGTAGAACGCCAGCATGTCCAGCAGGTTGACCAGCAGGAACCACCGCACCGCCGCCACCCCCAGGGCGGCGCGCAGGCTCACCCGGGCCGTCCCGGCGGGTCGCGGCCCGGAGACGGGAAGAAGGCGCCACACCAGCACCAGGGCCAGGGCCGCCAGCGCCGCCAGGGCGGCCAGCGCCTGGCGCCACCCCGCGGCCTGGCCGATCGCGGCGCCGGCGGGGACGCCCAGCACCAGGGCCAGCGCCCAGCCGGACACCACCCACCCCATGATGCGGGCCCGGCGCTCGTACGGCACCTCGTCGCCCACCCAGGCGTAGGCCGCGGGCAGGAACAGGCCGGAGCCCACCCCGCACACCGCGCGGCCCACCACCAGGCTCACCAGGCTGGGCGCCGCCGCGCAGAACACCCCGGCCACCGCGAACACCGCCAGCCCCAGCAGCACCGCGCCGCGACGGGAGGTGCGGTCGGCCACCCAGCCGGCGCTGGGTGCCACCAGGGCCACCGCCAGCCCGTACACGCTCACCGACAGCCCGGCGCGGGCCACGTCCGAGCCGAAGTCGGTGGCGATGTCCCGCAGCAGGGGCGAGATCACCAGGGCCTCGGACCCCACCGCGAACACCCCCAGCAGCAGCGCGAGGGTGGCCGCCGCCAGCGACCGCCCGGTCAGTTCCACCGCAGGCCGGAGCGCCTGCTCCAGTAGGTCTCCGGGGCCTCCCGGAACCCGTCGAAGGCGTCCGGTGGCATCTCCACCGCGAACGCCCGCAGGTTGTCGGCCAGCTGCGCGACGGTGGAGGCCCCGGACAGCACGCAGTCCACGAACGGCTGCGCCAGCGCCCAGGCGATGGCGGCGGCGTCGGGCGTCGCGCCGAACTGCGCCGCGGCCGCGGTGAACGCCGCGTGCCCGCCGCGGGCGGTGAGGCGGCCGTTGGCCACGGCCTCCTTCACGATCACGCCCATGCCCGCCGCGTGGGCCTCGGCCAGGGCGTCCCCGGCCGATGGCTCCAGCGGGTTGAGGGTGCTCTGCACCGTGTCGAACACCCCGGTGGCCACCGCGTCGCGGATGGTGTCCGCCTGGGCCGGGCCGCTGGTGGACAGGCCCACCGCCACCCCCTCGGCCCGCAGCGCCCGCAGGCGCTCCAGCACCGCGGCATCGGCCAGCACCCCCGATTCGCGGGTGGCCGAGTGGATCTGGTACAGCGCCAGCCGTGACCCCAGCACCCCGCGCGTCAGCGCCAGCTGACGTTCCAGGTTGGCCGGGCTGTGCTCCTTCACCTCGTGCACATCCACGTCGTCACGCCAGTCGGCCACATAGGTGTAGCCCCACTTGGACCCCACCACCATGTCCGGGACGTCACGGGTGGCCAGCCAGTGGGCCGTGAACTCCTCGGCCCGGCCGTAGCTGCGGGCGCAGTCCACGTAGCGGATCCCGGCCGCGTACGCGGCGTCCAGCACCTCGGCGGCGCGGTCGCGCAGGCCCGTGGGGTCGCGGTGCCCCTCCAGGTCGGCGCGGTGGCCCAGGTTGATGTACCCGGGCCGGCCCAGCGCCGCCATGCCCAGCCCCATCCGCGTGACGGTGGGACCGGAGGCACCGAGGCGGCGCTGTGGCAGGAGGGTCATCGCGGATGGCTCAGTCGGCGCCGAACTCCAGGGCGGCATCGTCCAGCGAGACGGCCTCGGGCGACTCCGGCTCCCCGGCCGAGATGGCGGGGGCGCGGCCCGGGGCGAGCTCGCTCACCAGGTTCCCGCTGGCCAGGCCCAGCAACCCCTGCCGGGCGTACTGCTCCAGCCGGGCCCGCGAGTCGGCGATGTCCAGGTTGCGCATGGTGAGCTGGCCGATGCGGTCCACCGGCCCGAAGGCCGCGTCCTCGGTGCGCTCCATGCTGAGCTTCTCGGGGTGGTAGGAGAAGGCGGGGCCCGTGGTCTCCAGGATGCTGTAGTCGTCGCCGCGGCGCAGCCGCAGCGTGACCTCGCCGGTCACCGCGGACGCCACCCAGCGCTCCAGTCCCTCGCGGATCATCAGCGACTGGGGGTCCAGCCAGCGCCCCTCGTACAGCAGGCGGCCCAGCTTGCGGCCCTCATTGTGGTACTGGGCCACCGTGTCCTCGTTGTGGATGGCGTTCAGCAGCCGCTCGTAGGTGATGTGCAGCAACGCCATGCCCGGGGCCTCGTAGATGCCGCGGCTCTTGGCCTCGATGATGCGGTTCTCGATCTGGTCGCTCATGCCCAGCCCATGGCGGCCGCCGATGGCGTTGGCCGCGCGCACCAGGGCCACGGGGTCGCCGCCGAAGTCGTCGCCGTCGATGGCCACGGGCCGGCCGGCCTCGAAGCGCACCACCACGTCCTCGGTGGGGATGGCCACGTCGTCACGCCAGAAGGCCACGCCCATGATGGGATCCACGATCTCCACCGAGGCGTCCAGGTGCTCCAGGTCCTTGGCCTCGTGGGTGGCGCCCCAGATGTTGGCGTCGGTGGAGTACGCCTTCTCCTTGGAATCCCGGTACGGGAGGTCGCGCGCGGTGAGCCACTCGCTCATCTCCTGGCGCCCGCCCAGCTCGGCCACGAACGCGTGGTCCAGCCACGGCTTGTAGATGCGCAGGGCCGGGTTGGCCAGCAGGCCGTAGCGGTAGAACCGCTCGATGTCGTTGCCCTTGTAGGTGGAGCCGTCGCCCCAGATGGAGACGTCGTCCTCGGCCATGGCCGTGACCAGCAGGGTGCCCGTCACCGCGCGGCCCAGCGGGGTGGTGTTGAAGTAGGCCTTGCCGCCCGAGCGGATGTGGAAGGCCCCGCAGGCGATGGCCGAGAACCCCTGCTCCACCAGCGGCCGGGTGCAGTCCACCAGGCGCGCCAGCTCGGCCCCGTACAGGCCGGCCCGGTCGGGCACGGTGTGGATCTCCGGCTCGTCGTACTGGCCCAGGTCGGCGGTGTAGGTGCACGGCACGGCGCCGCGCTCGCGCATCCACGCCACGGCTACCGAGGTGTCCAGCCCGCCGGAGAACGCGATGCCGATGCGCTCGCCCACCGGCAGGCTCTGCAGAACCTTTGACATCGTCGAAACCTACCTCCGCTTGCGCCCGGACTTGGGCAGCCGCCGGCCGGGGGGCGGGGTGGGGGTGGAGGCCAGCCCGGTCTCGATCTCCTGCGCCACCAGGCCCACGGCCACGGCGGCGGGCAGGGATGCCAGGGCCATGGCGTCCTCCACGGCGGCCATCTCCGCCGCCCCGATGCGCGCGGCCACGCCGCCGGCGCCGGTCATGGCCCGCAGGGCCACCCCCAGCACGTGCGCCTCGGCGATGTCCTCGCAGCGGGCCATGCCGGTGTGCTGCAGCCGGTGCGCCTCGGCCAATCCCTCGCGGGACAGTCCGGGCACGCCGGTGGCGTGCGCCACCACCTCGTGCAGCGCGCCGAACCCGGCGGCGCTCCCGAACACGTCGCCCGCGTGGGCCGCGATGCGCAGGGCCGTCTGCTGGGGCCAGTCGTCAACCGCCTCGGGGTGGGCGGCGTACACGGCCTCCACCAGGCTCTCCGGCTCGTGGTGGCCGTGCTCGTCGGCCTCGGGCTCGTCGCGGTCCTGGTCCAGCACCCATCCCGCGCAGGCCTCGCACTCGATGGGCAGGCCCAGGGCGTTGTGCACCACCGCCATCAGCACCGCGCGGTCGTCGATGTCCTCCTCGTCCTCGTCCTGGCCGGCCTGGTCGGCCATGTAGGCGTCCGCCTTGGCGCGGTCGAAGCGGCCGTCGTCGCCCACCGCCTGCTCCAGCAGCTCCGCCAGGGCCGAGGACATGTCCATGGGCAGGGCGGCGGCGATGCCCACCGTCTCGGTGTCGCGTGCGCGCAGCCCCCGCAGGATGGCCGGGGGCGTGCGCTCCAGGCGCTGCACCAGATCGCCGGCCGGTGCCAGGCCGGTCTCCTGCATCAGGCGATCCAGCAGGATCTCGGTGAGCGAGTACTGGTCCATCAGGTCTCCCCGGCGGTTGGTTGCGGTGTGACGGGTGCGCCGGTGCCGCCCTCCAGCGCCTCCCGGTACAGCTGATCGATGCGGGCGGCCACGGTGGGCCACGCGTAGCGCTGCACGGCCACCTCACGCCCGCGGGTGGCCCAGTCGGCGCGCAGCGCCGGGTCGTCCAGCACGGTGGCGATGCCGTCGGCCAGGGCCTCGGCATCGTGTCCCGGGACGAACAGCCCCGGGGCGTCGTCGCGGATGACCTGCCGGAACCCCACGTTGTCGGCGCACACCACGGGGGTGCCCGAGGCCATGGCCTCCAGCAGCACCACCCCGAACGAGGCCAGCGTGCAGGGGGCGGCCAGCAGCGTGGCCTGCCGGTACAGCTCCGGGCGCTCCTCGTTGAGCAGGCCCAGCCACCGCACCCGGTCCCACACGCCGTGCTCGCGGGCCTGCGCCTCGTACTGGGGGCGGGTGGGCCCGTCGCCCACCACCTGCAGCTCGAAGTCGTAGCCGCGGCGGGTGAGGATCCCCGCGGCCTCAAGCAGGGTGTGCAGGCCGTTGCGCTCGTCGAAGCGGCCCACGAACAGGACGCGCGGCGGACCGGGATCGCGCTGCGACTCGTCCAGCAGCGGGTGGTACACCTCGGTGTCGATGCCGTTGGGCACCACCTCCCAGCGGCCGTGCAGGTACGGCTCCAGCGAATCCACGCACACCTGCGACACGGCGATCTGCCGGTACAGGCGCCGGAACCCCATGCGCAGGGGGATCATGAAGAAGCGGTACGCCCAGTGGCGGCCGCCCTCAACGTAGGTGTGGAACGTGCCCAGCATGCCCCTGGCGTCGCTGGCCAGGATGGACGCGAGCGGCAGCACCGGCCCCACCAGGCCCTGCACGTGCACCACCTCCGCGCCGCGCAGCGCCCGGCGCAGCTGCCACCACAGGGTGTGGCTGTAGGTGAAGCGCGCGGTGGAGCCGTTGATGTCGAAGCGGCGCGACACACCGATGCGCACCGTGCGGTAGCCGTTGACGTCCTGGTTGTGGGCGTCGATCGCGGCGGCGCGCTCCCGGTCCTCCGGGTCGGCCCGGCTGGTCAGCACCGTCACGTCGTGGCCCAGGCGGGCCAGCTCGCGCGACAGGTAGTGCACGTGCTCGCTGATGCCGCCCAGCACGGGGTAGGCGTACTCGGTCACCATCACCACGCGGTAGCCGCGCCTCATGTCCGCGCCGCCTGCCAGGGGCGGGGGATGTCCCGGGCGCTCACCAGGTGCACCACGCCCAGGGCGGCCAGCACGCACGCGGCCCCTGCCACGCCGTCGAACCAGTAGTGGTTGGCGGTGGCCATGGTCACCCAGGCCATCCAGGCGGGCAGCAGCCAGGCCAGGTACCGCCAGCGCCCGCGGTCGCGCAGCACCCAGGTGATGGTGAGCGCGTACAGCACGTTGTAGCCGATGTGCAACGAGGGCACCGCGGCGTACTCGTTGCGCAGCGACTGGAACCAATCGAGCGCCCCGCCCAGCCGCAGGGTCTCGCGGGTGGTGTCGTGCATGGAGGCGTCCTGGAAGCGCGGGGGTGCGGTGGGGAAGCGCCAGAACAGCGTCAGGGCGAACAGGTGGGTGGTCCAGAACCAGTTGCGCACGAAGGCGAACTGCGGCTTGCGGAACCACCACAGCAGCACGAAGAAGGTGATGAACCCGGGGGTGTGGGCCAGCGTGTAGTACCACTTGGTGGCGAAGTCACCGCCGGGGATGTGATGGGTGATGCGCTGCACGGCGCCTTCGGCGTGCAACCCCAGGTCCGACTCCCAGCGCACCACGTCGTGGGCATGGCGGAACGCCGCCGACACCGCGGCGTCGGTTGCGGGGGCCACCAGGTCGCGCACCCACTCGTAGGCCACCGTGAGCGCGATGAAGAGCAGCACCTCGAGCACGCCGGGCCAGCGGGCGCGCCATGCGCGCGTCAACCACACGGTTGGGGACCCTACCAATGGGACACGGCGCGAAAGTTCGGCGGCGGGCCGCCGATGGGGCCTCCGGCGACGCTGCCCGAACGGCTCATGTCCGGGGCTTTGCTAGGGTCAGCGCCCCGTTTGGTTTTCGGAAATCCCCGACCGGTAGGTGCCCCCGCAGTGGGTGGATCAGGCTTTCTCCTCCTGTACCTGGTCGCGTTCGTCGCGGTCATGTACTTCGTGCTCATCATCCCGCAGCGCAAGTTGCGCGCGCAGCAGGCGGCCACCCTCCGGGCCCTGTCGCCGGGCGACGAGGTGGTGACGGCGGGCGGGATCTACGGCACCGTCACCGAGGTGGAGGACGGTGAGACCCTGCTGCTGGAGGTGGCCGAGGACACCGAGATCCGGGTCGCCAAGGCGTCGGTGACGCGCATCATCACGGACGTGCCGGAGGGCGCGGCGGCGGACACCCCCGCCGACCCACCGGGCGAGCCGCCCGCCATCACCGACGGCACAACGGAGCAGTAGGCCATGCAGGCCGGCAGGCGCGCCCTGCTCCTGCTGCTGGTGGTGCTGGGCCTCACGGCCGCCTCCATCGCAGCGATCGTCCTCAAACCGGCCACGCTGGGCCTGGACCTGCGCGGCGGCGTCGAGGTGGTGCTCCAGGGTGAGCAGATCACCCAGGACGCCCCGGTCAACAGCCAGTCCATCAACCGCGCCCTGGAGGTCATCCGGCGGCGTGTTGACAGCTTCGGCGTCAGCGGCGGCGAGATCCAGACCGCCGGCACCAACCAGATCGTGGTGTCACTGCCGGGCGTGAAGGACCCCACCGGGGTGGTCAACGACCTCACCCGGCCGGCCAACCTGGCGTTCTACGACTTCAGCGAGTCGGTGGTGAACGCCTCGTCCAACGCCTCGCAGACCGACCCCAACTTCATGTCCAACCCCAGCCTGTACGCCGCCGTGCGGCTGGCCGAGCGCACCACGCCGAAGTTCCCCAACAACGGCGCGGCCACGCTGTACGCGTTCACCAAGGCCGGTCACCGGGCGGTGGGCGAGCCGGTGGTGGTGGGCATCACGGCGGACACGACACCGCAGCAGGCCCTGGCCAAGGCGCGGGGCACCCTGGCCGATTCGGTGCGCAAGGCGGGGCACACCATGGCCCAGGTCACGGTGGAGACGGTGCCGAAGGGGCTGCTGATCGTGAGCCAGGTGGAGCAGCTGTCCACCCGCGCCCAGGGCCGCACCGTCTACTTCATCTTCCAGGACAACCCCGGGCTCACCGGCAAGGACATCAGCAGCGCGGCGGCCATCCGCGACGTCGGCAACGGCGGCACGGGCAAGCCCGAGGTGACGATGAACTTCACCGACGCGGGGTCGTCGAAGTTCCACACCATCACCCGCGACCTCGCCCGCCGGGGCAACATCGACCCCAACCACACGCTGTACCAGTTCGCGATCGTGCTGGACAACCAGCTGATCTCCGCGCCCACCATCAACGGCCAGGAGCTGCCGGACGGCATCAGCGGCGGAGCCGCCCGCATCACGGGCAACTTCACGGTGAAGGAGACCCGGACGCTGGCCAGCCAGCTCAACTCCGGCTCCATCCCCATCCGCATGGTGGCCGTCAGCACCAAGCAGGTGGGGGCCACGCTGGGCAAGGCATCGCTGCACCAGGGGCTCCTGGCCGGCCTGGCGGGCCTGATCACCGTGATCGCGTTCCTGCTGTTCTACTACCGCCTCCTGGGCGTGGTGGCCGTGATGGGGCTGCTGATCTACGCGGCGCTGTTCTATGCCGTGGTGGTGCTGGTGCCCATCACCCTCACCCTGCCGGGCATCGCCGGTGTGATCCTCACCATCGGCATCAGCTCCGACGCCAACGTGGTGATCTTCGAACGCGTGCGCGAGGAGGCGCGCGCGGGCAAGAGCACCCTGGCCGCCCTCTCGGCCGGGTACCGGAAGGGCCTGGCGGCCATCATCGACGCGAACGTGGTGACCTTCTTCACCGCGGTGCTGGTGTTCATGTTCGCCACCGCCGGCCCCAAGGGCTTCGCATTCACCCTGGGCATCGGCGTCCTGATGTCCCTGCTCACCGCCGTGGTGGCCACGCGCGCCATCTTCGGGGTGCTGCTGGGCAGCCGGTTCCTCAAGGACGACCGCGCCCTGGCCCTCAAGCACGGCCGGGTCTTCACCATCGACTGGGTGGGCCGCTGGAGGCTGTGGGTGGTGCTGTCCACCATCCCGGTGCTGTTCGGCCTGGGGTGGATGGGCGCCCACGGCCTCAACCTGGGCCTGGACTTCACCTCCGGCAGCAGCCTGTCCGCCACGTTCGTCAAGCCGGCCAGCGAGGGCGGCATCCGCGACATCTACGCCGCGCAGGGCGTCACCGACCTCAAGGTGCAGGCGTACTCGCAGAACGTCAACGGCAGCACGGTGCGGGGCTTCCAGGTCAACTCGCCGTCGCTCAACCCCACGCAGTCCCAGAAGATCCAGAGCGCGCTGGACGCGAAGTACCAGTTCACCGACACGCCCGAGCTCACCACGGTGGGGGCCACCTTCGGGCGGCAGATCATCCGCAACGCCATCACCGCGGTGATCCTCAGCTTCATCGTGGTGGCGCTGTACCTGATCCTGCGGTTCGAGTACAAGCTGGCCCTGCCGGCCATGCTGTCGGTGGTGCACGACGTGGCGCTGTCGCTGGGCATCTACGCCGTCACCGGCCGCAAGGTCACCGGCGACACCGTGGCGGCCCTGCTGACCATCCTCGGCTACTCGCTGTACGACGTGGTGATCGTGTTCGACCGCATCCGCGAGAACCAGCCGCTGATGCGCGGGCGCCGGTACCGGGACATCGTGAACCTGTCGGTCAACGAGGTGTTCACGCGATCCATCATCACCTCGGTGATGACGCTGCTGCCGGTGCTGTCCCTGTTCCTCTTCGGCGGCAGCACCCTGAAGGACTTCGCCTTCGCATTGCTGGTGGGCATCCTTAGCGGTGGCGTGTCGTCGATCATCATCTCCGCGCCGCTGGCGTCCTGGTGGAAGGAGCGCGACCCGGACGAGCGCCGCAAGGCCGTGCGCGCCGAGCGCAAGCGCCAGCGCATGATCGCCTCCGACGCCGACGTGGTGGACCTGGCCGTGCTGGAGCGCGCCGAGAGCGCCCTGGACGACGACGCGCCCGTCCCCGGCCTGGTGGCCCCGGCCGCCCCGGCCGACGAGGCGGTGCCGGCGGAGGCGCCCGTGCAGGTCGCCGCGCCCGACGTCGTCCCGCAGGACGCGGCGGACGGTGTGGACGTGGACGTGGACGCCCCGCCGGCCGAGCCCACCGACCGTCCCGCGCGCGACCGCCCGCGGCGTCACACACAGGTGCAGCGCCGCCGCAGGCGCTAGCGGTAACCGCTGGGTTCCCGCAGGTTCTGGCGGGAACGCTCAGGTACGGCCACACCCGGCCGATAAGGCACCAGGACATCCCCGGCCGGGGGTGTGAGTGCCGTTTCGGCGCGGATGGAGGGTCGCACGCGTGTGGAGTAGGCCAAGCGGGACAACCGCGGCGGGAACGCCGTTCACGGGCACGGCCTCGGTGGACGGACGCGAGCTGCTGAGCGAATGGTGGGCACCCGCACAGCCCGTGCGCCGCCCCGAGCCCCCCAACGCCGAGGACGTCGCCTGTCTCAACGAGTGGTCGGCCGTGGGCGTGAGCGCTCCGGACCCGGTCGCCCCGGTGTCGCAGGAGATCGAGCTGGCGACCATGGCCGAGTGGTCGGCACCGGTGCTGCCGGTGGGCGCCGACCCCGATCTGGCCGCGATGTCCGAGTGGGCGGGACTGCCCACGGGCGGCGTCGCCGCCGAGCGGTCCCTGGCCCTCGCGGAGTCGGCGGCCACCACCGACGTTGCCACCGGGCGCATCATGCGCACCCGCGCGGAGGGCACCTTCGCCATCAGCGGGCTGGCGCTGGCCTCGGGCCACCTGGTGTTCGAGGGCATCACCTTCCCGCACCGCCTCTCCGCCGATCCCGGCGCCGACCGCGTGACCCTCACGGTGACCGATGAGGACAACGTGGCCCCGGGCGGGCTGGTGGTGATGGCCGACAGCGGTTTCGGTCCCAGCGACGAGGGGTTCACCCTGGTGCTGGCGGCCGCGGCCCCCGGGCGTTTCCACGCACGGGGCCGGTACAAGGCGGGACTGGGCTGATGCGGGCACCGGGAGACCTGTGCCGGCACCGCCCGGCACGGCAGTTCACACGGTTCGCCGGCGGGGAGCGGTGCGCCGGAACGACACCTGCTCACGATGAGCGCGCATGGAGGCGTGAAGGATGATGAGCACGATGAACCTGGCCCTCGTGGGCGGCGTCACGGCCCTGCTGGTGCTGCTGGTGGTGATGCGCCGCCGCACCGCGGACGGCGGCAGCACCCCCAAGGCGGCCAAGACGCCCAGGGCGTCGCGCGGTGGCAAGGTGGCCATCGCCCGCACCTCGAAGCGCGCGAAAACGGACGGCGGCCGCGGGTCGAAGTCCCTCAAGATGCCGAAGCTGAAGCTGGGTGGGCCCAGCCTGTCGCGGTCGCGCAAGGCGTCAGCGCCGGTGGTCACCGCCACCGACGCCGACGGCGATGCGCCGCGGCGTGGCCGGAAATCCCGCGCGAAGACGCCGTCGCTGTCCATCGGCCGGCGCGGCGGGCGGCGACGCCCCGCGCTGGAGCCCGACATGGCGGACGCCGCGCTGGCGGCGGCCCTGGCGCCCGAGGCGCCCGTGGACGAGCAGGTGACCGAGGTGTTCGCCGCGCCCCCGTCGGCCGACGAGCCCGACTGGGACGCCATGCGCCAGGAGCTCAATGGCACCGTGCCTGCGGGCGCGGAGGCACCCGCAGAGGCCCCGGCCGCCATCGTGGCGCCGGTCGAGCGCGCCGCGCAGGACGAGCCCGCCAACGCGTGGGTGGACGAGGAGCTCATCACCGAGCCCGGATGGCCGCTCCCCGGCGACATGGACGCCTCGTGGGAGGACGGCGGTGCCGCGCAGCAGCCGGCGCCCGCGGCCGACGCCGTGGCCGCGGAGGCCCCCGCGGGGGACGCGTGGCTGGGTGGTGCCGACGACACCGACGACGCGGCGCCCGCCGCCGAGGTGCAGGACATCGCCGACCTCAGCGTGGGTGACGCCCAGGACGACTCCGAGGCAAGCTGGGGCGACGACGCCACCGCGTGGAACCCCATCGCCGACGACCCGGTCGAGGCCCCGACCGCCGAGGCCACCACCGATGTGGCCGACGCGCCCATCGACGTGGTGCGCTTCGAGGAGAACGCGCCGGAGCCCGACTGGGACCAGATCCCCATGCAGGGGCACGAGGACGTCCAGGACGCCGCCGAGGCCTCGTCGGGCGACGAGGTGGCCGACCTGGAGTGGAGCACCGAGCCGGTGTCCTCCACGGCGTCCTGGTCGGACCCCGCCGAGGTCGCACCGGAGCCGGCCGAGTTCGTGGCCGCCACCGACGAGACCTGGTTCGCGCCCACCGCAGAGGTGGACGACCCCGCCGAGGCGGCCTCGGTGGCCGAGGCGCACCCCGCGGATGAGGGCTGGCTCGCGCCGGCCGACGCGTCCGGTGACGCCTCCATCGAGGCGTCCTGGCTGGGCGCTGGCGAGGAGGCGGAGGACGCCGACCCGCAGCCGCAGGCGGCCGACGACACGGTGTTCGTGCCGGACGTGTTCACCCCGGTGGATGCCGGCCCCGCCGACGTGGTTGCCACCGCGGAGGCCGACGCCGAGCGCGTGTGGTCGGACCTTCCCACCGAGCCCGACGCGCACGACCCCGCGGCCCAGTGGGACCTGGCGGAGGTTGCGGCCACGGCCGAGCTGGCCCCGCTGGAGATCCCGATGATGGAGGGCATGGAGCCGGCGGTCACCGCCGAGCCCCCCGCCGACCTCACCTGGGACCCGGAGGCGCAGGACGTGCTGGCCGCCGAGTCGCCCGAGGCCATCGTGGTGGACCCCGCCGCACCGGCGTGGGACGCCATCACGGCCGACGCCGAGCCGGAGGACGAGGCCGAGCCCGAGACCGCGCCGGCCGAGGAGTGGCCCGTGCAGGTGACGGTGGCGCAGCCCGCGCTCCCGCGGGAGCCCGAGGCCCCGCTGGCGTGGTGGGACGAGCCCGCCCCCGGTGACCGTGAGCTGGCCGGCGAGGCGCCGGCGTGGCTGCGGGCCCCGGTGGACGAGCGGCTCACCGGTCGCTGGGCGCTGGGCGGCATGGCCTTCCAGGCCGGCCACCAGGCGCTGTCGGGCGTGCGGTTCCGCGAGCCGGTGCAGGACGCGCCCACCGAGTGGACGCTGCCCACCAACGGCAAGCCCGCCCCGGGCACGCTGGTGCTCAACGTGGAGGCCACCATGAACTGCGTCCCCACGGACGTGGAGGTGGTCACCGCCGAGGGCTTCGCACCCACCACCGACGGCTTCACGGTGACGCTCAGCGCCGGGTCCACGGGCCCGTTCGCCGCCAGCGGCACGTTCCGCGTGATGCCCTGAGTCCGCCGGGCCCCGGCCCGTCCGCAGCTCGCCCGGTGCGCCACCCGTGAGGGTGGCGCACCGCGTTGCGGGTCCGTGCGCCACCCGGTTCCGTCCGTCCGCGCCAACCGGCACACTGGTGGTTCCCCGGTGGAGTCGATGAAAGGCGGGCCACGGGAATGGGTTGGCGGGCGGATCGCGTCTCCTACGCCCAGGTGCTGGCGCTGCAGGACGCTCTGGACTGCCCGGAACCGCTGGCCTGGGCGCTGGTGCGCCGCGGGCTGGGCGACCCGGACGCCGCGCGGGAGTTCATGGCCAGCGACGGGCCCCTTGACCCGCCCGAGGACATGGACGGCGTGGTGGAGGCCGCCGAACGGCTGATCCTGGCCATCGGTCGCGGTGAGCACGTGGCCGTGCACGGCGACTACGACTGCGACGGGGTGTGCAGCACCGCGGTGCTCACGCGGGCTCTGCGCACGGCGGGCGCCACGGTGACGCCGTTCCTGCCCAGCCGGTTCACCGACGGGTACGGCGTGCGCGTGGCCACAGTGGAGCGACTGGCCTCCGAGGGCGCCCAGCTGCTGGTGTGCGTGGACTGCGGCACCACCGCCGAGGACGCGCTCACCCGCGCCGCGGAGCTGGGCCTGGACACCATCGTGTGCGATCACCACCTGGCGGGCGGGGCCCGGCCGCCCGGCATCATTGTCAACCCCGCCCTGGGGCGGCCGCGCGAGGACCTGCCGGCGGCGGTGGGCGTGGTGTTCACGGTGGTGCGCGCGCTCGCCGAGCGCTTGGGCGGCGACCTGCTGGGCCCCAACCCCGATGAGGAGCTCGACCTGGTTGCCCTGGCCACGGTGGCCGACCAGGTGCCGCTGATCGGCCAGAACCGGCGCCTGGTGGCCCGCGGCCTGCAGGCCATGCGGCGCACGCCGCGGCCGGGCATCCGCGCCCTGTGCGCCGCGGCGGGCATCGACCCCCGCACGCTCACCGCCCGTGACCTGGGCTTCCAGCTGGGCCCCAGCATCAACGCGGCCGGTCGCATGCGCACGGCCATGGAGGCGCTGGAGCTGGTGCTGGCGCCCGACGAGACCACCGCGAGGCCCATCGCCGACAGCCTGTGGGCGCTCAACGTGGAGCGCCGCGACGTGGAGCAGCGCATCACCCAGGAGGCCATCGCCCAGATCGAGGCCAGCCCGGAGGAGATCCGCGACGCGCCGGCCATCGTGGCGGCGGGTGACGGCTGGCACGAGGGCGTGGTGGGCATCGTGGCCAGCCGCCTGGTGGAGCGCTTCGAGCGCCCGGCCATCGTCATCACGCGCGACGGCGAGGTGGCCAAGGGATCCGGGCGCAGCCTCCCGGGCGTGGACCTGCACGACCTGGTGGGGCGTGCGGACGCCGTGCTGACGCGCTGGGGCGGTCACGCGGGCGCCGTGGGCCTGCAGATGGACCCGGCCGACGTGGCCACGTTCCGCGACCAGTTCATCGAGGCCGCACACGGCATCAGCCTGGCCATCGAGCGCGCGCTGGTGCGCCCGGTGGACGCCGTGGTGGGCGCGCGCGACCTCACGGTGGGCACGGCCGAGGCGTTCGAGGTGCTGGCGCCGTTCGGCAGGGGCAACCCCTCCGTGCGGCTGCTGATGCCCGGGGCCACCGCCCAGGGCGCGGGAACGGTGGGGGCGGGGGGCAAGCATCTGGCGGTGCGCCTGCGTTGCGGCGGTGCCCACGCGCGCGCCGTGGGCTTCGGGCACGGGCACCGCGCGGCCCGCATCCAGGACGGCGACCGCTTCGACGCGCACGTCTCGCTGGGGGTGGAGCGCTTCCAGGGTTTCGTGGGCCCCCGGGTGGTGATCGAGCGACTGGAGCCGGTCACCGCGCGGGCTCTGGCGCCACAGCACGGGGGCGCGTGCGCGCCGGCCTGCGACCTCGCCTGCGCGGCCCGTCGCGGCATCGTCGAGGTGCGGGACCTGGCGCTGGGCACCGCGCCCCCCGAGGCGTGGCCCGCCCCGCCGCCCGGGCCGCCCCTGTCGGTGCGCGACCTGCGCGGCGAGGGTGCCGGCATGCATCGCATCCTGGCCCTGGCGGGCGCCGACGCCGGCGTGGCCGTGGTGTGCGCGGACGTGGCGCTGCGGCGCGCGGCGATCGACGAGGCCCTGCACCCGGCGCGCATGGGCGTGGAGGTGGCGGTGCTGGTCTCGGGACGCTGCGCCCCCGAGGCCCTGCTGCAGCGGCTGTCGCAGGCCGAGGGGCGGGCGGCGATGGTGCTCACCGACTACGCCACGATGGCCACCGCGCCCCTCCCGGAGGGGATGCACGTGCTGCTGCTGGACCCGCCCGAGGGGCCCGTCGACTGCGCGCGGGTGCGTCTGGCCGCGTCCGGTCGCCACCTGCACCTGTGCTGGGCCGACCCCGAGGTGGCGTTCGCCGGGGATGTGGCCACGTCCCGGCGCGACCTGCGGGCGGTGGCCACGGCCGTCTGGCCCGCCCTGCGCGACGGGCGGGCGCACGCGTGGGACGCCGGCCTGGAGGCGATCCTGCTGGGCGCCGATGGCCCGGTGCGCCCCGTCGCGGTGGTGGCCGACGCGCTGCGGGCGCTGGCCGAGCTGGGGATGCTGGAGATGTCCCCGGACGGGCTGCGCACCCTGCCGGACGCGGCCCGCCGGCCGATGGCCGAGGCCCCCACCGCCCAGCGGGCCGCCGCGGAGCTGGAGGCGGTGCGGGAGTTCCTGGGGCGGGCGGCCACCCTGGACCTCATGGCCGATGACGCGGTGCTGGTGGTGTGAGCAACCGGGGACGATAAGTTGTGAGCATGGCGCGATCCCTCACCGACCTCGGCCGCACCGGCGGTGGCTCGCAGATCGACGAGCTGCTGGAGGAGGTGCGCGCCCAGCACCCCCACGCCGACACCGAGAGCATCGCCCGCGCCTACGAGTTCGCCCGCGCCCACCACCTGGGCCAGGTGCGCCAGTCCGGCGACCCGTACATCAGCCACCCGCTGGGCTGCGCCCGCATCGTGGTGGCCATGGGCATGGACGAGACGTCGGTCATCGCCGCGCTGCTGCACGACACCGTCGAGGACACCCCCGCCACCCTGGACGACCTGGAGCGTGAGTTCGGGTCCACGGTGGCCACCATCGTGGACGGCGTCACCAAGCTCTCCAAGCTGCACTTCGAGAGCAAGGAGGAGCTGCAGGCCGAGAACTACCGCAAGCTCATCGTGTCGATGGCCACCGACATCCGCGTGCTCATCGTCAAGCTGGCCGACCGCCTGCACAACATGCGCACGCTGTCGTACATGGCCAAGCAGAAGCAGATCCAGATCTCCCGGGAGACGCTGGACGTGTACGCCCCGCTGGCCCACCGGCTGGGTATCCACCACCTCAAGTGGGAGCTGGAGGACCTGGCGTTCTCCACCCTGCACCCCCGCCGCTACGGCGAGATCCAGCAGATGGTCAACCAGCGCCGTGCGGACCGGGAGACCTACGTGGCCGGGGCGGGGGAGTACCTGGACGCCGAACTGCGCGGCCAGGGGATCGTGGCCCGCATCACCGGCCGGCCGAAGCACTTCTACTCGATCTACGAGAAGATGACCCGGCGGGGCAAGGAGTTCAACGAGATCTACGACCTCACGGCCATGCGCGTGCTGGTGGACTCGGTGAAGGACTGCTACGGGGCGGTGGGCATCATCCACTCGCTCTGGAAGCCCATGCCGCAGCGGTTCAAGGACTACATCGCGGTGCCCAAGCCCAACATGTACCAGTCCCTGCACACCACGGTGGTGGGACCGGAGGGCAAGCCGCTGGAGATCCAGATCCGCACCCACGAGATGCACCGCACGGCCGAGTACGGCGTGGCGGCGCACTGGCTGTACAAGGATGGCGCCGACGCCGGCGGCGAGCAGATGCCGTGGCTCAACCGCATGATGGACTGGCAGCAGGACACCAAGGACCCGGCGATGTTCCTGGAGTCGCTGCGGCAGGACCTGTACGCCGACGAGGTGTTCGTCTTCACCCCCAAGGGCGAGCTGCGCAACCTGCCGAAGGACTCCACGCCCGTCGACTTCGCCTACGACGTGCACACCGACGTGGGTCACCGCTGCGTGGGCGCCAAGGTCAACGGGCGCATCGTGCCGCTGACGTACCGCCTGCAATCGGGCGATTTCGTGGAGATCCTCACCACCAACAAGCCCCGGGGCCCGTCCAACGACTGGCTCAAGCAGGTGCGCACCAGCAAGGCCAAGTCCAAGATCCGCGCCTTCTTCGCCCGCGAGCGGCGCGAGGACCACGAGCACAAGGGCCGCGACGTGCTGCAGGACCACCTGCGCAAGGCCGGGTTGCCCAGCCAGAAGATGGCCGGCTCGCCGCTGTTGCTGGAGGTCATCAAGGAGCTGGGCTTCCGCAAGGCCGACGACTTCTACATCTCCATCGGGTCGGGCAAGACCAGCGCCCCCATGGTGGTCAACAAGATCCTGGCGCGCCTGAAGTCCGGGCAGCCCATGTCCGAGGACCGGGTGGCCGACACGGTGCGGGGCCGCAAGCCCGTGCTGGCGCAGGCCTCCAGCGACATGGGCATCGAGGTGGACGGGCTCACCGACGTGCTGGTGCGGCTGGCCAAGTGCTGCAAGCCGGTGCCCGGTGACGACATCCTGGGCTACATCTCGCTGGGACGCGGCATCACCATCCATCGCTCCGACTGCCCCAACGCGCGGGCGCTGCTGAAGAACCCGGGCCGGTTCACGCCCGTGTCGTGGGTGGGGGCCAACCAGAAGGCCTTCCGTGCCGAGGTGGCCGTCAGCGCCTCCGACCGGCCGCGGCTGCTGGAGGACCTGTCCCGCACCTTCGGTGAGCACGGGGTGAACATCATCTCCGCCCACTGCAGCATGGAGAACGAGATGGTGGACGACCGGTTCGTCGTGGACGTGGGGGACATCGAGACGCTGCGCACCGTCATCGCGGCTCTGCGGAACGTGGAGGCCGTCTTCGACGCCTACCGCGTCACCCCGGGCTGAGCCCGGATCCTTGACGGATTCCGGCAGAGCGTCACTCGGCCCACCCCTTCGCGGCGCCTGCGCCCGAGCGGACTGATAGCCTCGCCCGCCGATGCAGTGGTTTGACATCGCCACACCGGCCCTGGCCGTCCTCGCGCTGTTCCTGGGCGTGGCATTGCTGGTGCAGACCATCCGGCATTCGCGGGCCCTCCGCAGCATCGAGGAGCGGCTCACCGCGGGCGGCGCCTCCGCCGGCGAGGCCCCCCTGGAACGTCTTCGCGACCTGCAGGCCCGGGTGGGGATCTCCTCCGGTCTGCGCGCCCGCACGTCTCCCGTCGCCTGGATCGCCACGGGCGTGGTGCTGCTGGCCCTGCTGGGCGCCGGCGCCTGGTGGGCCGGCTGGCTGGGTGGCGGCGGCAACACCACGCAGGGATCCACCACGGCCGGGTCGGGAGGGGGCACCACCACCTCGAAGAAGCCCGTGGTGGCCCCGGACGCCACGCTGTGCGGCACCGTGACGCGCGTCAGCGACCCCGGCGCGGTCACCGTGGCCGTGCTGAACGCCTCCGGCATCACCGGCAAGGCGTTCACGGTGCAGAACGACCTCAAGGTGAAGGGCTACAGCCCGGGCAAGGTGGGGTATCCGCCGGACGGCACCAACAACCTCAAGACCACGGCGGTGGAGTACGTCACGCAGGCCGACCGCACGGCGGCGTGCAACGTGGCGCAGGATCTGGCGGTCAAACCCGTCCGGGCCGTCGCCCTGGAGGGGCTCACGGCGGCGCAGATCGGCGACGCGAACGTGGTGGTGCTGCTGGGCACCGACGTCGCCTCCCGGTAGTCGCGCGGGAACACTCAGGGCAATCCCGCATTGGCGTGGCGATGGCCGCCGCGCTACATTCTGAACGCACGATATTCGTGCTGATCCGCACGAATACCGGTCAGGTTCGCGTCTCCCGTCTGGGAGCGCCGCCCCGCCCGTTCGGTCGAGCCGAGGTCCGTGTGGACGGACCCCAGCCAGCACACCGGCCCGACGGGTGAGAGGTGTCGGGTGCTCGAATCGAGGGGATCGAGCACCCGGCACGTCGTTTCAGTCGGCGGGGTGGGCCACCTCGCCCCAGCCGCCGCCGCCCGGGGTGTCGATGCGCAGCTCGTCGCCGGCCCGCACCGGTCCGCGCCACTTGGCCGGCAGCTCGCGGCCGTTGAGGGCGGTGCGCCCCGGGGCGCCGTCGTGGCCGCCCGCCGCGCCCGCCGGTCCCGTGCGCCGGCGCTCGGCGATGACCGACACCTCGGCGTCCACCAGCACGCGCAGGCGCCGGGTCACCCCGTCGCCGCCGCGGTGCCGCCCGGCGCCGCCGGTGCCGCGCCGCACGCGGTACTCCTCCACGCGCAGGGGGTAGGCCACCTCCAGCACCTCCACCGGGGTGTTGCGGGTGTTGCTCATGGCCACGTGCACCGCGGAGGGCCCGTCGCCATCGGGGCCGGCCCCCTGACCGCCGGCGAGCGTCTCGTAGTAGGTGAACCCGGGTGCCCCGACCGTGAGGTTGTTCATTGTGCCCTGCCCTTGGGCGGGCATCGGGGTGGCCTGGCCCAGGGCGCTGAACATGGCGTCCACGATGCGGCTGCTGGTCTCCACGTTGCCGCCTGCCACGGCGGACAGCGCTTCGGCCGCCACCAGGCTCCCCGGCGGTGCCACCACGGTCACCGGCGCGAAGGCCCCGCCGATGCGGGGATGTCGGGGTCGGTGGCGCACCGCACCGCGAAGTACACGGCCGAGCGGGTGACCGCCAGGGGGCAGTTGCAGTTGCCGGGGCCCGCCGGGTCGGTGCCGGTGAAGTCCACGCGCATCCGGTCGCCGGTGATGTGCACGGCCAGGCGGATGGTGAGGGCGGCATCGGTCACCCCGTCGCCCTCAAGCGCGGCCTCGGCGCGGTAGACCCCGTCCGGCATTGCCGCGATCTCGGCCGCGGTGCGCCGGAGGGCGTAGTCCAGCAGCGCGTCGAGGGCCTCCAGCACGGTGCCGGTGCCGTGGCGCGCCGCCAGCTCCTCCACGCGCCGCTGGGCCAGCCGGTGCGCGGCCATCTGGGCCCGCAGGTCGCCCCGGCGCTCGGCGGGGGTGCGGGAGTTGGCCAGGATGATGTCCACCACGTCCGTGGGCGTGCCGTCGGCGCCCGCCAGCCGCACGGGCGGCAGAACCAGGCCCTCCTGCACCAGCTCCCGGGACCCGGCGGGCATCGACCCCGGGCTCATGCCGCCCACGTCGGCGTGGTGGGCGCGGGTGACCGAGTAGCCCACCGCGGTGCCGTCCACCCGGATGGCGCTCACCACCGTGAGGTCCGGCAGGTGGGTGCCGCCGCGGTAGGGGTCGTTGACGATCCACAGCTCCCCGGGCTCGGGCGCGCGCGCCATCACCGCGGCGACGGCCTCCGGCATGGCGCCCAGGTGCACCGGGATGGAGGCCGACTGCACCACCATGCGGCCCGCCGGGTCGAACAGCGCGGTGCTGCAGTCGCGCCGCTCGGTGATGTTGGGCGAGTGGGCGGCGCGCACCATGGCGGCCTCCATCTCCTCGGCCACGCCCCGCAGGGCGTTGCCCAGCACGTTGAGGGTCACGGGGTCCATGCGCCATCCGATCCGTCGCGGCGCACGTCCAGCCCGCCGTCGGCGCGGCGCCGTGCGGACCAGCCCTGGGGCACCCAGCAGGTGGCGCCCTCCATGGCCACCACCACCGCGCCGCACAGCGTGGGCCCGCCGGCGTCGGGCACCGCCCGCACCGGGTGTCCCGGGTGGTGCGCGGCCACGCGCAGGGACACCACCTCCACCGGGTGCGCCGGGTCGGCGTCGCCGAACCGGGCGGCGTGCGCCGCGTGGAACCCCCCGCACAGCACCGCGGGGTCCCCGTCCCCGGGCCAGTCCACGGTCAGGGCGTGGCGCTGTCCCACGTAGCGGCAGTCGGCGGCCACGCTGAGCCGCGCGCCCGGCAGGGCCTCCGAGGCCTCGCGTGCCAGCTCGCCCAGCGGGCCGGCCAGTTCCGGGCCGGCCGGCAGCAGCACGGTGCGCACCAGGTCGCGGCGCTCGCCGGCGCTGACCAGGCCCAGGGCGGCCAGCACCCCGGCCGCGCCCGGGGCCAGCACCCGGGTGGCGCCCACCTCATCGGCAACCTCGCAGGCGTGCATGGGGCCGGCACCGCCGAAGGCGATGATGGCGGCGCCGCGGGGGTCGATGCCGCGTTCGGTGCTCACCAGGCGCACGGCGCGGGCCATCTCCTGGTTGCCCACCCGCACCATGCCCCGGGCACAGTCGGCGGCGGTCATGCCCAGCTCGCCCGCCAGGGCCGCCACGGCGTCGGCGGCGGCCTCCGGGTGCAGGCGCACGCTCCCGCCCAGGGGCACCTCGGTGGCCAGGCGGGCCAGCACCACGTTGGCGTCGGTGAGGGTGGCCTCGCGCCCGCCCGCCCCGTACGCCGCGGGACCGGGGTGGGCACCGGCCGAGCGGGGCCCCACGCGCAGGGCGCCGCCCGTGTCCGCCCATCCGATGCTGCCGCCGCCCGCGGACACGGTCACCACGTCCAGCATCGGCAGGTGCAGGGGGCGGCCGTTGATGACCGTGCCGTCGGTGCGGCCCGGCCGCCCGTCCCGCACCAGCGCCACGTCGCAGGAGGTGCCGCCCATGTCGAAGGTGATGGCCAGCGGGATGCCCTCCGCCGCCGCGATGGCCGCCGCGCCCATCACCCCGGCGGCCGGCCCGGACAGCACGGTGCGGCAGGCGTGGCGGGCGGCGCCGGGCGCGTCGATGAGCCCGCCGTTGCTCTGCATGATCTGGGGGGCGGGCAGCCCGGCCGCCGCGGTGCGTCCGGTGAGGGCCTCCAGGTAGCCACGCAGCACGGGCGTGAGGGCGGCGTCCACGGCCGTGGTCACCGCGCGCTCGTACTCCCGGATCTCCGGGAGCACGCGGCTGGAGAGGCTGACGTGGACACCGGGCAGCCTGCGGCCCAGCGCCGCCCCGATGGCCTCCTCGTGCTCCGGGTGGGCGAAGGAGAACAGCAGGCACACGGCCACCGCGGCCACGTCCATGCCGGCGACGGCCTCCACCGCCTCGTCCACCGCGCGCGGCTCCAGGGGCCGCAGCACCCCGTGGGGCCCGCAGCGCTCCGGCACCTCCACCACCCGCTCGTGCGGGACCACGGGCGGGGGATGGGCCTGCTGCAGCCGGTACAGGTCGGCGCGGTCCTGGCGGCGCAGCTCCAGCACGTCGCCGTGACCGGCGGTGGCCAGCATCGCCGCGCGGGCCAGCCGGTCCTCCAGGAGGGCGTTGGTGCCCACCGTCATCCCGTGCGCAAGCCGGCGCACCGACGCCGCGGGCACCCCGGCCGCAGCGCACACCGCCCGGATCACCTCCAGCACGCCCACGCTCTGGTCGTGCGGCACCGTCGGCACCTTCGCGGTGATCAGGCGCTCGCCCACCAGCATCGCGGCGTCGGTGAACGTGCCGCCCACGTCCACACCCACCACCACGCCGAGGCCTTCGGCTTCGCCCCCGCCTATCATCCGCCGGACCCTACCCGGCACCCGGATGGAGCAGCGTGCGCCCACGCCCCACACACGTCGCCCTGGCCCTGCTGGCCGGCCTTCCGGTGTTCGCCGGATCGGCCGCCGGCGACGCGCTGCCGGGCACGTTCCCGCTCAACGCCACGCCGGTGCCCGGCGCCCCCGGCCCGGTGACCGCACCGGGGACCACCTGGCAGTCCACGGGGCCGATCGCCGCCACCGCGGCCACCATGCCCGACGGCACGCCGGGGCTGAGCCTGGCCGGCAACGTGTCGCTGCTGTCCGGCGCCGTGGACGTGCCCGCCGCCGCCCAGACCCTCGACATCACCGCCGCCTCCTCCGCCGGGGCGCTGCTGATCGTCTCGGCGCTGCCGGTGGACGGCGGCCCGGGCGTGCCGCTGGGCGTGATCGAACCCGACGCCGCGGGCAGCGTGCGCACCGTCAGCATCACGGCCGTGGCGGGCCGCGCCGTGCGGCTGCTGCTGGACCCGAGCGCCCCGCTGGGCGGTGCCGTGGTGGTGGGGCAGGTGGGGCCGTTCGCCGCACCGCTGCCGGGGTGGACCCTGCGCAGCGGCGCGCCCCAGCTGGGCGCCGCCGGCGGGACCCTGCAGCTCACGGGCGAGGACGTGCGCGTGAGCGGACCCCGGGTGCGCCTCCCCGGCGCCGTGCGGCAGCTCCTGGTGTCGGCCCGCGGCTCGGGGCTGCTCGCGGTGACGGCGGGGTCCGCACGCCGGTCGGTGCTGCTGGAGCCCGCCTGGCGGGACCTGACGATTCCGGTGGCCGCCGGGGCCACCGTGTCGATGGGCGTGCACGCGGTGCCCGGCAGCGGTGGTCCCGTGCAGCTGCGCGACCTGGGCACCTACGTGTGGGCCATCCGGCCGCGGTTCGGGCGCACCCGGTTCCGTGCCCGCACGCTGGTGCTGCGCGGCAGCCTCGGATCCCACGGGGCCGGGGTGCGGGTTGCGGTGCGGTGGGGCCGGCGGGTGGTGTCTCGCGGCGTGGTGCGAGGCGACGGCACCTTCGGCGTGGTGGTGCGGCGCGGGCTGGCGCCGCTGGCGTTCGAGGTGGTGGGCGACCGCACCCACCTGCCCGGCGTGGCGCCGGTGCGCGCTCAGCTGCTGACGAAGCGGGGGTAGGCCCCGGGGAAGGTGCCGCGGGCGCGCAGGGCCATCGCGGCCGCATCGGCCCGCTGGTGGAACACCCCCACGTACACCACGTACAGGCCGGAACGCAGCGACGGATGGTCGCTGGAGCGCAGGATGTGCGCCGAGAAGCCGGCCGACCGCGCCCGTGACCGCGCCCGCTGGGCGGCGGCACCCTGCCCGGCCGAGGCCACCACGGCGGTCCAGGCGCTGGTGCCGGGGGGCCACTCGTCGGCGGGATCCACGCCGGACCCCGTGTCCACCGACCCGGAGGTGGTGGCGTCGGTGGTGGTGCCCTGAGTGGAGGTGGTGGAGGTGGTGGAGGTCGTGGACGTGGTCGAGGTGGTGGACGTGCCGCCGGTGCTGGAGGGCAGCGGCGTGCCGGTGCTGGTGGTGGTGACCATCCCCGTGCCGGTGCCGGTGGTGAGCCCGCCGCCGGTGTCCGGTGGCAGGCCCCCGGTGGTGGGGGTGGTGGAGGTGGTGCCCGTGCCGGTGATCGGCACCGTGCCGGACCCGCTGCCGTCGCCGGAGCCGACGCTCACCCCCAGCACGCCGGCGCCCACGCCCAGCACCGCCAGCCCGGCGGCCAGGGCCCCCATGCCCGCACCGCGGCGGAACCGGGGCGCCCGGGGGGTGGGGGCACCGCAGTCCAGGCAGTAGGTCTGGTCGGGTTCCAGGGCGCCGCCGCACTCCGCGCAGGGCGGCGTGGCGGGCGGTTCCGGCGCGTCGGCGGGGGGCTCGCCCTCCGGGGGCTCCGGCGGCGGGGTGGCGGTGGGCTCGTCGCTCATGACTCACCCGCTCCGAGGCCGGCGATGACCTGCGTGGCCGAGTCGTCGGCACCGGCGGGGGCCGGTGGCACCAGCCGCGACCCGCACTGCATGCAGAACCGCGCGTCGTCGTAGAAGGGTGCCCGGCACGACATGCACGCCCCCGCCTCCACCGGCCCGGTGGTCACCGGGGGCGCCGCGGCCGTGCGCGCCGCGATGAGCTGGGCGTCGATGGCCCGCACCGCCTCGTCCAGCTCGGCCACCATGCCGGCGCGGTGGCGCGCGACGTCCTCGCCCAGGCGGCCGTGGCGGTACAGCTCGAACGCCAGGCCACCCAGATGGAACAGCATCTCCTCACGCCGCGCCATCAGCGAGCGGCGTTCGCGGCGCAGGCTGGTGCCGCTGCGCGTGGGTGGGGGCGCGGCCTCCGGCGGGGCGGGGATGATGCCGGTGTCCTGATCGGGGTCCGGCGGGCGCTCGATGATCTGGGTCTCGTCCCCGGCGGGAGGCGTGCGCCGCCGCAGCCCCCATCGCCGCGCGGGGGCGGGGGCGGCCTCCCCGGCGGTGTCGGGGACCTCGGTGACGTCCTCGCCGGTGGCGGGGGTGCTGTCCTCGGGAACGGTCACGGCGCCGATGCTACCCGGCGGGGCGGCCGCCGGGCGGGCGCCCGGTGCCCGCGTCCCTATTGTGTGACGAATGGAGGCAACGCCGCTGCCCTGGTCGAGCGAACCGTTCGGCGACGCCCTGCGGGCCGCGCTGACCGCCCGTGGCATGAGCTTCCGCGACCTCGAGTCGCGCTGCCTGGTGCCCGTGGGCAACCTGCACGACCACGTCAGCGGCAAGCGCACGCCGCCGGGGGACGATCTGCTGCGGCGCATCGCCGAGGGCGTGCACGTGGACCCCGCGTACTTCCGGGAGTGGCGCGAGCGCCGCCTGGTGGAGGCGCTGCGCGGCGAGCCGCGGGTGGAGCTGTGGCTGTCCCGGCGGGTTGCCGAGGGCGGGCTTGGTGATGCCTGGGCTGCGCTGCTGGGCGAGGAGGGGGGCGCGTGAGCCGGCGGGTGGTCACCGGCGCCACGGGCACCGTGGGGGCGGAGCTGGTGCGCCGCCTGCTGGGGGACGGGCACCAGCCGGTGGTGGTGGTGCGCGACCCGCTGGCGGCGCCCGCGCTGCGCGCCGCCGGCGCCGAGGTGGTGGTGGCCGACCTGGAGGTCGAGGGCGCCTGGCAGGCGCAGCTGCATGGCGCGGACATGGTGTGGCACCTGGGGCTGCCGCGGTTGTCGCCGCCCCTGCGGCGGCGCGGCGCGGAGCGGGATGCGGCACGTGCCGCGGCGGCGGCGGGCAACCTGCGCCGCGCCGTGGGGGATGCCCCCGTGGTGCTGGCCTCGCATGTGGTGGCCTCCGTCGCACCGGAGCTGCGCCTGGCCGGGGCCGTGCGGTCGGCGGAGCGGGCGCTGGCCCACCCGGAGTTACGGGTGGTGCGCCTGGGCTGGGGGTACGGGCCGGAGGGGTTCGTGGCGGCCATGGTGCGCGGGCTCGCGCAGGGGCGCTACCGCATCGTGGGCGCGGGCGAGAACCGCATGCCCCTGATCGCCCCGGAGGATGCGGCGACGGCCCTGCTGGCGGCCGGCGGGCTGGACCCCGGCGTGGTCGTCGCCGCCGAGGACACGATCCCCACGCAGCTGGAGCTGGTGCACGCGGCGTGCGCCGCCATCGGGGCGACGCGTCCCGACCGGCTGCCGCCCCGGATGGCCGCGCTCAGCTTCGGCGGCGCGCTGGTGGCGGCGCTCACGGCCTCGGCTTCCGCGGACACCGCCGCCCTGACGGCGGCGGGCTGGGCGCCGGTCCGCGACTGGCGCACCGACCTGGTGGGGATCAGCCGGGGTGGGGTGGCGTCGGCTGCAGGGTGATGTCCGCCTTGGAGGCGATCCGTCCGTCGCGGTGGTAGGTGAGGTCCAGGCTGTCGCCCCTGAGGTCGCCGTACACGCCGACCCCCAGGAACAGCATGGTGGAACGCTTGAACCCCATGCGGGGGCGTGCGTGCAGGGGCGGGTCGAACTCCACGCGCCCGTCGCGCACGGTGATGCCGTCACCCTCGCTGCGGGGCTGGCCGTTGACATAGGCGATCACGGGCGATTCGGCACCCGGCGGCAGCGGCACCCACCACACCTCGTTGGCCCTGCGGAGTTCCTCGAAATCGGTCATGCCCCGCACACTAATGGTCGCCGCCGCCGAAATGGCCGGGCGCCCGCGGCGCGGCGTATGCTCGGATCGTTGGGCGTCCAAACGCGGGGGTCATGTGGTGAAGGTCGTGATCAGCGGCGGCGGGATCGTGGGGTTGACCCTCGGTCGTCTGCTTCAGAAGCGCGGGATCACCCCGGTGGTGATCGAGCGCATGCCCGCCGGGGTCTACATCCGGCGCGGGTACATGCTGGGTTTCCAGGGCTACGCGCCCTTGGAGGAGGTGGGGGTGTTGCCGGCGCTGCGTTCCGAGGGCTGGGACATCGCGCCGCGTGAGGATGGCTCGTCCGTGGCCGTGTGCGTGGAGGTGGGCAAGCTCATCCACGCGCTGCAGGAGGGCCTGCCCGTGATGTTCGAGCACACCGTCACCGCCCTGCGCCACGACGACAGCGGGCGCGTGGTGGGCGTGGAGGTGGCCGACGCCGACGGCACCGCCACCGAGATCGACGCCGACCTGGTGGTGGCCTGCGACGGCATGAACTCGCAGATCCGCACCATGGCGGGCCTGGAGGCCAAGTTCGAGCCGCTGCGGGAGGCCGCGCTGGCGTTCATGAGCCCCGAGCCGGGCGGGGTGTCCTTCGCCATGTCCTACATGAGCGACGGCAGCCACATCGGCACCCTGGGCTGGCCCGAGGGCTCCGCGGGTTGGCGCACGTGCGACAAGGTGGGCCAGGAGGCGGCGCTGGCGCCCGGCCTGGACGCCATCAAGGAGATGTGGTCGCGCCTGCTGCCGGAGAGCACCAAGGGCGTCATGGGACTCACCTCCCTCGACCAGGTGCGCTACACCGAGCCCCAGCTGCTCACCACACCGCAGTGGTGGAAGCCCGGGGTGATCCTCATCGGCGACTCCGCGCACTTCTTCGGGCCCGAGACCGGCGTCAGCTCCGGCATCGGGATGGGCGACGCCCACGCCCTGGCCGAGGCCATCCGTCAGAACCCGGATGACCCGGATGCGGCGTGCGAGAGCTTCGTCACCTGGCGGGCCCCGGTGGTGCGGCCATACGAGGCCATGGACCCGGGCCGGCAGCGCATGCGGGGCGGCCCGGAACCGGCGCCCGAGGAGCGCTGGCCCCCGCGCGCCTAGGAGTGGGTGAGGCGGACCGGTCCGGGCCCCCGCGGGTCCGGATCAGTCCGCGCTCCAGTGCAGCCCGCCCTCCCGGGGCTCCACCACGGGGTCGGCCGTGTACGCACGGACGGGGCGCCACAGGCACCAGACCACGCCGGCGCACACCATCAGGATTCCCGCGCCGCGCACCGCCGAGGCCAGGCCCGCCGCCGCGCCCAGGTCGTTGAACTGCTCGGGTCCCAGCAGGTAGGCCCAGTCGTGGATGTTGCCGCCCACCAGCTCCAGCCGCTCGTACGGCGCGTCGGCGATGTACACGGCCACGCCGTGGGCGGACAGCCCGGCCCAGCCCAGACCCAGGGCGCCGCCCACCGGGTCGCCCATGCGGCGGGCCAGGTGCCATGACACCAGGAGCGGCACCAGCACCTGACCGATGGAGCCGGCCATCACGTACAGCACGCGCGGGGCCCAGATGGTGGCCCAGTGGCTGGACTCGTGGATGCCCAGCTCCACCATGGTGAGGGGCAGGAACGGCGTGTCGGCCGCGTAGGTGCTGAGCCCCAGGGCCGCCAGCACCACCGCCCCCAGCACGTGCCGCCACAGCCGGGTCCACGATGACGGTGCGGGGGTCACACCACCGTTCATCGGCATGGGGCGGCCGGCGGCACACCCCGTGCCGGGGATCAGTCCTCCTCGTCGTCCTCCGGCTCGTCGTCGTCCTCGTGGGCCGACAGCACGTTGGGGAGGGTGGCGTAGAACGCGTCGAGCATCTCGCCGGGCACCTGGACGGTGATGCCCACCACGTGCACGTGGTCGCCGTGACCGTGGGCGTCGGTGGCCACGGACGCCCCGCTGAGGACGAAGGCGGGCAGCAGGCCCACCACGTCGAACTCACCCGGGTCGTTGACGTCCACGTCGAAGTGTTCCTTGACCGTCGCGACGAAGCGGTCGGCGTAGGTGGCCGAATCGGACGCGATCTGGATGATGGTCTCCACGGATCTCCCTGGTCGTGGTGGTGGGGCGCCGGGCCCCGTATTGCCGCGCAGCCTAACCGCCTCGCCGGTCAGCCCCGGCGGGTGGTGACGCGGATCTTCGGCGCCACCCAGGTCCAGTTCTGCCAGCAACAGAACTGGCGGCCGGGCAGCTCCTGCAGGCGGTCCCAGGGGAAGGTCCGCAGCAGGGCCTTGCGGTCGGCGTTCCCCAGCATGGCCGTGAACGGGTCGGCGGCGAGGTTGATGGGGTCCTGGCCGTACAGGGTCACCGCACCGGCCTTGTCGCGCACGATGACGCCGTACCGCTGGGCGGCCACCGCCAGCATCCGCACGAATGGGTGCAGGTGCAGCGCGGCGATGTTCAGGGTGGGGTCCAGCCGGAAGCGGGTGCCCTCCATGGGCGCGTCCGGGTTGGTGGACCAGCCGTCGGTGCGGGTGGCGGGCAGCGTCAGTCGCTCCCGCAGGGGTTCGGGCACCGCGATGGCCAGGGCGTGGTCGATGACGCCACGGCGCATGTCCCGGGCCGTGACGATGCCGGCGGCGGCCGGGAGCCCCGATGCCGTGGCGCCGTACGGCGCCTCGATGATGCCCGGGGAGCGTGACTCGTTGAGGATGCGGGCGCCGGCCGCGGCGGTGTACCCGGTGGCGGGGTCCCCGTGGAACTGCCAGAACTCCCACATGGTGTCGGTGGCGGGCTGGAGGATCACGATGTGGCCGTCGGTGCCGGCCGCGGGGCGGGCGTTGGCCGGCACCGGGACGGTGCTCCACCGGAAGCTGCTGCCCCTGCGCTGGGTCACCGCGTGGTCGACGCTGACGCGCACGCGGGGCACCTTCGGCCCGACGCGGTAGACGGGGATGCTGAACGACTCGATGTTCATCCATGGGCCGCCGTAGGCGTCCATCTGCCGCACCAGCTCGGCCACCATGGCGGCCGAGTCGGTGGCGGTGCCGGCCCGGGGGTTGAGCTGGTGGTTCCACACGCTGGTGGGGGAGAAGAACTCGGGTCGCGTGGCGGCGGGGGTGGCCGCCGGGGCGGCGACCAGCGCGGCCGTTGCCGTCGCGAGGGCGATTCGGGCACGGGTCCTCATGCGGGGCCCACCGTACCTGCTCCCCCCGGGCGGCGCCGTGGGCCCGGGTGCGTGTTGCACCCGATCGCGGTCAGCGGGGGACGGTGCGCAGGGCGTCCGCGGTGTCGCCCGCGGGCACGAACTCCAGGCCCACCGCGCCGCGGTATCCCAGGGCGGCCAGTGCGGACAGGAGGTCCGGCAGCGACAGGGTGCCGGTGCCCGGTGCGCCGCGCCCCGGGCAGTCGGCGAACTGCACGTGGCCCACCAGGCCGGCCACGCGGTGCAGTTCGGTCACCGGGTCCAGGCCGGCCATGGCGGCGTGGTAGGCGTCGAACAGCAGGCGCACCGACGGGTGGTCAACATCGCGCACGAACCGTGCGGCAGCCTTTGGGGTGGGCAGCAGCGGTGCGTCCACGTCCACCGGGTTGAGGTGCTCCACCACGATGCGCCCCCCGAGCGTGGCCACCGCCGTGGCCGCGGCGCGCACGGTGGCCACGGCCGTGTCCCACTGCTCGCCCTCGGGCATGCCGGCCAGCACGCGGCCCACCAGCAGGTTCACCGTCCCGCCACCGGCGGCCACCGCCACGCGGGCGGCGTCGACGGCCGCTGCCACCGCCTCCCCGGCGCGTTCCGGCACGTTGCAGAACCCGCGCTCGCCGGCCGCCAGGTCGCCGCCGTCGGCGTTCACCGCCGCCGCCCGGAGGCCGGCCCGCTGCACCGCCGCGGCCCACCCCATGGGGTCGGGGGCGGGCGGCCACCACGTCTCCACCAGGGTGAACCCCGCGGCGGCGGCCAGGGCCGGCCGCTCGAGGGGCGGGGCCTCGGTGAACAGTGTGGACAGGTGGGCCGACAGGGTGCTCACGCGCCCAGCTCCCGGCGGCGCCGTGTGAACTCCCGCGCCGACCGCAGGGCGTCGGCGCGCAGCGCGGCCACCGCGTCGGCCCGCTCGCCCCGCGTCCACGGCGCCAGCGGTGTGCCCGACTCGGCGTGCTCGGTGAGCAGCGGCGGCGCCTCGGTGCCCGACGCGAGGTGGGGGAACAGCTGCCCGCAGATGGTGGCGAACGTGCGCAGCCCGCCCAGGTCGGCGGTGGCCAGGGGCCCGGCGGCCACCCAGCGGGCCGCGAGGCCGTCGGCCACGGCGGCGTCCACGTCCTCGGCGCTGGCGACGCCCTCCTGCACCATGTGCAGGCATTCGCGCAGCACCGCGAACTGCACGCGGTTCCAGATGAACCCGGGCACATCAGCCCGCACAAGCAGCGGGGTCTTGCCCATGGCGGTGCCGAACTCCCGCAGCCGCGCGGTGGTGGCCGCGCTGGTGCGCGGGCCCGGGATGACCTCCACCACTCCCGTCAGGTGGGCGGGCTTGAGGAAGTGCAGGCCGCCGAAGCGCTCCGGGCCCACCACGGCCTCGGCGATGTCGCCCACGCGCAGGCTGGAGGTGTTGGTGGCGATCACCGCGTCGGGGGCGCAGCGCGGCGTCACGTCGCGCATGAGCGCGCGTTTGGCCTCCAGGTCCTCGGTGATGGTCTCCACCACCAGCTCGGCGGCCGCGAAGGGGGCGTCGGCGATGGCCGCGGCAGCAGGGGGCGGCGAGCCGTCGCCACGCAACGCGGCGGCGCGGGCGGCGGCATCGGCGGCCCGGGAGGCGCTGCGGCCGGCGATGGTGATGTGCACGCCCGCCGCGCCCAGGGCGGCGGCGATTTCCGGGCCCATGGCGCCGGTGCCGATGACGATGGCCGTGGACGGCATCCTCGGAGTCTAGTGGGGGGCCGTTCCGACACCTGTCGCTGGCCGATCGTCCGGGTGCACTGACCGAAGGTTCAGGTTTGGTGCGGACCCGCCGATGTCGGTGCTGACGGTCGCGGTCGGTGCCCACGACGCCGCGGACGTCACCGTGTCCAACACCACATCGGTTCCAAACTTCGTGCCTGAAACTCATGCCCAGGGGCGCGGTCGCTGGCTGCCGCGTCTCGCGAGCGCAGCGCTCGCGACCTACCTGCTGTTGATCGTCGCGGCGGTCATCGCATACAAGGTCGCCTTCGTCGGCCAGATCGAGATCGACCCGTGGTTCGGCCTCTACGGGTTGGTGGTCACCACCTACATCCTGTCCCGCTTCGCCCTGTCGGTGGCGTACGGCACCCCGCCCGATGCGGGCATGTGCCCGCCGGTGGCGGTGGTGATGCCCGGATTCAACGAGGAGGGGGCCATCGCGGCCTCCCTCCAGTCGATCCTGGCGCTGGACTACCCGGCCGACCGGCTGCAGATCGTGGCCGTCAACGACGGCTCCACCGACGGCACCAGCGCCGAGATGCACCGCGTGGCCGCGATGGCCGACGGCCGCATCACCGTGATCGACTTCCCCGAGAACCGCGGCAAGCGGGCCGCCATGGCCGCCGGCATCCGCGCCACCGACGCCGAGATCGTGGCGTTCGTGGACTCCGACTCCCAGCTGGAGCCGGACGCCATGGACCGCCTGGTGCAGGCCTTCTTCGACCCGCGCGTGGGCGCGGTGTGCGGCCACGCCGAGGTGCTCAACGTCAAGGAGACGTGGCTCACCAAGATGCAGGCCGTGCGGTACTTCGTGGCCTTCAAGGTGTTCAAGGCCGCCGAGTCGGTGTTCGGCGCGGTGACCTGCTGCTCCGGCTGCTTCTCGGCCTACCGCCGCGAGGCCATCATGCCGCGCCTGGACTGGTGGGAGCACCAGACCTTCCTGGGCCGGCCGTCCACCTTCGGTGACGACCGCTCGCTCACCAACATCGTGCTGCGCAACTGGCGCGTGGTGTACCACGCCGAGGCGGTGAGCCACACCGCCGTGCCGCACACGTTCCGGCAGTTCATGAAGCAGCAGGCCCGCTGGAAGCGCTCCTGGACCCGGGAGTCGCTGCTGGTGGCCACCTTCATGTGGCGCAAGAACCCGCTGGCGTCCATCCCGGTGTACGTCGGGATGATCCTGCCGCTCATCGCCCCCGTCACCGCGATCCGCACCACGCTGTGGCGGCCAATCGTGGCCGGTCATTCGGCCCCGGTGATCTACCTGGTGGGGATCTACTCCATCGCCCTGGTGTACAGCCTGTACTTCGCCTTCCGGAAGCGGAACTACGACACGCTCTGGATCTACGGAATCGCCTTCGTGTTCTTCTACCTGGCCTTCATGTTGTGGCAGACGTACTACGCGATCTTCACATCACGGACGGCCTCGTGGGGCACCCGACCGGCGACCGCCGGCACTCTCAAGGAGGAACCTGTGCCCGCAGTGTTTTCACCCCTCGCGGCCCTCGCCCAGACGGCCGCCACCACCGAGCCCGACGTGGACGGGGCGGTGGCCCGATGACCGCTCCGGTGTGGATGCGCAACACGGTCCAGACGGCCACCATCGCCCTGTCGGCGGTGCCGATCCTGCTGGCCGTCCCCGGTGTGATCCTGGCGCACGACATCCTGCGCAGGGACCTCAACCACCACGCCACGGCCACCCCGGCGTACGCCACGGCCGGCAGCACGGCCTTCGTGTTCGGTGCCATCGGCAAGCCCCTGGCCGCCGGCCGCTGATCGCACGACGTCCCCGATCCGATAGGTGCCCATGAGTTCTCGCCGCCATGTCATCCCCGCCGCCGTCGCCGCGCTCGTCCTGGGCGTGGCCGGCGCGGGCGGTGCCGACGCCGCCGTCTGCCCGAAGGCCACCCTGGTCACCGTGGTGCCCCACGGCGAGACCGCGGTGGTGGTGACATGGCGGGCACCGCGTCATGCGCGTGCGCTGAAACGGCGCATCGGCTATCGGGTGGTGCGCGCGGGGCACGTGGTGGGGCAGACGTGGGGCCACAGCATGCTGGTGCGGGTGCACCCCGCCCAGTGGGTCACCATCAAGGTGGGCGTGGTGGGCGCCCACGGCCGGCGGCCGCGCTGCGCGGTGGCCGTCCGGGCCTTCGCGGAGCTCGTGGAACGGGCCCCGCTGGACGCCCCGCAGGGATTCCAGGTGGGCAAGCTCTCGCCCAGCCGCCTGCGGCTGCGGTGGGGCGGGGTGGACGGCGCGTCCGCCTACCGGGTGTACCGCGACGGCCTGGTGGTGAAGCAGGTGGGGCAGACCCAGCTGGACGTGCGCGTGGTGGCCGGCCAGTCGTACCAGTTCCAGGTGGCGGCGGTGGACACCCAGGGCCGCGCCGGGGCGATGAGCCGGGTGCTGTCGTCCACCACCGACACGGTGCCGCCCTCGGCCCCCACGGGGCTGGACGCCACCCTGGTCTCACCCGGCACCTACCGCGTGTCGTGGACCGCCTCCGAGGAGGGCACCTCGCCCATCCGGGGCTACCGCGTGCTGCGCGACGGCGTGGTGATGAGCCAGGTCCCCGACACCTCCTACACGGTGTCCGGGCTGCAGGCGGGCTCCAGCTACCGCATCGAGGTGCGGGCGGTGGACGCGCGCGGAAACGCATCGGCCGCCTCGGCGCCGCTGCAGGTCACCCTCGACCCCCCGCCGGCAACGCACGGCGGCACCGAGGCGTTCCTGCTGGCCTCCACTGACCGGTCGTTCACCGACTTCCAGGCCAACTACATGCAGATCGGGCGCGTGTACCCCACGTACTTCGACTGCAACGCCGCCGGGTCGCTGTTGGGCGTGGACGATCCCCGCATCACGCGCTGGGCGCAGCTGCGGCGGGTGGAGGTGTACCCGCGCATCAACTGCCAGAACACCCAGACCCTGCACACCATCCTCACCGACCCGGTGGTGCGCGGCCGCTGGCTGGACCAGATCCTCAGCATCACCCGCTCCGGCGGCTACGAGGGGATCAACCTCGACTTCGAGGCCGGCCTGTGGACCGACCGGGCCGCCTTCTCCAGCTTCGTCAACGACCTGGCCACCCGCCTGCACGCGGAGGGGCGGGGGCTCACGGTGGACGTCTCGGCCAAGGCCAACGACAGCAACCCCCAGCACCCGCGCTCGGGCATCTTCGACTACCCCGTGCTGGCCCAGTCGGCCGACGAGGTGCTGCTGATGTCCTGGGGCTGGCACTGGCTGACCTCCTCACCGGGGCAGGTCTCCCCGCTGAGCTGGCTGGCGGGCGTGGCGCAGTACGCCGCGTCGATGCCCAACCCGGACCGCTTCCGCATGGGCAGCTCCATGTACGGCATCGACTGGGTGAACGGCGGCGGCCCCACGCATCCCAACGTGCCGCTGGAGTACACCTCCGTGGTGGCCCTGGCGGCCTCCGTGGGGCAGACCCCGCAGCGCGACCCGGGCTCGGGCGAGCTGTACTTCGCCTACGACGACGCCTCGGGCAACCACCACGACGTGCGTTTCCACGACGTCACCACGGTGGCCACCAAGCAGGGCACGCAGGCCGCCAGCGGCATCCCGCGCACCTTCGTGTGGCGCCTCGGCGAGGAGGACCCGCGCATCTGGACGCTGCCCTCCATGGGGGGAAGCGGCTCCTAAAGGCGCGTCCGTCCCGGCGGGCCGCTCAGGCCCGCCAGGGCGGGAAGTACCCCTCCACCGAGTCGGTGCCGGCCAGCGCCCGGTACGCCCCGGGGTCGTGCACCAGCTTGGCGATGGCGAACGGCAGCGGCTCGCCGGCCGGGTCGAAGCGGTGCTTGAACACGAAGAGGGGGGCGGTGGTGTCGGCACCGACACCGCCGCCCAGGTGGAAACGGCGCAGCCCCTGCGCCCGGCCCCATTCGGCGGCGGCCAGGAAGGTGCGGTGGGACGCGCCGGCGCGTCCCGCGTCGTCGGTGGCCCCCAGGTGGTAGTGCAGGGTGTCCCCGTGGGCCACCAGCAGCAGCGCGGCCACCACACTGCCGTCCAGCAGCCCCTCCGCAAGCACCACCCGCCCGCCGCTGTGGGCGGGCAGGGCCGCCCAGTAGTCCGGGCCGAAGAAGTAGAACGACGCGGCCGACTGGCGGCGCATGGTGTGCACGTACAGCACGGCGAACTCCCCGAGGTCCGCCACGTCCTCACGGATGCGGGTGGTGACCCCGTCGCGGTCGGCGCGCCGCGCCGCACGCCGGTGGTGGGAGTGCATGGATGCCAGGAGGTCGTGGTCGGGCGCGATGTTCCAGCACACCGTCGTGCCCAGGGGGATCAGCGTGGCGCCCGCCGGGCACCACCGCTGGTTGCCCAGGAGGGGATGGAAGCGCAGGAACGTGCACACCACGCCGTTCTCGCGCCCCCAGTGGTCGAGGCGGGCGCGCACCTGCGCCGGGTCGGGGGTACCGGTGGCCACCGGCCCGCCGTACCCGTACGCGCTGGTGGCGTCCCATCCGCCGCCGGGAAGGGGCCGCAGCAGGAGGGGGAGGGCCAGCTCCCCGCCGGGCAACGTGACGTGCAGCAGCACCGGCCGGGTGCCGGCCACCTCCAGCACGGCGGCGCTGGTGTGCCAGCCCAGTCGCAGGTAGGCGTCGTCCCCGCCGAGGCGGGCCACCAGCCCGTCCCATTCGGGGTGGGGCACCGCCCGCAGCCCCTCGACGTCCCTCCACGACACGCTCACCGGGCCGAACCCTAGCGAGCTACCGCACCACCAGGGGCACGGACCGGCGGCCCGTCGGCAGCGCCACGGCCCCCAGGTAGCGGCCCGGCGCCAGCCGCCGAGTGCGCAGGCGCACCGGGTTGCCGCCGGCCGCCAGTCGCGCCGTGAGGTGCACCAGCACACGACCGCCGCGGTGCACGGTGAGCCGGCAGGTGGCGGGCGCGTCCACCACCACGGTGAACACCACCCCGCGGCGCGCCAGCACCCTGCGGGTGACGGCGCGGGGGCCGGTGAGGTTGGCCAGGACCGCGCCGGTGGCGGCCACCGTGACGCCGAGGTTGGGCGTGGCCGTGGCCGCCGGCGTGCCCGGGTCGTCCACCGCGCGCGGGTCGAAGCGCACCACGGTGACCTGCTGGGTGCCGCGGTCGCGGTACGCGAACGCGCCGACGGCCGCCCCCACGCCGCCCGCCGACCACTGGGCGGTGGTGATGCCGTCGGCGGCGGCGGCGCCCTGCGCGGCCGTCACCACCGTGGACAGGCCACCCCACGTGCGGCCGCCGTCCTCCGAGCGGCGCAGCACGATGCCCTCGGGCGCGCTCCACACCGCCAGGAAGGTCCCGTCGCCGGCGGTGACCAGCTGGATGTTGCCCGGGCGGCGGTCGCGGGCGGTGCCGGGCACCACCACCGGCGTGCCCGCCCCCGCGGGCGACAGCGGCACGAACCGCAGCGGGCCGTCGGAGGTGCGGTCGGCGGTGAGCACGCCCGCGCCGCGCGCGCCGCCCCCACGGACATGGCGGGGGTGCCCCCTGCACGCGCCGGTCCCCGGCCGGGCCGGCGTCGGCGCCCGCGTTGCCCGCGCCCGGCGGCCCCACGTGCACGTAGCCGCCGTCGGCGGCGCCCTCGAGGCCGTGTACACCGTGCCATCGGGCCCGGCGGCCTGGGCCACGTTCGTGCGGGTGGCCACCCGGGTGGTCACCGTGAGCTTGAGGGCGGCCGTCTGCAGGGGCGTGAGCGCGGCGGGGAGCACCAGTCGCTGCACGCCGGTCGTCCCCGGGGTCACCACCAGCGCCCCGTCGGTGGGCCGCACCACGGCGTCGGCGCCCACGGCGACGTCGGCCACCTGGGCGGCCGGCGTCCACGTGAGGCCGTGGTCGCGGCTGGTGGAGGCGAAGGTGACGCCGCCTGCGCCGCGCGGCCCGGAGGCCAGCAGCACCAGCCGGCCACCCACCGGGTCGCCCACCAGGCGCACGGTGGTGAGGAGCTGGCCGCCGGGGAGCCCGTTCAGCGTCCGGTCGTCGCCGAACACGCTGGCGCCCGGGCCGCGGCGCATCACGTGCACCTCCGTGCGGCCGCCGGCGTCCCGCAGGAAGGCCACCTGCGTGATGCCCACCTCGTCCACGGCCACCGACGGGGCGCCGGTGGTGACTCCCAGCGTGAACGCACCCGGCGGTGCGGCGACGGCCAGGGGGGCGCCGGGCAGCAGCAGGGCCGGGATGGCCAGCAGGGCGGCGCGTCGTCCCACGGGGGGGGCGCGGGGGGGGCCCCCCCCCCCCCCCCCGCCCGGGGGGGCCCGGGGCGCCGCCGGGGGGCGCCGCGGACCGACGGATCAGTCGTCCAGCCCGTACTGCGGCTGGTGCGCGTCCGGCGGGGGCGTGTCCCCGGGGCCGCGCTGGTGGTGGTGCTCCTCGGTGTCGTGCCCGGCCTGGCGCCGGTCGCGGTTGCGGCAGCCGCCGGCGAGGGTGAACGTGCCGTCCGCGTTGATGGTGACGTGGAACTCCACCTCGTCACCCACCGTGAAGGTGGCGAGATCGACCGTGGTGTCCGGGACGCCCACCACGAACGTGGAGGTGACCCCGTCGTCGGTGTTCACCACCGTGATGGTGCGCAGCGTGGTGTCGATGGCGCTGACGCGGCCCTCCACGTGCCCGCGGGTGCCCGCCGCGGGCGTGGCGCCGGTGGTGACCTCGTCGGCGTCCAGCTCCTCACCGTTGATGGTGACGTCGGCGGTGACGGTGCTGCCCACCGCCGGGGTGTCGGCGGACACGCCGGTGCGCACCACGAAGGTCGTGCCGGCGGCCCCGATTGCGATGGAGTCGGGCGTGGCCGCCACCACCATGCCGCGCACGCGGGCGTGGGTGGAGGTGCCGGTGGTGATCAGTCGCGCGGCGCGCGTGCCGTTGGCGAGGCGCTGCAGCTTACGGACGCGCACCACGTCGCCCACGTGGGCGGCCGTGGCGGTGTGCACCGCGGTGAGGGTGCCGGACCTGCCGGCCACGGTCGCGGTGTGGGATGCGGCGCGGTAGTCCACCACCACGCCGGCCTTCGGGGCCGCGCTGGCCACGGCCGGGGCCAGCAGGCACGCGCCCGCCAGCATCCCTGCGATCACCGTGCTCTTCATGCGTCGGATCCTTCCGTCGGGTGCCCGGCGGCCGCCGGGGTCCTGGTGCGAGCGCACCGGGTTCTCACCGGATCAATCGGACCGTCCCGGCGGGCACTCAAGCCCGCTGACGAATCCCTTACTTTCGATCGATGCCTGGGACGGGAACGCGCCCGTGGTCCGGGCGGCCCCCGGCCCCGTAGCGTGTGCGCAACTCGGGAAGGAGCGTGGGGCATGGCGGACCTGGCACTCATCACGGGGGCGTCGTCCGGCATCGGCCGGGCGTACGCGCAGCGCCTCGCCGCCCGGGGGCATGACCTCATCGTGGTCGCCCGGCGGGGGGAGCGTCTCCGGGACCTGGCCGCTGAACTCAGCCGGGTGGACGTGCAGGTGGTCGTGGCCGACCTGGCCGAGCCCGACGGCATCGACGCGGTCGCGGGGATCGCGGACGGACGGCCGGTGACGATGCTGGTGAACAACGCGGGCGTGGCGCACTACATGCCCCTCGCCGAGCTGCCGCCCGCCAGGGCCCGTGAGGTGGTGAACGTCAAGGTGCTGGCGCCCACCCTGCTGACACGGGCGGTCCTGCCCGGCATGCTCGCGCGCGGCGGCGGCACCATCGTCACGGTGGCCGGGATGATCGCCTTCGCCGGACCCGCGCCGGCGTCGGTGATGCCCCGCCGGGCCGTGTACGCAGGGGCGCTGGCCGGCGCGGTGGCGATGTCCCAGACGCTCGCCGCCGAGCTGGAGGGCACCGGGGTGCGCGTGCAGGTGGTGTGCCCGGGGGTGGTGGCCACCGAGTTCCACACGGTGCAGGGCATGGACCTGTCCGCCATCCCGCGGATGAGCGCGGAGGACGTGGTGACGGCCTCGCTGGCCGGCCTGCGCCTGGGCGAGGTGGTGTGCGCCCCCGGCGTGGAGGACGCCACCCTGCTGGAGCGCGTGTTCGCCGCGGATCTGGCGGCGTTCGCGGGGCAGCGCCATGAACCGGCCAGCCGGTACGGCGCGGGGTGAGCGTGTCCGGCCTGGCCTGCGTCACCGGGCGGTTCCAGCCGGTGCACGAGGATCACCTGCGCCTGTTCCGCATGGGCCTCCGGGACCACGGCGCCCTGATCGTGGGGATCACCAACCCCGACCCGTCCGGCCGGCGTGCGGAGCCCACCAGCGCCCACCGCCACCGCGAGGACGCCAACCCGTTCACCTACTGGGAGCGGGCGACGCTGGTGCGCGCCGCGGTGGAGCACGACCCGCGCGTGCTGGTGGTGCCGTTCGACCTGGGCCGGCCGGAGCTGTGGGAGTGCTTCGCGCCCCTGGAGGCCGTGCAGTACGTGGGCCGTGGCGGGGAGTGGGAGGCCGAGAAGGCGCGCCGTCTCCGGGGGGCCGGGTACGCGGTGATCGAGGTCGACCCGGGGCCCGGTGCGCGGCGCGCCGCCACCGCAATCCGGGCGGCCATCCGGGACGGTGGCCGCTGGGAGGCGCTGGTGCCGCCGGCCACGGTGCCGCTGCTGGAGGCGTTCATCCGGCGTCGCCGGGAGCGCGGGGTGCCGCTGTGACCGGCGACGATCGCCTGCCGGCCGTGCTGGTGATCCTGGACGGCCTGGGTGACCGGCCGGTTCCGGAGCTGGGCGGCAGCACCCCCGCCGAGGCCGCGCGCACGCCCGTGCTGGACGAACTCGCCCGCCGCGGCGCCAGCGGGTGGCACGTGCCCCTGGGCCCCGGGCGGGCGCCCTCCTCCGAGCTGGCGCACTGGGCCCTGTTCGGCTACGGGGCCCAGCCGTTCCCGGGGCGGGCGGTGCTGGAGGGCCTGGGCGCCGGGCTGGAGGTCCCCGACGGGGTCGCGGTGCTGCACGGCGCCCTGCGGACCTGCCGCCAGGACGGGGATGTGGTGCGCGTCACCGGGCGGGCCGGCCGGGACGACGCGCCGGACGCGCTGGCGCTGCTGGAGGAGCTGGCGTCGCGCGGGCTGCCGGGAGCACCGCACGTGGAGCACCTGGGCCGCCCCGGCGAGGTGCTGCTGCGCTTCGACGGTCACGCCCGTGGGGACGTCAGCGACTCGGACCCGTTCTTCGAGGACATCCACCCGTGGCTGCGCCCGCGAGCCACCTCGCCGGCGGGTGAGGCGCTTGCCGAGGATTTGACGGCCTACCTGCTGGCGGCACGGGATGCGTTGCGCGCGTCGCCGGTCAACGTCGCGCGGGTGGCCCGGGGCGTGCCGGCGCTCGACCTGCTCACCACCAAGTGGGCCGGCACCCGCGGGCCCCTGCCCGGGTTCCGGGAGCTCGCCGGCGTGGACGGCGGCGCGGTCACCAGCAGCGGCCTGTACCGGGGGTTCGCGCGTCTCTTGGGCCTGCGGGGCATCGACGTGGCCTCGCGGGAGGACCTGGGCGGGGAGATGGCCGAACGCGTCGCGGCGGCGGAGACGCTCATCGCCGACGGCGCCCGCTTCGTCCACGTGCACACCAAGGCCACCGACGAGGCGGGGCACACCAAGCGGCCCCACGCCAAACGCGACGCCCTGGAGGCGATCGACGCCGGGCTGGAGGGCCTTCTGGCGCTGGCGGGACGGGCCGTGGTGGCGGTGACCGGCGACCATGCCACCCCGTCCACCGGCGGGGTCATGCACACCGGCGACCCCACCCCGTTCGTGATGGCCGGCGGCGCCGTGAGGCCGGACGGGGTCGGCGAACTGGGGGAGCGGCCCGCGCGGTCCGGTGACCTGGGGGTGCTGGCCGCCGGTGACGTGCTGCCCCTGATGTTCAGCGCCGCGGGCCGGCCCGCGTTCCTCGGGCACCTCACGGGGCCCCGGCGCACCATCGCCCTCCCCGACGACCCGGAGCCGATGCGGCCCGGCTGAGAACAGGACGCGGCGCCCTGACCGCCCTCCCGGGTCGCTTGACACCCGTCGCGACCGCCCCATATACCGGCCCCAGGGTCCTCGGGACGGCGCGCATCCGGGACCGGTCTCCCACGGACGGAGTGCGACGTGCTCGACAACCGTGACGCACGGGGTGGCACGTCGATGACGGCCCTCACCGCGCTGGCCCGCGGCGGGGGGTGCGGCTGCAAACTGGGTCGCACCGCGCTGATGGACGCCCTGCGCATGCTGCCGCAGCCACACGATCCGAACGTGCTGGCGGGGTTCGGGGGCGCGGAGGACGCCGCCGCCTACCGCGTCAGCGACGACCTGGCGGTGGTGGCCTCGGTGGACTTCTTCACCGCTGTGGTGGACGACCCGGCCACCTTCGGGGCCATCGCCGCCGTCAACGCGCTGAGTGACCTGCACGCGATGGGCGCCACGCCCGCGTTCGCGCTGGGCGTGGCCGCGTTCCCCGACGCCGGGGACACCGCGCCGCTGGCGGCGATCATGCGGGGCGCGGCCGACGCGGCCCTGCGCGACGGCTGCGTGGTGCTGGGTGGGCACACCATCGACGACCCCGAGCCCAAGTACGGCCTCGCGGTGGTGGGCTTCGCCCATCCGGAACGCCTGCTCACCAACGCCCGCGGGCGGGCGGGGGATGCGCTCGTCCTCACCAAGGCGCTGGGCACCGGGGTGATCCTGACCGCCGCCAAGTTCGGCGCGGCGGTCCCCGGGCCGATGCGAGGGGCGCTCGACTCGATGCTGCGGTCCAACCGCGACGCTGCGGCCGCGGCGCTGGCGGCCGGCGTGGTGTGCGCCACCGACGTCACGGGCTTCGGCCTGGCGGGACACCTGTCGGAGCTGGCGGGCGCCAGCGGCGTCGGCGCGCGGATCAGCGCGTCGGCCGTGCCGCTGCTCCCCGGCGCGCGCACCCTGGCGCAGGAGGGCGTCATCACCGGGGGCGCCACGCGCAACCGGGCCTTCCCGGGTCTGCGCCTGGACATCGACGAGGAGGTGCCGGATGCGCTCGTGGACCTGCTGCACGATCCCCAGACCAGCGGCGGCCTGCTGCTGGCGGTGCCGCCGGCGGTCGCGGACGCGCTGCGTCGTGAACTGGCGGAGCGGGACGTGCCGCACTGGGAGATCGGGCACCTGGTCACCGGAACGCCCGGCGTGATCGAGGTGACGCCGTGAGGATCCCCGAGACCCCGGGTCGCGGCCCGTCGCCGGCGGGACGGGACGTGCTGGATCGCGTGCGTGCGTTCATCGCCGACGAGGCCCTGCCCATGGTGGAGGCCGTCGAGCGCGAGATCGGCGACACCGCGTTCGCCCTCACGCCCGACGGGCGCCTGGCGCCCCAGATGATCGGCTTGAAGCGCCGGATGCAGGAGGCGTCGGCCCGGGCCGGCCTGTACCGCCCGCACCTGCCCGCACCCGACGGCCTGGGGCTGAGCCTGGTGGACACCTTCCACATCCAGGAGGAGGTGTACCGCCACGGCCTGCGGGGCGTGCAGTGGATGCTGGCCTGGACCGACGGTCCCAGCCCGCTGGTGACCCACTGGAGCGAGGAGGCCCGCACCGAGGTGCTGCCCGAGTTCCTGGCGGGACGGATCAGCGTGGCGTTCGCGCTGACCGAACCGGAGGCCGGCTCCGACGCGCTGGCCCTCCGCACCGAGGCCCGCCGCGACGGGGACGCATGGGTGCTCACCGGGGTGAAGCACCTCATCACCGGCGCCCCGTTCGTGCAGCACGCGCAGGTGATGGCCCGGGTGGCCGGCGCCGGGCGCGGGGAGCTCACCGCGTTCCTGGTGCCCATGGAGGCCGCCGGGGTCCGGCGGGGGCCGATCCAGCAGACGATCATGGCCGACGGCCAGACCGGCGTCCTGGAGTTCCGTGACGTGCGCCTCCCCGACTCGGCCGTGATCGGGCGCGTCGGCGACGGCCTCAACATGACCTTCCTGTGGGTCAACTGGGCCCGCAGCCGCCGGGGCGGCATGTGCTCGGGGCTCGCGTGGCACTGCCTGGAGCGCTCGCTGGAATACACACGCGCACGGCAGGCCTTCGGCAAGCCCATCGGCGAGTTCGGGGCGGTGGCCGAACAGGTGGCGGACATGTACATGGACCATCAGGCCATGCGCGCCCTGTCGCTGGAGATCCTCACCCGCCTGGACGCCGCCCACATCCTCTCCGGGGCGGCGGTGGGCCGCGCGTCGCGACGTGACCTCTCCACCCTCAAGACGTGGTGCGACGAGGCCCTGATGCGGGTGGCGGACCGCGCCATCCAGGTGCACGGCGGGCGGGGGTTGCTGTCGGCCACCGGCATCGAGCGGATCTACCGGGTGGCGCGGAACCTCCGCATCCCGGCGGGCACCACCGAGGTGCAGCGCTCGATGATCGCGGACATCCTGAGCGCGGACGACTCCTGACCCGCGGCCGGCCGGGCATCCGCGCCCGCGGCGCGGTCAGAGCCGCCGGTAGCGGGCATCCAGGAGGGAGTACGCGCCGAACACCAGCAGGCCGGTGCCCACCACGGCCACCATCGAGCCCCCGTACGCGTGGTGCAGCAGGCGCATCAGGGCACCGTCCACGCCCACCGCCTGGCCGGCGCTGTGGGTGAACCCCGCAACGACGAGGAACAGCCCCACCAGGCCGAACACCACCGTGCGGGCCAGGTGCCCCACGCGGCCGAACCAGTGGAACGCGTGCATGACGCCCTCGGGCATCTCGTGGGTCTTCGAGTACTCCTCGAAGTCGTCGGTCACGGCCATCTTGGCCTGGTACGCGCCGATGGCGATGAACACCAATCCGGCGGCCACCACCACCACCCGGCCGCCAGGCCAGGACAGGACGTCGGCGGTGAGCCGGCGCGGCGGGGTCTTGCGGTCGCGACCCAGGAACGCGCCCACCGCGATGGCGCAGAAGGCGGCGTAGGTGAGGCCGCTGGCCGCGGCGGCGACACGGTCCATGGCGCTGTAGGGCCCGTGCTCGGGCGTGTGGCCCACCAGGGCCTGGGTGAGGCGCCAGACGGCGTAGCCGGCCAGGCCCACCGCCAGCGCCAGCACCAGGACGCCCCCGAACGTGTGGCGCAGCAGTTCGTGGATGGCGCCCTGCTGGTTGGGTGCCTCGCTGCCACCCGGGCCGTTGGATAGGCGCAGCGCCAGGATCCCCAGCAGCACGTAGATCACGCCGCGGGCGGCGTAGCCGGTGTGGGCCGCCCACTCCACCGTGTCCGAGCGCGAGAAACGCGCCATCGATCCCCTGGGCATGGTCGTGGATCCCTCCTGTCGGTGACGTCCGCGGGGCGGTTCGCGCGATGGACGTCCGGGTTGCTCCTGGTGCGCGCTCATCCGCGTCCCACGGTCCGACGACTGGGACCGGCCCCGGTGCGCCTGCGGTGCGCCGCCACCGCGGCGCGCGTGGCGAACAGCCCCACGGCGATCGCCCCGGCCCCCACGAGGGCACCGCCGAGCACGTCCAGCGGGTGGTGCATCCCGCGCTCGATGCGGGACAGCCCCACCAGGACGGGGATGGCCACCGCCACCGGCCACAGCACCCGCAGGCGGGGCCACCGCGAGCCCACCACCAGCATCAGCCCGCAGTACACCGCCACCGCGGCGCCGGTGTGGCCCGAGGGGAAGCTCTGGTCGGCGGGCAGGTGGTCCAGCCGTGCCACCCCCGGGCGCTCCCGGTGCACCACCAGGCTCGTCACACGGTAGGCCACCAGCTCTGCGGCCCCGGCACCCACCAGGAACAGCGCAACGCGGGCGCGGCGCAGCAGCAGCGCCACGCCCGCGCCCAGCAGCACCAGCGCCGGCAGCACCGGCGCGTCACCGATGCGGGAGCCGCGCAGGCTCCACGTGTTCAGCGTGGCCGACCGATGCCGCGCCACCCACTCCACCGCGTGCTCATCGGGGCGCCCGGCGCCCGCCGGCAGCACGACGTGCACCAGCGCCAGGCCCAGCACGACGGCCAGGGCGCACAGCACCAGCATCCCCGCCAGCAGGCACCCCGCGTACACGGCCGCCGCCGGCGGGCGTCGTCGGAGGATGCGCTCCCGCACCCCGGTTCCGGGGGCACGGGGGCGCAGCACGGGGATGTCCGCGATCCCCCGGGTGGGCGCGGTCATGGGTGTGCCCCGGGCTCGAGCAGGCGCCGCCGGCGCCGCAGCGTCACCCGCAGCAGCCGGTGACCGCCCGCCATGGTGCACACGGCCCACCACGCCCAGCCGAGGGCCAGCCCGGCCAGCACGTCCGAGGTCCAGTGCACCCCCAGAAGCACGCGGGTGCAGGCCACCCCGGCCGCGATGGCGCAGGCGGCCGCGGCCCAGGCCCCTCGCTCGCCGGTGCCGGTGCCGCGGGCCAGCACCAACGCCACGGCGCCGTAGAAGGCCGCGGCCGTCGCGGAGTGGCCGCTGGGGAACGACGGGCCCAGGTGGGCGGCCTCCGCGCTGACGGTGGGGCGCACACGGTGCGTCAGGTCCTTGATAGCGGTGCACACGGCGCTGGCCCCGGCGGGCGCCACGGCCAGGTACCCGAGCACCCACGGATTGGGCCGGCGCAGCAGTTCCACCACCGCCACCAGGAGTCCCAGGATGAGCACGTCCCGGGTGTCACCCAGGTCGGTGATGCGCCGCATCACGGTGTCCGACGCGGCGGTGGCGTGCGCCCGGCCCCAGCGGGCCACCCCGGCGTCCAGGTGCCGCACGGCCGCCACGTCGCGTATGGCCAGCCAGAGAAGGGTCACCACCACACCCCCGGCCACCGCCACCACCGCGGCGGCCGCCAGGAACACGCCCGCCGCCGTCGCGGGCTCGGGCTGGCGGCCCCGCGCGCGGCGCAGCAGGGTGCGCACCCACTCCAGCCGGCGGCCCATCACCCCGGGGGCCAGCAGCACCGGGAACCGGTGCACCAGCGTGGCGCCGGACACCGCCGCCAGCACGACGACCACGAGCAGGACCAGGTACTGCACCGAGCACCTCGCCGGGGTTGGTTCGGAAATGCCGAGCCCGCTCGCAACGAGGACACGAGACGGCGGTCACTCCGGCGGAGCTCGCGCCGTCGGGCTCAGGCCAGGAATGCCCGGATGGACGCACCGCAAAACGGGCGGCCCGGCAGAGCGCCGCACCGCACCGGCGCCTGTGGGGTGCGCCGCGTTTCGCTCCGGAGGCGGACCTCCGTCAGCCTCCGGATCCACGCCGGGGACCCGCCACGGGTCGTGGCGGCGTCACTCGGACACACCAACGGCGGGACGATCGGGCGCCACCACCCCCGCGAGTTCGAGCGGGCTCGGAACACGGCTCCGACTCCGATCGCGCAGGCCGTGGTGCAGGCCCAAGACGCATGATCAGTGCCGCCGGTGGGCGCCCGGTGTGCACCGCGGACAACGTGATTCCAGTTGCCCGCCTACCGCCGGTAGGCTCAAAAGCCCTGCAAACGGGCGGCTCCGGAGTGACGCGCGCGGCAGGATTCGAACCTGCGACCTCTGGCTCCGGAGGCCAGCGCTCTATCCACTGAGCTACGCGCGCAGTGCGGGGCATGTTAGCGGCCCCGGCCGTACGGGGTGAGGATCACGCGGGGGTCAGTACTCGCTGCGCACGGTGCGCACCGCGCCGGCCACCAGGAACACCCCCACCCACACCACCACGGTCACCACGCCGGCGGCGATGCTGATCTCGCCGCCGCCGGTGAGCGCGCCGATGGCCACCGAGAGCACCACCACCTTCAGCCCGTCGCTGATCAGGGTGAGCAGCTGGAACAGCTGCAGGCCCGCCAGGTTGAGCACCAGGGCCACCGCGATGGCCGCACCCACCGAGCGCAGCAGGGCACCCACCGCCAGGGCGATGAGGCCGTACACCACGGTGATGAGCAGCGGTTGCCACACGGCCAGGCCGAAGTCGGAGGCGTGGAGGGCGGGGGAGTCACCGTGCCGCGGCACCAGCGGCACGCTCACCAGGCCGAGCACGATGGACGGCAGCAGCCCCAGCGTGACCGCGATGACGAAGGCCGGCAGCCGCAGCAGGTACAGCCGCAGCTTGGAGTGCCCGGTCATCACCAGGTACCGGAACGTGCCCTGGGAGACGTCGTAGGCACCCTCCTGGGCGCCCAGCAGCGCCCCCATGATGAGCCCGGCGAACGTGAGCGCGCCGTAGACGGCGCTCATCAGGTCGCGGCCGGCGATGCCATCGTGCCCGGTGGCGCGCACGATGACGTTCACCACGTGCACTGCGATCACGGCCAGCAGGCACACGCCCACAAAACTCCAGTACATCCCGCGCCGGCGGATGATCTTGCGCACCTCCTGCACCAGCATCAGCCCGCCACCCCCACGTCACTGGGCGTGGCGCCCTCGGTGATCTCCAGGTACCGCTGCTCCAGGCTCTCCTCGAACAGGCGCACCTGGGCCACGCCCACGCCGGCGTGCACCAGGGCGTTCGTGATCCCGATGGAGGCCTCCCGACTCGTGGCGCCCACGGCCAGCAGGCGACCGTCGGGGCGGGGCCGGACGTCGGTGACGCCGGGGACGCCCCGCAGCACCTGCGTGGCCCGGCCGGGATCGTCGCAGTCCACCTCCACGCCGGTCTCCCCGCCGCCGATGAGCTCGCGCATGGAGCCCTGCACCACCACCGTGCCGTGGTTGACGATTGCCACGGCGTCGCAGATGCGTTGCACCTCGTCCAGCAGGTGGGAGGAGATGAACACGGTGCGGTGCTCCACCTCCACCAGCGCCCGGATCATGGTGCGGAACTCCGCCATGCCGGCGGGGTCAAGCCCGTTGCTGGGCTCGTCCAGGATGAGGAGCTCGGGGTCGGACAGCAGGGCCCGCGCCACAGCCAGCCGCTGGCGCATGCCCAGCGAGTAGGTGGACGCCCGCTCATCACCGCGCGCACTCAGCCCGGCCCGGTCAAGCAGCGCCGGGATGCGCTCCCGGGCGCCGGCGCCCACCAGGGCCGCCCATGCCTCCAGGTTCTGGCGCCCGGTCATGTACGGGTAGAAGCGCGGCTCCTCCACGATGCCGCCCACCCGCTGCAGCGCGGTGCGCGGATGCGCCACCACGTCCACGCCGCGCACCGTGGCGCGGCCCGACGTGGGCCCGGCCAGGGACAGCAGCATGCGGATCATGGTGGTCTTGCCGGCGCCGTTGGGGCCGAGGAAGCCGAAGCAGGTGCCGGCGGGGACGCTGAGGTCGACGTCGTTCACCGCGTTGCGCTTGCCGAAGCGCTTCGTGAGACCTTCCGTCTCGATGATGGCGGTTGTCATGGGCGGTGAGCGTAGATGATGGGGATCATGGACTCGATGCTCATCGGAGTGATTTCCGACACACATTTCCCACGCCACGGAACCCGCCTGCCCGAGGCCTGCATCGAGCACCTGGCCGGCTGCGACCTGGTGATCCACGCCGGCGACCACGCGGATCTGGCCGCCCTGGCCGCGCTGCGCGCGCTGGGCCGGCCGGTGATCGCGGTGCACGGCAACGCCGACGAGGCGCGGGTGCGCGACCTGCTGCCGGCCGTGCAGCAGCTGGAGCTGCCCGGGCTGGTCCTGGCGGTCACGCACAACGGCGGGCCCGCCGACGGGCGGCTCGGCCGCATGCGCAAGCGGTTCCCGGACGCCGGCGGTGTGGTGTTCGGGCACAGCCACATCCCGCTGTTCGAACGGGACGATGACGGGTTCTTCATCCTCAACCCGGGCAGCCCCACCGACAAACGCCGGCAGCCGAACCACACCATGGCGCTGCTGCGCGTTGGCGTGGGCCGGGTGCCCGATGTGGAGTTCATCGTCCTCGACCACCCGTAGGCTGACCGGGTGGACCTGTGGATCACGTTGCTGGGCACCGCCGCCTCGGCGCCCACCGCGGCCAGGGGCACCGCGGCCACCCTCCTCACCCGGGGCGGCCTGCGCGTGCTGGTGGACTGCGGGGAGGGCACCCAGCGCCAGCTGCTGCGCAGCGGCATCGGCCTGGTGGACCTGGACGCGATCCTCATCACCCACATGCACGCCGACCACGTGCTGGGGCTCCCGGGCCTGCTGAAGACCTATGCGCTGCGCGCCCGCAGCCAGCCGCTGCGGCTGGTGGGACCCCGCGGCCTGGCGGCGTTCATGCAGCAGATGGCACCGCTGATCGGGCGCCTGCCCTTCCCGCTGGAGCAGACGGAGGTGGGGGGAGGCGGCGCGGCGTGGCGCGAGGCGGGGTTGCGCATCGAGGCGTTCGACACCAGCCACCGGGTGCCGTCGGTGGGGTACGCGCTGGTGGAGGACGACCGTCCCGGCGCCTTCGACGTGGACGCCGCCGTGGCCCTGGGCGTGCCGCCGGGACCCATGTTCGGCGTGCTGCAGCGCGGCGGCGCGGTGGAGGTGGCCGGGGCCACCGTGACCCCCGAGCAGGTGCTGGGCGAGGCGCGCTCGGGGCGTCGCGTGGTGATCACCGGCGACACCGAGCCGTGCGCCGGCACCGTGCAGGCGGCCGCGGGTGCGGACGTGCTGGTGCACGAGGCCACGTTCCTGGAGGCCGAGCGCGACCGCGCCCGGGAGACGGGCCACTCCACCGCCCGGGAGGCGGCCGAGGTGGCAGGGCGGGCGGGGGTGACCCTGCTGGCGCTCACGCACATCAGCAGCCGGTTCATGCCCCGGGACGTGCGGGCCGAGGCCCGGGAGGTGTTCCCCAACACGGTCACCCCGCGCGACTTCGACCGCATCGAGGTGCCCTTCCGGGAGCGGGGCGCCCCCGTGCTGGTGCGGGCCGACGGGCCCGACGGCGCCGCGGCCCCCGCCGGTTCGGCCACCGCGTAGCGGCCGCTCCCGCCGGGTACGGTGTGGGCCATGGGACGGCTCCTCACGCTCATGTTCGCGGCGCTCGGCGGTGGCCTCATCGCGGCCCAGGCGCCCATCAACGCGCGCCTCAAGGTGGCGGTGGGATCGCCGTTCCTCAGCGCCGCGCTGTCGTTTCTGGTGGGGACCATCATCCTGGTGACCGCGGTGGTGGCCACCGGGGCCACGCACGGGGTGACAGGGGCCGGATCGGCACCGTGGTGGGCGTGGCTGGGTGGCCTGTGCGGGGCCATCCTGGTGACGTCCACGCTGGTGGCGGCACCGCGCGTGGGCGCCACCGCCACGTTCGTGGCGGTCATCGCGGGTCAGGTGCTGGTGGCCATCGCCATCGACCGGTTCGGGATGTTCGGGCTGCCGGTGCGCAACATCTCGCCCGAGCGGGTGGCCGCCCTCGGGCTCATCGCGGTGGCGCTGGTGCTGCTGGCCCGCGGGGAGTCCACCACCCCCCCGCGCTGACGGCCCGTCAAGGGTCATCCGACCGCCCGGGTGCGTCGCGGCCGGCTGGTAGCCTGCCGGCGGCACCGACCTTTAAGCCCGGCCCCGTGAGGCCGGAAAGGAGCGGAACGATGACGCACATGCACGGCCCGGCGCGACCTCCCCTGCCACTGTGACGGGGGGCTCGCCGACGCAACTGGTGGACGCCGACCAGTTCCGCCGGACCATCGCCCGCATCGCCCACGAGATCGTGGAGGCCCACGCCGACCCCGCCGGCGTCGCGCTGGTGGGCATCCGCACCCGCGGGGTGCCGATCGCGCTGCGGCTGGCCGACCACATCCAGGCGTTCTGCGGCACGCGGCCCGACACCGGCAGCGTGGACATCGCCCTGTACCGCGACGACGTGGCCACCGGGGCCCTGCCGGTGGTGGGCGAGACCGACCTGCCCTTCCCGGTCAGCGCCCGCCGCATCGTGCTGGTGGACGACGTGCTGTACACGGGCCGCACCATCCGCGCCGCCATCGACGCGCTGTTCGACTACGGGCGGCCGCCCCAGGTGCAGCTGGCGGTGCTGGTGGACCGCGGCCACCGCGAGCTGCCCATCCGCCCCGACTTCGTGGGCCGCAACCTGCCCACCGCGCGGGACGACCGCGTGCGGGTGCGGCTGGCCGAGGTGGACGGCACCGACGAGATCCTGCTGGTGAACCGGGAGAACCAATGAGCGACCGACGCTCCCTCATCGCCATCGGCGACCTGGACCGCGCGGAGATCACGCGCATCCTCGATCTGGCCGAGCGGTTCGCGGAGGTGATGAGCCGCGACATCAAGAAGGTGCCCACCCTGCGGGGCCGGGCCGTCATCAACCTGTTCTTCGAGAGCTCCACGCGCACTGCCACCAGCTTCGAGCTGGCCGGCAAGCGCATGAGCGCGGACGTGGTGAACGTCAAGGCCAGCGGCAGCAGCGTGGACAAGGGGGAGACCCTCAAGGACACGGTGCTCACCCTCAACGCCTACCGGCCGGACATCCTGGTGATCCGCCACAGGGCCGCCGGGGCGTGCGCCGCGGCGCGCAAATACACCGACGCCGCCGTCATCAACGCGGGCGACGGCAAGCACGAGCACCCCACGCAGGCCCTGCTGGACTGCTACACGCTGCGGCGGGCCACCGGCCGCCTGGAGGGCCTGCACGTGGCCTTCGTGGGCGACGTGCTGCACTCCCGGGTGGCGCGCAGCGGCGCCATCGCCCTCACCACCATGGGCGCCAAGGTGAGCTTCATCTGCCCGCCCACCCTGCTGCCCAGGGAGGCGGCGGAGGGCCTGGGGGTGCACACCAGCACCGACATCCGGGACATCGCCGACGCCGACGTGGTGTACGCCCTGCGCATGCAGCACGAGCGCATGGGCCGCGGCGGGTTCGTGCCGTCGCTGCGCGAGTACGCCACCCAGTACGGCATCGGCTCGCACCGGCTGCGCGAGGGACAGCGCGTCATGCACGCCGGCCCCATGAACCGCGGCGTGGAGATCACCGACGAGCTGGCCGACCGTCCCGACGCGCTGGTCACCACGCAGGTGGAGTCGGGAATGGTGGTGCGCATGGCCGTGATGTACGACCTGCTCACCGAGACCGGCGCGCAGCGCACCCCCGACGCCGTCACCGAGGCGGTGGCCGCATGAGCGCACGGCTGGTGCAGCGGCCCGGTGAGCGCGCCAACCTGGTGATCCGGGGCGCCCGCATCCTGGACCCCATCGCCGGCGTCGACCGCGTGGGCGACCTGGTGGTGCGCGACGGGGTGCTGGGCGGCGACCCCGACGGGCTGGAGGTGGTGGACGGCGCGGGCCTGGTGGTGGTGCCCGGGTTCGTCGATCCGCACGTGCACCTGCGCACGCCCGGCCGGGAGGATCTGGAGGACATCGGCAGCGGCAGCCGGGCGGGGGCCGCCGGCGGGTACGTGGCCATCGTGGCCATGCCCAACACCCAGCCCCCGGTGGACGACGCCCAGGACCTGGTGCGCCTGATGGAGCTGGCCGAGCACGACGCCGTGATCCCGGTGGGCTTCATGTGCGCCATCACCACGGGCCAGCGCGGGGAACAGCTCACCGAGGCCGCGGAGCTGGCCGAGCTGGGCGCGGTGGCCCTCTCCGACGACGGCCGCCCGGTGTCGGACGCCGCCGTGTTCCGGCGGGCGCTGCAGTACCAGCACCTGGCCAGGCTGCCCCTGGTGCTCCACGAGGAGGACGCCGCCCTGTCCGGTGACGGGGCCATGCACGAGGGGGCCGTGTCGGCCCGCCTGGGCGTGTCCGGCATCCCGGGCGTCAGTGAGGCCGTGGCGGTGGGTCGCGACGTGCTGCTGGCCCGCTACGAGGACGCGCGCATCCACGTGTGCCACGTCTCCGCGCGGGAGACCGTTGAGGAGGTGCGCCGGGGCAAGCAGCTGGGCGTGGCGGTCACCGCCGAGGTCAGCCCGCACCACCTGCTGCTGGTGGACGAGGACTGCGAGGACCTGGACGCGGCGACGCGCAAGATGAACCCGCCGCTGCGCTCCCGGGCCGACCGCGACGCGCTGCTGGCGGCGCTGATCGACGGGACGCTTGACTGCGTGGCCACCGACCACGCCCCCCACGGGGCCAGCGAGAAGGAACTGCCCTTCGAGGAGGCGCCCTTCGGGGTGACCGGCCTGGAGACCGCCTTCGCGGCGCTCAACACGCACCTGGTGCGCACCGGGCGCCTGCCATTGGAGCTGCTGGTGCGCCGGATGAGCGGCGACGCCGCCCGGGTGGTGGATCTGCCCGAGCCCACGCTGGCCGACGGGGCGCCCGCCAACCTGGCGGTGATCGACCCGGAGGCGCGCTGGGTGGTGGGGGCCGAGGGCTTTCAGAGCAAGTCCGCCAACTCGGCGTTCCTCGGCGAGGAACTCACCGGGCGGGTGGAGATGACGATCGCGGGAGGGCAGGTGGCATGGCGCAGGTGAGCACACCGCACCCGGGGCTGCTGCGGCGGGGCGCCGCGGGGCTCATCGTGGTGGACGTGCAGGAGAACTTCCGCCCCGTCATCCACGACTTCGACGGCATGGTGCGCAACTGCCGCATCCTCATCGAGGGCTTCGCCCTGCTGGGGGCCCCCATCCTGGTGAGCGAGCAGTACCCCAAGGGCCTGGGGCCCACGGTGGCCGAGCTGACCGAGGTGCTGCCCGAGGGGACGCCGGTGGTGGAGAAGCTGCGGTTCTCGGCGGTGGGCGTGCCGGAGTTCGACGCCGCCATGGCCGCCACCGGCCTCAGCACCTGGGTGGTGTGCGGCATCGAGGCGCACGTGTGCGTCAACCAGACGGTGCACGACCTGCTGGCGAGCGGGAACGCGGTGCACCTGGCCTCCGACGCGGTGAGCTCCCGCAGCCCCGCCAACCGCCGCACCGGCGTGGCCAAGTGCTGGGCCGCGGGCGCGGTGGCCACCTCGGCCGAGATGGCGCTGTTCGAGATGCTGGAGCAGGCGGGGTCGGACGAGTTCAAGGCCATCAGCAGGTTGGTGCGCTGAGCATGGCCCAGGCGATCATCGTGACCGAATCGGGCCTGGTGCTGGAGGGCCGGGGCGTCGCCGCGCCCGGCACCGCGCTGGGCGAGATGGTGTTCACCACCGGCATGACCGGCTACCAGGAGGCCGTCACCGACCCCTCCTACCACGGCCAGATCCTCACCTTCGCGGCGCCGATGATCGGCAACTACGGGGCGGGGCCTGAGCGCATGGAGAGCGACCGCGCCTGGACGCCCGGCGTGGTCATGGGCCGCGCCGGCAACGCGCCGGGCACCGGCGGCCCGGAGGGCTGGTGCGACTGGCTGCGCTCCCAGGGGATCGTGGCCGTGGACGACGTGGACACCCGGCGCCTGGTGCGCGTGCTGCGCGACAACGGGGCCATGCGGGGCGGCATCAGCACCGAGCTGTCCGCGGACGAGCTGATGGCACGGGTGCTGGCCCACCCGCCCCTCGACGGGCGGGACCTCACCGGCGAGGTGGCGGGGCCGCCCCGCGCCGTCGGCGAAGAGGGCCCGCTGGTGGTGGCCATCGACTGCGGCATCAAGCGCTCCATCGCGCGCGGCCTGGCGGGGGCGGGCTGCCGGCTGCGGATCGTGCCGCCCCACACCACGGCCCAGGAGATCCGGGACATGGAGCCCGACGGGCTGTTCCTGTCCAACGGCCCCGGCGACCCCGCGGCCGTCACCGGCGTGGTGGGCACGGTGCGCGAGCTGCTGGGCGAGCTGCCCATCTTCGGCATCTGCCTGGGCCACCAGATGCTGGCCCAGGCGGTGGGCATGGACACCGAGCGGCTGCCGTTCGGCCATCGCGGCGCCAACCACCCGGTGCGCCGCACCGACGACAACCGTGTGGAGGTGACGGTGCAGAACCACGGGTTCGCGGTGCGCGGCGGGGAGGTGCCCCAGGGCGTGGAGGTGACCCGCGTCAGCCTGTTCGACGGCTCGGTGGAGGGCATCGCGGTGCCGGCGCGCCGCGCCAGCTCGGTGCAGTACCACCCGGAGGCCAGCCCCGGGCCGCACGACGCCCGGTATCTGTTCGCCCAGTTCGTGGAGGCCCTTGCCTGATGCCGCGGCGTGACGACCTGCACACCATCCTCGTGCTCGGCAGCGGCCCCATCGTGATCGGGCAGGCCGGGGAGTTCGACTACTCGGGCACCCAGGCGTGCGCCGCGCTGCGCGAGGAGGGCTACCGGGTGGTGCTGGTCAACAGCAACCCGGCCACCATCATGACCGACCCCTCCACGGCCGACCGCACCTACGTGGAGCCGCTGGACGTGGACGCCGTGGAACGCGTCATCGCGGCCGAGCGGCCCGACGCGCTGCTGCCCACCCTGGGCGGGCAGACCGCCCTCAACCTGGCGATGGCGCTGCACAACGCGGGCATCCTGGAGCGGTACGGCGTGGAGATGATCGGCGCCGACGCCGCCGCCATCCACCGCGCCGAGGACCGCGAGGCGTTCCGGCAGACCATGGAGCGCGTGGGCCTGACGGTGCCCGCCAGCGCCGTGGTGACCGACCACGCCGAGGGGATGGCCGCGGCCGAGCGGCTGGGCTTCCCGGTGATCCTTCGTCCCGGCTTCACCATGGGGGGCGAGGGCGGCGGGGTGGCCCGCGACCCCGCGGACCTCGCGGAGCGGCTCACCCGGGCGCTGGAGGCCAGCCCCATCGGGCAGGTGCTGCTTGAGCAGTCGGTGCTGGGCTGGGGCGAGTTCGAGCTGGAGGTGGTGCGCGACCGCGCCGACAATGCGGTGATCATCTGCAGCATCGAGAACGTGGACCCCATGGGGGTCCACACCGGCGACTCGGTCACGGTGGCCCCGGCCATGACCCTCAGCGACCCCGAGCTGCAGGCGCTGCGCGACGCGGCGCTGCTGGTGATCCGCGCGGTGGGCGTGGAGACCGGCGGCAGCAACGTGCAGTTCGCCATGAACCGGGCCACGGGCGAGATCGTGGTGATCGAGATGAACCCGCGGGTGTCGCGCAGCTCGGCGCTGGCGTCCAAGGCCACGGGGTTCCCCATCGCCAAGATCGCCGCGCGGCTGGCCGTGGGCTACACGCTGGACGAGCTGCCCAACGACATCACGCGGGTCACGCCGGCCAGCTTCGAGCCCACCCTGGACTACGTGGCCGTCAAGGTGCCGCGCTTCGCCTTCGAGAAGCTGCGCGGGGCCTCCGCGGAGCTCACCACCCACATGAAGAGCGTGGGCGAGGTGCTGGCCCTGGGCCGCACGTTCGGCGAGGCGTTCGGCAAGGCCATGTCGGCGCGTGAGCTGGACGTCAAACCCACCGTGCCCGAGTCACTGGACCAGGCGCTGCGGCTGATGGCCACGCCCACCTGGGACCGGTTCGACGTGATGCTGTGGGCCGCGCGTCACGGCGCCGACGCCGCCACGCTGCACCGGCACTCGGATGTGGACCCGTGGTTCTGCGCCCAGTTCGTGGACCTGGCGAACGCGCGGAACGCGGTGGCCGGCGAGCTGGAGGCCCTGGACGCGCCGGCGCTGCGCCGTGCCCGCCGGGCCGGGCTGACCGACCGGGACATCGCGGCGGCCACGGGCAGCACCGAGCTGGCCGTGGGCACCCGCCGCCGGGCCCTGGGCGTGACGCCCACCTACCACGCGGTGGACACGTGCGCCGCCGAGTTCGCGGCCCTCACCCCGTACTACTACTCGGCGTTCGACACGGTCAGCGAGGCCGGGGTGGACGAGCGCGAGCGCATCATCGTGCTGGGCTCGGGCCCCAACCGCATCGGTCAGGGCATCGAGTTCGACTACTGCTGCGTGCACGCGGTGCGCACCGCGCGTGAGCTGGGTTACAGCGCCGTGATGGTGAACTGCAACCCCGAGACCGTCAGCACCGACCACGGGGTCAGCGACCGGCTGTACCTGGAGCCGGTCACCCTTGACGCCGTGCTGGACATCTGCGCGCTGGAGCGCCCCAAGGGCGTCATCGCCCAGTTCGGCGGGCAGACCCCGCTGCGCCTGGCCGCCACCCTGGCCGCCGAGGGGGTGCCGCTTCTGGGCACGCCGCCGGAGGCCATCGACCTGGCCGAGGACCGGGGCCGCTTCGGCGACCTGCTGAACCGCCTGGGGCTGGAGGCCCCGCCGTGGCGCGTGGCCGCCAACGCGGAGGACACGCTGGCCGCGGCCGCCGAGGTGGGCTACCCGGTGCTGCTGCGCCCCTCGTACGTGCTGGGCGGCCGCGCCATGGCCATCTGCGACGGCCCCGACGATGTGCGGGCCTACCTGGAGCGGGAGCGTCCCGAGGGCGTGGTGCTGGTGGACCGTTTCCTGGAGAACGCCACCGAGCTGGACGTGGACGCCCTCTGCGACGGCACCTCGTGCTGGACCGCCGCCGTGATGGAGCACGTGGAGGCCGCCGGGGTGCACTCTGGCGACTCGGCGTGCGTGCTGCCCCCGCAGGAGACCGGGCCGCGCATCGTGGGCGAGCTGGAGGAGCGCACCGCGGCCATCGCGCAGGGCGTGGGGGCCGTGGGGCTCATCAACGTGCAGTACGCGGTGCAGAACGGGCGCATCTACGTGCTGGAGGCCAACCCGCGCGCCTCGCGGACGGTGCCGTTCGTGGCCAAGGCGACGGGGGTGCCGCTGGTGCGCCACGCGGTGCGCCTGATGCTGGGCGACCGGCTGGCCGACCTGGACCTGCCGCGGCGCACGCCGGCCGGGCAGATCGCGGTGAAGGAGGCCGTCCTGCCCTTCAACCGGTTCCTGGGCGCCGACCCGGTGCTGGGTCCGGAGATGCGGGCCACCGGCGAGGTGATGGGGGTGGCCGGCAGCATGTCGGCGGCGTTCGCGAAGGCCCAGCGCGGGGCGGGGGCCGCCCTGCCGCGCACGGGCACCGCCGTGGTGTCGTGCCGCGACCGCGACAAGCCGCGGGCCGTGGCGCTGGCGGCGCGGCTGGTGGAGGGTGGGCTGCGGGTGGCGGCCACCGGGGGCACGGCCGTCGCGCTGCGGGCGGCGGGCGTTCCGGTGATGGAGGTGCGCAAGCTCTCGGAGGGCTCACCGAACATCGCCGAGCTGATCGGCGGGGGGGAGGTGACGCTGGTGATCAACACCCCCAGCGGGGGCGGTGCGCGCAGCGACGGTGAGGCCATCCGGCTGGCCGCGATCCGGGCCGGGATCCCGGGTCTCACCACCATCGAGGCGGCCGAGGCCGCCGCCGCGGCGGTGCACGCGGACGGTGAGGACGACCGAGAACCGCTCGCCCTTCAGGATTTGGGGGCTTCGGAGGCGCCTCGTGTCATTCGGCCGGCGGCGACGGGTGCGGAATCGGCGCTGCCGGGATAGGGTTCACAAACCAGATCCGACAGTGTCGTACCCTCGGCTTGAGGTTGAGGTAAGTACCCCCGTGAAACGTAAAAGGGCTGCACACATGCACCGCTACCGTGCGCTTCGTCCGCCGACACCTCAGAATCCATGACCACGCGTCCGCACTCACAGGCTCCCGAGCGCTCCCTCGATCAGCGCATGGAGGCGCTCCGGCGGGCCAACGAGATCCGCAGCCTCCGCGCACAGCTCAAGCGCGACCTCAAGACCGGCTCGGTGCGGGTCACCGACGTCATCCTCAAGCCCCCCTCGTACGTGATGACCGCCAAGGTGTTCGACATCCTCATGGCGGTGCCCAAGTACGGGAAGGTGAAGGCGACCCGTTTCCTCAACACGTGCCGGATCTCACAGGGCAAGACCATCGGGGGCCTCTCGGAACGCCAGCGCAAAGAGCTGGTCGAGCTGCTGGGGCGCTGATTCCCGGCGCGGGCACCCGGGGCTCGGTGCGACCGAGGGTGATCATCATCTCGGGCCCGTCGGGCGCGGGGAAGGGCACGCTCATCGAGGGCCTCCTCGCGCGCTGCCCCGGTCTCACCGTGGCCGTGTCGGCCACCACGCGGCCCATGCGGCCCGGCGAGGTGGATGGCCGTGAGTACCACTTCCTGGACGCCGCGGAGTTCGGCCGGCAGGTGGACGCCGGAGAGTTCCTGGAGCACGTGGTGTACGCCGGCAACCGGTACGGCACCCTGCGCTCGGAGGTGCGGCGCCACCTGGACCAGGGGCGCTCGGTGGTGCTGGAGATCGAGCTGCGGGGTGCGCGGGCCGTGCGCGCCGCGGTGCCCGACGCGGTGTCGGTGTTCATCGGGCCGCCCAATTTCGAGGAGCTGGCGCGGCGCCTGCGCGCCCGTGCCACCGAGGCCGACGAGGAGATCATGCGCCGCCTCGAGGAGAGCCGCACGGAGCTGGCGGCCATGGAGGAGTTCGATCACCGGGTGGTCAACGACGAGGTGCGGCGCGCCACCGACGAGCTCATCGGCATCGTGTGCACCGAGACCGGCGCGGAGGGGTAGATGGCCGAGATCCTCCTGGGCGTCAGCGGCGGCATCGCCGCCTACAAGTCCATCGACGTGCTGCGCATCCTGCAGCGGCGCGGCCACCTCGTCAGCGTGGTCATGACCGAGTCGGCCACCCGCTTCGTGGGCCCCGCCACCTTCGCCGCCCTGTCCGACCGGCCGGTGGGCCTGACGGTGTTCAGCGACGCCACCCTTCCCGGGTACGACCACCTGGACTTCGCGCGCCGCGCCGACCTGATGCTGGTGTGCCCGGCCACCGCCAACACCATCGCCCGCATGGCGCACGGCCTGGCCGACGACCTGCTGGTCACCTCATTCGTGGCCTTCGACGGGCCGGTGGTGGTGGCCCCCGCCATGAACACCAAGATGTGGGACCACCCCGCCACCCGGGCCAACGTGGAGGTCCTCACGGCGCGGGGCGCGCACGTGGTGGCGCCCGAGGAGGGCCTCCTCGCCGACGGCGACGTGGGCGTGGGCCGCCTGGCCGACCCCCTGGTGGTGTGCGACACCGTGGAGGGGGTGCTCGGCACCCCGGGATCCCTGCGCGGCGTGCGCGTGCTGATCACCGCCGGGGGCACCCGCGAGCCCATCGACGCGGTGCGGTACGTGGGCAACTCGTCGTCGGGGCGCATGGCCTGGGCGCTGGCGGACGCCGCGCGCGACCGCGGCGCCGCCGTCACGGTGATCGCCGCCAACGTGGACCTGCCGCGCCGGGAGGGGGTCACGTACATCGACGCCCCCACCGCGGCGGAGATGCACCGCGCCTGCCTGGAGGCCTTCCCGTCCTGCGACGTGCTGGTGATGGCCGCCGCCGTGGCCGACTACCGCCCGGTGACGGCCTCCGAGGGCAAGATCGACAAGTCGGCCTCGGACGCCCTGCAGGTGCAGCTGGAGCGCACGCAGGACATCCTCAGCGACCTGGCGGGGCGGCGGGAGCACCAGGTGCTGGTGGGGTTCGCGGCCGAGGCGGGCGCCGCCGGGCTGGAACGCGCCCGCGGCAAGCGGGTGCGCAAGGGCGTGGACATCGTGGTGCACAACGACATCAGCGTGGCGGGCATCGGGTTCGGCAGCCACGACAACGCCATCACGCTCATCGGCCCGGGGGACGACGAGCGGCACCTCGACCGGCGCACCAAGCGCCAATGCGCCGACGCAATCCTGGATCGCGCCGTCCCGTTGCTGCCATCGCGCTGAGCCCCCGCGGCGGGTGCGGCTCCCGCGGCCTTGCTACCCTCGCCCGATGGTGTCCGACGCCCATGCGCTGAGCCCCCTCCCCGCAGGGCTGGCCGACGCCGCCCGCCTGGCCGCCGGACTGGTGGACGCGTGCGCCGCCGCGGTGCGCGCCCCCCGGCCCGTGCTGGAGGCGGTGGTGGCCTGCCTGGCCGCCCGGGGCCACCTCATGATCGAGGACGCGCCGGGGGTGGGGAAGACGGTGCTGGCCAAGGCCCTGGCCGCCGCCGCCGGGTGCCGGTTCGCCCGCGTGCAGTGCACCGCCGACCTGCTGCCCGCCGACGTCACCGGGGTCACCGTGTGGCACCAGGGCGAGCAGGCCTTCCGGTTCCACCCGGGTCCCGTGTTCGCCAACCTCCTGCTGGTGGACGAGATCAACCGCGCGTCCCCCAAGACCCAGTCGGCCCTGCTGGAGTGCATGGAGGAGCACCAGGTGACGGTGGACGGGCAGACCCGTCCGGTGCCCGAGCCCTTCATGGTGGTGGCCACGCAGAACCCGGTGGAGTACGAGGGCACCTTCCCGCTGCCGGAGGCCCAGCTGGACCGGTTCGCGCTGCGGGTGTCGCTGGGGTATCCACCGGCCCACCAGGAGGCGCAGATGATCCTGGAGCTGGCCGCGCACGACCCCATCGACGACGTGCCCGTGATGGCCGACGAGGAGCGGGTGGTGGCCATGCAGCGCGCCGTGAGCGAGGTGCATGTGGACGCCAGCCTGGGGGAGTACGTGGTGGGCGTGGTGCGCGCCACGCGGAACGACCCCCGCGTGGACCTCGGGGCCAGCCCCCGCGCCGGGCTGTCGCTGCTGCGCGTGGCCCGCGCGCGCGCCCTGGTGCAGGGCCGCGGGCACGTGCTGCCCGAGGACGTCCGCGCGATGGCGGTGATGGGGCTGGCGCACCGGCTGCTGCTCACGCCCGACGCCCGGGCGCGCGCGGTGGATCCGGCCGAGGTGGTGGAGGACGCGCTGCGCTCCACGCCGGTGCCGCTGGTGTAGGCGTGGGCGCCGCCGCCGACGCCCGTCCCACCGCACGCGGGGTGCTGCTGATCGCGGCGGGACTGGCCGGGGGGCTGGTGGCGCGCGGTTTCGGCACGGCGGCGCTCGGTCCCCTCGCCGTGGGGTTCGTGCTGCTACCCCTGGTGGCCTGGGCCCTCACGGCGGTGGCGGCACGCGGCGTCACGGCCACCCGCGCCATCCACCCGGCCCGTCCGAAGGCGGGGGAGGCCGTGGCGGCGCACGTGCGCATGCAGGGCACCTCCGGGGCCCGCGCGGCCCTGCGGGTGCTGGACTGGCGCACCGACGCCGGCATGGGCGCCCTGGGGCCCACCCGTGCGCAGGTCACACGCGACGGGCTCACGGTGCGGGTGGCCGGCGCGCGGCGCGGCGACCACGCGCTGCCGCCACTGACGGTGGCCATGGGTGATGCCCTGGGCCTGGCGCACTGCACCCGCGCCTTCGGCCGGCACGAGCACGTGCTGGTGGTGCCCGAGACGCGGCCGTCGGCCGACACCACGGGGGCCCTGGGCGGCCGCGAGCGCGGGCGCCTCTCGGTGCGCGGTGAGGACATCTCCTCGCTGGAGGGCCTGCGGGAGTACCGCCCCGGGGACGCGATGTCGCGGGTGCACTGGGGCCAGTCGGCCAAGCGCGGGCGGCTGCACACCAAGGTGTTCCGCCCGGAGGACGGCGGGGGTCGGGTGGCCACCGTGCTGCTGGACACCGGCTCCCAGGCCGCGGCGCGGGACGAGGACCGGGAGCTGGCCATCGTGGCGGCCGCCAGCGTGGCGCATGCCGTCGCCACGGGCGCGGGCCGGGCGGGCTCGGTGGGGCTGTGGCTGTCGCACGAGCCGGCACCGCACGAGTGCGGCTGGGCCGAGGCGGAGAGCCGGCTGGCGCGGGCCGTGGTGGTGCCGGCAGCCCAGGGGTTCGAGGTGGTGCTGCACCGCGCGGCGCGCCTCCTGACCCCCGGCGGCGGGCTGGTGGCGGTCACGACGGACCCGCCGGAGGCGATGTGGGAGGCGGCCCGCGCGGTGCGCCGGGCGGGCATCGACCTGGTGGTGGCGGTGGTGGGGCCGCACGCCGTGGGCGCGGCCGTGGCGCCGCCGGGCATCCCGGTGCTGCGGGCCGTCGACCGCGACGGCCTGCTGGTGGCCCTCACCCCCGAGGCGCGCAGCAGGACGGCCGCCCGTGCGTGACCGTGTGCTGGCCGCGGTGGCGGCCGGGGTGCTGCTGGTGATGCTCGTCGCCGGCTGGGCCGGGCTGTACGCCCAGCCGTCCGTTTGGCGCCTGGTGGGGCTGGGGCTGGGGGCCGGCCTCCCCGTGGCGGTGGCGGCGTGGAGCCGCGGCCGGTGGTGGATCCCGGCCGTGGTGCTGGCGGCCGTGGTGGTGTGCGCCACCGCCACGGGCCGGTCGGTGTTCCTGCTGCTGGTGGGCAGCCCCCACGAGTGGCGGGGCGTGGTGCGCACCCTGGCGGACGGGCTCAGCGACACCTCGTCGGCCACGGTGCCCGCGGTGGCCCCGCAGAACGCCGCGTTCATCTCGGTGCTGGATGTGGGGTTCGCCGCGCTGGCGGCGGGCGTGGGCTGGGAGACGCTGATGCGCCGCCGGCCGGTGGCCGCCGGCCTGCTGGTGTGCCTGGCCCTGGCATACCGCTGGACCGTGCTGGCGCCGGCGCACCCGGTGCGCACCGGCGCCCTCACGCTGGGCGGAGTGCTCATCGCCATCGTGCTGGCCGGGGGGCAGGTGCTGCGTCCCGGGCGCGCCGCGAGGGGCGTCACGGCTGCGGTGCTCACCGCGGTGCTCGCGGGGCTGTGGGCGCCCGCCGTGGTGGCGCAGAACGACGGCTGGTGGGACTGGCGGGGCTGGTCGCTGGGGGGCGGCCCGCGCACCTCAGAGAGCCTCGACCTGCGCCAGGACTACGCGCCGCTGAGCTGGCCGGGCGACCCGAAGGTGGTGATGCGGGTGCAGTCCAGCCGCCGCCTGCCGCTGCGGGCGGCCGTGCTGTCGGAGTTCGACGGCCTGTCGTTCCGGGTGTCCCAGGCGCAGGCCGGTCAGGCGCTGGCGATCGAGGCGCAGGGCGTCGTCTCGGTACGGCCCGCGCCGGACGTCCGGGAGGTCACGGTGCAGCGCATCACCTTCGCGGGATTCCACAGCGCCATGGTGCTGACGGGCGGCACGCCCGCCGCCCTGGCCGGTCCGTTCACCGGCCGCGCCGAGCTGCTGGAGGGGGACACCGTGCAGGTGGACCCGCCCCTGGGCCCGGGCACCAGCTACACGGCCACGGTCACGCTCAACGATCCGACCCCCCAGGACCTTGTGGGCGGCATCCGGTACCGCGGGGGTGAGGTGGCCGCCCAGCACGCCATGCCGGTGCTGCAGCCCGACACCGGTGGACTGCCGGTGCGGATCACGCTGTGGGACAACGGCCCGGGCAGTGCGGACGCCGCCTCGCTGGGGTCGTACGCGGCGGTGCGCCGGCTGGCCCTGCGCGTGGCCGGCAACGCCCGCTCCCCGTACGTGGCCGCCAACCGGATCGAGGCGTACCTGCGGGACGAGACGCGATTCACCTACAGCGAGGACCCGCCCCAGGACGACGCCTCGCTGCCGCCGCTGGTGGACTTCCTGATCAACACCCACGAGGGCTTCTGCCAGCACTTCGCCGGGGCCATGGCGGTGATGCTGCGCACCCTGGGCATCCCGGCGCGCGTGGCGGTGGGGTACACCGAGGGGCACCTGGACCCCACCACGCGCACCTACACCGTGCTGGACCGCGACGCCCACTCCTGGGTGGAGGCCGAGATGCCCGGCGCCGGATGGGTGGACTTCGACCCCACCCCGGGCCGGTCCGCCCCCGATCAGGCATCGGTGTCCAACGGCAACTACCACGCCCCCGCGTCGGCCGCCGCCCGCCCCGAGACGAAGGTCACGCCCAAGCCCGTCAAGCCCGTCATCGTCCCGCCCACGCTGGCGCCGAAGCCCGTCCCCCCGGCGGCCACGCCGCGGGCCTCGGGCGGCGCGGAGACGCCGGTGTGGGTGTGGCTGGCGGTGGCCCTGGGCGTGGTGGGCGTGGCGCTGACCGGCCCCGGGGTGGCGGCCGCGGTGGCGCGGTCACGCGCCCAGCGCACCGGCGATGCGCGGGCCCGGGTGCTGGCGGCGGTGCGGTGGATGGAGCAGCGGCTGGCCCGGCTGGGCGTGGCGCCGCCCCAGGAGGCCGACGGGCCCATGCGCACCGCGTGGCTGTCGGAGCACGCCGGCCTGCGCGCCGGGACCATCTACCGGCTGGCGGCGGCGGCACGGTTCGCGCCCGAGACCCCCACCCAGGCCCAGGCCACCCAGGCCTGGCGGGAGGCGCGCGCGCAGGTGCGGGCCGCCACGCGCGGCGCCGCGCCCGCGCCGCATCACGGCCTACCTGCTGCTGCCCGGCCGCGGCGCGCCTCGCTGGCGCACCGAGCCCGCCGGCACCCCCGTGCGGCGCTGAGGTCCGCGGGCGCTACGGCCCGGCGGGGCCGTCCAGCACGATGGTGACCGGGCCGTCGTTGCACAGGCGCACCCGCATGTGGGCCCCGAACACCCCCCGCTGCACCGGCACGCCACGGGCCTCCAGCGCCGTGGCGTAGGCCTCCACCAGCGGCTCGGCCACCTCTCCGGGCGCCGCCCCCGACCACGACGGCCGGTTGCCCCGGCGGGTGTCGGCCAGCAGGGTGAACTGGCTCACGCACAGCACGGCCCCGCCCACGTCGGTCACCGAGGCGTCGAAGGGCCGGTCGCCGCGGGCGAAGATGCGCAGCGTGGCCGTCTTGTCGGCCAGGCGCCGCGCGTCATCGGGCGTGTCGTCCGCCGCCACGCCCACCAGTGCGAGAAGGCCCAGGTCCACGGCTCCCACCACCCGGCCGTCCACCTCCACCGACGCCCCGTCCACGCGCTGCAACACCACCCGCACGGCGCGATCAGCCGGTGGGCCGGGCGGGGGCCACGGCCGCGGGGTGGGGGTGTGGGAACGCCATGCGCGGGCATACTTCCCGGGATGCCGTCCGCCCGCAAGCCGCACACCCCACCGGACGCGCCGACGGTGGACATCGGGAACGCCCTGCGGGACCTGGGGCTGACGGTGACCGTGGCCGGTCCCCGGGAATGGCACGTTGCGCTGCCATCGGAGGCCCGTCGCAGCTTCGGGGTCGTGGTGCGCCACGCCGAGCGCACGGTGCGGCTGGTGGCGTTCTTCATGCGCACACCGGACCGCAACCGCGAGGAGGTGTTCCGGTCGCTGCTGCGCCGCAACCTCGACCAGGCCCACTGGCGGTTCGCCGTGGACGACCACGGCGACGTCTACCTGCTGGCGGCCACCGAGGTGGAGGGCCTGGACGCCGCGCGACTGGACGCGCTCCTGGGACAGCTCATCGTGATCGGCGACGCGGCCTACGACACCGTGATGCGACTGGGCTTCGAGGTCGCCTAGTCCGACGGGCCGCCGAACAGCCGGGCCAGCCGGTAGTGACGCCGGGCCATCATGCGGTCGCCCATGCGGTCGCAGCTGCGGCCCAGGCCGAAATGGGCGTAGCCGTCGGTGGGGTGCAGATCGACGGCCACCTGGAACTCCTCGCGGGCGCGGGCATAGGCCCGGCAGGCCAGGTACGCACGACCCAACCCCTCCCGAATCGACGCCTTCCGGGGTTCCAGCCGCTTGGCCGCCTCGAATGCGACCGCCGCCTGGTGGTACTCGCGCATTCTCAGCAGATCGTGTCCGCGGGTGTACGCGGCGTAGGCGTCCTCGTCGCTCATGACCACAGGGTAGACCGCCGACCCGTCTGACACATGCCATCCGGATCTCCGCCGGAACATGCGAGATTGGACGCCGCGTATGGCCGACGTGCTGGCACACAACCCGTTGCTCCTGCTGTTCGTGTGCCTCGCCGTGGGCAGCGCGGCGGGGGCGGTGCGCACCCGCGGCTTCGCGCTGGGGCCGGCGGCCGTGCTGTTCACGGCCCTCGGCCTGTCGGCCTGGGACGGGCGGCTGGCCCTGCCCCAGATCGTGGGTTCCCTCGGGCTGGCGCTGTTCGCCTACTGCGTGGGCATCGCCAGCGGGCCGTCCTTCTTCGGGGCGCTGCGGCACAACCTGCCGGCGGTGGTGGCCGTGGTGGGGGTGCTGGGCGGGTGCGCGGTGGTGACCCGCGTGGTGGGCGGTCTGCTGGACCTGCCCGGGGACGTGATCGCCGGGGTGTACGCCGGCGGGCTCACCAACACGCCGGCCCTGGCCGCCGCCACCGAGAAGGCGCACGGCGCCGCCGGACCCACGGTGGGGTACTCGGTGACCTACCTCGGCGGCGTGCTGGTGATGCTGGCGGTGGCCGCATGGGCCCTGTCGCGGCGGGCGCCCGCCGAGGACGACGCCACCGACCCGCACCAGAAGCTGGTGGTGCGCACCCTGCAGGTCACCAGCGACGACCTTCCGGCCCTGGGCGAGATGGCCTACGACACCGAGCACCCGGTGGTGTTCACGCGGGTCAAGCACGGCGACGACCTGGCCGTCGCGCACGACTCGGACCACCTGCACCCCGGCGACCTGGTGGCCGCGGTGGGACGCGAGGAGGACGTGCTCGCCGTCACCGAACGCATCGGACGCCAGGCCGACGAGCCCCTCACCCTGGATCGCCGCCAGCTGGACATGCGGCGTGTGGCCCTCTCCAACCGCAGGCTGTCCGGGCGCACCATCGCCGAGCTCGGCCTCAACGACTTCCAGGCCCGCGCCACCCGCGTGCGGCGCGGCGACGTGGACCTGATGGCCCGCCCCGACATGCGTGTGCACCAGGGGGACCGCATCCGCGTGATCGCGCCGCGGAACCGCATGGCCGAGCTGTCGCGCCACCTGGGCGACAGCGAGCGCGGCCCCGGGGACCTCAACCCCGTGGGGCTGTCGGTGGGCCTGGCCGCCGGCCTGGCCCTCGGCACGGTGCCCATCCCCGTGCCCGGCGCCGGCACGCTGACGCTGGGCGTGGCGGCGGGGCCGCTGCTGGTGGGACTGCTCCTGGGACGCATGGCCCGCACCGGTCCGGTGGTGTGGTCGCTGCCCTACACGGCCTCCCACCTGATGCAGAACCTGGGCATCCTGATCTTCCTGGCGGCGGCCGGCTCACGGGCCGGCGGTGACCTGGTGCACGCCCTGCACGGCGGTGCCGCCCTGCGTATCGCCCTCACCGGGCTGCTCCTCACGGCGCTGTTCGCCGCCAGCCTGGTGCTGATCGCCAGGGCGTTCGGGCTGGGCGGACCGCGCCTGGCCGGCCTGGTGGCCGGCGCGCAGACCCAGCCGGCGGTGCTGGCCTTCGCGCAGGAGCGCACGGGGGGCGACCAGCGGGTGGCGCTGGGGTACGCCCTGGTGTTCCCTGCGGCCATGATCACCAAGATCCTCGCCGCCACGCTGCTGGCCGGAATGGGGTAGCCCCGGAGGGCTCCGCCGGGCGCGGGCGGAGGGCCCGAACAGCGGTATGAGCGGGTGCTATCGTTGTCCCGAGAAGGTGAAGTCGTTGGGACGTCGGGAGAGTGGGCTGGTGCCCACTCTTTTCGTTTCGGCGAAGGGAACCGATCGGGAAAGGGCGGTGATGGCAGAGGACGTGCGCGAAGCGCTCGAGCGCGAGGTCGAGGCGTGCCTGTCCACCGCCATGCCGCAGGTCGACCTGCTGGAGCTCACCGTGATCGGCTCCGCGGGCGACCCCGCCATCCGCGCGGTGGTGGACCATCCCGACGGCGTCGACCACGAGGTGTGCGAGCGGGTCACCCGCGCCCTGCAGGCCGTCGGCCTGGGCGATCGCTACGGCATCGAGGTGTGGTCACCCGGTCCCGAACCCCCGCTGCGCACCCCGGAGCACTACCGCAGGGCCATCGGTCACCGCGTGTCCCTGCGCGTGGCCGACGACCGGCACACCCGCACCCGCGAGGGGCTGCTGTCGGTGGTCACCGCGGACGGCGTCGGCATCACCACGGCCACCGGAGTGGTAGACATCCCGTTCGGCGCGATCAGGCGGGGTCGTGACCTGGATGGGGGCGAACGTTGGTAGGCACCCTCATCGCGCCGGCGTGGGCCGGCACGTGGGCCTCCGATACGAGGAGCTGCAGTTGAACCGCGAAATCATCGAGGCGATCAAGCAGATCGAGCGCGAGAAGGGGATCGATTCCGAGACCCTGCTCATCGCGCTCGAGGATGCCCTGCTTGCCGCGTACAAGAAGACCCCCGGCGCATCCGAGCACGCCCGCGTGGAGATCGACCGCGACAGCGGCGCCATGCGCGTGTTCCAGCTGCTCATCGAGGAGGGCGACGAGGTGCGCGCCCTGCCTCAGCCGGAGTTCGTGATCCCGGAGGGCGTGGACCCGGCCGACGTGGAGCCGCCCGAGCCCGAGATCGACTGGGACGCCTACGCCGACGAGGAGATCGAGGTCATCGACGTGACCTCCGACAACTTCTTCGGCCGCATCGCCGCCCAGACGGCCAAGCAGGTCATCCTGCAGCGCATCCGCGAGGCCGAGCGGGAGATGATGTACGACGAGTACGTTGACCGCGTCGGTGACGTGGTCACGGGCATCGTGCAGCAGTCCGACCACCGCTACACGCTGGTGGACCTGGGGCGCGTGGAGGCGCTGCTGCCCGAGAGCGAGCAGGTGCAGGGCGAGCGCTATGACCACGGGTCGCGCGTCAAGGCCGTCATCACCGAGGTGCGCAGCTCCGCCAAGGGCCCCCAGGTGATCGTGTCCCGCCGGGCCGACCAGCTGGTGAAGGAGCTGTTCAAGCTCGAGGTGCCCGAGATGGCCGACGGGCTGGTGGAGATCCGGAACGTGGCCCGCGAGGCGGGCTGGCGGTCGAAGATCGCGGTGGTGTCACACGTGCAGGGCGTCGACCCGGTGGGGGCCTGCGTCGGCCCGCGCGGTTCCCGCGTGCGCATGGTGGTGAGCGAGCTGCGCGGCGAGAAGATCGACATCATCCCGTTCAACGACGAGCCGGCGCGCTACATCGCGAAGGCCCTGTCACCGGCCCGCGTGCGCGAGGTGCTGGTGGACGACGAGAACCGTCAGGCCACGGTCATCGTCCCCGACGACCAGCTGTCGCTGGCCATCGGCCGCGAGGGCATGAACGCCAAGCTGGCCGCCCGCCTCACCGGGTGGCGCATCGACATCAAGAACGAGTCCACGTTCGCCACCGAATCGGACGACGGGTTCGAGGAGGACTCGGTGGGCGGCCTGGCACGGTGCGTGGCGGTGCTGCGCAACGGGCGCCGGTGCCCCAACGCCGCGGAGGCCGGGACCCGGTTCTGCGCCATCCCCGGCCACGTCAAGCTGGCGCAGCTGGAGCAGGGCATGGGCCGTGCCATGACGGCGGAGGAGGTGCAGGAGGCGGTCACCCCGAAGGGCTTCACGCGGCTGTCCGACCTCGTGGCCTCCGGCCAGGTGCCGCCCCCGCCCGAGCCCGCCGCCCCGGCGGCCGGGGAGGCCCCCGCGGAGGCGGAGCCCGCGGTGGAGTCCTCGGAGCCGGTGGCCCAGGCCCAGGCCCCGGCGCTGGCCGACCCGGCCCCGAACGGGGAGGGATAGCCACGGCCACCGCCACCCACATCCCGGTGCGGCGCTGCGTGGGATGCATGCGCCGCGCACCCAAGGCCGAGCTGGTGCGTTTCGTCGCGGTGTGCGACGAGGGCGCCATGCGGCTGCGGCGGGATGTGAGCGGACGGATGACCGGCCGGGGGGCGTATGTGTGCCCCGGCGAGGAGTGCTTTTCACGGGCCGTCGCCCGGCGCGCCTTCGGGCGGGCCCTCAGGGTGCGCGGCGAGGAACTGAAGGTCGAGACGGAGCGCGTCGCCCACCCGGCGGCGTAGGCTTCCGAAGGAGAACGATGGGGAAGAAGCGCGTCTACGAGATCGCCAAGGATGAGGGGCTGCCCAGCTCGCTGGTGTTGCAGCGGCTGCAGCGTGCCGGAATGGCGGTCAAGACCGCGTCGTCCACGGTGGACGTGGACTGGGCGCTGCACGCGCTGAACCCCAAGCGGTACCCACGGCCCGCCGGCGAGATGCCCGAGGTGGAGCACGCGCCGCCGCGCAGCCGCGCCAAGGCGCCCGTGGAGCCCGAACCCGAGGTGCAGGTGCCCGAGGAGCCTCAGGCCCCGCGCCCCACCCGCCCGCGTCCCCGGCCGCGTCCCCGCACCGGGCTGCGCGACGAGCCGCAGGTGGTGCAGCCGGAGGTCGTTCCCGTCCCGGCGCCCGAGCCCGCTCCGGAGCCGGCACCCGCCCCCGAACCGGTGGTGGAGGCCGCGCCCGTGGTGGAGACGCCCCAGGTGCAGCCCGTTGCCGAGGCGCCCGCGCCCGTGACCGAGCCCGAGGCGGCCCCCGAGCCGGTGCCCCAGCCCGAGGCGGCCGAACCTCAGCCCGAGCCGCAGCCGGAACCCGTGGCGGAGGCACCCGCGCCCGCCCAGCCCGTGGCCGAGGAGGCGCCCGCCGCGCCGGCGCCGCCGGCCGCGGAGCCCAAGCCGGCCGAGGAACCCAAGCAGGAGCGCGAACCCCGCCCGGCGGCGCCGGCGCGACCGGACCTGGGCGCGCGTGCCCAGAGCGGTCCCGCGGGTCGCGGTGGCCGTCCCGGCGGGCCCGGTGCGGGTGGCATGGGGCAGCGCGGCGGTCGTCCCGGCGGCCCCCCGGGCGGACGTCCCGGTGGTCCTCCCGGCGGTCGTCCCGGTGTGGCCGGTGGCCGTCCGGCGGGCGGCGCCCCCGGCGCACCCGCGGGCCCCGGCGGTGCCGGCGGTCCCGGAGGCGGCAACCGGCGCGGCCGTCCGCGGCGGGTCGTCATCGACGCGCAGGCGGGTCGGCGCGGCGGCGGTCCCGGTGGCGGCGGCGGACGCGGTCAGCGTGGCGGCCCCCGTGGGGGGCAGGAGCGCGAGGCCGCTCAGGCGACGGCGGCGGTGGACACCTCGCCGGTCGAGATCCAGTCGGGTGCCACCGTCAAGGACGTGGCGGACGCCCTGTCGATCTCCTCGGCGCAGATCATCAAGCTGATGATGGGGATGGGCGAGCTGGTCACCCTCACCCAGTCGCTGTCCGACGAGGCCATCGAGCTGCTGGGCGAGGAGCTGGAGCGCAAGGTCACCATCGTCCGCGCCGAGGACGAGGCGGAGGTCGAGGAGTTCGAGGACGACCCGGCCGACCTGGTGGCGCGCGCGCCCGTGGTCACCGTCATGGGTCACGTCGACCACGGCAAGACCTCGCTGCTGGACGCCATCCGGCGCACCGAGGTGGCCGCGGGCGAGGCCGGCGGCATCACCCAGCACATCGGCGCCTACCAGGTGCACCACGACAGCCGCGTCATCACCTTCCTGGACACCCCGGGCCACGAGGCGTTCACCGCCATGCGTGCCCGTGGCGCCAAGATCACCGACGTGGCGGTCATCGTGGTGGCGGCCGACGACGGCGTCATGCCCCAGACGCTGGAGGCCATCGACCACGCCCGCGCGGCCGAGGTGCCGTTCATGGTGGCGGTCAACAAGATCGACAAGGCCGGCGCCAACCCGGACCGGGTGCGCCAGGAGCTGGCCAACCGCGACGTCATCCCCTCCGACTGGGGTGGCACGCACGAGTTCATCAACGTGTCCGCGCTGGAGCGCACGGGGCTGGACTCGCTGCTGGAGACCGTGCTGCTGGTGGCCGACGCCGACGCCGAGCCCAAGGGCAACCCGAACGCACCGGCCAGCGGCACCGTCATCGAGTCGCGGCTGGACGCCGGCCGCGGTCCGGTGTGCACCCTCCTGGTGCAGCGCGGCACCCTGCGTGTGGGCGACGTCATCGTGGCCGGCGAGCACTACGGGCGCGTGCGGGCCATGAACGGCTTCGGCGGCGAGCCCATCGAGGAGGCCGGGCCGTCGGTGCCCGCCGAGATCCTGGGCCTGTCCGGCGTGCCGGACGCCGGCGACAAGTTCCGCATCCTCGAGAACGAGCGCGAGGCCCGGCAGCGGGCGTCCGAGCGCAGCCAGCGGCTGCGCGCCGAGGAGCTGGCCAACCGCCGGCCCCCGGTGTCGCTGGACGACCTGTTCGCCCGCATCAAGGAGGGCGGTCTCAAGGAGCTCAACATCATCGTCAAGGGCGACGTGCAGGGCTCCGTGGGCGCCCTGGTGGACGCCCTGGAGAAGATCGAGCAGACCGAGGTGCGGCTCCGCATCATCCACACCGGCGTGGGTGCCATCACCGAGTCGGACGTCAACCTGGCGTCGGCCAGCTCGGCCATCATCATCGGCTTCAACATCCGGCCGCGGCCGGAGGCCAAGCTGCTGGCCGAACGCGAGGGCGTGGACATCCGCACCTACCGGGTGATCTACCGCGCCATCGAGGACGTCCGCGACGCCCTGGTGGGGCTGCTGGAGCCCGACATCGTGGAGGACGTCATCGGCAACGCCGAGGTGCGGGCCATCTTCCGGTCGAGCCGCCTGGGCACCATCGCCGGCTGCTACGTCACCAACGGCACGGTGCGCCGGTCGGCGCAGGCACGTCTGCTGCGCGACGGCACCGTGGTGCACGAGGGCCGCATCGGCTCGCTGCGCCGCGTCAACGACGACGTGCGCGAGGTCACGCAGGGCTTCGAGTGCGGCATCGTGCTGGACGACTACAACGACGTGAAGGACGGCGACACCATCGAGGTGTTCGAGCTGCGCGAGGTGGCGCGCACGGCGCAGGCCCCCGCATCCGACGGGGCCTAGCGGCGCGGTGGGGTCCGGCTACGTGGGCGTGGTCAGCGCGGACCTGCACCTTCCGCAGGGCACCTCGCTCAAGGACAAGCGACGCGAGCTGCGGCGGCTCAAGCAGCGGCTCGCGCAGCGCCACGGGGCGGCGGTGGCCGAGGTGGACCACCACGACCTGTGGCAGCGGGCGCGCGTGACCGCGGCCGTGGTGGGTCCCGACGCCCGCGACGTGGGCGAGCGCGTGGAGGCCATGGCGCGCGACCTGGGCGGCGACCCGGCGTTCGTGCTGCTGGAGGAGGCGCGCGAGGTGCGGCCCGTGGAGGCCCGGCCCACGTTCCTGGACGTGCGGGGGCGCGGATGACCCCGCCGCGTGGCAACCGCCAGCGGCGCGGCGGCGAGGTGATCCGGGAGGCCATCGCCCAGGCGCTGGCCCGCGACGTGTCGGACCCCCGGCTGGGGTTCGTCACCGTCACCGACGTGCAGACCTCCCGGACTTCGCCGTGGCCAAGGTGTACGTCACCGCGCTCACCCGGGCCCAGCGCGACCCCAGCCTGCGGGCGCTGGAGTCGGCCCGCGGTCTGCTGCAGCGCCAGGTGGGCCGGGCGCTGCAGACCAAGCACACGCCGCACCTGGAGTTCGTCTACGACGACCTGCAGGACAGCGCGCGGCGCCTGGATCGCCTCATCGACGAGGCCGATCCGCACAACCACGGGGATGGGGACGCATGACCAGCGAGGAGCGCAACGGACATCCCCTGCCGGGGGAGCGGCGCGACGCCACCCGCCAGGAGATCGCCGCCGTGCTGTCGGAGCCCGGCGCGTCGTTCATCGTGGCCGCGCACCACAACGCCGACGGCGACGCGATCGGCTCCATGCTGGGGCTTGCCCGCGCCCTGCGCGCCGCCGGGCACGACGTGGTGCTTGCGCACCCCGACCCCGAGCCGGTGCCGCAGGACCTGCGGTTCATGCTGGATGAGGATGAGGTCATCGTCCACGCGCTTCCGGAGGACGCCGAGCAGCGCACCTTCGTCGCGGTGGACTGCGCCACGGCCAACCGGCTGTGGTACTCGCGGCCCCCGCACCACGGCGTGCGCCAGGTGCTCAACCTGGACCACCACCACGACAACACGCGGTTCGGCCACCTCAACCTGGTGGAGCCCACGGCGTCCAGCAGCGCGGAGGTGGTGGCGCACGTGCTGGAGGCCGCCGGCTGGCCGCTCACGAAACACATCGCCGAGCCGCTGTATGTGGGCCTGGTCACCGACACCGGCCGCTTCTCATACGCCAACACCGGCCCGGAGGCGCACCGCGTGGCGGCGGCCCTCATCGAGGCGGGTGCCGACCCGGAGGAGCTGTCGCGGCAGCTGTTCGACGAGCTGCCGGCCGAACGCCTGCTGCTGCTGGGGCGGGCCATGCAGACGGCGCGCCTGCTGAGCGGCGGCCACGTCATGGCGGCGGCCCTGGGACCCGACGACTTCGCGGTCGCCGGCGGTGACGACACCGAGGGCATCGTGGAGGCCATGCGCTCGGTGCGCGGCGTGCAGGTGGCGGCCCTGGCCCGCCAAGTGCGGCACGGCGCGTGGCGCGTGTCGGTGCGCTCGGACAGCGACCGCGTGGACGTGTCGGCCATCGCCCGGGAGGAAGGGGGCGGGGGTCACCGCCGCGCGGCGGGATTCACCACGCAGCGGCCCCCGGACGACCTGTTCGCGTGGCTGGAGCTGCAGGTGGACGCCCAGCTGAACGGTGGCTGACCACCCGGACCGCCACGAGCCGCGGGCCTGGTTGGTGGACAAGCCCGCCGGGCCCACCTCCCACGACATCGTGGCCGGTGTGCGCCGGGGCCTGCCGCGGCGCACCCGCGTGGGGCACGCCGGGACGCTCGATCCGTTCGCCACCGGCCTGATTGTGGTGCTGGCCGGGCGCGCCACGCGCCTGGCGCGGTTGCTGTCGGACCAGCCCAAGCGGTACCGGGCCACGGTGGTGCTGGGCGCCCGGTCCAGCACCGGGGACCCGGAGGGCGAGATCACCCCGGGGAGCCCCGTGCCCGCGCTGGACGACGTCGACGCCGTGCTGGCCGGCTTGACGGGCGCCCAGGAGCAGACGGTGCCCGCGTACGCGGCCGTGCGGGTGGAGGGGCAGCGGATGTACGAACTGGCGCGCAGGGGCGTGGAGGTGACGCGGCCCGTGCGGTCCATCGTGGTGTATGACCTGACGGTGCGCGAGCGCCACCAGGACCGCGGGGAGCTGGTCATCGACACCCTCGTCAGCAAGGGCACCTACATCCGCCAGCTCGCCGCCGACATCGGTGACCGGCTGGGGTGCGGCGGGTACTGCGGCGCCCTGCGCCGGACGGCCGTGGGGGCGCTGCGCGTGGACGATGCGGTGGCGCCCGAGCGCGTGGCGCCGGAGACGGCCATCCCCATCGCGCGCCTGCTGGGCCACCTGCCACAGCCCGCGCTGGACGCCGGACGGGCGGTGGACCTGGCCCACGGCCGCCCCGTGGCGGACGGGGTGCGCGGCGAGGCGCTGGCCATGCTGGGCGACCGGCCCGTGGCGCTGGTGGACGGTGACGGGAGCACGGTGCGCCCCCAGGTGGTGCTGATGGACCCCGCCGAGGTGGCGGGATGAAGACGTACCAGTCCATGGGCGGCCTGCCGCTGGGTTTCTCGCGCCGGGTGGTGGCCATCGGGACCTTCGACGGCGTGCACATCGGCCACCAGGCGGTGATCGGAGCCGCGGTGCGCGAGGCGGCCGGGCGCGGGCTGTCGTCCATGGCCATCACGTTCGAGCCGCACCCCATCTCGGTGCTGCGACCCGAGCTGCGGCCCACGCTCATCACGCCCCTCGCCCGCAAGGCGGAGCTGATCGAGTCGCTGGGCGTGGACGAGCTGCTGGTGCTGCCGTTCACCCGCGCGTTCGCGCGCATCCGCGCCGACCGGTTCGTGGACATGATCGCCTCGGCGCCCGTGGCCGCCGAGGTGGTGGTGGTGGGCGCCAACTTCCGCTTCGGGCACGGGGGCGAGGGCACCGCGGACGGGCTGCGCGCCCACGGGCGCTCCCGCGGCGTGGAGGTGCTGGCGCCGCCCCTGGTGGCCAGCCCCGACGGCAAGCCCATCAGCTCCACGCGCATCCGGCGGCTCATCGCCGAGGGCCGTATCGACGAGGTGTCGCCGCTCCTGGGCCGGCCGCACCGGCTGTCGGGGGAGGTGGTGCCCGGCGACCAGCGGGGCCGCGCGCTGGGCCTGCCGACGGCCAACCTGGAGCCCCCGCCCGAGCTGGCCGTGCCGGGGCGGGGCGTGTACGCGGCGCGCGCGCTGGTGGGCGACCGGGCCATCGCCGCCGCCGTCAACGTGGGGTTCGCGCCCACGTTCCGCGACGACGGCGAACGCGCGCCCCTGCGGGTGGAGGCGTTCCTCATCGACTACGCGGGACCCGACCTGTACGGCCGCACCATCGGGCTGGACTTCCTGTCGCGGCTGCGCGACGAACGGCGCTTCGCCACCCCCCAGGCACTGGTGGAGCAGATCCACGAGGACGTGGCCCGCACGCGGGCCGTGGCCGGGGTGCGCCCCGCCTGAACCGACCCCATGTTCGGGGCGGGCGGCCAGGACATCGCGTTTCCGCGGGGCTCTGGTAGCCTCCCCGGAGCTCCGGCCGCCCCCGCGCTGCGCGCGTGACGTCCGGACACCGTTTCATTGACCCGGCGTGGTGGCCACACGACGCCGAGGCCGGACCAGGAGCGCAGTGAATGCTGAGCAAAGAGCAGAAGAACGAGATCATGGGTGCCCACCGGCGTCACGAGTCGGACACGGGCTCCCCGCAGGTGCAGATCGCGATGTTGACGCAACGCATCAACACGCTCACCGATCACCTGCGCAGCAACAAGAAGGACCACCACTCCCGGCGCGGTCTGCTGAAGATGGTGGGTCGCCGGCGGCGGCTGCTCAACTACCTGCAGCGCACGGACCTCGAGGGGTATCGCGCGCTCGTGCAGCAGCTGGGTCTGCGCCGTTAAGCGGCGCGTGGGCCCGACGCCGGCCAGGACGATCGAGGACCGAGGTATCGACGGGATGGCGAACCGCGCCATCCCCTTGGATGCGCCCTGCCGAGCGGCAGGGCAGAGACGAGGATGAAGATGGACGTTGTCCAGGTGAAGGCGGAGGTCGGCGACACCGCCGTGACCTTCGAGACGGGCAAGCTGGCCAAGCAGGCCAACGGCGCCGTCGTGGTGCGGTGCGGCGACAACATGGTGTTGGTCACCGCCGTCGGTTCACGTGACGTTCGGGAGGGCATCGACTTCTTCCCGCTCACCGTGGACGTGGAGGAGCGCATGTACGCCGCGGGCAAGCTGCCCGGCGGCTTCATCAAGCGTGAGAGCCGCCCCAGCGACCGGGCCACGCTCACCGCGCGCATGACCGACCGGCCCATCCGGCCGCTGTGGCCCAAGGGCTTCCGCAACGAGGTGCAGGTGATCGCCACCGTGCTCTCTGTGGACCAGGTCAACGCCTTCGACGTGCTGTGCATCAACGGGGCGTCGGCCGCCCTCACCATCTCCGACCTGCCCTTCCAGGGCCCCATCGGCGCGGTGCGGATCGGCCTCATCGGTGATGACTTCATCATCAACCCCACGCTGCAGGAGCTGGCCGAGAGCGACCTGGACCTGATCGTGGCCGGTTCCGCCGAGGCGATCTCCATGGTGGAGGCCGGTGCCAAGGAGGTGGACGAGGAGTCCATGCTCGAGGCGCTGGACATCGCCCACGGCGAGATCAAGAAGCTGTGCGCCGCCCAGGAGGAGCTCCGGGCCAAGGTGGGCAAGCCCAAGTGGGAGGTCGTGGCCCAGGCCGTGGATCCCGACATGCTCGCCCGGGTGCGTGACGCCGTGATGGCGCAGCTGGAGGAGGCCACCCTCGAGCAGGGCAAGCTGGAGCGCCGCGACAAGGTGTCCGACGCCCGCGCAGCGGGCCTGGCCGCCGTGCTGGGTGACGACCACGAGCCCGAGGACCGCGCGTCGTTCAACCGCGCGTTCGACAGCCTGCAGAAGTCGATCATCCGCAAGCGCATCGCCGTGGACAAGGTGCGTCCCGACGGCCGTAAGAGCGACGAGATCCGCACCATCACCGCCGAGGTGGGCGTGGCCCCCCGCACGCACGGGTCCGGGCTGTTCACCCGCGGTGAGACCCAGGTGATGAGCCTGCTGGCCCTGGGCACCCTCAAGGACGCCCAGCGGATCGACGGCATCGGCATCGAGACCACCAAGCGGTACATCCACCACTACAACTTCCCGCCGTTCTCGGTGGGTGAGACCGGGTTCATGCGCGGCCCCAAGCGCCGCGACATCGGTCACGGTGCGCTCGCCGAGCGGGCCCTGCTGCCGATGATCCCGGACGAGGTCACGTTCCCGTACACCCTGCGCATCGTGTCGGAGACCCTGGAGAGCAACGGGTCGTCGTCGATGGCGTCGGTGTGCGGCTCCACCCTGGCCCTGCTGGACGCCGGCGTGCCGATCGCGCGCCCGGTGGCCGGGATCGCCATGGGCCTCATCCGTGAGGGCGATGACTACATCATCCTCACCGACATCCAGGGTGACGAGGACCACCTGGGTGACATGGACTTCAAGGTGGCCGGCACCAGCAAGGGCATCACGGCCCTGCAGATGGACATCAAGATCAGCGGTGTCACCTTCCAGATCCTGCGGGACGCGCTCGCCCAGGCCCAGGCCGGGCGCACGCACATCCTGGGGATCATGGACAAGACCATCTCCGCGCCGCGCGAGGAGCTGTCCGACTGGGCCCCGCGCATCACCGCCATCAAGATCGACCCGGACCGCATCGGGACGGTCATCGGCAAGGGCGGCGAGACCATCCGCGGCCTGGAGGCCGAGTACGGGGTGGAGATCAGCATCGAGGACGACGGCACGGTGAACGTGTACGGCGTCGAGGGGCTGAAGGCCGACGCGTGTGTGGAGGCCATCCGCGCGATGACCAAGGACGTGGAGGTGGGCGACACCTTCATGGGCGCCAAGGTCGTCAAGACCACCACGTTCGGCGCGTTCGTGGAGCTCACCAAGGGCGTCGACGGCCTGCTGCACATCTCCAACCTGTCCAGCGGGCGGGTGGAGAAGGTGGAGGACGTCATCAACCGCGGCGACACCGTGGACGTCAAGGTGGTGGAGGTCGACAAGGCCCGCGGCCGCATCGGCCTGCGGATCATCGGCCTGGAGGACGCCGGCTCCGAGAACGGGGACAGCGAGGCCTCCGGGGACGCTGGCGGGGACGACCGGCCGCCGCGCCGCCGCCGTCGCCGGCTCACCACCGAGGAGGAGTAGGTCGTTGGGCGCCGCCGACCGTCCCCGCGTGGGGGTGACCAGCTCGGGACTCCGTGTGGTCACCGAACCCATGGCCGGGGTGCGGTCGGTGGCGCTCGGCGTGTGGATCGGCGTGGGGTCCCGCTTCGAGACCCCCGCCCAGTCCGGGGTGTCGCACTTCCTGGAGCACCTGCTGTTCAAGGGCACCCCGGACCACTCCGCCGAACAGATCGCGCAGCTGTTCGACGCGCTGGGCGGTGAGGTCAACGCCGCCACCGGCCGCGACTACACCGTGGTGTACATGCGCGTGCTGGACGAGTCGGTGGACCGGGCCTTCCCGGTGCTGGCCGACATGCTCACCAGACCGGCCTTCGCCGACCTGGACCAGGAGCGCGAGGTGGTGCTGGAGGAGATCGCCATGTACGAGGACGATCCCCAGGACCTCGTGCACGACATGCTCAGCGCGGCCATCTTCCCGGGACAGCCCCTGGGCCGCCCCGTCATCGGCACGGCGCAGGTGGTGGGCAGCGTGCCCCGCGACGACATCGGCGCCTACCACCGGCACCACTACCGCGCCCCCAACATGGTGGTGGCCGCCGCCGGCAACATCACCCACGAGCGCGCGCTGGACCTGTCCGAGCGACTGCTGGGCGGGGTGGGCACCGGGGGCGAGGCGGCCCCCTTCGAACCCGGCGTGGTGGGCCCTCCGGTGGTGGCGCTGCGCGCCAAGCCCACCGAGCAGGTGCACCTGTGCGTGGGCGGTCCGGGCCTGTCGCGGTCCGACCCGCGGCGTCACGCCCAGTCGGTGCTGGACACCATCCTGGGCGGCCTCATGAGCAGCCGGCTGTTCCAGGAGGTGCGCGAGAAGCGCGGGCTGGCCTACTCGGTGGGCAGCTACGCGGTGGGGTACGCCGACACCGGCCAGGTGGCGGTGCACCTGGGCACGCGCGAGGACAACCTGGGCACGGCCTGCGAGGTCATCGCCACCGAGCTGCGCAAGCTGGCCGACGCGCCGGTGCCCGCCGAGGAGCTGCGGCGCGCCAAGGACCACCTGAAGGGGCGGCTGGTGCTGTCCACCGAGAGCCCGGGCACGCGCATGAACCGCGTGGGGCGGGCGCTGGTGACCGACACGGAGCTGCTCACCATCGACGAGATCATCGAGCGCGTGGAGGCCGTCTCGGCGGCTGACATCCAGGCGCTGGCCGACGAGTTCTGGCGCCCGGAGGGCATGAGCGCCGCCGTCATCGGTCCCGACGCGGACGCCATTCGTGCCGGGCTGGCCCGGCTGTCCCCGTCGCTGGCGGACGCCGCCGGGTGATCGCCCGCGGCCGGCCCGGCACACCCGGACCGGCCCGCGGACACCGTCGTCAGTTGACGGTGAAGTCCATCCGCATGCCGCCCACGTAGTGCCCGGGCAGGTTGCAGATCAGGGCGTAGTGGCCCTTCTTGAGGTGGAACACCACGGTCTTGGTCTCGCCCGGCTTGACGTCGCCGGTCTCGCCGATGCTGCCGGCCTCAGAGGCCTTGCCCGTCTTGTCCTTCGGCAGGTTGGCGGCCTTCAGGTTGGTCTTGATGACCACCATCTCGTGGACGAGCTTGCCGGCGTTGGTGACCTTGAACGTCACGGCGCCCGCGGGAGCGGCCATGCGGTCCATCTGCATGCCGAACTCGGTGGGCTTGCCCTCGGTCATCGTGACCAGCGTCCCGTCCACATGGGTGGCGGCCGGGGCCGCGGGATCGGGTGCCGTGGTCGCGGGGTCGGTCGCGGGCGCGGTTGTGGTGGCGGGGGTGGTCGTCGAAGCGGAACCGCTGGACGAGCTGCCACACGCGATCACACCGGTGAGCGAGGCCGCACCCAGGGCGGCGGTGACGAGAAGCTTGAGGGGACGCTGCAATGGACACACTCCGGGGTTGCTGAACGTTCGTTGGTTGACTCGGCATCGAAGGTAGGTCGCCTTGATTGGTGTGCCTTGGCGGGGGAGTAAGGGTTTGTCCGGGTGACCGGCCGTGCCGGATCGTCGGGACATTCGGACCACCCCCGGCCCATCAGATAGCCTGCCGCCCATGATTCGCGTGCTTGTGGCGGGCGCCGGCGGGCGCATGGGGGCCACCGTCGTCGAGGCCGTCACCGCCGCCGACGGCATGGAGGTGGTGGCGCGGGTGGATCCCCAGCTGCCGGCCGGTGACGGCGTGTTCGGGGACGTGGCCACGGCCATCGACGCGGTGCACCCCGACGTGGCCGTGGACTTCACCCAGCCCGCGGTGGTGTTCCCCAACGCCCTGGCCTACCTGGCCGCGGGGGTGCACGCGGTGATCGGCACCACCGGGCTCACGGCCGCGCAGGTGGACGAGATCCGCGCGCAGGCCGATGCGGGCGAGGCGAACGTGCTCATCGCGCCCAACTTCGCGGTGGGCGCGGTGCTGATGATGCGGTTCGCCGCGGAGGCCTCGCGCCACATGCCGAAGGCCGAGATCATCGAGCTGCACCACGACGGCAAGCTGGACGCCCCGTCGGGCACGGCGCTGCGCACCGCGGGCCTCATGCAGGGCGACCCCGTCGTCCACTCCGTGCGCCTCCCCGGGCTGGTGGCCCACCAGGAGGTCATCCTGGGCGGCCTGGGGGAGACGCTCACCATCCGCCACGACTCCCTGTCGCGTGAGAGCTTCATGCCCGGGGTCGTGCTGTCGGTGCGGCGCATCGGGCGCCGACCCGGACTCACCATGGGGCTCGAGCCCCTTCTGTTCGAGGAGTAGCCGCATGCCCTTCACCCAACGACGCCCGCTGGGCGCGTCCGGGCTGTCCGTCGCCCCGCTGTGCCTGGGCGCCAACGTGTTCGGCTGGAGCGCCGACGAGGAGCGCTCCCATCAGGTGCTGGACGAGTACGTGGCCCTGGGCGGCAACTTCATCGACACCGCCAACATCTACTCGGCGTGGGTGCCCGGCAACGAGGGCGGTGAGTCGGAGGAGATCATCGGCTCGTGGCTGGCGGGCCGGAGCGACCGTGATCAGCTGGTGATCGCCACCAAGGTGGGGATGGCCGGCGGGGCGTTCCCCAAGGGCCTCGGCCGCGACGCCATCCGCCGCGGCGTGGAGGGGTCCCTGGGGCGGCTCGGGATCGACCGCATCGACCTGTTCTACGCCCACGAGGACGACCTGGAGGCGCCGCTCACCGAGACCGCCGCCGCGTTCGGTGAGCTGGTGGACGAGGGCCTGGTGACGGCCGTGGGGGCCTCCAACTTCACCGCGCCGCGCCTGCGGGACGCCCTGCGAGCCGCCGACGAGGTGGGCGCGCCCCGGTACTGCGCGCTGCAGCCCCACTTCAACCTGCTGGACCGCGCCGCCTTCGACGCCGAGACGCAGGCCGTGTGCGCCGAGTTCGGGCTGGCCGTGGCGCCCTACTACGCCCTGGCCCGCGGCTTCTTGGCCGGCAAGTACCGCCCGGACGCCCCGCTGCCCACCAGCCCCCGGGCCCCCGGCGTGCAGCGCGACTACTTCAACGATCGCGGCTGGCGGGTGCTGGCCACCGTGGAGGACATCGCCTCGGCCCACGGCGTCACCGCGGCGCAGGTGTCCCTGGCCTGGTTGATCGCCCACCCGGGCGTCACCGCCCCCATCGCCAGCGCCACCACACAGGAGCAGGTGCGCGAGCTGGCGGGTGCCGCCGAGGTGCGGCTCACCGAGCAGGACCTGGCCCGGCTCGAGCAGGCCGGCGCGTGACCCCCCATCCCGAGAGGACCTGACCGACATGCCTGACCACGCCTACCGCAAGGCCTCCATCGGCGACATCGAGCTGCGTGAACGGCGCGGGGGTGGCGCCGGGTCCCGCGACATCGCCGGCGCCCTCGGCGCCACGGAGATGACGGTGCGCCTGTGGCGGTTCGGGCCGGGTGACGCCATGCCGTACCACCGGCACCGCACCCAGGAGGAGCTGTACACCCTGGTGTCGGGCGGCCCCCAGACCATCCAGGTGGGCGCCGAGCTGGTGGAGGTGGCCGACGGCGACTGGGTGCGCGTGCCCAAGGACACGCCCCGCCGGGTCATGAACAGCACCGACCGGGACGCCGCCTGGCTGATCATGGGCGCGCCGGTGGGCGAGGGCATCATGGACGGCGTGCGCCTCGACCCGGAGTCCGGGGAGGAGATCCCGCGCTGAGCATGGGGTCCGCGTGAACCGCAGCCTCCTGCGCCTGGCCGTGGTGGTGGGGCGGCGGCTGGGACCCGCCGTCGCCACTGCCCTCCTGGCGGCGGCCCGGTCGTGGCTGGCCGACCCCGCCAACGAGCAGCAGCGCCAGCGGCTGGTGGCGATGCTGCGCGACGTGTCCATCCGGGCCGGCGGACGGGCGGGCCGGATGGCGCAGCAACTGGCACAGCAGGTGGAGCTGCGCCGGCGGTCGCTGGTGGCGTGGGAGCGCGAGATGATCGCCCTGCGCGGTGAGGTGAGCCGGCACACCAGCGGGTCGGTGCGCCAGGCCGCGATGGCGGCCTACCTCACGCAGGTGGGGGCGGGGCCCCACCTGGTGCGCGAGGCCCGCCGCCCGTCCGACACCCGCCGCGCCGTGCTGCAGGCCCTCGACGGCGAGGCCCGCGCCGTCACGGGTGAGCCGCTGGGCCCCGACGAGCGCCGCCGGGCCCTGGAGGCCATCGATGCCGCGCGCGCGGAGTGCTACGCCCTCAGCCCTCCCGGGGCCTGAGTTCGCATCACGCACGGCGCGGGAGGTGCCCCGCCCCGCCGGAACCGATACCGGGTGTGAGGATCGCATGCCCACGCCCCGCCGCCGCCCATCACGCCCGAGACACCGACGTCGTGCCGCCGTCGTCGGCCTGCTGGCGCTGGCCGTGGCCGCGGGGCCTGGGGCGGGCGCCAAGAGCGCGCCGGGCCCCATCCTCAAGCGCACCACCAAGCTGGAGAAGCAGGTGAAGAGCCTGTCCGCGCTGGTGGCCCAGCAGGCCGCCACGCTGCGGGCGCTCAGCGCCTCGGGCGGGTCGCGGGGGCCTGCGGGTCCGGCCGGGCCCGCCGGCGCGTCGGGGTCGCAGGGCCCGAAGGGCGACACCGGCGCGCCCGGTGCCGTGGGTCCCCAGGGCCCCGCGGGACCGCGCGGCAGCACCGGGGCGACGGGACCACAGGGGCCCCAGGGCGCCACGGGCGACCCCGGGCCCACCGGCCCGCAGGGTCCCGCCGGCGGCACCATGGCCAGCTACCGGGTGACCGAGTCGACGGGCACCGTCAACACGTCGGCCGGCGTCGAGGTGATGCGGTCGGTGAGCTGTCCGGCCAGCTCCGCGGCCACCGGCGGCGGGGGGTACGTGGACAACGGCGGTGACGGGATCATCAGCGCCAGCTGGCCGTTGAAGGACGCCGGGGGGACCCCCATCGGCTGGGCGGTCCGAATCAGCCCGTCGGTGTCCGCCGTGGTGGCCTACCACGTGTTCGCGGTGTGCCTGGCCTAGGGGCCAGGCACGCGTCGTACAGGGGGGCTTTTCACAAGGTTGCCCTCTGACGGTCACGCTGCGTATGGCGGGTCCGGGTCGCGGTCCCTCACCACAGCGCCCTTGCGGGCTGCGCACAGGGTTGGCCTCTGACCGAACGCTGCGTATGGCGGGTTCGGATCGCTTGGCGCCACCACAGCGCCCTTGCGGGCTGCGCGGACCTGAGTTGAACCTCCCCGTCCGTGGGTCGGGGGACTCACCTCTGCACCGTCCTCAATTCTGGGGCGCAACCGCGTCCCTGGGTGGCGGAGACTTCGACATGGAGCGTGAGATCCGCCTTGCGGATCTCGGTGGTCAGGGGGGTTTTTCACAGGGTTGACCTCTGACCGAACGCTGCGGATGGCGGGTTCGGATCGTTGATCGCTACCACAGCGCCCTTGCGGGCTGCGCGGTCCTGAGTTGAACCTCCCCGTCCATGGGTCGGGGGACTCACACCCTGCACCGTCCCCAATTCGGGGGCCTCGGGCACCCTGGTTGGCGGAGACTTCGACATGAGGCGTGAGATCCGCACCGCGGATCTCGGTGGTCAAGATGATCGCCGAGTCGGGGCGTAGCAGGCGACCGCTGCCGCCGCTGCCACGTTCAGTGAGTCCACGCCTTCCGCCGCCATCGGGATCCTGGCTCGGACGTCGGCCAGGCGCTGGGCGTCCACGCTGAAGGCCGGGCCCTCCGCTCCCGGCGGCAGTGCCGTGCCTCGGCCCGGCGCCCCCGGCAGGTCGGGCAGGGGACGGCGTCCGGCGCCGGGGTCAGTGCCACCACCGTAAAGCGCCCGCCTCCTGAAGCCACGGCACCGACCTCGCGGCGTGATCGACGCGGGCGATGGGATAGGTCGGCACCGCACCACCCATGGATCCCCGGACGGCCCTCCGGTACAGCAGTGGTCGGTGCGAGTGCCGGGTCCAGCGAGGGCGATCACCCAGGAAAGGGTGGCGTCCACCCCCAGGGCCGCGGCGGTGCGCACCAGCACGCCCAGGTTCACCGGGTTGGCAACGCCCTCCAGCAGCATCACGGTGGCGGCCTCCCGCACCGTGGCGTCCGGGTCGCGCTCCGGCGGCCGGGCGAACAGGGCCACGCCCTCGCGCACCACGCCGAAGCCGGTGGCGTGCCGGATCACCTCGTACGGGGCGCTGATGACGGACACGGCGGGGTCCAGCGGCGGCAGCGCGTCGAGGCGTGCCTCGTCCCACAGCAGCGACAGGGGCCGGAGCCCGGCGGCCAGGGCCCGCTCCACCACCAGGCGCCCCTCCACCGCGAACGCCGGCACCTCGCGCACCCCCGCCGGGGCGGGACGCGCGAACCGCCGGTCGCCGTCGCGGAGGGCCACGAATTCGGCCAGCCGAGGGTCGTCGGAATCGGTGATCCTGGTCGTCCGCACGGGGGGATCCTGCCGGACCGACCGGCGTCGGTGGCCGCATGCCTCTGTAGCATCCCGGAAATGTTCGGAGCCATTCTCACGGCGATGGTGACGCCGTTCGACAGCGACCTCTCGGTCGACGAGGCGGCCTGCGTCGCCCTCATGCACCACCTCGTCACCCACGGGTCCGACGGGCTGGTGATGGCGGGAACCACCGGCGAGGCGTCCACCCTCACCGACCCCGAGAAGATCCGGTTGTTCGCGCTGGCCATGCGCGAGGTGGGCGACCGCGCGTCGGTGCTGGCCAACACCGGCAGCAACGACACCGCCCACTCGGTGCACCTCACCCACGAGGCCGCCGCGCTGGGGTGCCACGGGGTGCTGGCGGTCACGCCGTACTACAACAAGCCGCCCCGGGCCGGCATCATCGGCCACTTCCGCGCCATCGCCGAGGTGGGCCTGCCGGTGGTGGTCTACAACATCCCCGGCCGGTCGGTGCTCAACCTCGACCCGGGCCTCCTGGCGGAGCTCAGCGAGATCCCCAACATCGTGGGCGTCAAGCAGGCGCACGACGACCTGGACGAGCTGCGGGAGATCGCCACCCGCACCGACCGGGCGGTGTGGGCCGGCAACGACGACCTTACGCTGGCCGTCGCCGAGCTGGGCGGCGAGGGGGTCATCTCGGTGGCGTCCCACCTGGTGGGCGAGCAGATGGGGGCCATGGTGTCCGCCGTCCGCCACGGCAACCTGGGTGAGGCGCGCCGCCTGGACGCCGCGCTGCGAGACCTCATCGCGGGCCTCTTCGTCACGGCCAACCCCATCCTCATCAAGGCGGCCCTGGAGATGGTGGGTCTCATCCCGTCCGCGCGCGTCCGGTTGCCGCTGGTGGAGGCCACCCGGGCCGAGCGGGATGCGCTGCAGGCGCTGCTGGCCCCTGCCGGCGTCCTCAGCACGCGATAGCGTTCCCTCGTCCCACGCCCCCGTCCGCCGCGCCCCTGGAGCCGTTTTGGAGTTGACCGGAAGCACGCTCGCGACCACGCCGATCCGCGTCATCCCCCTGGGTGGCACCGGTGAGATCGGCCGCAACATGTACGTGGTGGAGCTTGATGACCGCATGGTCATCGTGGACTGCGGCGTGACCTTCCCCAAGCACGACCAGCTGGGCGTCGACCTGGTGCTGCCCGACTTCAGCTACGTCGAGGACCGCGCCGACCGGGTGGAGGCGCTCATCCTCACCCACGGTCACGAGGACCACATCGGCGGCGTGCCGTACCTGGTGCGGGCGCTGGGCAAGCTCACCATCCTGGGTCCCAAGTTCGCGCTCGGGCTGGTGCGGGCCAAGCTGGACGAGCACCGCCTCACCGACAAGGTCACCCTCATCGAGGCCGAACCCGGCGAGGGTCCGCAGCTGGGGCCGTTCAAAACGGAATTCGTGCGGCTCACCCACAGCATCCCCGACTGCCTGGCGGTGGCGCTGCACACCGTGCACGGCACGGTGTTCCACACGGGCGACTTCAAGTTCGACCACACGCCGGTGGCCGGTGCCCCGCGCACCGACGTCCCCGCCCTCGCGCGCCTGGGCGATGCCGGCGTGCTGCTGCTGCTGGCCGACTCCACCAACGCGGAGGAGCCCCCCGAGGCCCAGAACGAGTCGTCGGTGGGGCAGGAGCTGCGCCGCGTGCTGGCCACCGCCCCCGGACGGGTGGTCATCACCACGTTCTCGTCCCACATCCACCGGGTGCAGCAGATCATGGAGGCCGCCTACGAGGACGGTCGCGTGGTGGTGCTCATCGGCCGGTCCCTGTCGCGCAACGTGGGCATCGCCACCAACCTCGGGATGCTGCGGGTGCCGCCGCAGACCCTGGTGCGGCTGAAGGACCTGGACGAGTACCGGGACGACGAGCAGGTGATCATCTGCACCGGCAGCCAGGGCGAGTACCTGGCCGCGCTGTCGCGGATGGCGCGCGGCGAGCACCACCAGATCCAGATCCGGGCCACCGACACCGTGGTGTACAGCTCGCGCACGGTTCCCGGCAACGAGCTGGCGGTCAACGACACCATCAACCGCGTGGTGCGGCTGGGTGCCCGGTTCATCACCGCCGGCAGCAACCCGCGCATCCACGTGTCGGGCCACGGCACCTCGGCCGACCTGCTGTGGATGCTCAACCTCATCCGCCCGCGGTTCTTCGCGCCCATCCACGGTGAGCCGCGCCACCTGCGCGCACATGCGGACCTGGCCATGTCGGTGGGCGTCCCGGGCGACCGCATCTTCCGGCTGGACAACGGCGACGTGCTGGAGGTGTCCGCGGCGCACGCCGAGGTGGCCGACCACGTCACCGCCGGCGTCAGCTACGTGGACGGGCTCGGGGTGGGGGACGTGGCCGACGAGGTGCTGCGCGACCGGCGCCACCTGGCCGACGACGGCGTGGTGGTGATCGTTGCCAGCGTGGAGGCCGACACCGGCGAGCCCATCGGCCCCGCCGAGGTGATCACCCGCGGCTTCTCCGCCGGTGACGACCCGGAGGTGATGGAGGAGACCCTCCTGGTCATCGAGACCAGCCTCAGCGAGTCGGCGGTGCAGCGGGTCACCGAGATCGGCGTGCTGCAGCACCGCCTGCACGACGCCGTGGCGGCGCTGCTGCGCAAGCGCACCGGCCAGCGCCCCATGGTGCTGCCCGTCATCGTGGAGGTGTAGCCGCACCGGCGCGTCCCGCGCCATTTCCGGCTTCACGCACTCGGGGCTAGCATGCCGCCACATGCCCCCGCGTGCCCACGGTGGTGCCCGCCTGAGCATCAGGCGAAGTTGCTGCTGGCCGTCGCGGCCAGCGCGCTGGTGCTCGCCCTCATCGGGGTGGGCGTGGTGGTGTACAGCACCCGTCAGGTCCGATCGCAGGCACGCGCCAACCTCAACGTGGTGGCCGATCTGGAGGCCGCGCGCCTGGAGGAGGCGCTGGCCGGCCGTGACCGCCAGGTGGTGGCCGCCACCGACCCGCTGCGCGTGGCCGTCATCGGCGCGCGGGGCGGCACCGCCGCGTTCCGCAGCGCGGTGGAGGCCGGCCTGCCGGGCCTCAACAGCGCCGACACCGAGTGCCTCATGTTCTTCCTGCCCTCGGGCGTGCAGGTGGGGAAGGTGCGGTGCGGCGGCGGCACGGGGATGGCGCGGGCGCTGGTGCGCAGCGCCGCCACGCGGGGCCACTGGGTGGCGGGCCCGGCCTACCGCGCCCCCGACGGGGGCCGGTTCCTGGAGGCCATCCCGCTGACCGACGCCACCGGACGCTCCGTGGCCGTGGTGGTGGCCGAGTTCGACCTCGCGCCCATCGCGAAGGTGCTGCAGGGGCAGACCGGCAGCACGTTCGACGGGCATCTGGTGCAGCGCACCGGCCGGGGGGACGCACAGTTCATCACCGCCACGCGTTTCCGGGGCGATGCGGCCTTCCGCCTGGTGGTGCCCAAGGAGCGGGGCGACGCGGCCGCGGTGCTGGCCGTGCGCGCCCGGGCGTCGGTGAGCGCAGCGGGCCTCTCCGACGACCGCAACCACCAGGTGATGGTGGCCGTGCGGCTGCTGGACAACACGCCGTGGCGGCTGGTGGAGAAGGTGGACCAGTCGGAGGCCTTCGCCGTGGCCGGCCGCGTCCAGCTGGCAACGGTGCTGAGCGTGCTGTCCTCGCTGGGGGTGCTCATCATCACCCTCCTGGCGGTGTGGACGCCGCTCAACCGGCGGCTGCGGAGGATCACGGCGGCCGCCACATCCATCAGCCGGGGCGACCTGCACGTGCGCATCGACGATCCCAGCCGGGACGAGGTGGGGGTGCTGTCCGCCGCCTTCGACCGCATGTCGCACACCCTGGCGGCCGACATCCGCCGCCGGGAGGGCGTGGAGGCGCAGCTGGCCAGCCAGGCGCGACGCGACGCGCTCACCGAGTTGCCCAACCGCATCAGGTTCCAGGAGCGCCTGGCGCACGAGCTGGACACCCGCGGGCCCGGCCAGGTGGCCGTGCTGTTCTGCGACCTCGACGAGTTCAAGTCGGTCAACGACGAGCTCGGGCACGCCGCGGGCGACCGGCTGCTGGCGGTGGTGGCCCAGCGGTTCGCCGGCGCCGTGCGCCCCACCGACCTGCTGGCCCGGTTCGGCGGCGACGAGTTCGTCATCGTCTGCACCCCGGTGGAGTCGCCGCGCGAGGCGGAGGCCGTCGCCGGCCGCCTCCAGAACGCCCTGGCCGATCCGGTGACCGTGGGGGAGTCCGAGGCGTTCGTCAGCGTCAGCATCGGCATCGCGCTCAACGACGACGCCTCCACGCCGGAGTCGATGGTGCGCGACGCCGACGCGGCCATGTACCGCGCCAAGGGCACGGGTCGCCGGCGGTACGTGGTGCACAGCGACGACATCCGCGAGCAGGCGGGCGCGCGGCTCACGGCCGCCACGGCGCTGCGCCGCGACGTGGAGGCGGGGCGCCTGGCCCTGGAATACCAGCCCATCGTGCACCTGGCCTCCGGCGAACCGCTGGGCTTCGAGGCCCTGGTGCGCTGGCCGCGGCCCACGGGGGTGGTGCCCCCCGCCGAGTTCGTGCCGCGCGCCCAGGAGCTGGGCCTGGGACCGGCCCTCGACCGCTGGGTGATCGGGCGGGCCTGTGCCGAGCTGGGGCGCGTGCTCACCCACGCGGGCACCGCGGCCGACTGCATGTGGGTGAACGTGTCGCCCGGCACCATCGCCGAGCCCCACATGGCCGAGGCGGTGCTGACGATCCTGCAGGAGGCCGTGGTGCCGCCCCGGGGGCTCATCCTGGAGGTCACCGAGGAGGCCCTGTCACAGGAGCCGGAGCGGATGCTGCGCACCCTCAGCATGCTGCGTGCGGCGGGCGTGCGCATCGCCATCGACGACTTCGGCACCGGGCACTCCAACCTGGCCCGGCTGCGGCACCTGCCGGTGGACATCATGAAGCTCGACCGGATGCTGGTGCAGCACATCGACCGCGACCGCCAGGCGCGCGACATCGTGCAGGCCGTGGTGCACCTGGGGCGCACCCTCAACCTCATGGTGGTGGCCGAGGGCGTCGAGCGGCCCGAGCAGCGCGCGGCGCTGCTGGAGCTGGAATGCGACTGCGGGCAGGGTTGGCTGTTCGCCAGGCCCATGCCGGGCTCGGCACTGCGCACCGGTGGGCTGCCCGCCCGGCGGACGGGGCAGCCCACGCGGGATCCCTACGAGCGCGCGGCCTCGTAGTTGCGTGCCACCTCGTCCCAGTTCACGACGTTCCAGAACGCCTTGAGGTAGTCCGGACGCCGGTTCTGGTAGTTGAGGTAGTAGGCGTGCTCCCACACGTCGATCCCCAGCAGCGGCACGTTGCCGTCCAGCAGCGGTGAGTCCTGGTTGGGTGTGGAGGTGACCTCCAGGCCCGACCCGTTCCAGACCAGCCACGACCAGCCGGAGCCGAAGCGCCCCGTGCCCGCGGTGGTCATCTTCTCGCGCAGCTGATCCGCGCCGCCGAAGGCCGTGTTCACGGCCTCCGCGAGGGCGCCCGTGGGATCACCGCCGCCACCCGGGCCCATCACCTTCCAGAACAGGGTGTGGTTGGCGTGGCCGCCCGCGTTGTTGCGCACCGGGCCCTGCTTGTCGGCCGGGAGGCTGGACAGGTTGCGCAGCACCTCCTCCACCGACGCGTTCTCCAGCGGGGTGCCGGCCAGCGCGGCGTTGGCGTTGTCCACGTAGGTCTTGTGGTGCTTGTCGTGGTGGATCTCCATCGTGCGCGCATCGATGTGCGGCTCGAGGGCGTCGAAGGCATACGGCAGGGGGGGAAGCTCGAAGGCCATGGGGTCGTCTCCTCACTGACACGGCGCAGTTCGTGGGCCGGAAGTGCAATGCACGCTACCTGTCCCGGGCAGGAACCGGGACGCGGCCGGCCAACAATGACTACGGGATTGGGCGCCCGCACGGGGCGGCCCGTGTCCGCGGGAGGCCGTGACTTCTTGGGTACCCAGCTGGCTCGTCATCGCAAACCCGCCCGCCGCCGGGCCGCACCCGCGCGCTCCGCGGCGAAGAAGGCACCCATCCGCCCGCACCAGCAGCGCGAGATGGTGGGCGTGGGCCTTGTGGGCCTGGGTGCGTTCCTGGGCGCGCAGGTGTACCTGGGCGTGGGCGCGGGTCCGCTGGGTCGCTGGCTGGAGCTGGGCGTGCGGCTGCTGGTGGGCCGCCTCACCATGCTGGCGCCGCTGCTGCTGATCGCGGTGGGCGTGCTGCTGGTGCTGGACCACGACCTGCTGCGCTCCGCGCCCATGCGCGTGGGTGCCGCCGTGGGCGCCCTCAGCATCTGCACCGCCCTGGCCGCCGGCAGCTTCGGGCTGGGCGGCATGACCCACCGGGGCTGGTTCGACCCCCAGGTGATGCGCGGCCGCGGCGGCGTGGTGGGCGAGACGGTGTGGTGCCTGCTGGGCAACAGCGTCGGCGGCATCGGCACGGCCCTGGTGGTGGGCCTCGGCATGCTGGGGGCGCTGGTGCTGGTGTCCGGGGCCTCCCTGGGTCACGTCCTGCGCCGGTCCGGAACGGGCGCGGCCGTGGCGGGGCGCACCGTGGGCCGCGGGGTCAGCAGCGCAACCCTCACCGCCATCCGTGGCGGCCAGGCCATGCGCCGCCACGTGCGCACCGCGCTGGACACCGACGGCGGCACGGTGGCCGTCATCGGCGTGCGCCGCCGGTCCACCGGCGGGTCGCGCCCCCTGGTGGACGGTGCCGACCACTTCCCCGACCTGTTCGAGGAGCCCTCCCACATGCCGCCCTCACCCGCACTGGGTGACGAGGCGGATCACGACGCCGTGGACCACCACGCCGAACCGCACCCCCCGCCGCCGCCCCCGATGGACGAGACCCACGAGGAGGATGCCGAGGACGAGGAGGTGGAGGAGGCGCCCCCGGCGCCGGAACCCCCCGCGGCCACGGGCCCCGCGCAGCAGCGCCTGCCCGTGGACGGCCGCCGCGCCTACCGCACTCCCAGCGCCCGCCTGCTGCGCCGCAGCTCCGGCCCGGGCCGCGTTCCCCAGACGGTGATCACGGAGACCTCGCGGCGCCTGGAGGAGACGCTGGGGCACTTCGGCATCACCGCCAGCGTGGTGGGCGCGGTGTCCGGTCCGCGCGTCACCCGCTACGAGCTGCAGCTGGCCCCCGGCACCAAGGTGGGGCGCATCTCGGCGCTGCGCGACGACCTCGCATACGCCCTGGCGGCACGTGAGGAACTGCGCATCCTGGCGCCCATCCCGGGCAAGCAGGCGGTGGGGGTGGAGGTGCCCAACCCCGAGGCCACGCTGATCACACTGGGTGACATCTACCGCGAGTTCCCGCCCAACTCGGGCCCGCTCATGGCCTGGCTGGGCCTGGACATCTCCGGCAAGCCGGTCTACGTGGACCTGGCCCGCATGCCGCACCTGCTGATCGCGGGCTCGACGGGCACCGGCAAGAGCGTGTGCCTCAACGTGCTGCTGGCCTCGCTGCTGTTGCGCTCCAGCCCCAACGAGCTGCGGATGATCCTGATCGACCCCAAGAAGGTGGAGCTCAACCACTACGAGTCCATCCCGCACCTGCTGACCCCCGTGGTCACCAACATGCGCGACGCCTCGGCGGTGCTCATGAACATCGTGCGCGAGATGGAGACCCGCTACGAGCTGATGGGGCTGGCCCGTGCGCGCAACCTGCGCGACTGGAACGAGGTGCGGGCCCGCGCCGGGCAGCCGCCCATGCCGACGGTGCTGGTGCTCATCGACGAGCTGGCAGACCTCATGATGACCTCCCCCGCCGAGGTGGAGGACGCCATCATCCGCCTGGCCCAGAAGAGCCGCGCCGTGGGCATCCACCTTGTGCTGGCCACGCAGCGGCCGTCGGCCGACGTCATCACGGGCATGATCAAGGCCAACGTGCCTTCCCGGGTGGCCTTCGCCGTGTCCTCCCAGGTGGACTCCCGCGTGATCCTCGACGCCGGCGGCGCGGAGAGCCTGCTGGGCAGCGGCGACATGCTGTTCCGACCCGTGGGCACCAGCCGCCTGCAGCGGCTGCAGGGGGCCTACGTCAGCGAGGAGGAGATCGAGGCCATCACGGGGCACTGGCGCACCCAGGGCCGGCCCGAGATGCGCCAGGAGCTGCTGGAGCGGCCCCCGGACGCCGCCGAGGCCGAGCCCGACCCCGAGGCCGACGAGATGCTGGCGCGTTCCATCGAGCTGGTGGTGCAGCAGGGCACCGCGTCGGTGTCGCTGCTGCAGCGGCGGCTGGGCGTGGGGTACGCCCGCGCCGGGCGCCTGGTGGACATGATGGAGCGCATGGGCGTGGTGTCGGGGCACGAGGGCTCGAAGCCCAGGTCGGTGCTGGTGGGCTCCGGCGACCTGCCGCGCCTGCTGTCACGGGCCGGTGGCAGCGGCACGCCACCCGCGGACGCCGAGGATGCGCAAATCACCGACGAGGAACCGGATACCGACGCATTTTCGTAGGTACACCGCCGCCTGAGTTGCCGGAAGTTGCACGTGGCGGAACCCCTGGCTAGGGTTGGCCAGCCCGTTTGTCCTCCATATGGGCCATTTTCGTATGTTCGAGATCGGGAACACCCTTCGCGAGGCCCGGCTGCGGCGCGGCCTCGACATCGCCGACTGCGAGGTCGCGACCAAGATCAGGACGAAGTACCTCCGGGCGCTGGAGGACGAACACTTCGACCTGCTCCCGTCGCCCGCGTATGTCCGCGGGTTCCTGCGCAGCTACGCCGACTTCCTGGAACTGGACGGCCAGCTGGTCATCGACGAGTACGAGTCGCGGTTCGGAAACCATGATCCCATCGACCACGACCGCTGGGGCCGCACGCCCGGTGCACCGGCCGCCGCGCCCGCGGCACCCGGCCGGCGTCGCACCCGGGCCAGCGCCCGGCGGGCGGGTCCCACACCGGGCAACCGGCGGCGCACCGAGGCCCAGCTCCTGTGGCTGGCCATCGGCGGCGTGCTGGGCGTTGGGCTGCTGATCCAGCTGGGCGCGGGCAACCGGCAGACGCCGCCGCCGTTCACGCCCACCACGTCCACCAAGCCGGACACGGTGCCGGCCACCGACCCCAAGCTGGCCACGTCCGAGCGTCCCGTGCCCGTGCGCGTCACCTTCACCGGGCTGGGCACCACGGGGGCCTGGCTGGAGGTGCACGCCCGCAACAAGGCCGGGCGGCGGGTGTATTACCAGGTGCTCGGCGCGGGCTCCACGAAGACGTTCAACGTCGATCAGTCGCTGTGGTTCACCACCGCCAACGCCGTGGGTCTGCGGGTGACGGTGAACGGCAAGCACACGCCGCTCACCGGCGCCAACGCCTCGTACCAGGTCAGCCGTCGCGGGCTGGTGCCAAGCGGCTGATCCGGCGGCACCGCGCGTGGTGCGCGCCGCCGTGGTGGTCACCGGCGACGAGGTGCTGCACGGGCGCGTGGCCGAGGCGAACGCGGCGCACCTGTGCGCGTGGCTGGAGTCGCGGGGCGTGGTGCCCCACGGCATCGAGGTGGTGCCGGACGAGCTGCCCCGCATCGGCGCCGCGGTGGCGGGTCGCATCGCGGAGGGCATCGAGCTGGTGCTGGTCACCGGCGGGCTGGGCGGCACCCATGACGATCTCACCATGGAGGCCGTGGCGGCCGCGGTGGGCGCCGGGTACCGGCTCGACCCCGAGGCGCTGGTGATGGTGGAGGCCAGCGTGGCGGCGCTGCGGGTGCCGGGATGGGCCGTGGACCCCGCGGTGCGCGCCGAGGCCAACCGCAAGCAGGCCACCCTCCCCGAGGGCGCGCGGGTGCTGCCCCCGGTGGGCACGGCGCCCGGGTGCGTGCTGCGCGCCGGCGCGTCGCTGGTGGTGGTGCTGCCGGGGCCGCCCGTCGAGCTGCAGCCCATGTGGGAGCGCGCCGCCACCGAGGACCCCGACGTGCGGGCGCTGCTGGCGGGGCGCGCCGAGGGCCGCAGGGTGCTGCGCCTGGGCGGGGTGGTGGAGACCCAGATGATCGAGGCGCTGCGCGACCTCGACCCGGCGGTGGTGGCCGGGGCCCGGGTGGGCATCTGCGCCCGCTACGGCGAGCTGGAGGTGACGGTGGCCGACGCCGGCGCGCCCGGGGCCGCCGCGGCGCTCACCCACGCCCTGCGCGACCGGTTCGGGGCCTCGCTGTACAGCGAGGACGGGTCCACCCTGGTGCAGGTGCTGGGCGGCCGTCTGGTGGCGGCGGGGCACACCCTGGCGGTGGCCGAGTCGTGCACCGCGGGCATGGTGGGTGCACGCCTCACCGAGCTGGCCGGGGCGTCCGCCTGGTTCCTGGGCGGCGTCCTCAGCTACGCCAACGCGGTCAAGCGCGATCAGCTCGGCGTGCCCCAGGAGCTGCTGGACGCCCACGGCGCGGTGTCGGCGGAGTGCGCGACCGCCATGGCGCAGGGCGTGCGTGAACGGCTGGGCGCCGACTGGGGTCTGTCCATCACCGGCATCGCCGGGCCGGACGGGGGCACGGCGGAGAAGCCGGTGGGGACGGTGTACGTGGGCGTCGCCGGCCCCGGGGTGGACGAGGTGCGCCACCACCTGCTGCGCGGGTCGCGCGACCGCATCCGGTCGCAGGCCACGGCGGTGGCCCTGCACCTGCTGCGGGTGCACGTGCCGGAGGTGCCCTCCGGTGACGCACCGGTGTGAGCGTCGTCACACGGCGACACGCTTCCGGCGCGGGCGGTGGGGGACACTGACGGCGTGACGTCCGGCGGGCCTGCGAACATGCGTTCGCTTTCGACCGCGGCACGTCGTACACTCGACGCCACCAACGCACCACGTTCCCAGGAGGCCCATCGTGGAGAAGGATCAGGCCCTCGGCGCCGCCCTCGCGCAGATCGAGCGGCAGTTCGGCAAGGGGTCCATCATGCGGATGGGCGACGCCCACAGCATGCTGGAAACCGGCGTCATCTCCACGGGAGCGCTGGCACTCGACCTGGCCCTCGGTATCGGGGGAGTGCCCAAGGGGCGCATCGTCGAGGTGTACGGACCGGAGAGCTCCGGAAAGACCACCCTGCTGTACCACCTCATCGCCCAGGCGCAGAAGGCCGGCGGGATGGCCGCCTTCATCGACGCCGAGCACTCGATGGACCCCACCTACGCCCGGCGCATCGGCGTCAACGTCGACGAGCTGCTGGTGTCCCAGCCCGACCACGGCGAGCAGGCGCTCGAGATCGCGGACCTGCTGGTGCGCTCCGGGGCGCTCGACATCGTGGCCATCGACTCCGTGGCGGCGCTCGTGCCGAAGGCGGAGATCGAGGGGGAGATGGGGGACCACCAGGTGGGCGCACAGGCCCGGCTCATGTCGCAGGCGCTGCGCAAGCTGGCAGGCACGCTCAACCGCGCGGGCACCATCTGCATCTTCACCAACCAGCTGCGCGAGAAGATCGGCGTGATGTTCGGCTCGCCGGAGACCACCCCCGGTGGCCGCGCCCTCAAGTTCTATGCGTCCGTGCGCCTGGACATCCGCCGCATCGAGACCCTCAAGGAGGGCACCGAGAGCATCGGCAACCGCGTCCGCGTCAAGGTGGTCAAGAACAAGGTGGCCCCGCCGTTCCGGCAGGCCGAGTTCGACATCATCTACGGCGAGGGCATCTCGTATGAGGGCAACCTCATCGACCTCGGCGTCGAACAGGGCATCCTCACCAAGAGCGGCGCCTACTTCTCGTACGGCGAGGAGCGGTTGGGCCAGGGACGCAACGCCGCGCGCGCGTTCCTGCGGGAGCACCCGGACGTGGCCGAGCAGGTCGACCACCAGATCCGCATGCAGGCGGGGCTCATCCCCACGCCCGACCTGCGCGTCGACCCGGAGACGGGCGAGGTGCTGGAGGACGTCGAGGAGAGCGCGGAGGCATTGACGAGGGGCTAGGCGCCCGGACGCTCTCAGCTGCTTCCGGGGACCGGGACCCGCCCTCGGCGGGTCCCACCACTCATGTCGAGGTCTCCGCCTCCCGGGGTGCCCGAGGGCCCCTGATTGGGGATGGTGGAGGGTGTGAATCCCCCCGACCCACGGATGGGGAGGTTCGACTCGGTTCCGCGCAGCCCGCAAGGGCGCTGTGGTCACGCAAGACGATCCGGACCCGCCATCCGGAACGTCCGCGTCAGAGGCCAACCCTGTGAAAAGCAGGCCATCTATGATGGCCGCGTGCGCTACCACCTCACCAGCTTCGGCTGCCAGATGAACGACCACGACTCCGAGCGGATGCGGGGGTTGCTGGAGGCCATCGGCTATCGCGAGGCCGACACCCGGGATGACGCCGACCTCATCCTGTTCAACACCTGCACCATCCGGGGCAGCGCCGACGACCGCTTCACCGGCAACCTGGGTGACGCGCACCGGGTGAAGCGCGAACGGCCCGACGTGGTGGTTGCCGTGGGCGGATGCTGGGCGCAGGCGCAGAAGGAGCTGGTGTTCCAGCGCTACCCCTTCGTGGACATCGCCTTCGGGCCGGGTGAGGTGTCGCGTCTCGGGGAACTCATCGCCCGGGAGCGCATCGACGCGGTGGGCGCGTTCAGCTTCGACGGGGCGTTCTCCGGAACGCTGCCCGCAAAGCGGGACCGGCCGCACCAGGCGTGGGTGCAGATCTCGGTGGGCTGCAACTGCGTGTGCGCCTACTGCATCGTGCCCGCCGTGCGGGGGCGAGAGCGCAGCCGCACCCCCGGTGACATCGTGTCGGAGGTCCGGGCGCTGGCGGCTGACGGCGTCCGCGAGGTGACCCTGCTGGGGCAGAACGTCAACGCGTACGGCCGCGACATCCCACGCGACGACCGGGCCACGTTCGCCGAGCTGCTGCGGGCCGTGGCGGCGGTGGAGGGGATTGCGCGGGTGCGGTACACCAGCCCGCACCCCAAGGACATGCGCGAGGACGTCATCGCCGCCATGGCGGAGACGCCGGAGGTGTGCCGGCACCTGCACCTCCCGGCGCAGTCCGGGAGCACGCGGGTGCTCAAGCGCATGCGGCGCACCTACAGCCGCGCGCGCTACATGGAGCTGGTGCACCGGCTGCGGGAGGCGATCCCCGACATCTCGCTCACCACCGACATCATCGTGGGCTTCCCCGGGGAGACCGACGAGGACTTCGCCGAGACGCTCTCGCTGGTGCGGGAGGCGGCGTACGACGGGGCCTACACGTTCGTGTACTCACCGCGACCCGGCACCGAGGCCGCCGAGCGGATGGACGACGACGTGTCGCCGGAGGTCAAGCGCGAGCGCATCCAGGCGCTGGTGGAGGTGGTGCAGGACATGGCGCGCACGCGCGCGGCGCGCTTCGTGGGCACCACCGGGGAGGTGCTGGTGGAGGGCCCGTCCCGCACCGACCCCACGCGGCTGCGGGGACGGCTCAGCCAGAACATCACCGTCAACTTCACCGGCGATGCCGCACCGGGCACCCTGGTGGACGTGGAGGTGACCCAGGCCACCTCCACCACCCTCACCGGGCAGCAGGTGCGGGTGGCCGCCGCCGCGCGCTGAGCCCGGCCCCCGTGGTGGGCGCGTCACCGGCACGGGTCCTGGCCATCTTCGGGCCCACCGCGGCGGGCAAGAGCGCGCTGGCGCACGCGGCCGCCGCCGCGCTGGACGGCGAGATCGTGGTGTGCGACCCGTTCCAGCGCTATCGCGGCCTGGAGATCGCCGCGGACAGCCCCCGGCCGCCGGAGCTGGCGGAGGTGCCGTACCACCTGGTGGGTGACCTGGAGCTGACCCAGGCCTCCTCCGCGGCGGACTTCGCGGTACGGGCGCATGCCGCGGTGGACGACATCCTGAGGCGCGGGCGCGTGCCCGTGGTGACCGGCGGCACCGGCCTGTACCTGCGGGCCGCGCTGGCCGACCTGGAGTTCCCCGACCCGCCGGACGCGGCCACGCGCGACTGGGCGGAGGCGCTGGTTGCCGCCGACCCGGACGCGGCGCGCGACGAGCTGCGCCGTCTCGACCCGGATGCGTGCGCCCGGGTGGACACGGCCAATCCACGCCGGCTGGTGCGCGCCCTGGAGCTGGCCCGTGCCGGCGCGTCCGGGGGCGGGCCGCGACTCTGGGACGGCTCGATGCGCCGGCCCACGCTGCTGGTGGCGGTGACGCGGCCGCGGGAGCGGCTGCACGCGCTGATCGCCACGCGGGTGCGACGGGAGCTGGACGAGGGGCTGGTGGCCGAGCTGGAACGGGCCCTCGACACCCCGGGGGTGCGCCGCGAGCCGCTGCAGATCATCGGCGCGGCGGAGGTGGCGGGCATGCGCCGCGGGGAGGTGGCTCCCGAGGCCCTCCCGGAGCTGCTGTGCGCGCGCACGCGCCGTCTGGCCCGCCGCCAGATGCAGTGGCTGGCCCGCTGGCCGGAGGCCGTGCGGCTGGAGCTGGACGATGCGCCGCCCCGGGAGGCGCTGGCCCGCCTGCTGAACGCATGGGCCGACGCGCGCGGCGTCGCCTGAGGCCGCGTCGCGCCGCGGTGGACGGCACCGCGACCCCGGCCCGCGCCGGGACGACGGGATCACGGTGAATCGGGGGTGCCGCGCGCATCAACGCCGAACCCGCGCATGCCGATACTCGGCTGATGGGTCGGATCCTCGGTCACGTCTCCCTGCGCGCGCGCCTGTTCGCCGTCCTGCTGGTGCCGCTTGTGGGAATGGCGGTGTTCGCCAGCCTGTGGGCGGTGGACCGCCGGTCGGCGGCCAGGGACTCGGCGCACGCCCGCCGCCAGATCGACCTGGTGGTGGAGACCATCCGGGCGCTGCGCACCCTGGATCTGCTCTACAGCGAGGCGCGACCCGTGGCCGCCGCCGGTGGTCCCGAGGTGCTGGGGCCCATCACGGGCCTGGTGGCCCAGAAGTTCAAGGACGTCATGGACGAGGAGCGCACCTCGCGTGCTGCGCTCCTCGGCATGCGTGGCACCGCCACTCCCCGCGAGCGGTCCATCATCGACTCCACCGTGGCCGCCATCGACGGCGTGCTCGCGGCCACCAGGACCGACCCCACCAAGCCGCGGTTCTACACCGCCCGCAACCTCGACACCTTCCGGGACGCGGCGTCACGTGTGCGCCGGAACGTCACCAGCCTCACCGACGACGCGGGCGACCTGGAGCTGGTGCAGGGCGCCTCGGTGCTGGTGGACCTGGCCGACCTGCGGGCGGCGTGCATGTGGGAGGCCGTGCTGACGCTCCGGAAGGCGAGCTCGCACCGGCCCCTGTCCACCCTCTCGGTGGACCGCTGGAGCACGCAGTGCCGCACCATGGAGCGGTTCACGCTGCGCAGGCTCACGGCGGGCGACCGGGTGCTGCTGGGCGACTGGCGTGAGCGTGCCGCCTGGAACGCCTTCCAGGCCGAGGCCGTGGCGGGACGGCACCCCGCCATCCTGACGGCCATCATGACGGTGCTGAACCGGCAATCGGCCCTCGGGTCGCTGCAGGACCGCATCGCGGCGCGGTTGCAGGACCAGGCGGCGAAGGCCGAATCCCAGGCCAGCGGCGCCTTCCGCCTGGCGGTGGCCGTGGCGATGTCGCTGACGGTGCTGTCGCTGCTGCTCGGGGCGGGAATGGTGCGCACCATCACCCGTGGCCTGCGCCGCCTTGCGCGGCAGGCGGAGGCCATCGGCGCTGGCGACCTGCGCGTCGAGCCGCTGCCGGTGCAGGGCCGCGACGAGACCGCCGTGCTGGCCGTCGCGTTCAACCAGATGAGCGCCACACTGGCCATCCTGCAGGAGCAGGTGGACACGCTGGCCGACGGCGAGCCCGCCTCGGGCGCGATCGAGCTGCCAGGGCGCATCGGCGAGGCCGTGGCCCGCTCGGTGGCCCGGCTGGCGGGGATCACCGGGGCGCTCCGCACCAGCGAGGAGGTGGCCCGCCTCACCGTGGCCAACGCGGTGGAGGCCATCTGGACGCTCGACGAGGACGGCCGCGTGGTGTCGCTGAACCCCACCGCGCAGCAGCTGGACGGGCGTCAGGCGGGTGACATCACCGGTGGACGGCTGGACGACCACCTGGTCTGGCAGGGGCTGGAGCTGCCCGGCGACGGGATGCCCGTGCCCGTCACCGAACTGGAATGCCGCGTCGGGCCCCCCGGGGCCGAGCCGCAGGACGTGCTGGTGACGGTGCGTCACGTCAGCGGTGCCGCCGGCGACCGCACCATGGTGTTCGCCCGCGACATCACCGAGCGCAAGCGCCTCGAGGACCGCCTGGAGTGGGACGCCCTGCACGACCCGCTGACCGGCCTGCCGAACCGCACGGGCCTGCGCCGTGAGCTGCTGGAGACGGCCGAGGAGCACTCCGGGAGGCCTCTGGCGCTGATGTTCCTCGACCTCGACCGGTTCAAGCAGGTCAACGACGCCCTCGGGCACCGCCACGGCGACGAGCTGCTGCGCCAGGTTGCGCGCCGCCTCGTTGCGAGCGTGCGGGTGGAGGATCTGGTGGCCCGCCTGGGCGGGGATGAGTTCGTCATCGCGTGCCGCGTGGACGAGGACGGTCCCGAGGTGGACCAGTTCGCCACCCGGGTCATCGAGACGCTCGAGCAGCCGTACCGCCTTGGCGGCGGCAACGGGTACGTGTCGGCCAGCATCGGGGTGGTGGTCACCGAGGACGCGGTCGACCCCGAGGAGCTCATCCGTCAGGCCGACCTGGCGATGTACCGCGCCAAGCACACCGGCCGGGGGCGCGTGTGTCGCTACCACGCCGAGATGCAGGACGAGGTGCGGGAGCGGGTGGCGGTCGAGGCCCGGCTGCACGGCGCCATCGCCGGCGGCGAGTTCACCGCCTACTACCAGCCCATCGTGTCGCTCAGCGACGGCAGCGTGGACCACTTCGAGCTGCTCGCCCGGTGGTTCCCGCCGGACGGGGAACCCATCTCGCCCGGGGTGTTCATCCCCGTGGCCGAGGAGAGCGGGCTGGTCATCGAGATCGGGCGCTGGGCGCTGACCGAGGCCGCGCTGATGGCCGCCCAGCTGGACCGCAGGCGGCCCGGGGCCGGCGTCGGGGTGGCCGTCAACATCTCGGGCCTGCACGTGATGCAGGCCGACCTGGTGGCCGACGTGCGGGCCGCGCTGGCCGGCGCAGGCGTGCGCCCGGAGCTGCTGCACATCGAGATCACCGAGAGCTACATGCTGGGCGAGGCCAACGCGCACGTCGATGCGGTGCTGGCGGAGCTGGTGGCCATGGGCGTGGGCCTGTCGGTGGACGACTTCGGCACGGGCTACTCATCGCTGACCTACCTGCGGCGCATCCCCGCGAACGTGGTGAAGATCGACCGTTCCTACGTGGCCGCCATGGACACGGACCCCAACGAGATCTCGATCATCCGCATGGTCACCACCATGGCCAGCGGGCTGGGAATGACGGTGGTGGCCGAGGGGCTGGAGACCGAGCGCCAGCGCGTCATGCTGATCGAGGCCGGCTGCACCCACGCCCAGGGCTTCCTCATCGCGCGCCCCATGCCCGAGGGGCAGCTGTGGGAGTGGATGGGGGCGCTGCAGGGCGGTCTGCGGGTGCCGCTGTCCTGGGCGTCGGATCGCACCTGAGGTGACCGGGAGCGCCCCGGCGGCTAGCCTGTTCGGGATGCGCTTTCAGAAATGGCAGGGCACCGGCAACCACCACGTGGTGGTGGAGGCCGCGCTGCTCCCCTGGGCGATGACCGCGGCGCGGGCGGTGGTGCTGTGCGACCCGCACACGGGCGTGGGCGCCGACGGGGTGCTGGAGATCGGCTGGGACGGCGGGCACCCGCGCATGACGGTGTGGAACGCCGATGGCAGCGTGGCCGAGAACTGCGGCAACGGCATCCGCATCGTGGCCGCGTACCTGCACGCCGACGGCCGCCTCCCGGACGACGGGCTGGTGCTCACGGGGGCCACGCGCACATGGGTGACCATGTGCCCGGACGGCCGGGTGCGCGTGCGGATGGGGCGGGCGGTGCTGCCCGCCGGCGCCGCCACGCAGGTGCTCCGCGGTGGCCGGGACGAGGTGCGCTTCACCGAGGTGTCCATGGGCAACCCGCACGCGGTCATCAGCCACGCCGATCCCGACGCGGTGGCCGGCGCGCTGGGGCCCGCCGTGGAGGTGGACCCGCGCTTCCCGCAGCGCACCAACGTGGAGTTCATGCGCGTGGAGGGTGACGGCACCCTCACCCTGCGGGTGTGGGAGCGGGGCGTGGGGCTCACCCAGGCCTGCGGCACGGGGGCGTGCGCCGCCGCCGTGGCCGCGGTGACGGCCGGGGAGACGGCCTCCCCGGTCACCGTGCACCTCCCCGGTGGCGATCTGGTGATCGAGGTGGACGCCGAGATGGACGTCACCATGACCGGCCCCGCCGAGCAGGTGTTCAGCGGGCGCACCTCACCCGCGCTGCGGGCCCGCCTGGACGCCGCGGACCGCGGCGCCGGGGTTCACACCGCCACGCCGTAGCTGCGCAGCGCGTCGTTGAGGCTGGTCTTGGTGTCGGTGGACGCCGAGCGCTTGCCGATGATCAGCGCGCACGGAAGCTGGTACGTGCCGGCCGGGTACTCCTTGGGCCGCGTGCCCGGGATCACCACCGAACGCGGGGGCACCACGCCGCGGTGCTCCTGGGGCTCCTCACCGGTGACGTCGATGATGGGCGTGGACGCGGTGATCACCACGTTGGCGCCCAGCACGGCCCCGGCCCCCACGTGGGCGCCCTCCACCACGATGCAGCGCGACCCGATGAAGGCGCCGTCCTCGATGATCACCGGGCTGGCCTGCGGCGGTTCCAGCACCCCGCCGATGCCCACTCCGCCGGACAGGTGCACCCCGGCCCCGATCTGCGCGCACGAGCCCACGGTGGCCCAGGTGTCCACCATGGTGCCCTCGCCCACCCAGGCCCCGATGTTGACGTACCCGGGCATCAGCACCGCGCCGGGGGACAGGTATGAGCCGTACCGCGCGACGGCCGGCGGCACCACGCGAACGCCCATCTCCGGGGTGACGCGCTTGACGGGCACCTTGTCGAAGTACGTGTAGGGGCCCAACTCGACGGGTTCGTTCACGCGCAGCCGGAAGTACAGCAGGATGGCCTTCTTGGCCCACTCGTTCACCCGCCAGTCCTCGCCCGCGGGCTCGGCCACCCGCAGGGCGCCGGTGTCCAGCAGCCGCACGGCCTCCTCCACCGCCTCACGTCCCGCGGCGGCCTCCTGGGCGGGCAGGTCGTACAGCCGCGCGATCTCGGCCTCCAGGCCGGACATGTCGGTCACAGCACCTCCTTGAGGATCTCGGCCGCGGTGCGGCAGTCGTCGATGGTGGGCACCAGCGCGAAGCGGACGAAGCGGTCGCCCGCGGGCCCGAGGAAGGCCCCCGGGGCCACCACGATGCCGTGCTCCAGCAGGCGCGTGGCCATGTCCTCGCCGGTGTCGCCGTCGGGGACGGCCACCCACAGGTACATGGTGGCCACGCTGCCGGCGATGCGGAGTCCCCGCGACGTGATGGCCTCGGTCATCAGGGCGCGCTTGGCGCGGTAGCGCTCGCGCGCCTCGCGCACGTGACGCTCGTCGTTCCAGGCCACCACGGCCGCCCGCTGCACGAACTCCTGCGGCGCGGTGCCCACGGTGGGCCGGAAGCGCTTGAGGGCGGTGATCAGCTGCGGCGCGCCGGCCACGAACCCGGAGCGGTAGCCGGTCATGGACGACCGCTTGCTGAGGGTGTTCACCACCGCCACCTGCTCGCGCTGGGGCACCTGGATGGCCGAGCAGGGCGGTTCGTCGAAGTACAGCTCCGAGTACGCCTCGTCGCTGGCGATCAGCACCCCGTGGCGCTCGGCCAGCTCTGCCAGCCGCGCGTAGAACGCCGGGGGTGCGACGGCGCCGGTGGGGTTGTTGGGGTAGTTCACCCACACCATGGCCGCCCGCCGCCAGTCGCGCTCCGCCACGGCGTCCAGATCGGGCAGGAAGCCGTTGGACTCGTGCAGCGGCAGCTGCAGCACCTGTGCACCGGCGAACCGGGCGCCGCGCACCGTCACCGGGTACCCGGGCTGCGTGGTGATGACCAGGTCCTTGCCGGCCCCCGGGTCCACCACCACCTGCGCCAGGCTGAACACGGCCTCCTTGGAGCCCAGGGTGGGGATCACCTCGGTGTCGGGGTCCAGGTGCACGCCGAACCGCCGGTCCACCCACCCGGCCACGGCCTGGCGCAGCTCGGGCAGCCCCACCGCCTTGGGGTACTCCATGGTCTCGCGGATCCCGTCCACCAGGGCCTGGCGGATCACCGGGTCGGTGGGTTCGCGCGGGTCGCCCACCCCGAAGTCGATGAGGCGCACGCCGCGGCGCACGGCCGCCGCCTTGGCGGCGTCCAGTCGCACGAACGGGTAGTCGCCCACGTCGCGCAGGATGGGGGAGATGGGGATGCTCATGAGGCCACCAGGAAGCGTTGCAGTGCGATGTGGGTGCGCTCCAGCTCGGCGATGCTCACCCGCTCGTCCCGGGTGTGCGCGTACCGGGTGGATCCGGGACCGAGGTTGACCGCGGGGATGCCCTCCTGGGTGAACTGCGCCACCGGTGTCCAGGCCTGCTTGGGCAGCACCCGGAAGTCGCCCGCGTCGCGCAGGCGGCGGGCCAGGGGGGCGGTCACGGAGACGGCCCCGGAGGGGCTGACGCTGGAGATCTCGAGCGCCCCCGAGTCGCCCACCAGCTCACGCATGCGTGCCTGCGCCTCGTCCATGGTGCGATCGGGCGTGAACCGGAAGTTCACGCGGCACTCCACCCGGTCGGGGATGACGTTGTCGGCGATGCCCCCGGTGATGCGGGTGACGCTGAGCACCTCGGTGAACTCCAGGCCGTCGATCACCACGTGGCGCGGCGGGGTGTCCACCAGCGCCTGCAGCCCGTGCACCGCGCGGGCGATGGCGTTGTCCCCGGTCCACGGGCGCGCCGAATGCGCGCTGACGCCGGTGAAGACGAGGCTGGCGTTGAGGTTCCCCACGCAGCCGGCCTGGATGGTGTTGTCGGTGGGCTCCAGGACCACGGCGAACTCCGCCTCGTGCAGCTCCGGGCATGCGGCGAAGGCGTGGGGAGCGGGCTCTCGGCGACCGGCAGCTCCTCGCGGGAGAAGAACAGCAGGCCCAGGTCCACGCCCAGGTCGGGGCGCTGGGCCGCGACCCACTCGGCGATGCCCAGCATCACCGCCAGGCCGCCCTTCATGTCGGTGGCCCCCAGCCCCTCCACATGCCCGTCCACGATGCGCCCGGGCAGGTTGTCCTGCGGGGGCACGGTGTCGGTGTGGCCGGCCAGCAGCACCAGGGGCCGGCCGGGGGTCCGCGGGGTGGCGAAGTACATCGCCTCGCCGTCGTTGTACCGCTCGGTGAACGCCCCCGTGGGATGGCGGCGGCCACGTGCGCGTTCACGCGGGCCTCGTCCCGGCTCACCGACGGGATGTCCACCAGCGCGAGCGTGTGTTCGGCAAGCCGCTGGGCGAGGGTGCTCACGGCGGGCAATGGTAGTGACCGGATGGCATCATCGCGGCGTCATGGACGATCTTCCCGTTCAGCGCGTCCACCCGGCGGCGGTCGTCCCGCGGCGCGCCCACCCGTGGGACGCCGGACTGGACCTGGTCGGCGTCGCGGCGCTGCACCTGGCGCCGGGCGCGCGCGGCGTGGTGCCCACGGGTCTGGTGGTGGCCATCCCCGAGGGCTGGGCGGGGCTGGTGGTGCCGCGTTCGGGCATGGCCATGCGCCTGGGCGTCAGCGTCACCAACACGCCCGGCCTCATCGACGCGGGCTACCGCGGGGAGCTGCGAGTGCTGCTGGTCAACCACGGCGATGAGCCCGTGGACATCGCGGCCGGGGAACGGGTGGCGCAGCTGGTGCTGGTACCGGTGTGGACCGGTGCGGTGCTGGAGACCGATCGGCTCCCGGCGTCCGACGGCCGCGAGGCGGGGGGCTTCGGCAGCAGCGGCGCCTGAACCGGCGCGGTTGACATATGCCGTTATGGGAATAAATACTTGCCGGCATGGCCCGGCAGGCGACGACGGCGGATGTGTTCAACGCGGTGGCCGACGCGCGGCGCCGCGACATCCTGGACGCGCTGCGCCAGGGCGGACGCTCGGTGGGGGACCTGGTGGGCGCGCTGGGGTTGGCGCAGCCGCAGGTGTCCAAGCACCTGGGCGTGCTGCGCGCGGTGGGGGCGGTCAGCCTGGACCGCCGGGGCCGGCACCACGTGTACACCGTCAACGGTGACGCGCTTCGGCCCATCCACGACTGGGTGGGGGCGTACCACGAGACCTGGACGCGGCGGCTGGACGCGCTGGACGCCGTGCTGCGGGAGGAGGAACGATGATGGCCGACGGAATCACCGAGCTGACGCTTCCCAGCGCCACCGAGATCCTGATCACGCGCCGCCTGGAGGCCGCGCCCGCCGCGGTGTACCGCGCCTGGACCACGCCCGAGCTGGTGCGCCGCTGGTGGCACGCCGACCGCGGCGAGATGACCGTGTGCGAGATCGACCTGCGCGTGGGCGGCGCGTGGCGCTTCGCGATGCGTACCCCGGGCGGGATGGAGGTGGCGTTCCACGGCGAGTACCGCGAGGTGGTGCCGCAGCGGCGGCTGGTCAACACGGAGGTGTTCGAGGGGGCCGGTGACTGGACCGGTGCCGAGCCCACCGTCAACGAGACCGAGTTCCTGGAGCACGACCGCGGCACGCTGCTGCGGCTGCTGGTGCGGGCCCCGTCCGAGGCGGTGCGGGACACCATCCTGCACTCCGGCATGGAGGACGGGCTGGCCGACGCCCTGCGCCTGCTGGACACGGCGGCGGGCTCGGCCGAGGAGGGTCCCCTGGTGCTGGGGGTGGACTTCGTCACGGTGCCCACGCAGGACTTCCCGCGGGCGGTGGCGTTCTACGGGGAGGTGCTGGGGCTGCCGTGCGTGCAGCGATACGGCGACCGGCCCGGCGCCGAGTTCCAGGCGGGCAACCTCACCCTGGCCGTGATGGACCCGTCGGCCTTCGGCGGGCAGTTCCGGCCCAATGCCATGCCCATCGCCCTGCGCGTGGCCGACGTGGCGGCCGCCCGCGCACGCCTGGAGGCCGCCGGGGTGCGCTTCCTCACCGACACCTTCGACTCGGGCGTGTGCCACCAGGCCATCTTCGCCGACCCCGACGGCAACCCGCTGGACCTGCACCACCGCTACGCCCCCAGGGCGGCTCAGGCGCCGTCGGCGATGACCTGACCCAGCAGGCGCACGCCCTCGGTGATCTCCTCGGCGCTGAGGGTCACGAACGACAGGCGCAGCGTGCGCCTGTCGGGCTGGTGGGCGAAGAACGCCTCGCCGGGCACGTAGGCCACCCCCGCGGCCACGGCCCGCTGCAGCAGGGCCATGGCGTCGAAGCCCTCGGGCAGGCGCACCCAGAAGAACATGCCGCCGTGGGGCGGGTGCCAGTGCGTGCCCTCCGGCAGGAACCGCGCCAGGGCCGCGGCCATGGCGTCGCGCTGGGCGCGGTACCGCGCGCGGATCGTGGGGACGTGCTGGTCCAGGAAGCCGTCGCGCACCACCTCATGCACCACGCGCTGGTTGAACCCGGGGGTGTGCAGGTCGGCGGCCTGCTTGGCCTGCAGCAGCTTGGGGTACAGCTCCTCGGGGGCCACCACGTACCCCAGCCGGAACCCGGGCGCCAGCACCTTGGAGAACGAGCCCAGGTACACCACACCCTCCGGCCAGCGTGAGGCAAGCGCCGGCGGCGGCGCCTCGTCGAACCAGATCTCACCGTACGGGTCGTCCTCCACCAGGGGCATGCCGACGTGCCGGGCCGTGTCCACCAGCGCGGCGCGCCGGGCCTCGGGCATCACCCGCCCGGTGGGGTTCTGGAAGTTGGGGATGACATACGCCACCGCCGGGACCGGGTGCAGCGTGTGCAGGCCGTCGGGGTGCGGGCCGTCCTCGTCGCCGGGCAGGTTCACGAACTCCGGCTCGAAGGGCGCGAACGCCTGCAGCGCCCCCAGGTAGGTGGGGATCTCCACGCCCACCCGGGTGCCGCGGTCGATCAGCACCTTGCCCAGCAGGTCCAGGCCCTGCTGGGAGCCGGTGGTGATGAGCACCTGGTCGGGGTGCACGGCGTGGCCCGCGGCGCACCGGCGATCGGCGATCCACTCGCGCAGCGGCGTGAACCCCTCGCTGGCCGCGTACTGCAGCGCCTCGCGCGGCGTGTCGGCCATCACCCGCGCCGCCGCGTCGCGCATGGCCTCCACCGGGAAGGCCAGGGGGGAGGGCAGGCCGCCGGCCAGGCTCCGCACCCCCGGCTGCTCGGTGAGCTTGAGGATCTCGCGGATGATGGAGGGGTTCATCACCTCGCTGCGCCGCGCCTGGCGCCACACGCTCACCGGCGCACCCCCGCGCGGGCCACGGCGGCGCGGTGCGCCTCCAGCTCCAGCGTGTCGTCCAGGGGCGCCAGGGCGGGGTCGTGCCCGCCGTGTTCCAGGGCCCACCCCAGCAGCAGGTCGGCCAGCCAGGGGTTCTTCGGCAGCAGCGGGCCGTGCAGGTAGGTGCCGATGGCGCGCCCGGTGACGGCACCCTCGGCGCCGTCGGTGCCGTTGTTGCCGTGACCATGCACCACCCGGCCGAGGGGCGCGGAGCCCGGGCCCAGCGTGGTGCGGCCGGCGTGGTTCTCGAACCCCACCACACGGCGGGTGGCGCCCTCCAGGGTGGCCTCGATCACCACGTCGCCGATCAGCCGCGTGGCGCCGGCCACGGTGTCGGCGTCCAGCAGGCCGATACCCGGCATCCGCGACCCGTCCACGGCCGTGGAGCCGTGACCCGCCAGCTGGTAGCCGCCGCAGACGGCCAGCAGCACGGCGCCGTCGGCCATGGCCGAGCGCAGCGCGTCGGCCTTGGTGGCCGGCAGGTCCTGGGCCACCATCATCTGGTCGCGGTCCTGGCCGCCGCCCAGGTAGTACATGTCGTGGTCGGCCGGGATGGGCTCACCCACCTGGGCCTCGTGCACCGCCAGCTCGTGGCCGCGCCAGGCCAGGCGCGCATGCAGCACCGCGATGTTGCCGCGGTCGGCGTAGATGTTGAGCTCGTCGGGGTAGAGGTGGCACAGCCGCACGACGGCCATCAGGCCACCCCGCAGCGGTGGATCTGCCGCTCGGCGCCGAGGCGCCAGCTCGGCGCCGGCGAAGTCGCCGAAGCGCTGCAGCACGCGCAGCCCGGCGCGGGCAGCAGGTGCTGCAGCTCGGGCGGGGTGAACAGGTGCACGGTGTGCTCGCGGTGCCAGGTGCGGGTGGTGCCGTCCCCGGCCACCTCCTGGATGCGGTGCGTGAACTCGGCGGTGCCGGTGGTGGGGTCGATGTCCCGGTACCAGGCGGTGTGCCACAGGGTCACGTCGCGCTCCGGGTCGTGGTGGTTCCCACCGGCGCGCTCCAGCCCCAGCGAGGCGGCGATGTCGGCCACATCGGGCAGGCTGAGGTCGAACCAGAACTCCCCGCCGTCGGCCAGGTGGCGGCGCACGCACCCCAGGCAGGCCAGCTGGTCCTCGGCCCAGCAGCACCTGCAGCGTGTTCCATGGCCGCGATCACCAGCGGAAACGCGCGTCCAGCGTGAAGTCCGTGAGGTCGGCCGGCACCGTGCGCAGCCGTGCGGCCGCGTCGGCCGACACGGCCGCGGCGCCGTGGGCGGTCTGGGCCAGCATGCGGGGATCGGCGTCCAGCGCCCACACCTCGTGCCCGTCGCGCAGCAGCGGCACCGCCACGCGGCCCGCGGCGCATCCAGGTCCAGCACCGGGCCGCCCAGCTCCCGGGCAAGCGAGCGCCATGGGAGGTCGTCCACCACCTGGGCGTGCTCGATGAGGAAGCGCTCGGCGGCGTCGCGGTCAGACATCACGCCAGAACTCCCGCACCGCGCCGCGGCCGGCCAGGATCTCGCGCAGGCCCAGCATGGCGGTATAGGTGGGCAGCACGTACAGCTCACGCCCGGCCGGCAGCCCGGCCAGCGCCGTGTCCAGGCGGCCTCGGGCCCGGGCACCACCCGCAGGCGCTCGCGCGGCAGCCCGGCGCTACACGAAGCGCAGGGCCATGTCGTGCGCGCGGTCACCGGTCACGGTGAGCCGCTCCAGCCGCGGCAGCAGCGGCTCGTAGTCCACGTCCCAGATCCACGACACGTCCCGCCCGTCGGCGGTGCGGTCGTTGAGGGCCACCAGCAGGTGCAGGGGCTCGGGGTCCAGCAGCACCGTCTGCACCGTCACGTTGGCGCCGGCCGGGTTCTTGGCCAGCAGCATCAGCAGGTCGTGCCCGTCCAGGCGCACGCGTTCGGCCCGCCCGAACGCCGCGTCGGTGGCGGCGAGCGCCTGGGCGATGGTGGCGGGTGCGATCCCCAGCGCGGTCGCGGCGGCGGTGGCCGCGGCCGCGTTGTAGGCGGTGTGCAGCCCGGGCACGGCCAGCACCGCATCCAGGGCGCCCGCCGGGGTCTCGATGTGCAGTCGCGCCCCGCGGGTGCCCTCCAGGTCCACCTGCGGACGCGCACCTGCGGCGCGGGGCGGCCGCGGCCGCAGGACGGCACGACCAGTGGCCCATGTGGCCCAGCATCACGCGCTCGTACACCAGCGGCGCGCCGCAGGCGCGGCAGCGGGTGGCGTCGGCGGCGTGCGGCAGCTCGGCCAGCGCCACGCGGGGTCGTCCAGGCCGAAGAACACCACGGGCCGCCCCGCCTCGGCGGCCAGCTCGGCGATGGCGGGGTCGTCGGCGTTGGCCACCAGCACGGTGTCCGCGGGAAGGCGACGCACCATGCCGGCCCAGGCATCCGCGATGGCCTCCAGCTCGCCGTAGCGGTCCAACTGGTCGCGGAACAGGTTCATCAGCACCAGCACGCGCACGCGCAGCTGGGCGATCACCCCGGGCAGGGCGAACTCGTCCACCTCGAACAGCCCGATCTGCGGTGCGGGGCGCCGCGCGGCGCCCTCCAGCAGGGCCGTGGCGATGCCCGAGGCCAGGTTGGCCCCGGCCGGGTTGCCCAGGGCCCGCCAGCCGTGCGCGGCGATGCACTCGCCCACCAGCCGGGCCGTGGTGGTCTTGCCGTTGGTGGCCGAGATCACCACGCTGCCCTCGGGCAGCCCGGCCGCCAGCTCGGCGATGGCGCCGGGACGCATGCGCAGCAGCACCTTGCCCGGGGCGCTGGTGCCGCCCCCGCGGCCCAGCCCCCGCGACAGCCGCCCCACGGTGCGCGCCACCGTGCGCGCCGCGATGCCGGTCACGCGCCGCCCAGGGTGCGCACCGACCCGTCCGGCATGCCCACGAACACGTCGCCCGGCACCAGCCGGAACAGCCCCGTGTCGACCACGCCCGGCACGGCCCGCACGCGTGCGTCCAGCGCCTCCCAGTCACCGCCCGGCGCCGGGTGGAGGTCCAGCAGCACCAGACCGTCGTCGCTGCGGCTGGGACGGCGGGTGGGCGTGAGGTCGGCGAGGGCGTCCCGGGCCAGGGCGGCCGCGAAGGGCACCACCGCAACGGGCAGCACGCCCCACTCGTCCAGATGCCCGCCAAGCTTGGGTTCGTCGATCAGCACCACGAAGCGCGCCGCCCGTCCGGCCACCAGGCGCTCCCGCACCATGGCGCCGCCGGCGCCCTTGATGGCCAGCCCGGACGGCAGCACGATGTCGGCGCCGTCGAAGGCCACGGCCAGGGGTTCGCGCAGGCGCGCCACCGGGATGCCCGCCTCGCGCGCAAGGGCCGTGGACGCGGCGCCCGTCGGCACGCCCGTGCACCGCAGCCCGGCCTCCACGCGCCGGCCCAGGGCGCGGATGCCCGCGGCGGCCGCCCGGCCCGTGCCCAGGCCCACGCGATCACCGGGGCGCACCAGCTGCGCCGCGGCCTGGCCGGCGGCGTCCCACGCCCGGATGCGGTGTGCCGTGTCGCTCACGCCCCAAAGGCTATGCGAGACTCCGGACCCATGACCGAGATCGCACCCGGCATCACCATGCTCGACGCCATGCTCGGCGGGGACCCCGGCCTGGTGTCGTCGTATCTCGTGCGCGGACGGGACCTGGCGGTGGTGGATCCCGGGCCCGAGACCTCGGCCCGGGGGCTCATCGAGCAGCTCACCGCACTGGGGGTGGGCGCCGACGACCTGGCCTGGATCGTCCTGACCCACATCCACCTGGACCACTGCGGCGGCACCGGCACCCTGGCGCGGGCCTTCCCGGGCGCGCGGGTGGTGGTGTTCGACCGCGCGGCGCGGCACATCGCCGAGCCCCAGCGCCTGGTGGAGGCCTCGCAGGCGGTGTACGGGCCGCTCGCCCCGTTGTACGGCGGCCTGGAGCCCACGGACGCCGAACGCGTGGTGCCGGCTGCCGACGGGCACCGGATCGCCCTGGGCAACGGGGTGGAGCTGGAGATGGTGGGCACGCCCGGACACGCGCGACACCACATGAGCGTGCTGGAGCTGGCCACCGGCACCCTGATGGCCGGGGACGCCCTGGGGTCGCATCTGCTGGGGGGCGGCCTGTACCCCAACACCCCGCCCAGCGACGCCGACCCGCCCACGGGGCGGGCCAGCCTGGCGAAGCTTCGCGAGCGGGCCCCCACCGTGATCAGCACCGCGCACTTCGGGCCCGTGGGCCCGCCGGAGGAGGCGCTGGACACCGCCGATCGCCAGCTGGCCACGCTGGGGGAGATCGCCATTGCCGGATTCCCCAACGGCGGCGTCGAGGGCGTGCGCGCCGAGATGGAGCGGCGCATGCCGCTGGAGGAGACCGTGGGCGATGCCGAGTCCGCCGCGCACTGGCGGCGCCTGCGCTGGTACGCCGACAACGCCGACGGCCTGGCGATCTGGGCCAAACGTGCCCTCGAGCCGAGGGCCGACGGATGAAGACGGTGCTCGCGGAGCTGGTCGTGATGACCATCCGCGACGCCCAGCTGGACGTGCTGCTGGTGCGCCGCAGGGGCAACCGATGGGCGCTGCCAGGTGGGCCGGCGCCGGGTGGCACCCCGGTGGCCACCGCGGCGGTGGACGTGCTCACCCGGCAGACGGGGATCCGGGGCATCACCCTTGAGCAGCTGTACACATTCGACCGCGACGGCGGGGACGCGGTGGCGGTGGACCACCTCGCGCTGATCGCCGCCCACCGGCACACCCTGGTGCCCGGCGAGGACGTGGTGGAGGTGCGCTGGTTCCCCATCACGGACCTGCCGGCCCTGGACCCCGAGCAGGCGCGGGTGGTGGCGTACGGGCTGCAGCGGCTGCGCGCCAAGACCGCCTACGCGCCCATCGCCCTGCAGCTGCTGCCCGAGACGTTCACGCTGGGTGAGCTGCAGGGGGTGTACGAGACCGTCCTGGGCCGCCAGCTGGACACCCGCAACTTCCGCCGCGACGTGCTGGCGGCCGGGGTGGTGGAGGACGTGGGCACCGAGCGGCGCACCGGGCCGGGCAGGCCCGCGCGCCTGTACCGCTCCGTGCCCGGGGAGTTCGCGGTGGTGGCCCAGGAACGCCGCATCTCCGGCCGCGTGGGCGGGGCATAGGACCCCTCCCGGAGGGCACTCCGTCCCGGCGCGAGGGGTGGGCCGTACCTGGGTCCGCTCCACACCCGCGGCGGTGTCGGGACCGCGTGGTACGTTCCCGGCCGTACAGGCGTACGAAAGGACCGGCATGGCGTCGTCGCACACCGACGAAAACGAGCTGCTTCCCATCACGTGGCCCTTCCGGGCCGCGGGCACGGTGCTCATCCTCACCACGGTGTGGTTCTGCATGGGGTGGGGCATCCGGGACCTCGGTCCCAAGGAGAAACTGCCCAACCACATGAACGGCTTCTGGCTGGGCCTGCTGCTCACCGTCGTCCTGGTGGTGGCGGGGGCGCTGATGAACTGGCTTCGCGAGCGCCGCCGTCTCAGCGGGCTGCAGCACGGGGCCTGAGCCCCAGCCCTTCGATTCCGCTCCCCGGCTGGCGGCCATGGTGGCCGCCCTCGGGGAGCGTGAGTGGAGCACCGCCCTGCGGGACCTGACGGGCCCCGTGGCGGCGGATGCGACCCCGCCCACCTACGGTGCCCTCGCCGGCACGGGCGTGGACCTGGTGACCGGGCTTGCCCGGGACGGCCGCTGGGAGGCCGCCCACCTGCAGGCGGCCCACCTGGCGGACTACTTCACGCGGCACCGCCGCCGCGTGCACCCCGTGGCCGCGGTGGCCCTTCAGGGGCTGTGCGACGCCGCGCGTGCGCACGACGACGAGGACCTCACCGAGCACGCGGATCTGCTGCGCGAGCTGTTCCCGCCCGGGGACGCACCGCCGGGCGGTTAGGATGGCCGGGGCATGATGCCTGTGGACTCCCTCAACTCGGGGCCGGTGAACCGTCGCGGCCGCCTGCTGGTGGCCTCGCCCGCGCTCACGGACCCCAACTTCGTGCGGACGGTGCTGCTGATGCTGGAACACTCGGCCGAGGGGGCGCTGGGACTGGTGCTCAACCGGCCCACCACGCTGGTGGCGGGGCAGGCGCTGCCGGGGCCGCTGGCCGAGGCGGTGGGCGCGGAGCGCCCCGTGTTCCAGGGGGGACCGGTGCAACCCGAGGCGGTGATCCTGCTGGCCGACTTCGTGGATCCCGCGCAGGCTGCGTCGCTGGCGGTGGCCAGCGTTGGCGTGGTGGACCCGGGGGGCGACACGGGCGACCTGCGCGACCGCGTGCGCGCGGTGCGCGCGTACGGCGGCTACGCCGGTTGGGGCGCGGGCCAGCTGGAGCGCGAGATCGCCGAGGGGGCGTGGATGGACGTGGAGGCCACGGTGGCGGACGTGTTCGCCGAGGACGTCTCCGACCTGTGGCGCGCGGTGGTGCACCGCAAGGGCGGGGCGTTCCGGGCCCTGGCGCAGATGCCCGACGACCCGAGCGTGAACTGATGCCCAGCCTGCACACGCCCCTGTGCGACCTGCTGGGGATCCGGCACCCCATCCTGCTGGCCGGGATGGCCGGCGGGCCCAACACGCCGGCCCTGGTGGGGGCCGTGTCCCGGGCCGGTGGCCTGGGGGTGCTGGGCGTGACGGGAACCACGGCGGCCCAGACCGAGGAGGCCACCCGCGAGGCCCTGCGCGAATCCGGTGGCGCGCCCGTGGGCGTCAACGTGCAGCTGGCGCCGCCCACGCCGCCCACGGCGGCCCGCGAGCGCATCCTGGAGGTGCTGGCACCCTTCCGCGCCGAGCTCGGCCTGGAACCCGATCCGCCCGCTCCGCCGCCGCCCGATCCGCCCCTGCGGCTGGTGGAGGCGGCCCTGGCGGCGGGCGCCACGGTGGTGACCACCTGGCACGACCCGGCCACCGTGCTGCCGGCGGCGCGGGCGGCGGGCGTCCCGGTGATCGCCATGACCACCACGGTGGAGGGCGGGCTGGTGGCCGCCGCCGCGGGCGCGCGGGCGGTGATCGCGCAGGGGGCCGAGTCGGGCGGCCACCGCAGCACCTTCGGGCCCGGTGCCGACCGCGCGGCCGAAACCGGCACCATGGCGCTGGTGCCGCAGATGATGGACGCGCTGGGGGACACCGTCCCGGTCATCGCCAGCGGCGGCATCAGCGACGGGCGCGGCATCGCCGCGGCACTGCTGATCGGGGCATCCGGGGTGTCGCTGGGCACCGTTTTCCTGGCCGCCGAGGAGTCCGGCGTGCCCGACGTGCACCGCCGCGCGCTGCGCAACCTGCGCCCCGAGGACACCGTGGTGACCGACGCCGTCACCGGCCGCCCGGCCCGGTGGATCCGCAACCGGGTGGTGGACGCGCTCATCGCCGCCGACGCCGGCACCCTGGGCTGGGGCGCGCAGGGGGCCATCCTGGCCGACATGCGCCGGGCCGCCGCCCAGCAGGGGCGCGCCGACCTGCTGACGATGCTGGCCGGTCAGGCGGCAGCGCTGGCGCCCGAACCCTGCCCGGCCGACCTCATCGTGGCCGACCTGGTGGCCGGCACGCACGCGGCGCTGGCCTCGCGGGCCTGACCGCGCCGGCACCGCCCACCTGGGCCACCCGCCCCGAGGGTCCGGGCAGCGCCGCGGCCATCCGGCGCGTGGTGGACGACGTCCCGGCCGCGTTCGGGGTGTGAAACGCCGAGGGCCCGGTTTCCCGGGCCCTCGGTTCACAGCGGTCTGTGGACGACGATCAGCTGAGGCGGGCGGAGTCCGGCAGGCTGGCGAGCTTCTGCAGCGACTGGCTCTCCACCTGGCGGATGCGCTCCCGCGTGACGTTGAACATGCGGCCCAGCTCGTCGAGGGTGCGGGGCTTCTCGCCGCGCAGCCCGTACCGCAGCTCCAGCACCCGCCGCTCGCGGTAGCTGAGCTGGTCGAGCAGGTCGCGCAGGGCCTGCTCCCGCAGGGACACCTCGGCGGACATCTCGGGCGCCACGGAGGTCTCGTCGGCCAGGAAGCGACCCAGCTCCGACTCCTCCTCCTCACCCACGGGCTTCTCCAGGGAGACGGTGGGCTGCGCGGAGCGCAGGATCTCCTCGACCTCCTCCGGCGGCAGGCCGGCGGCGTCGCCGATCTCCTCCACCGTGGGCTCGCGGCCCAGCTGGCCGATGAGGACGCGCTCGGCGCGGCTGATCTGGTTGAGCTTCTCCACCACGTGCACCGGGATGCGGATGGTGCGGCCCTTGTCGGCCAGCGCGCGCGTGACCGCCTGGCGGATCCACCAGGTGGCGTACGTGGAGAACTTGAACCCGCGACGCCAGTCGAACTTCTCGACGGCGCGCACCAGGCCCAGCGTGCCCTCCTGGATGAGGTCCAGGAACGGCAGGCCGCGGCCGCGGTAGCCCTTGGCGATGGAGACCACCAGCCGCAGGTTGGCCTCGACCATCTGGCGCTTGGCCTCCTGGTCGCCGTTCTCGATGCGCTTGGCCAGCCGGACCTCGTCCGCGGCGGTCAGCAGCGGCACGCGGCCGATGTCCTTGAGGAACAGCTGCAGGGCGTCGGTGGTCTGCTCCACCACGGCGGTGGGGCGGCGCGGCCGGTCGGACTCGTCCGCCAGCTCCGCGGCGCGGGCGGCGGCCTCCGTCTGCTCCAGGAGGTCGATGCCGGCCTCCTCGAGCTGCTGGTACACCTCCTCGGCCACGTCGGCGTCGAGGCCCAGACCGTCCAGGACCTCCGCGACCTCCTCCAGGCCGAGGAAACCGAGCTCCTGACCGCGAACGATCAGAGCCCGCAGCTCACCCTCAGACTTCATCCCTCCAAGCTGCTGCGTGGACATCCGCCTCCAGTCTTGTCCTCTGGTCCACTGCTCATCAGAGCCATCATGAACGGCCCGTACGACGTCATCCCACAGCGGCGTCCGACCCACCAGGGTGGCCGGCTGTCGCGGGGGTGGAAAATCCGCAAACCCTTGGGATTCTCCGCGGTCATCCGACCGCTCACCCTCAAGTTTGCAACCCGTGCACTATCCGTGGTTTCCACGTCGGCGTCAAGGGGCATGCGCGCCCCGAAACGTCAGCATTCACACGGAATTCCGAACGTCCCGAAGGTACGAAAACGCACGAACTCAGGTCTCGGCACCCCTCGATGCGGCGAGGGCGCGGCGCCGCTACCGCAGGCTGCACACCGGCCACTGCCCGGGGCCCGCGGTGAGGTACAGCTTGAGGGCGAGGCGGTCCTGCTCGGCCTCCGGCGCGTCGATGGGGTCACCGGACCCGCCGATGGCCTGCCAGGTGGCGATGGAGAACTGGTACTTGCCCCGGTACTGCCCGCTGGGTGACACCGCGCGGGGGTTGCCGCCGGATTCGCACTGGGCGATCGACGCCAGATGGGCCACCGCGGCGGCGGTACCGCCGGCGGGGGCCGACACGGGCGTGGGGGAGGCCGTGCTCTGCGTGGCATCGGCGGGCGGCGACCCTCCGGAGGCGGTCAGCACCTGGGCGGGCGTGGCGGTGGGACGTGCGGCCACGGCGGCCCGCGAGGCCGCCAGGCGCACGGCCGCGCGCTGGGCGCTGGCCAGTGAGGACTGGGCCGCCACCAGCAGGCGGCGGCGCTGCTCCACCAGGCTGCGCAGCTCACTCAGCCGGGCGCCGGCCTCGGCCTTGGAGCGCAGGGCCACCCGGTGGTCGCGCACCAGCTGGCCACGCAGCCGGGTGAGGGTTGCCTGGGCCGCGCGCATGCGCCCGATGAGCGCGGCGTCGCCGTCGGCCGCGCGCTTCACCAGCTCGTAGCTGTCGATGGCGCTGGTGAGGCTGCCGGAGCTCAGCACCATGTCCATCAGGTTCGGGGTGCCCTGCGCGTAGATCTCGGCCAGCCGGTGGGCCAGGGCGGCGCGCGAACCCGCCAGGCTGCCGGCGACGTCGCGCTGCTGGCGGGTGTTGTCGGCGATCTGTCCCACCAGCGTGTGGACGCGGGCATCGGCGCTGCGGTAGGCGTCGGCGGCCTGCTGCTGCTGTCCGCCCACCTGGCTCAGGTTGGACTCCAGCTCACGCACCCTGGCGCGCTGCGCATCGACCGTGGTGCCCCCGGCCGGGCTCCCGGCGGCGTCGCCCAGCACAATCAGCCCGGCGCCCGCGGCGCAGGTCACGACCAGCGATGTGAAGGCAAGGCTGCGGGGGAGCGAGCCGACCCGATGAGTGGCGAAAATGCCCATATATCAGTGCACACCCGCCCGAGGCGCCGTGCGCGTCATCGACGCTACCACGCCGTCGGGCGGGAATTCCTCAGGCGGAGGCTGAGGGTGAGTCCGCGGGTGGAGGGTCCGCGTCGGTCCAGGCGAAGCCGGTGGCCCGGGCCGCCGGGGCCAGGGGGCTGCCGGGGATGCCGGCGCCGGGATGGGGCCAGTGGAAGCCCCGTGGGGCCACGTCGTTGCTGCCCTCGGGGTGGAACAGCGACGCCAGGTACTGGATCTGGCCGCGCGCGGGGCCCAGCTCGAAGAACCCGCCCCCGTACATCCCGATGCGGTTGGCCGCGCAGTGGTCGTACACCGACATCAGCTCCCGCAGGCTGCCGAACCGGCACGGCTTGATGTTGATCATGCGCGGGGTGTGCGCCAGATCGGTCACCGACGCCAGGCTGCGCAGCGGCGCGTCCCAGGTGACGCGGTCCATGTGGGGCGCCAGGATCGGCCGGACGTTGAGGGTGAGGTGGGGGTCCTCGATCCAGGCCTCCGGCCATGCCTCCAGACACCGGCGGTAGAGGTCGGCGTCGGGCTCCATGGCCACGCGCTCGGACTCGTAGAGCGCCTTGAAGTCGAGCACCCGCACCCGGTCGCGGCCCAGGGCGAGGATGTCGGCCACCACGGCGTCGGTCCAGTCGGGCGTGGGGTCGAGCTTGAAGGTCATGTCCGGGTGCGCGCTCAGGCGTTCCCGCAGCGGCGCGGCCGACGCCGGCTCGCCCAGCCGCAGCGACAGCACGTAGTTCACCGGGCGCACGGGGCGGCCGAGGGCGTCCGCCAGGCTCATCCCGGCCTGGCGCAGTGCCAGGTCCAGCACCGCGGCCTCGAAGCCCCAGCGCCGGAAATGGACCGCGTGCGGCTGGCTGGGGTGGGGGAAGAGGTCGGGTTCGCCGAGGCGGGACGACACAGCTTCCAGGGTGCGGGGGCCCGTGAGGTCCAGCACCGGGCCGGCCTCGATGAAGGCCAGGGTCTCCGCCTCGTCGTACCAGACGTCCTCCGACTCGCCCACCTCGCCGCCGCCGTGCAGGCGGATGAGGGCGGTGTGGCGGTCCCAGCCGCTGCTGGTGGGGCGGCTGAGGTGCTGCAGCTCGTAGCCCTCGATGCGCACCGGCAGGCCGGCGATGCCCTCGTAGGTGCTCATGCGCTCACCGCGCGCGCGGCCAGGTACGCCTTGACCGCGTCGGCGTCGGCGGGCATCACCCGCACCCGCCGCGGGCGGGACTCGATGTCGCGCATGGCCTCGGGCCGCGGCGGCTCCACGCCGGTGGCCTCGCGCACCACGTCGGCGAACTTGGCGGCCTGCGCGGTCTGCAGCACCAGCATGGGCACTCCCGGTTCGACGTGGTGGCGGGCCACGGTGAGCCCGTCGGCGGTGTGGGTGTCCACCAGCACGCCGAAGCGCCGCCAGGTGTCACCGATGGCGGCGAGGCGGTCGGCGTGCGTGCTGCGGCCGGATGCGAAGCCGAAGTCCCGTACGCGGGCCATCTCCTGGTCGTCCAGGTGGAAGACCCCCGCCGTGGCGAGCTCCCCCGCGAAGAGGGCCCGCACCCGGGCGGCGTCCCGGCCCACGGCGTCCGACACGAGGCGCTCGAAGTTGGACGCCTTGGAGATGTCCATGGAGGGACTGGAGGTGGCGTGGGTCTCGGCCGCCCCGCGCACCCGGTAGGTGCCGGTGCGGAAGAACTCGTCCAGCACGTCGTTCTCGTTGGTGGCGGCCACCAGGCGGTGGATGGGCACGCCCATCATGCGCGCCACGTGTCCGGCGCAGATGTTGCCGAAGTTGCCGCTGGGCACGGTGAAGCTGACGCGCTGCCCGGGGCCCGTGGTGGCCCGCAGCCAGCCGTTGACGTAGTAGACGACCTGAGCCAGCATGCGCGCCCAGTTGATGGAGTTGACCGTGCCGATGCGCATGCGGCGCTTGAACTCCAGGTCGCCCGACACCGCCTTCACGATGTCCTGGCAGTCGTCGAACACGCCCTCCACGGCCAGGTTGTGGATGTTGGGGTCCTGCAGGCTGAACATCTGGGCCTGCTGGAACGCGCTCATGCGCCCGTGCGGGCTGAGCATGAACACGGCCATCCCGGCCTTGCCGCGCATGGCGTATTCGGCGGCGCTGCCGGTGTCGCCGGACGTGGCGCCCAGGATGTTGAGGGTGGCGTTGCGGCGCCCCAGCTCGTACTCGAACAGGTTGCCCAGCAGCTGCATCGCCATGTCCTTGAAGGCCAGGGACGGGCCCTCAGAGAGGCCCAGCAGCGCCACGCCGGGTTCCAGCGGCACCAGCGGGGTGATCAGCGGGTCCCCGAAGGCCTCCGCCGTGTAGGTGCGGTGGGTGAGCTCCCGCAGGTCCGGCTCGGGGATGTCGTCGATGAACAGGCGCAGCACCGCCAGCGCCAGGTCCGGGTAGTCCAGGGCCCGCCACGATTCCAGGGTGTCGGCGTCCAGGCGGGGGTAGGCCTCGGGCAGGTACAGCCCGCCGTCGGGTGCCAGGCCCTCCAGCAGGATGTCGCAGAACCCGCGGGGCGCCTCGTCGCCGCGGGTGGACACGTACCGGGTGGGGGAGGGTGCGGGATTCGCCATCCGGGGCAGTATCGCCCATGGCCCGCGCACCCCGTCCGTGCAAGCGTCGCCGCCACCTCGGCTATGGTGCCCGCCGCGATGCGACGAGTGATCATCATGGCCCTGGCGCTGACGGCGGCCGCCGCTCCCGCCGTGCCCGCGGCACCGGCGCGGCCCGTGGTGTGGGTGCAGGCGGGGCACGAGGGGCCCCGCGAGCCGGGGTACACGGCCCAGACCGGCGCCGGTGGCGGACCGTTCGGGTCGGAGGTGGCGTTCACCACACGGGTGGCCGCCGTGGTGGTGCGCCGCCTGGACGCGGCCGGGGTCGATGCGCGGCGCACGCCGGGTCTGGTGACGCCCTGGGGCGCCCCGGGCGCCACCTTCATCAGCATCCACCACGACGCCGCGGGTGGCCGCGGCGGGGTGGGCCACGCCGTGGCCGGCACCACCGAGAACTGGTACCACGGCGAGGGGTTCGGCACCGCCAGCCCGCGGCCCTACGCCGATTCGGCCCCGCACCGCAGGGCCACCACCGTGTCCGCGGGCGTGGAGCGGCGCTCCACGGGTCTCGCGCGGCTGGTGGCCGCCCGCATCCGCGGGCTGCGCGCCAAGCTGGGCGGCGCCACCGCGCCGTTCGACGGGGTGCTGCCCGACAGCGGGAACGTCCGGATGATGCATTTCTACGGCTACTTCCGCACCACCGCCGACGCGCGGGTGCTGGTGGAGTGCGGCGCCGCGGGGGCGGACGACCGGTTCCTCAGCAACACCACCGCCATCGGCACGGCCCTCGCGCGGGCCATCGTGCAGGACCTGCGCGCGCGGGGCCTGCTGCCCGCCGCGGGGTAGTGCCGCACTTCCTGGTCCTCAGCCGCGGTGCGCCCGCCGCCGGGACCACTGACGATCCCGGGCTGGACGAGGCGCACTGGTCGTACATGGACCGGTTCGCGCCGGGGATGATCGCCCGGGGGCCCACGCTCACGGCCGACCGCGGCACGTGGACCGGCAGCATGCACGTGGTGGAGCTGGCGGACGCCGCCGCGGCGCGGGTGTTCGCCGAGGAGGAGCCCTACAACCGGGCCGGGCTGTACGCGCATCACCGGATCTGGGGCTACCGCGACCTGCTGGGCCGGACGATGTGGGAGTTCGCCCGCACGCCCGGCATGCCGCTGTTCCTGGTGATCGCGGCGGGGTCCCGCTGCGACGGGCCCGATCCGGCCGGGGCTCTGGGCGCCGGCCTGCTGTTGTGCGGCGAGCTGGCCGCCATCGACGGCGGTGATCCGCCGGGGTTCGCGCTGGCGCTGCAGGCGCCCCACGGCATCGCGGCGGAGGCCGCGCTGCGCGCGGCGGGCGTGGATGGGGTCGCGGACCCGCACGTGGAGATCCTTGATTGGGAGGTCGGGGGACGCCGCTGACCCACGGTGGGGTCCGGGCCGGTCATCCCAATGCAACAGAACAACACTTCTCGTGCGCGCATGGGGCCAAAGACTGGACGGTTGGGGATTTGGGGCCGGGGTTGGCACCTGCGATTCTCCGCACACCGCCGCAGGTCCCCGATCCACGAACACCTCCCGAGCGCTCTCGTGAGACAGCCCCCACCTGAGTCACACGCATGGTGACCGCCGCCGTCGTCGCGGGGCTGCTGATCGCCGCCGCCGGTGCGGCGCTGGCCATGATGGGCCTGGCGCTGCGGTATCGCACGCTGCCCGGCGCCGTCGGCATCGCGGCCGGGTGCGCCAGCCTCGCCGTGTGGCAGCTCAGCGCCGCCCTGGAGGTGCTGGCGCGAGACCAGGTGGTCAAGCACATCGCCTACAACATGGTGTTCACGGCGGTGTGCGCCTTCACGCTCGCGGTGTTCGGCGCCATGACCGGCCTGGCCGGACGGCGCGTCACGCGGACCCAGTGGGCGTTGGCCGCCGCACCCGTGCCGGTCACCGTCGTCCTGCTGTGGACGGGCCTGGGCAACCTGATGTTCCGCACCGTGGACATCCCGCGCGGCCGCGGGCCCATCGACAACGTGCCGGGCCCCTGGTTCCTGGTGCACGCCCTGTGGGCCTACGCGCTGATCCTGCTGGGCTTCGCCCTGTTCATCGGCGTGGTCCTGCGCGCCGGCCCGGCGCACCGGGTGCAGGGCCTGCTGATGGTGGCAATCGTGATCGTGCCCCTGGCCTTCAACACCCTGTTCATCGCGCAGATCATCGGGTTCGGCGGGTACGACCCCACGCCGCTGGCCCTGCTGATCACGCTGGGCGGCCTGGCCCTGGGCGTGCTGCGCATGGGGTTCCTGCACGCCCAGCTGGGGGTGCTGCCGGTGGCCCGCGACGCCGTGGTGGAGGCCATGCGGGACGGCATGGTGGTGGTGGACGGCCGGGGCCGGGTGCTGGACATCAACCCGGCGGCCGCCGCCCTGCTGGACACCCACGCCGAGGCCGCCCGCGGCGCCCCGGCCACGGTCGTCATCCCGGACTGGACCGACGACCGGTCGGTGCACCAGTGGGAGTTCACCGTGCGTCCGGGTGGCGAGGAGCGCGTGGTGGAGGCCAACTGCACCGCCATCCGCCCCGGCCACCCGCGCAGCCCCAAGCTGGCCATGCTGCGCGACGTCACCGAGCGGCGCCATGCGCAGGCCGCCCTGGAGGTGACGGCGCGGCTCAGCCACCACCAGGCCCGCCACGACCCCCTCACGGGGCTGCCCAACCGCACTCTGCTGTTCGAGACCCTGCGGGCCACCCTTGGCGACGCCCCCGCCGGCGAGTGCACCGCCCTGCTCATCCTCGACCTCGACGGCTTCAAGGACCTCAACGACACCTTCGGCCACCGCGCCGGTGACGACGCCCTGTGCGAGCTGGCCGCGCGGATGACGCGGGCCGCCGGCGCCGGCGCCACGGT
>JAXLSS010000006.1:0-142818 GCA_046330395.1 Thermoleophilia bacterium
GCACGACGGCCTGGCGGCGCGGCGCGGCGACGTCCTGGTGCCGGCGCAGTGAGCGGCGGGCGCCGCACGGTGGTGGTGGCCGCCGTGATCATCCGGGGTGGACGGGTGCTGGTGAGCCAGCGCATGCCCGACGCCGGCCAGCCGGGACGGTGGGAGTTCCCCGGGGGCAAACGCGAGCGCGGCGAGAGCGACCAGCAGGCCCTGGTGCGCGAGCTGCGCGAGGAGCTGGGGCTGCACCTGCGGGTGGGCGAGCGCATGTGGGCGGTCACGGCGGGGCCGCTGGAGCTGCGCTTCTACCGGGTGCCGTGGGAGGCCGGGCAGCGCCCGCGGGCCATCTGGGTGGCCCAGTTCCGGTGGGTGCGGCTGGAGGACCTGCCCGGGTACCCCTTCCCGCCGGCGGACGACGAGCTGGTGCGCCGCCTCGCCGCGGGAGAGTGGGGCGCGCCCGGTGGCGCGGGCGCGCACCCCGGGCCGCCCGGTTCGGCTGGGTAAAACGTCCGTGACGGGTGCGCCGCGGCCCGGTGCGGCCGGTTCACATGGCCCGGGTCATTACAATGCGCACGGTTTCCAACGGGGAGTGGTCCATGGCCAAGGCAAAGCGTGACCGTCGAACGAGCATCCGGAACATGCCCGGGGACGACGCCTTCGAGACGCTGGACCGCCTGCAGCAGATGGAGCGCGAGCAGCAGGCCGCCGCGGCCGCCGCGGCCGAGAAGACCCCGTCGGACCACGCGGAGAGCGACGAGGACTAAGGGCCCTACGCCGAGGGGGTTTCGGCGGAGCGGGTGCCGGCGCGCCGGCTGAAGGGCTCCCCCGTCACCAGGAAACGCACGCGGCCGCCGAGCTCGGCGCCGTTGTTGGCCACCCGTTCCAGATGCCGCGCCACCAGGATGGCGGCGCCGCCCCACTCCCGGGACGCCGAGTCGCCGGATCCGGCCACGGCGTCCAGCACCTCGTCCAGCATGCGCCGCACCCCGGCGGCCTGCTCGGTGGCGCGCTCGCCCAGCGGGACGTCGCCCCGCGCGATGGCCTGCACGGCCACGGCCAGGGTGTCCACCGCCCGCGCGCTCATGCGCTGGATCAGCGCCCGCACGTCCGGGTCGGCGCCGTCGGCGCGCTGGGCCAGCGTGAGGTTGGCGATGGCCACCGCCAGGTCACCCACCCGCTCGAGGGCGATTACGGCGATGAGCCCCACGTGCAGCAGGCGCTGGTCGCCCGCCACCGGGGCCTCCAGCAGCTGGATGTTGAAGATCTTCTGGTCCAGCTCGGCGCAACGCTCATCCACCCGCTCGTCGCCGTCGATGACCGCCCGGGCCGCCTCGGCGTCGACGGCGTGCCAGGCGGCGACGGACCGCTCCACCTGGTTGAGCACGACGCTGGCCATCTCGACCATGCCCGCCCGCAGGGACTCGATCTCGGTTTGGAATTGCTGACGTATCGCCACGCGCACATCGTAGGCGGCGCCTCGGGGGAAGACATAGCTCCCGGGCGAGATGGACACGCGACGTGACGCTGCCGCTACATTTGTCGGCCGTGACGGCGCTCGCGGCTCCACGACGACTCGTGCTTGGTCCCGCCGACAGGGTGGCCGGTTCGCCGTGGGCCACCTGCGTGGCCATCGTGGCGCTGACCGTGTCCGGTTTCGCGCTGGACCGCTTCACCCCCGCGCCGCGCCAGTGGCTGCTGGGGCTGGCCTGCTGGGTGTTCCTGGCGCTGCTGCTGCGCTCCGCCACGCCCACCGAGCGCGTGCAGACGCTGGTGGTGATCGTGGTGGCCAGCTGCTTCGAGGTGGTGGGCTCCATCATCTGGGGCGTCTACATCTACCGGCACCACAACCTGCCGATGTTCGTGCCCCCCGGGCACGGCATGGTGTACCTGTTCGGCCTGCGCTTCACCCAGACCGCGTGGGCGCGGCGCAGCCCCGGCACCCTGGTGCGCATCGCCCTGGTGGGGGCGGTGGGCTGGGCGCTCATCGGTCTCACCCTGCTGTCGCGCGTGGACGCCGGCGGGGCGTGGGGGGTGTTCGTGCTGAGCGTGTTCCTGGTGCGCGGCCGCGCCCCGCAGGTGTACGCCGGGGTGTTCCTGTTCGTGGCGTTCCTGGAGCTGTACGGGGTGGCCATGGGCACCTGGGCCTGGAAGCCGGAGATCCCCGGCACGGGCATCCCCAACGGCAACCCGCCGTCGGGCATCGCCAGCGGCTATGTCTTCTTCGACATCTGCGCGATCTGGGCCACCCCAATCATCATTGGGTTGTGGGGGGCCGTAAGGGCCCAAACGCCTCAAGATTAGAGGCGCCCCGTGCATCCGCATGGGCGCATTGAGACGGGCGTTTGTGCCCTGAAGGCCCCCGAGGGCGCCGTGCCTCAACAAGAAAAGCGCCCCGTGCATCCGCATGGGCGCATTGAATCCGGCACTTGCGCCCGTTGCCTTGAAAGCAGCGGGTGGAGACAGACCCGCCCGGATGCATTTACAGCCGGCGCGGCGCCCCCGCCGTTAACCCAGGAACTCGGCCGCCGCGACGGGATGGTCCTCATGACCCACCCCGGCGACGGTGATCTCCGCGGGCCACTCCGGGGCCACATGTCCCGCGTCCTCGGGCGGAGCGGTGACGACGGCCTTCCAGCGCACCACGGTGACCCGCCAGCCGACGTCCTCGAAGTCCAGTTTGAGGTCGTGCAGCAGGTCGGGTGGCCCGATCAGGCGGTAGCTGGTGGGTGAGGGGGGAACCGGTGGCGTCATGGCGGTAGAGTCTGCCCACTCGTGGACGGGATCGTCTCCATCACCGGGGAGGTCGCCCTGCTGTGGCAGGACGTGGATCCGTACCACGGCGACGTCATCCTCCTGAGCCTCGACACCGACGTGCTGCTGCAGATGAACACGTTCGAGCTTCGGGGCGAACTGGCCGATCGACTCAAGGACGGGGTGCTGGCGGAGGGCATGCGCGTGCGGATCGACTGCGCCAGCGACACCATCGAGGTGGTCAACCAGGAGACCGGCGAGGCCTCCGACAAGGAGGTGCCGGTGGTGGTGGACGTGGTGGTGCTGCGGGACGGGGAGGCCTGATGCGGGTGATGGGCGCCCTACCTATAATCGCCGAGCCGTCATCGCTGGGGCGTAGCCAAGCGGTAAGGCAGCGGGTTTTGGTCCCGCCATTCGGGGGTTCGAATCCTCCCGCCCCAACCAGTTTCCGCTCATCCCCCACCGGAGCCGTGAATCGATGACACTGGGAGTGGTTGTACTGGCCGCGGGTCTCGGCACCCGCATGCGCTCGCGCACCCCCAAGGTGCTGCACCGCATCGCCGGGCGCCCCCTGGTGGGCTGGGTGCTGGCGGCGCTGGAGGGTGTGAGCCCAGGGCACGTGGTGGTGGTGGTCGGCCACGGCGCCGATGACGTGCGGGCCGTGCTGCCGGAGGGCACCTCCACCGCCCTGCAGGCCGAGCAGAAGGGCACGGGCCACGCCGCGCAGATGGGGCTGGCCCAGCTGGACGCCGCCTGCGACACCGTGCTGCTGCTGTGCGGCGACACGCCGCTGCTGCGCCCCGAGCTGATCACCCGCCTGGTGGGCGACCACGCGTCGAGCGGCCGGGCGGTGACCATGGTGAGCGCCCTGCTGCCGGACGCCGGCGCCTACGGCCGCGTGCTGCGCGACGCCTCGGGTGGGGTGACCGGGGTTGTGGAGGCCCGCGACGCCACGCCGGAGCAGCTGGCCGTCAACGAGATCAACGCCGGCATCTACATCTACGACCGCGCGGCCCTGGAGGGTGCGCTGCAGCGGGTGGGCTCCGACAACGCCCAGGGCGAGGTGTACCTGCCCGACACCCTGCCCCTGGTGGGGGGTCCCATCGGCGCGCTGGTGTCCGACGACCCGGACGTGGTGGCGGGCGTCAACACCCGCGTGCACCTGGCCGAATGCGAGGCCGTGGTGCAGGCGCGGCTGCGGGAGGCGGCCATGCTGGCCGGGGTCACCATGCCCGACCCCGGGGCCGTGTACCTGGACGCCGACGTCACCTTGGGTCAGGACACCGTGGTGCTGCCCGGCGTGCACCTGCGCGCGGGTACCGTGGTGGGCGCGGACTGCGTGATCGGCCCGGACTGCGTCATCGAGGGCTCCACCATCGGCGACGGTGCCGTGGTGACCTCCGCGCACGTGCTGCGCAGCACGGTGGGCCCAGGCGCCCAGGTGGGGCCGTTCGCCTACCTGCGGCCCGACACCGACCTGTCGGCCAAGGGCAAGATCGGCACGTTCGTGGAGACCAAGAACTCGCGCATCGGCGAACGCGCCAAGGTGCCGCACCTGTCGTACATCGGCGACGCCGACATCGGTGAGGGCACCAACATCGGGGCCGGCAACATCACCGCCAACTACGACGGCTTCCGGAAGCACGCCACGCGCATCGGGGCCAGGGTGAAGACGGGTTCGGACTGCGTGTTCGTGGCGCCGGTGGTGCTGGGCGACGACGTCATGACCGCCGCGGGCTCCATCATCACCGAGGACATCCCGGACGGGGCGCTGGGGATCGCCCGGGCCAGGCAGGACAACAAGGAAGGCTTCACCGTCAAAGCCGCGCAGCGCGCGCGGGAGGCTGCCGAGGCTGAGGCCGCGGGAAAGGCTGGCTCGTGAGCTCCAAAAGCAGCATCGACCGTGAGGACAGCAAGCGCCTGATGGTGTTCGCGGGGCGCACCAGCAAGGAGCTGGGCGACCGCATCGCCGACGAGCTGGGCATCGATCTGGGCGAGGTCACGCTCAAGACCTTCGCCAACGGCGAGATCTACGTGCGCTTCGAGGAGAGCATCCGCGGCGCGGACATCTTCCTGGTGCAGTCCACCTGCACCCCCGTCAACGAGGCGTTGATGGAGCTGCTGATCATGATCGACGCGGCCAAGCTGGCCTCTGCGCACCGCATCAACGCCGTCATCCCGTACTACGGCTACTCCCGCCAGGACAAGAAGTCGGCGCCCCGCGAGCCCATCACCGCCAAGCTGGTGGCCGAGCTGCTGCAGGCCTCCGGGGTGGACCGGGTGCTCACCATGGACCTGCACGCCGGGCAGGTGCAGGGCTTCTTCCGGGTGCCGGTGGACCACATGACCGCCATCCCGCTGCTGGTGGAGCACTTCCGCGAGCGCCGCGACCGCGGCGACCTGGGCGACCTGGTGGTGGTGTCCCCCGACGCCGGCCGCGCCAAGCTGGCCAACCACGTGGCGGAGGCCCTGGGTGCCGACCTGGCGGTGCTCACCAAGCAGCGCCCCGAGCACAACGCCGCCGAGATCACGCTGCTGGTGGGTGACGTGGCCGGTAAGGACGCCATCCTCATCGACGACATGATCGACACCGCCGGCACCCTGGCCGCCGGTGCCGCCCGGGTGAAGGCCGCCGGCGCTCGGCGCGTGGTCAGCGCCGCCATCCACGGCCTGTTCAGCGGGCCCGCCTTCCAGCGGCTGGTGGAGTCCGACATCGAGGAGGTGGTGATCACCGACACCATCCCCCTTCCGGAGAACGCCCCCCAGTCGCTGCTGCGGGTGGTGAGCGTCGCCAAGATCCTGGCGGACTCCATCCACAACGTGTTCTGCGACGAGTCGGTCAGCGAGATCTTCGCGGGACAGAACCAACTCTTCTGAGCACGGCCGGACCCCTCATCGACCCGCCCCCGGCGATCCGCCTGGTGGTGGGGCTCGGCAACCCGGGCGCCCGGTACGCGGCCACCCGCCACAACGCCGGCCAGCGTGTGGTGGAGGAGCTGGCGCGCCGCCTGGGCGTGTCGCGGTTCACCGACCGCTTCGCCGGTCGGTTCGCCGAGACGCGCGGCCCCGCCGGACCCGTGGCGCTGCTGATCCCCACCACGTTCATGAACGACTCGGGGCGCAGTGCGGGGCCCGCGATGGGGTCGCTGCGCATCACCCCGCAGCAGGTGCTGGTGGTGCACGACGAGATCGACCTGCCGTTCGGCGTGGTGCGCGGCAAGCGCGGCGGCGGCCACGGCGGGCACAACGGACTGCGGTCGCTGGACCAGGGCCTGGGCTCACGCGACTACCCCCGCGTGCGGCTGGGGGTTGGCCGTCCCGGTCTGGAGTTCCGGGGCGACGAAGCGGCGTGGGTGCTGGCGTCGTTCTCGGAATCCTCCGGTGAGGTGTCGGAGCTGATCGACCGGGGTGCGGGGATGGTGGAGAGCTGCCTGGCGGAGGGCCTGGAGGCTGCCGTGGCACGGCACCACGCGGCCGAGCCGGGCGCCCGCGCCCGCGCCCGTGCCGAGCGCCGCGCGCAGGCGGCGGAACAGGGTGCGGCCGACGCGGCGCCCGAGGATGCGCCGGAACCGGGGGACGCCGATGGCGACTGACCAGCGCACCACCCACCTGGACCAGCTGGTGCTCACGCCGTCGCTGCTGTCGGCGTCGGCGGCCCTGTCCGAGCGGCGGCCGGCGGCTGGGTGCGCCTGCCCGCCCCTGCTGGGCGCTGGTGCTGGCCGCCGTCGCGCGCAGCACGGACGCCCGCTGCTGGCCGTGTGCCCCGAGGACGACGAGGCGCGCGACCTGGCGGCCGACCTGGAGGCCGATGCTGGGGCGCGCCGCGGTGGCGCTGTACCCGTCGCGCGGTGCCGGCTGCCGGCGGCGTGGGCGCCTCGCCGCACCTGGTGGGCCAGCGCGCCTGGCCATGGCCACCGCATCCCGCCCCGGCGCCGTGGTGGTGGCGGGCGCCCCGCCCTGGCCGAGCGCATCGCCGCCGCCGCCGACTGGCCCGAGCCGCTGAGCCTGCTCACCGGCGCCACCCTGTCGCTGGATGAGCTGGCCGACCGGCTGGTGGCGCTGGGGTACGAGCGCACCGACCAGGTGGAGGAGCGCGGCGACTTCGCGGTGCGCGGCGGCCTGCTGGACGTGTACCCGTCCACCGCCGACCTGCCGGTGCGGGCCGAGTTCTTCGGCGACGAGCTGGAGAGCATCCGCTCGTTCTCGCCGTTCACGCAGCGCACCATCCGGCCGCTGGAGCGGGCGCTCCTGTGGCCCGCCCACGAGCCCGCCGCCGAGGCCGGGGCCCCGCCGCTGGCGGACCCCCGCCTGGCCGAGGCCCTGGTGGTGCGCCTGGCGCCGCACGAGTTCCCCGGCGCGCTGCGGCTGGCCCGCGAGCGCTTCGCCGACGAGGCGGCCGCGGGCGGTCTGGTGGATGCCGAGGTGATCGAGGCCGAGCTGGCCGAGCGGGCCATGCTGGACCTCACCCCGCCCACCGGCGGCGGCGGCGAGGTGGCCTTCGACGCCGTGGAGGCCAAGTTCGCCACCCGCGGCCAGAAGGAGGGCGAGTCGGAGCTGGCGCGCCTGGCGCGCAACAACCACCGCGTGGTGGTGGCCTTCGGCCGCCGCGGCGACATGGAGCGCGCCGCCATGCGCATGGAGCGCATCACCCCGGTGCTGGTGGCACCCGGGGAGCTGCCGCCCATCGGCACGGTCGCCTTCACGCACATGCCGCTGCGCGACGGGGTGCTCAGCAACGCCCTGCAGCTGGCGCTGATCCCCGAGTCGGCCATCCTGCGCCGCCGCCGCGCCGCCACCGATCGCGGTCCGGTGGTGGGCCGCCGCCTGGCCAGCTTCATGGACCTGCGCGTGGGCGACTACGTGGTGCACGAGGACCACGGCATCGGGCGCCTCACCGGGTTCGAGACCCGCACGGTGGCCAACGTGACGCGCGACTACCTGGCCCTGGCGTTCGCGGGCAGCGACCGGCTGTACGTGCCGCACGACCAGCTGGACAAGGTCACCCGCTACGTGGGCGCCGACGGCAGTGCCCCCAGCCTGTCCAAGCTGGGCGGCAAGGCCTGGGAGAAGATGAAGGCCCGCGCCCGGGCCGCCGTGCGCGAGATGGCGGGCGAGCTCATCGCCCTGTACGAGGCCCGGCAGCGGGTGGAGGGCCACGCCTTCGCGGCCAACGAGGAGTGGATGGCCGAGCTGGAGCGCCGGTTCGCCCACCAGGAGACCCCCGACCAGCAGCGGGCCATCGACGCGGTGTACGACGACATGGAGCGCCCGCGCCCCATGGACCGGCTCATCTGCGGCGATGTGGGCTTCGGCAAGACCGAGATCGCCATGCGCGCGGCCTTCAAGGCCGCGGTGGGCGGCAAGCAGGTGATGGTGCTGGTGCCCACCACCATCCTGGCCCAGCAGCACATGGCCACCTTCCGCGAGCGCTTCGGCGACCTGCCGGTGAGCGTGGACATGGTCAACCGCTTCCGCTCCCAGGCCGAGGTGCGCGACGTGCTGGCGCGGTTCGCGGCGGGCAAGCTGGACGTGCTGGTGGGCACCCACCGGCTGCTGTCCATGGATGTGCACCCCAAGGACCTGGGGTTGGTGGTGGTGGACGAGGAGCAGCGTTTCGGGGTGGCCCAGAAGGAGGCCCTGCGCCAGCTGCGCGTGCGCGTGGACGTGCTGGCCATGAGCGCCACGCCCATCCCCCGCACGCTGCAGATCTCGCTGTCGGGGCTGCGGGAGATCAGCGTCATCGAGACCCCGCCGCAGGGGCGGCGGCCCATCGCCACCCACGTGTCCGAGTATCAGGAGGCCGTGGTGCAGGAGGCCCTGCTGCACGAGGCCGAGCGCGGCGGGCAGAGCTTCTACCTGCACAACCGGGTGGAGACCATCGAGCAGGCCGCCGAGCGCGTGCGGGCGCTGGTGCCCGACCTGCGGGTGGTGGTGGCCCACGGCCAGATGCACGAGCACCAGCTCGAGGACGTGATGATGGGGTTCATCCGCGGCGAGGGCGACGTGCTGGTGGCCACCAGCATCATCGAGAGCGGCATCGACATCCCCATGGCCAACACGCTGGTGGTGGAACGCGCCGACCAGCTGGGCCTGTCGCAGCTGTACCAGATCCGCGGGCGGGTGGGCCGCAGCACCGTCACCGCCCAGGCGTACCTGATGTATCCCGACGAGCTGGCGCTCACCCGCGAGGCATCCGCCCGGCTGCGGGCCCTGGCCGACTACACCGAGCTGGGCTCGGGGCTGCGCATCGCCATGCGCGACCTGGAGATCCGTGGCGCCGGCAACCTGCTGGGCGACGAGCAGACCGGCCACGTGGCCGCCGTGGGCTTCGAGCTGTACGTGGAGATGCTGCAGGAGGCCGTGGCGCTGGGGCAGGGCATGTACGTGCCGGAGCGGGAGGTGCGCATCGACATCCCCATCTCCGCCTACATCCCGGCCGAGTACGTGCCGTTCGAGGCCGCCAAGATCGAGCTGCACCGCCGCATCACCCTGGCCACCGACCTGGACGCGGTGGCGGGTCTGCGCGAGGAGATCAGCGACCGGTTCGGCGAGCCGCCGCCGGGCGTGGAGGCGCTCCTGGCCGTGCAGTCGCTGCGGGTCCGCATGCGCGAGGCGGGCGTGGGGCAGGCCGCCGTGCGCGGCGGCCGGGTGGTGGTGGCGCCGGTCAGCCTGAACGCTCAAGGTCTCCGGCGGTTGCGCGAGAACACTCCCCGAGCGCTCTACGACGGACGTGCGCAGACTGTGTCGGTCCCCGCCCCCAGCGCCCCCGCCGAGCGCATCGCCGCCGCCGACGCACTGCTGCAGTCGCTCGCCGCAACCACCGATCAGGAGACCCCCGAATGAGCCCCGAAGGCCCCGACCCCGCGCAGCCCGTGTCCGCCGAGGCCCGTGGTACCATCCCGGCCGCCGTGGGAGCCTCACCCCGTTCACACCGCCGGTCGACGCGCCTGATCGCGGGTTTCGTGGTCCTCTCCGCCACCGCCGTCGCGGCCGTCGGGTGTGGCAACGCGTCCAACGGGTCCAACCTCCCCAGCGGGGTGGTCGCCCGCGTCGGCGACACCGACATCAGCCAGGCGCAGCTGGACCGCCTGCTGGAGCAGGCCATCGCGTCGTCCACCGGCCAGACGATGCCCAAGAAGGGCACCAAGCAGTACACCGACCTGGCGCGCCAGGGCCTGGCGCAGCTGGTGCAGCAGCAGATCGTGCGGTCCGAGGTGGCCAAGTGCGGCACGCCATGCCAGGTGGCCAACTCGGCCGTCACCAAGGAGCTGGACGCGCTCAAGAAGCAGCGCGCGGGCGGCAACGACAAGAAGTTCGCCAAGTTCCTGGCCGACCACAAGTACACGATGGACGAGGCCCGCAAGCTGGTGCGCCTCAACCTGGCGCAGACCAAGCTGCAGAACTGGGTCACCCGCGGGGTGCGGTTCACGCCCGCCCAGGCCAAGACCTACTACGACCAGCACCGGGCGCAGTACCACATCGCCGAGCAGCGCACCGTCTCGCACATCCTGGTCAAGACCCGGGCGGAGGCCGACAGCATCCGCGCCCAGGTCACCCCGGCCAACTTCGCGGCGCTGGCCAAGAAGTACAGCACCGACACGGGCAGCGCCAAGCAGGGCGGCAACCTCGGCGTGATGTCGCCGGGCGTGTTCGTGAAGGAGTTCGAGACGGCGGCCGACGCCCTCAAGCAGGGTGAGATCTCCAAGCCGGTGAAGAGCCAGTTCGGCTGGCACATCATCTACGTCACCAAGATCACCCCGGCCCACGTGGTCTCGTTCGCCTCGGCGCGCTCCAACATCATCAGCCAGCAGACCCAGCAGGCGCGGTCCACCAGCTGGACCACCTGGACCACCGCGCGGCTGAAGGAGTGGAACGGCAAGACGGTGTACGCCAGCAAGGACCTGGCGCCCCAGACCTCCACCACCTCCACCGCCGCCACGAACTGATGCGCATCGTCGGGCTGGGCCCCGGCGATCCCGATTCGGTCCCGGAGTCGTCGCTGGCCCTGCTGCGGGCGGCGGCCCGGGTGCACGTCCCCCCGCTGGACCCGGCCCTGGCCGCGGTCCTGCGGGATCTCACGCTGGTGCCCATCGACGGCGACCCCGCCGGACTGCCGGATGACGCCCTGGTGGCCGCCGCCGATCCGGAGGCGCACCGGCTTGCCACCGCGCTGCCGGACGCCGCAACCCACCCCGCGCGGGAGTTGCTGCGTGAACGCGCCGTGGGCGCCGAGGTGGCGCGGTTGGTGGCCGTGGGCACGCGCCTGCGTCGCGACTGCCCGTGGGACCGCGAGCAGCGGGCCGACACCATCATCCCCCACACGGTGGAGGAGGTGTTCGAGCTGGCCGCCGCCGTGGAGGAGGGCGACCCCGTCCACCAGGCCGACGAGCTGGGCGACCTGCTGTTCCAGGTGGTGTTCCTGAGCCGCCTGCTGGAGGAGGACGGGCACGCCGACATGGGCACCGTGGCCCGCGCGCAGGCCGACAAGCTCATCAGCCGCCACCCCCACGTGTACGGGGCGGAACGGGCCGACAGCGCCGGGCACGTGGTGCAGAGCTGGGAGGCGCGCAAGCGGGCAGAGCGTGACGAGGGCATCTTCCACGACATCCCCGAGGGCCTGCCGGCGCTGGCCCACGCCGCCAAGACCCAGAAGCGCGCCGCCGCGGTGGGCTTCGTGTTCGGCGACGTCTCCGACGCCCTGGCACAGCTGCGCGAGGAGGTTGACGAGCTGCACGCCACGCCGGTGGCCGCCGAGCTGGGCGACGTGCTGTTCGCCGCGGTGGCGGTGTCGCGGTGGCTGGGCGCCGACCCGGAGCTGGCGCTGCGGGGCACCGCCACGCGGTTCCGGGGTCGCGTGGAGCAGGCCGCGCGCCTTGCGGCCGCGGCCGGTGAGCGCTTCGAGGACCTCACCCCCGAACGGCAGCTGGGCTGGTACGTGCAGGTGCGGCTGGCGGAACCCGACGAACCGCCCGGCTGACGGAGCCGAACGCGAAAGTGACCGGGCGCGGCGCCGATATCCATTGATGTGGATGGCGCACAGCACCCGCTCCCCGCTCCGCGGCGGGACGGGCCCCCGGACGCGCGGGACCTCCTGGTGCTGGCCTCCGAGGATCTCCGCGGGCCCCTCACGTCGGTCAGCGGCTACCTGCAGGTGCTGCTGGACGGCGAGGTGGGAGTCTGGAGCCCGGGCAGGCGCGCGCGTATTGAAAGCATCGCGGCGCGCAACGCGCAGCGCATGGAGCAGCTGCTGGACTCGCTGATCGTGCTGGCCCAGCTCACCATGCACAGCCTGGTCGCGCCCGAGCACGTGGACGTGGGCGTGCTGGTGAGCGAGCGCGTGCGCCGCGCCACCGACGCCGCCACGGCCCGGGGGCTGCGGCTGGGGGTGGGCGTGGACGTGCGCGGGATGGTGCTGGGCGACGCGGCGGCACTGGCCCACGCCGTGGACACCCTGGTGGACGGCGCCATCATGTTCAGGATGCCGGGGGGCACCATCGAGGTGCTGGCCACCGAGACCGACGGGCGCATCACCATCGAGGTGTGCGACGACGGCCTGCCGCTGCACCCCGACCAGGCCGCCGCCCTGCTGGAGGGGCGGCCCGCCACGGCCGCCGCCGGCACCCGGGCGCTCCTGGGGTCACGGCTGGGGTTGTTCATGGTGCGGATGGTGGTGGACGCCCACGGCGGCACGACACACGCCGAACTGGACCATGACGAACGCACCCGGCTGCGCCTGGAACTGCCATGCGCACCGCCGGAACCCGGCACACTTAGCGGGTGACCGCAGCCGCCCAGCCGCCCACGCTGGCACGAGTCACCGGTGTCGTCTGGCGACGCATCGGGGCCGGTGCCATCGACCTCGTCCTGTTCGTGGCCATCATGGCCATCACGTTCTTCAGCGTGTCCGACACGCGTGCCGAGATCACCTGCGCCATCTCCCAGGGCTGCGTCAAGGTGGGCAGCCGCCAGCACGTGGTTCAGGGCGGGGCCGCGTGGGTGTTCATGCTGGTGTTCGTGGCGGTGTGGCTGATCCACTACGGGGTCGTCCAGGGCATCACCGGGGCCACGGCGGGCAAGCGCCTGCTGGACCTGCGCGTGGTGCGCGCCGACGGCGCGGTGTGCGGGGTGCCGCGGGCGCTGCTGCGCACGGTGATCCTGCTGGTGGCATGGGTGGTCACGTGGATCGGCTTCACCCTGGTGGCGGTGGTGGAGCTTGCCCAGGTGCTGTCCACGCGGTCCCACCAGCGCATCGGCGACCGGTGGGCGAGGACGTACGTCGTCAGGGCGGGGGACGTGGGTCGGCCGATCCCCGTGGACGACTGGTCACGCGCCGGCGGGGCGCCGGCCAGGCAATAGACTCAGGGGCGCCGCACACCAAAGCCTGGGGAGTTCCATGCCGAAGATCGTCGCCGTCAACGCCCGCCAGATTCTCGACTCCGGGGCCAGCCCACGGTGGAAGTGGAGGTCACCCGGGCCGCGGGCACCGCCGCCCGCGCCGCCGTCCCCTCGGGCGCCAGCACGGGCGCCTTCGAGGCCGTGGAGCTGCGCGACGGCGAGCCCACGCAGTTCGGCGGCAAGGGCGTCACCAAGGCCGTGGCCAACGTGGAGGACGAGCTGGCCGGCGTGCTCCTGGGCATGGACGCCGGCGACCAGGCCGTGGTGGACCGCACCATGATCGAGCTGGACGGCACCCCCAACAAGGGGCGCCTGGGCGCCAACGCCATCCTGGGGTGCTCACTGGCCGTGGCGCAGGCATCGGCGGCCAGCGCCGGGCTGCCGCTGTTCCGGTACCTGGGCGGCGCCCGCGCACACCGCCTGCCGGTGCCGATGATGAACATCCTCAACGGCGGGGCGCACGCCGACAACTCGGTGGACCTGCAGGAGTTCATGGTGGCCCCGGTGGGCGCCCGCAACTTCGCCGACGCCCTGCGCATGGGCTCCGAGGTGTACCAGGCGCTGAAGGCCGTGCTGAAGGGCCGCGGGCTGGCCACCGGCGTGGGCGACGAGGGGGGTTTCGCGCCCAACCTCGACAGCAACATGCAGGCCCTCGAGGTGATCATGGAGGCCATCGACCGCGCCGGGTACCGCCCCGGCGAGCAGATCGCCCTGGCCCTCGACCCGGCCACCACCGAGCTGTACCGGGACGGCGCCTACCACCTGGAGGGCGAGGGCCGGGTGCTCACCAGCGCGCAGCTGGCCGACTACTGGGTGGAGCTGTGCGACCGGTTCCCCATCGTGTCCATCGAGGACGGCATGTCCGAGGAGGACTGGGACGGCTGGAAGATGCTCACCGAGCGTCTGGGCGACCGCGTGCAGCTGGTGGGCGACGACCTGTTCGTCACCAACGTGGAGCGCCTGCGCCGCGGCATCGCCGAGAAGGCCGGCAACGCCATCCTGATCAAGCTCAACCAGATCGGCACGCTCACCGAGACCCTGGCCACCATGGACCTGGCGGCGGGCTCGGGCTTCGCGCAGATGGTGTCGCACCGCTCGGGCGAGACCGAGGACGTGTTCATCGCCGACCTGGCGGTGGCCACCGGCTGCGGCCAGATCAAGACGGGCGCGCCGGCCCGCAGCGAGCGCATCGCCAAGTACAACCAGCTGCTGCGCATCGAGGACCGCCTCGGCCCGGCGGCCACCTACCCGGGAGCCTCGGCGTTCCGCGCCGGCTGACCCACCCGGCGGCGGGGCGCCCCATCCGGCGCCCCGTGCCGACACCGGTGTGTCCCGGCAGGACACGCGCGCTCGAGGGCGTACCCCTGAAGGGACCGTCCCGCCCACGGGTCCACCTCACCGGAGGCCACCCCCTCGCGCCGTCGTCGCACCATCCTGCTGGCCGGTGTGCTCACCGCCATCCTGCTCGGCTACATCGGGCCGCTCAACGGCTACCTGGCGCAGCGCTCCCAGCTGGGGACGCAGCGTGCCGAGCTGGCGCGGCTGCAGGCCAGGCACGACCAGCTCACGGCCCAGCTGAAGTCCATGGGGCAGGACGACGTGCTGGAGCGCAACGCGCGCAGGCTGGGCATGCACAAGCCGGGGGAGCGCGGCTACATCTTCGCGCGCGGCGCCCTGGTGCCGTCCACCACGCCGTAGGGGGCGCCCGGTGAGCGGTGGGGCGCCGCGCGACGACGCGGCGGCGGTGGCCGCGCTGCTCGGGCGGCCGTCGCACACCGAGTACCGGGTGGCGGTGCGCTGCCCGCACGGCGGCCCCGCGGTGCTGGAGAACGACCCCGTCGACCGCCGGGGCAGGCCGTTCCCCACGCGACACTGGCTGGCCTGCACCGCCCTGGGGGAGGCCGTCAGCCGTCTGGAGGCCGCCGGCGGCGTGCGCCGCCTGGAGGAGGACACCGAGCTTGCCGGCGCCCTGGCGGAGGCGCAGCGGCATCACGCCGCCCTGCAGGGCGGGCACAACGTGGGCGGGGTGGCCGACCCCCGCCGCGTCAAATGCCTGCACGCCCACCTGGCCTTCGGCCTGGCCACGGGCGGTAACCCGGTGAGCGACTGGATCCTGCGGGAGTCCGGCGCCGCCTGGCCCCCCGTGTGCTGCGTGCCCGCGGAGGGCGCATGAGCGCGAGCGAGCCGGAGATCGCGGCCGCCCGCTTCTCGTGGGAGGAGGGCCAGCGCCGCATGGCGGCCGACACGTCCCACGTGCGCGGCCGTGTGGTGGACGCCGCCATGTCCGAGCTGCGCCGCCGCGTGGGGGTGACGTTCACCCTTGCCCAGCTGGTGGCCGCCTACCGCGAGGCGCCCCGCTGGTTCGCCCCCCTGGCGCACGACCTGGCGCCCCGCGACCCCGGCGCCTGGGACGAGTCGCTCACCATGGACGCGGCGTTCGCCCGCTACGCGCGCCTGGCCGGGGATGCACCGGGGCGGGGCCGCCGATGACCGCCGATCGCTCCGCCCGCGCCCGCCGGCCCCCGAAGCGCAAGGTCACCCTGGCGCTGGCCCTGGTGCTGATCGCGCTGGCCGCCGTGGTGGGGCTTGTGGTGGGCCTCACCGCCGGATCGAACCGTGCCGGCGAGCCGTCGGTGACGCTGGAGCGCGACGTGCCCGTGGTGACGGTCACCCCGGGGCAGTGAACCGCAGGGGCGATGGCGAGGTTTGACCCGGGTCGGCGGCGCGCAACTCGCCAAAGCCACCCATCCATGGCGAATTCGGGCGGGAAGGTGCCGTAAACGCCCCCAAAGCCTCTAGTGGGGCTTCCCCGCCGCGTGCTGCGGGTCGATCCTGGTGTCGAGACGAAAGATGAGCACGCAACCACTTCACATCCCCGTCGCCCACCTCCCCGACGTCCGCCTCATCGGCCGGGCCGGGATCATCTCGGTGGCGCACCACATCGTCACGATCCGCTCCACGCCGATGGAGCAGGCCGAACAGATGCGGCGCCTGCGGCTGGCACACCGGGTGTGGCTGCGCGCCACCGGCACCGACGACTACGACGTGGAGTCGTGGGAGTCGTTCTACCACCACCCCGAGTACCCCACGTGGACGGATCTGCGGGAGCTGCTCGTGGCGATGAGCGACGGTGAACCCGGCTGGCGCAGCGGCATCGACCTGGTCACCGCGGTGCAGCGCGTCACCGCGGCCTCGCCGCTCCGCTAGGTCCGGGGGATCACGCGGGCTCACTCGCGGACGCGACGCCCCCCAGGGCGCGGTGGACGCTGCCGGCCACCGAGGCCGCCACGTCGGGGTCGGTGAGGTGGCGGGCACGCACCACCAGCGGCGCCTCCGGCCCCAGGACGCGCGCCGGCGGTCCGCCGTTGCGGGCACCCATGGCCCGGGCGGCCGCGTCGCCGTACGGCAGCCCGTCGGCGTTGGCGACCGCCAGCTGCAGTCCCACCAGCACGGGGTTCGGCGGGTCGTCCAGCCGCCCCCACGCGGCGCTCGCGATGCGCAGGCCGGCGGCCACGAAGGCGCTGATGCGCGTGGGATCCAGCATGCGCGTCCCGGAGGCCGCGGTGCCGGCCACCGGCCCCTCCATGATGATGGCGCCGTTGATGCACAGGGCCAGGGCCACGCGCTCCTGGGTGTGCCCCGGCCCGCGCTGGGTCACCTGCACGCCGTCGGCGCTGTAGGCGTCGGTGAAGATGGTGCCGGGCGCCACCATGCCGTGCTCGCGCAGCACATCGCCCAGCACCCCCGGCAGCACGTCGGCGGTGAGCGCCTCCGCGCTGATGGCCAGGATCGTCTCGCCGGGCACCACCACCAGGCACGCGCCGTTGCGGCCGCGTGATGCCCAGTCCAGCCAGGGCGGCAGATCGATGAGCCGGCTCACCCGCTCGGAGAGCTCGTCCGCGCCCACATCGTGCTGCTGCCGCCAGACGTTGAGCGCCTGCACGATCTCGCGGCCCAGCCCGTCCGGGGTGGTGAAGTGCACGCGGAAGCGCCCGCCACCCCACCCGCTGGACACGCGGGCCAGGAAACGCTCCTGCGGGTGGTCGCGTTCGACGCCGTCCTGCACGAACACCAAGATGGGTTTGCCGAGCTCGACGGCCTCGTCGTACTCGGTTTCGCATGGGCTGCGACCGTCCTCGGCCCCGTACCGGCCGCCCAGGATCAGCACGAACACGTCGGCGCGGTGGATGGTCTCGAGATCGTCGGCGCGGATGAGGATGTACGGCACCGTCCGCTCGGAGACGTGCCATGACCATCCCATCCGGGTGATGGCGGCCATCGCCGCCCGCCGTTCCTCGGAGAGGCCCGTCATGGCCGAGCTGATGAACACCGTGGGCATGCCGCGCCAACATACGTCGCGGCGCGACGCCCGCTGGCACGAAATCACGTGAATTGCAGCAAGAACGTGCTGATCACGCGAGTCGGCACCCCACGTGCGCGATGCGCCCGCGCCCCGGTGGGGAAACGCACCCGGAGCGCGCACACGCATTCATCGCGGATGCGCCCCGGCCCGGGAGATCTCGCTGCACCGGCCCCGCCCCGGCCTCAGGGCGCGGGCGCCGTCCAGAATGCCGCCAGGGCCGGGTCGTCGGTGACGCCGCGCTCGATGAGGGCGTGGATGGCGGGCAGCGCCTCCCGGCGCAGGTACACGTGGCGCTGACCCACGCTGGGCTTCTCCCCCAGCAGACCGGCGCGCAGCAGGGCCTCGCCCACCTCCAGGGCCTCGTGCCGCTGATCGGCCGGCGCCCCCCGATACAGGTGGTCGAACGCGGTGTGGAAGCCCCCGCCCACCTTGCCCAGGCGCAGCAGCCGCTGCAGCACGCGGCGCGCGTGGCGCCGCCGCCAGCACGGGTCGCCGTCGATGGTGGGTGGTGCGGCCGGCACCTCGTCCCCGCCGCCCGCCTCCGGGTCGCCCCACAGGCCCCACCCGCGCAGGTGGCCCACCAGCTCGGGGCGCACATCGTCGCCCTCCACGGGCACCCCTCGCGCCAGCAGCGTGAGGGCCACCTCCACCGGGTGGGCGTCCACCGCCTCGGCCAGCGGCACCAGAGGGGAGCCGGTGCCGGGGCGGGGCGTGCCAAGGTCCAGCTCGGCGGGGTCGCCGGGGAGCCCGTCGGGCAGCCGTGCCACGCGCACCCGCTGCGCGTCCGGGTGCCGTTCGGTGAGCGCCAGCCCGGCCAGGTCGGCCTCGGCGCCCGGCACGGCCAGGGCCACCCAGCCCATCCAGTCCAGGAACCGCACGCCCTTGGGATCTGCGCCGGCGTCGATGGCGGCGCCGAGCGACCGCACCAGCACCGTGGCGGGTCCACGGGGCGCGAACACGGCGGCGTCCGCGGCCCGCACGGGCACCACCCACACCGCGGTCCCGTCGTCCAGCGCACCCGCCCACACCCACAGCGTCACGGACCGCCCGTGCAGGGTGCCCGCGGACGCCCCCAGGGTGGCGGACACGGCCTCGTCGGCATCGCCGCGCTGCCAGGCGGCAAGCCCGCGCGCCACCTCCCCCGGTTCCCGGGCGAGGTCGGACAGGCGCACTTGGGCGGATGCCATGGGTCAACGGTAGCGGGGCCCAGGGATTGTGAGGCCACCACCGGTGGCCAACACGCTCCGGAAGCCGCCGCCGAACTCGGCGGCATCAACGATGGGACCCGTCAATGAGACGGGTCCACGCCGCATGTCGAAGTCTCCGCTGTCCGGGAAGCCCGAGGGCCCCGAAATTGGGGATGGTGCAGGGTGTGAGTCCCGGGAGCCAGGGATGGCGACCTCGAGCTGGGACCGGGCAGCCCGTGAGGGCGCGGTGGTGACGGTGAACGATCCGGACCCGCCATACGCAGCGCATCCGTGCGAGCCCAACCCTGTGAAAAGCAAATTCCCTAGACGCGGATGCGAGGCGGCTCTCCCCCGACCCGCACTCCCTCCAGGCGCAGCAACGCAACCTTCAGCGTCGGCCCCCCGCCGAAGCCCCCCAGCCGGCCGTCGCCCTGGATCACCCGGTGGCAGGGCACCACGAGGGGCAGGGGGTTGGTGGCGCAGGCGGTGCCCACCGCGCGGGCGGCGCGGGGGCGCCCGGCGCGCTCGGCCAGCTCGCCGTACCTCACCACCCGCCCGTAGGGCACCCGCGCCAGCAGGCGCAGCACCTCGCGCCGGAACGGTCCGCGCACCAGGGCCATGTCCAGGTCCACATCCGGGTGCCCGGCACGGCCGTGCAGGTAGGCCCCCACGGCCTCCGCGGCGTCCGCGAGGGCGGCGGGGTCGTGGCGCACCACGCCCAGGTCGTCCAGCATGCGCCGCAGCAGGATGGTGTCCTCACCGGGCAGTGACACGGCCACCACGCCGCGAGTGGTGGCGGCCAGCGTCACCTCGCCCAGCGGCGAGGGCAGCGTGGTGAGGGCGATGGGCGGGGGTCCTGACATGCGGGCATGCTCCTCCAGGTGGGCCCTACGGTCCACCCCGAAGGCCGGCGACCAACCGCGCCAACTCTCCTGATACTGCAAAGCCCCAGACGCGACTTTGTCGCCCGCGTGTCTCTGGTACGGACTTCGGGAAACCTCCCGAGGCTTCTTGACCCCCCTTTCGGTCTTAAAGATGATGCTTAGGGATCGTTTGGGGAAGGAAGCGCTTTGGCGGCAGAACCTGATCCTGTTGACCCCTTTGCGACGAGACTCGCTGATGGCTCGTATGAGTGGTATCGCACACATGCGATCCGCTCCCGCAAGGCGTACAAGCTCTCCGAGACGCTGTTCGTCGTGCTTGGAGCGGCAATCCCGGTATCGGTGGTGATCGCCCCGGATAGTCCGTTGGTTCCCGCGCTGCTTGGCGCTGGCGTAGTGGTCCTCACCGGCCTCCGCTCAGTGTTTCACTGGCAGGAGAACTACCTCCGGTTTAGCGTCGCCCGTGAGGCGCTCGACGAGCAGAGGCGGCTCTACAGCACCCACGCTGCGCCCTACCAACATCAGACTACGCGGGATCAACTGCTCGCCGCCGCTGTGACGCGCATCGAACAGGAGGAGATGCGCGCGTGGGTTGAGCTAGCTCACACGACCCGGGACAGGCGGCTCGGGTGAAGCGCATCGTCGTGACCGGGGTCGATGCCAACGGACTGCGGTTCGCGGCCGACGTTGCCGCTCTCCTCGGTCCGGCTTTACCCGACGTCTCCGTTTCCACGCCCGACCTGCGCATCGAACACGTCGATCTACGTGCCGACGGAGCGATCCTGTGCATCACGCGAACCGGGCTAGCGACTGATGATGTGTTCCTCCTCACGGGTGCCCTGCACGGCGCAATCGGCGAAAGGGCGCCGCTGGTACCACTCCTGCTCGACATGACGCCGGACGACATCAGCCTGACGCCGCTCGGTCTATTCCAAGCCGCGACCGTCCACCGGGTTGACATGCGTGCGTTGGCGGCCGAACTCGGCTCACCACTGGACGACCAAGCGATGGACCAATCCTGGGACGCCTTCTATGAAGCCACCCGCCGCATCCCCGGCCTATTGCCTCCAGACATCACGGTGTCGCTTGGCGTTCAGTCACGCTTCTTCAATTTCCGCTTTCGTGCCAACAGTGACGGCAGCAACGACAACGCGCTGTGGGCGGACACGATCGGCAGGATCCTTCCCACACTGCCCGACAGCCCCCTCAAAGTGCCGTCGTTCGCCCTCGAGACGCTTGCTGCGCTTGACGTCGATTTGAGTCGTTGGATTGAAACACCTGCGTTGCTGTCGCGCGCGCCACCGCATATCGGACTCTTAGACGAGTCGCTTCGGACGAAATTCCGCGCAGATCCCCGCCTACTCGCGCGACGTCTTCGCGACGGGTTGCCCACCAACGGGGTGATGGACACCTTCTTCGTCACTGGCGACAACATGGTCTTTGCACCACAATCCCGATGAGTGTCTTCCTGAGTTGGTCAGGTCCGCGGGGCCGTCAACTGGCAAGCGCAACGTCGCAACTCTTGCGCGCGACCGTGCCACAAGCCCGTCCATGGATGTCGACCGACATCCGCCGTGGCAGCCCATGGGCAATCGAACTGCTTGCGAGCCTACGCGACGCGAAGGTGGGCGTTCTCTGCCTAACCAGCGACTCTGTCGGGTCCCCGTGGATCCAGTTCGAAGCCGGGGCGATTCTGGGGGTATCGAGGAGCGTGTCCGCCATTGCTTCCCTCGCCTTTGATGTCCCCGCAGACCGATTTCGGACGGGTGCGCTCTCGCGTTACTCGACGTTCGCTTGTGAGGCGGAGCCCGTCCGCGAACTCCTCGACCTCGTTGCGCGCACGGAGGGGGCGGACTCCTTGAGAGGCGAAGCGTTCGATCAGGCGTGGCACGCATTCCGTATTCAGATTGGACAGATACCTGACCTATTACCGGTGCCATTCGATCTTGTGAGGTGGAGGCCCGATGGTCTGCTTGTTACCCGCGTCGATCTCGATGCCGACATCGAGTGGTCAGCGCTCCTGGAGGCTCTATTTCCGGACCTGCCTCCAGAGCGTTGGAGCGGACTTCGGTACCTAGACTTGGAGGGTCACCGCTGGATACCAACGCCGCGGCGTGCTGCTGATATAACCCTGCCGCGGATCGTCGCGCTGCACCCCGACCTTGACAGTCACTACCTTGCAAGTGCAGCGCTTGCTGGTTCCGCGCTCTCGCAGTCGCTTGACGTCATTCCTACAGAGACCCGCGCCAGGGCAACCCTCCGGCGCGATCTTGACGCGCTGGTCGCGAGCCAAGACAACTACGTGTCCGAGCACGGCAGCTATGCGGCGACGCTCGAACAGCTCGACTTCCACCCCGCCTTCGGCAACGAGATCGAGATTGTGAGCGGACCGAACGGCTGGGCTGCGAAGGCTAGCCGCCCTGAGAGCGCCGTAGCCTGGGGGGTGCGTATCGGCGACGGCGCCGGCAACTTCGCCGACCGAGAGGAGGCCGCAGTTTTCGCTCTCTACTGACTCCTTCGCATATCGCGCGCGGCCGGGCGTCACGGGGTCAACGTGGCCGCGTCAAAGGCGGCGCACCCGCAGCGTGTAGAAGCTGTCCACGTATCCCTTGCTGGAGTTCCCGATGAAGTGCACCCGGTAGCGACCGGGGTCGCGCACCGTGAACTGGTACTTGCCGGTTGCGGGCAGGGGGTGGGTGGCCAGCCGGCGCCAGGCGCGGCCGTTCTTGACCTCCAGGGCCACCTTGCCCGCCTGGTTGGCCTTGGGCGTGTCCACCTTCCCGCGGATGGGGAACGAGTGCAGCGGTGCCACCGACGGCGAGGTGTCGGTGATGCGGGGCGACACGGTGATGACGATGCCGCCGCTGGTGGCGGCCGACGCGGCGGTGCCGCTGGTGAGGGTGCTGGCCGTGACGGTGGCCACCAGGCCCACCGGCGACTGGAAGGCAGTGGTGGGGAACAGGTGGAACACGCCGTCGGTGGTGGCGCACGACACCGGGCTGGACACCGCCGCACCGGTCTTGTGGTCCACCAGCTGCACCTGCCCGCCCGTGCCGAGGCAGCCGGTGACCGGGGCCCCCGCGTCGTCGGTGACCTGCACGAGGAACTCCTGCAGGTAGGACATCCCCAGCATCTCGTACACGTGCACGCCGCTGGCCGTGCCCACGTCGCGGAAGCCCTGCGCGGGCTTCAGCGTGAGCACCGCCGTGGTGGCGTTGGCCGTGGAGACGGCGGTGAACAGGGCGGCGGCCCCCGCCAGGGCCACTCGGGTGCGTGCGGTCATCTCTCGCCTTCCTGGAAGCGTGGTCGGTAGGGAGGAGCGAGCTCCACCGTTCCGGGGGGCCCGCCGATCCTCCCAGAAAACCTCACGCCGTGGGCGGCTCCGGTGCGCGCCCGCACGCGCCCACCGCCGTGTGGACGTGCAGCACGCGCGCGCGGCTGAGGTGGTGCTCAAGACGGGCCGCCACCCGATGGGCGCCGTCGTCGCACCGTGGCTCGTCCAGGCGGAACGCCACGCGGCTGCGCACGCCCGTGGCGCCGGCCACCGCCAGGCAGTCGGCCAGGGCGGCGGCGTGCTGGGCGGGCGGGTGGTGGGGTGCGTCCCCCGCGGTGGCCAGCACCGTGCCGCCGGGCCGCACCGCCGCCAGGGCCTGGCACAGCAGCCGGGGCAGGGTGCCGGTGTCGTCAGGCACGTGCACCCACACCAGGTCGGCCCCGCCCGCGGGTGCCTCGGGCACCGTGATCACGCGGCCCGCCGCGCGGCCCACCTCCAGGGCCCGCACGGCGTCATCGGGGGGCGGGGCCCCCAGGCACACGCACACCGCCGCGGGCGCCGGCCGTGCCCACTCCACCCAGTCCTCGGCGGGGCCGGTCACCCCTGCGCCCGCTTGCCGTAGTCGGCGTTGGCCCGGTACGCCCACGCGAACACCTCGGCGATCACCGCGTACAGCTCCGGCGGCACGGCCTGCCACAGGTCCAGAGCCGCCAGGGCCTCGGCCAGGTCGCGGTCCTGGCGCACGGGCACGCCGTGCTCGCGCGCCAGCTCGAGGATGCGGTCGGCCACCTGGCCGCTGCCGGTGGCCGCCACGCGTGGCGCCGGGTCACGGCCGGCCTCGTACCCCAGGGCCACCGCCCGGCGGCGGGGGTGTGCGCGGGGTGCGCTCACGCGCTGCGGTCCAGGCCGGTGGCCGGCGGTGCCGGCAGCAGGCGGGCGGGCTCCCCGGCGGTGCTGCGCTCCACCGCCACCCGCGCGGCCACGCCGCCGGGGGCCGAGGCGGACAGGGCCCCGGCCAGCTGCTCGGCCCGGCCGGCCAGGAACGCGCGGGCCGGTTCGCTGGCGGCGCGCACCGTGGCGTCCGTGCCGCCGGGGCCGACGGTGGCGTCCACCACCAGCTGACCCAGGGACGACAGGTTGAGCAGGAAGGCCACCCGCGTGGTGCGCGGCTCCCCGGATGCCCCGTCGCGCTTCTCGGCGTCGGGCAGCACCTGCACCTCGGCGTTCTGGCCGCCGGGCAGGGGCACCTGCAGGTAGGCGCCGGGCGGTGTCGGTGGCCCCGCCTGCGCCGCTCCCGGTGCGAGCGCCTGCGCGGCCAGCGCATCGGCGGTGCGCTCGGCCAGGCGGGCGGCGTGGGCGGGGGTGGCGGGGTCCTGCGCCACGGCCAGCAGCAGGCTGCGCACGTTGTGCTCCACCGGCTCACCGGCGTGCAGGCGCCGTTCCATGCCGTGGCCCAGGTCGGCCACCGCCCGGCGCACGCCGTCGGGGGTGCCGTCCACCGCGCGGTGCGCCACCCGGTCCACCGCGTCGGCCAGGGCCGACCCCGACCGGTGCACCGGGGTCGCCTCGGGGGCGGTGGTGGACGTCGTCGCAGCGGGTGGGGCGGCGGGCGCGGCGGCGGGGGTCTGGGGCGCGACCGTGGTCCCCGCCGGTGCCGGCGCCCCGGCGGGAGCCGGGGGAGTGGCGGGCGCGGGTCCGGGAGCGGGTGTGGCCGACGCCGGGGCGGGTGCCGGTGCGGGCGCGCCGGTGGCGGGCTGTGCCGGCGCGGTGGCGTCCGGGGGCGGCGCCACGCTCGCGGGGACCGGCTGCGGCGTATCGGCGGTGGGCGCGGGTGCCGCGGGTGCCGTGGGTGTCGCGGGTGCTGCGACCACCGGCGGGGCCGGTGTGGCGGTGTCCGTGGGCGGCGCGGCGGGGGCCGGTGCGGGGCCGGCCACGACGGTGGCCGCGGGCGCCGGTGGCGCGCCGGTGGCGGGTGCCGGCTGGGCGGCAGGGGTCGCCGACGGCGTGGTCTGTGGCGTCGCCGGTACCGGGGTACCCGGGGTCTGGGGGACGGCCGTGTCCGTGACCGCCGCCACCACCATGCCGAGGGCGCGCGACAGCGGGGGCCCTCCACCAGCTCGGCCATGCCGCCCACGGCGGCCGGGGTGGCGGGCAGGCCGGCGGCCGTGAGCCGCACCAGGGCGTCCGCCTGGGCGGGGCTGCGCACCCCGGCGGCCACCGCCCGGGCCGCCACGGTGCTCGTGGGGGCGGCGGGGGTGTCGGGCGTGGCGGGCAGCGCGTTGATGGCGGCCCGCAACGCCTGTGAGGTGCTCTCGCCCAGCCCGGGCAACGGCAGCTCGGCGGCCGGCGCGGTGGCCGCCTCGTCGGGCACCACCCGCAGCGTCACCTGCTGGGCGTCGGCGGTGGCCACCTGCAGGCGCACGGTATCGCCGGCGGCAAGCGGCAGGTCGGTGCTGGCCACGATGCGCTGCCCCGCCAGGGCCAGCTCCACCTGCCCGCCCTGCGCATCCACCACGCGGGCCGCCAGCATCTGCCCGGGCGCCACCTCCAGCAGGGACATGGATGCCGCGCCGTCGGCGGCCAGCGCCTGCATGACCGCGCGCGCGAGCGCGGGTGAGATGGCCTGCCCGTCCATACGGATGGTTGTCGGCCCGAGGGCGCCCCGGCTCAACCGGGCGGGTTAAGAGGTGCGGAGCGCCTGCCGATACCCACCGCGAACGGACTCAACCACGGATGGGCCTGTGCTGAGAGGGATCTACATCGCCGGCAGTGGCATGCTCGCCGAGAGCATGCGTCAGGACGTGGTGGCGAACAACCTCGCCAACGCGACCACCACCGGCTACCGCAGGTCGGATGCCACGAGCACGCCGTTCGGGTCGATGCTGGTCACCAACATGGCCACGAGCCAGGTGGTGTCCGGCCCGATCAACCTGGGATCCGAGGTGTCCGAGACGCGTGTGGACACCACCCAGGGACCCCTGCAGAGCACCGGCAACAAGCTGGACTTCGCCCTGGTGGGCCAGGACGGCTTCTTCCAGGTGCGCACGCCCGCAGGGTTGCGCTACACCCGCGACGGCTCGTTCACGCTTGCCACCGACGGGTCCCTCACCACCAAGGACGGATACCCGGTGATGGGGGTCAAGGGGCCGATCAAGCTGACACCAGGCGCCACCACCATCGGCGTCGGCCAGGACGGCACGGTCAGCTCGGGCAACACGGCGGTGGATCGGATGAACATCGTCAGGTTGGACCCCAAGACGCTGGTCAAGGAAGGCGACAGCCTCATGAACGGCACGGTGGTCAACGGGCAATCCGCGGCCACGGTTCACCAGGGCTACCTGGAGGGCAGCAGCGTCAACTCCGTCTCGGAGATGGTCGAGCTCATCCGCGTGATGCGTTCATTCGAGGCGAACCAGAAGGCGGTCCAGGCACAGGACGACACCCTGGGCCAGGCGTTGACAAAGGTGGGTGTGGTCTAGACCGGCTGACGTTCCAATCGCAATCTGAACCGAGCTGGACCGCCCCGAATGGGCGGGGGCTCCGGGTGCCCGACGGATCGACGGCACCCCAGTGCATTTGCGAGTCGCCGGCTGGCCACATCCTTCTGTGATGACACGGAAGGGGTGACTGGCGATGATCGAGGCGTTGTACGCCGCGGCATCAGGGATGCTGTCCCAACAAACCGGGCTTGACGTGGTCGCGAACAACCTCGCGAACGCCAGCACCGTGGGCTTCAAGCGGGACCGGATGGACCAGGTGGACCTGGCCTACCAGACGTTCCAGCTGCCCAGCGGCACCACAGGGCAGCTCGGCCTGGGCGCCGGCCCCGGCCGCATGAGCAAGGAATGGGATGCGGGCGAGGCCCAGCAGACCGGCGGCCAGTACGACGTGGCCATCGACGGGCCCGGGTTCCTCAAGGTGAAGCTTGCGGACGGCACCCCGGCGTACACCCGCGCGGGGGCGATGCAGGTGAGCGCCGATGGTCGCCTGGAGCTGGCCAGCGGACAGCCCATCGAGCCGCCGATCAAGATCGATGCCAACGCCGAGAACGTGACCGTCGGGACCGACGGGAAAATCACCGCCACGGTCGGGGGTGCGCCCAAGACCTGGCAGATCCAGCTCACGACGTTCCCCAACGCCGGCGGTCTCACCGCGCTTGGCGGCAGCCTGTTCGCGCAGAGCCCCAACTCGGGTGCGCCGACCACCGGCAACCCGGGCGCCAACGGCACGGGCAGCCTGCTGCCGGGCTACACCGAGGGCTCCAACGTGCAGGTGGCCGACGAGATGGTCTCCATGATCGCCATCCAGCGGGCCTTCGAGGCCTCCTCCAAGGTGGTCTCCGCATCCGACGAGATGTGGGGCATGGCGAACGGGCTGCGGCGTTGATCCGGCCCGTCGACTTCACCTTCGGCCGCGCGATGGCCACCACCTCGGCGGCCCCCGCGCCGCCGGCCGCGGCCGCGAACGGCGCCTCCGGCACCAAGGACACGGCAATCAAGGACGCCGCCAAGCAGTTCGAGGGCGTCTTCATGTCGATGCTGGTGAACGAGATGTTCAAGGGCACCGACATCACCGGCAGCAGCTCGCCGTACGCCGGCCTGGTCACCCAGCAGCTGGGTGACGCCATGGCCAACGCGGGCGGCATCGGCCTGGCCAGCATGATCACCCGTCAGATGGAGGGAACCAGATGAGCGTTGAGGCCTGCCGTGAATGCGGGCGCCTGTTCCCCTACCTGCCGCGCGGGGTGTGCGGCGAGTGCCTTGAGGCGCGCGAGAAGCAGTTCGACACCGTGCGCCAGTGGCTGCGCAAGAACCGGGCCGCCACCGCGCGCCTGGTGGCCGAGGCCACCGAGGTGCCCATCGAGCGCATCCACCAGTGGGTGTCCGAGGGCCGCCTCACCCTGGCCAAGGACGCCGAGCACACGGCCACCGCGGAGGAGCAGGCCCACCAGGACCAGCTGCGCGAGCGCCTGAAGGGCGACCTGCTGAAGGCCGTCAGCCAGCACGCCGCCACCGAGGCCCCGTCCCACGGCATGCACCACCGGAGGCACTGATCATGCGCCGGCTCGTCACCGACCTCATCGCGTGCCTGGACGACATCCTCGCCCTGCAGGTGGTTCTGCTGGACGGGGTGCGGGCCCAGCGCGGTGAGATCGTCTCGGGCGACCGCACGCGCATCGAGCGCGCGGCGCTGGCGATGGAGGCCGACATCCTGCGCCTGGGGGCGCTGGAGTCGCAGCGCAACACCATCGCCGCCGAACTGGCCGACGAGCTTGGCTGCGTGGCCTCCCGCTGGTCGGTGCTGCGCGAGTACCTCGACCCGGCCGAGCGGTCGGCCCTGGGCCGGCGCGTGGCCGACGTGGAGCGCCTCATCCGCGACCTGGAGCTGGAGAACACCATCAACCACCAGCTGGTGCGTATCGAGCTGGAGCTGGTGGACATGTCGGTGCGCACGCTGGTGGCGCCCGACCCGCGTCACCGCACCCGCGCCTACGCCGCCGGCGGCCAGGCCACCGCCCCCGCCGGCACCGGCCCCGTCCTGCTCAACCTGGCGGCCTGAGGAAACCCCATGCCATCCACGTTCTTCGGCCTCAACACCGCGCTGTCCGGCCTCGTGGCCCAGCAGCGCGCGCTCGACACCACCAACCACAACCTGGCCAACGTCAACACCGAGGGCTACAGCCGCCAGCGCGTGTCCACCCAGGCCTCCCTGGCGTACGCGCAGCCCGCCCTCAACACGGCGGTGGGCAAGGGGCAGCTGGGCACCGGTGTGGAGGTGCAGCAGTACACGCGCCTGCGCGACCAGTTCGTGGACCTGCAGTACCGCTCCCAGAACGCCGCCGCCGGTCAGTACCAGGCGCGCAACGACGCCCTGGAGCAGCTCAACCAGGTGGTGGCCGAGCCCAGCGACACCGGTATCACCGCCCTGCTGGGAAACTTCTGGGGCAGCTGGCAGTCGCTGACCCAGGCCCCGGAGAGCGCCAGCGTGCGCGAGTCGGTGCGCTCCGCCGGTGAGCAGCTGGCCACGGGCATCAAGGACATGCGCGCCAACTTCGTGAGCGCGCAGAACGAGCTCACCACGCGCATCGGCGCGGACGCCAACGACGTGAACCTGCTGGCCGGGCAGGTGAACGAGCTCAACCAGTCCATCGCCAAGGTCGTGGCCGTGGGGCAGCAGCCCAACGACCTCCAGGACCAGCGCGACCTGCTGATCGACAAGATCTCGAAGATCGGCAACCTCACCCTCACCCCGGTGGGGACCACGGGCGCGCTCACCCTGGCCTTCGGCGGCCAGGTGCTGGTGAACGGCGCCACCAACACGGTGAACAACGTGGCGGTGGACGCCGCCGGCAACGTCACGGTGGGCGGCAACGCCGCCACCGTCTCCGACGGCAGCCTGCGCGGCGAGATCGACGTGCGCGACACCTCCATCGGCGGCGCCAACGGCTACCTCACCAAGCTCGACACGCTGGCGGCCACCCTGATCACGCAGATCAACACCCGCCACGCCGCCGGCTTCGCCCTGGACGGCACCACCGGCAACACCTTCTTCCAGGGCACCGATGCCTCCAACATCGCGATCTCCGCGGCGGTGCAGGGAAGCACCGACAAGATCGCGGCGTCGGGGACGGCGGCGGACGTGCCCGGTGGCAACGCCGCGGCCCTCAACCTGGCCCAGCTGAAGGACGTGGCCCTGCCCATCGGTACCGCCACCACCAACATGGACGGCTACTGGGCCAGCGTCGTGTCCGGCCTCGGCGTGGACGCCGACCGGGCCGGGCGCCTCCTGCAGGTGCAGAACAACGTGCTGCAGGTGGCCGCCGGCCGCCGTGACTCCACCTCGGGTGTGAGCATCGACGAGGAGGTCACGGACATGGTGCGCTACCAGCAGAGCTACAACGCGTCGGCGCGGATGATGACCACGCTGGACGGCATCCTGGACACGATCGTCAACCGGATGGGCACCGTCGGCCGATAGGCCGCCGGTGGGAGCCAGGGAGGGCTCACAATGATCAGTCGCATCGGTTCGGGCCAGATGTCCCGCAACTTCCTGTACGACCTCGGCAGGAACCAGCTGGCCATCTCGCAGGCCCAGACGCAGCTGGCCACCGGCAAGCGCCTCAACACGCCCGCGGACGACCCCATCGGCACCGCAGTGGCCCTGGGCATCCGGGACGACCTGGCATCGGTGAAGTCCTACCAGGCCAACATCGCCGACGGCACCTCCTGGCTGTCGGCCACCGACGACGCGCTGGGCGGCTACCAGGACATCCTGCAGAACGCCCACGCGCTGGCCGTGCAGGGCGGCAACGGCACGCTGTCCACCTCCGAGCGGGGCGTCATCGCCGACCAGGTGCTGGCGCTGCGCGACCAGGTGGTGGAGGCGGGCAACGCCAGCCTGGCGGGCCGCTACCTGTTCGGCGGCTCGCGCACCGACCGGCCGCCGTTCTCCATGACCGCCAACGCCGGGCAGCCCGGGATGCAGCTGCCGGTCAGCACCGGGCAGCTGGCCCGGGAGGTGGCCAAGGGCCAGGTGGTGGGCATGAACATCACCGCCGACCAGGTGGCCACACCGGCGGGCGCCCCGGACGTGTTCACCACCCTCACCAACCTGGCCAACGACCTGCGCAGCGGCAACCTCACCGCCGCGAACGGCGCGGACATGACCGACCTGCAGGTGCACATGGACAACGTCAGCGCGCTGCGCGGCGTGGTGGGCAACAAGATGAACCGCCTGGACGCCACGTCCAGCCGTCACTCCACCGCCGACATCGCGCGCCAGAAGCAGCAGGCGGACATCGAGGACACGGACATGGCGCAGGCCATCACCGACCTCAACATGCGCCAGTCGGTGCTGCAGGCGTCCCTGGCGGTGGGCTCACGCGTGATGCAGAAGAGCCTCGCCGACTTCCTCGGCTAGGCGGGTCGCGCGTTGCGCAAAACACCTGGATTCTCAAGTCCCGCGGTGCGCAACCGATGACCCGGATGCCGGGTGAGATCCGTCCGGTGTGCGCAGATCGTGCGCACTCAGGTTCACATCGCTCAGCGTGTCACCGCCGGATGCGGTCGCACAGGGCGATGGACAACGGCGCACCCCGCCCCCACCAGACGCAAAGCCGCAACACGACGGTCGACACGGAAGTCCCCGTCCCCATCGAGCACACGCACACGGTTCGTGAGGAGCACGAGGCCGGTATCGCTCGAGAGGCGAGAAAGGACTTTCAGTGAGTCTGCGGATCTACAACAACGTTGAGGCCGCCAACGCGCACCGGCAGTTGCAGGCCACGTCGGACGCGATGTCCCGCACGATGGAGAAGCTGTCGTCGGGCCTCCGGATCAACCGCGCCGCGGATGACGCCGCCGGCCTGGCGGTGAGCGAGGAGATGCGGACCAAGATCCGGGGCATGCAGGTGGCCTCGCGCAACGCGCAGGACGGCATCAGCCTGGTGCAGGTGGCCGACGGCGCCCTCTCCGGCGTCAACGACATGCTGCAGCGCATGCGCGACCTGGCGGTGCAGGCCAGCAACGGCACCTTCACCGACTCGCAGCGCAGCAACCTGGATGCGGAGCTTCAGGCGCTGATGCAGGAGGTCAACAAGGTGTCCACGGACACCGACTTCAACGGCATCAAGATCCTGTCCGGTTCGGTGTCCACGGCCGCCTCGGCCATCACCCTGCAGGTGGGTGCGGACGCCAGCCAGTCGATCGCCTTCACCATCGGCACCATGAACGCCCAGCAGCTGGGCATCAGCGGTCTGGCCGTCTCGACGGCCGCCTCCGCGTCGGCCGCCATCGCGTCCATCGACGCGGCGATCACCACGGTCAACCAGACCCGGGCCGCCATGGGTGCGGTGCAGAACCGTCTGGATCAGACCATCAACCGTTTGAACGTGACGTCCGAAAACCTTCAGGCGGCCGAGTCGCGCATCCGCGATGCCGACATGGCCTCGGAGATGATCGATTACACCAAGCAGCAGATCCTGCAGCAGTCCGGCACCTCCATGCTGGCGCAGGCCAACCAGGCCCCGCAGAGCGTGCTGAAGCTCCTGCAGTAGTGATGCCACACCGTGTGAGGAGGGGGAGTTGAGCACGACGACATCCAACGACCGGTCGGGCGTGGTGCGCGTCCGGTCGCAGGCGCTCGGCGACCTGGAGGTGCCCGACTCCGATGCCATCCATTTCTGCGAACCGGTGGCGGGTTTCCCGGATTGCAGCGAGTACGCGCTGGTGCCGCACCTGCGCGCGGATGGCACCCCCAACACCAACATCATGTGGCTGCAGGCCCTGGAGGCACCGCACCACGCCTTCATCGTCACCGACCCCTGGTCGGTGGCGGCGGACTACGCGCCCGAGATCCCGGACGCCGACGCCGAGCAGCTGCAGCTGCGCTCGTTCGACGACGCCCGCGTGCTGGTGATCCTCACCGTGCCGCGCGGCGGGGGGCTCAGCGTGAACCTGCGCGCGCCCATCGTGTTCAACGTCACCGCCAGGCTGGGCAAGCAGGTGGTGCTGCTGTCCGACCGCTGGGACACGCGCCACATGCTGGGGGGCGGGTCCTGACCCACCACCGCGCCCTGCGAGGGTCTGCGCGACGTGGCGGGAGTGAGGTGCTGATGTGGGGGCCGGCCCGGTGGGCCGGCCCCCACATCATTCACACCTCTTCCTCGTCCTCGTCCTCGGCCGCCTCGGCCTCGCCCATCTCGTCGAGGCTGACGTCCACGGTGTCGTCGGCGATGATGTCGTCGTCGGTGGACTCCTCGTCCTCGTCGGAGTCCTCCTCCGCCGCGGCCTCGCCCTCCAGCACCTGGGCCAGGGCCGGCGTGAGCTCGCCGTCCTCCTCGGCCACCAGGTCGGCCTCGTCGTCATCGTCGCCGAGGGTCTCGAGCAGCATCTCGTCCATGGGGTCCACGCTGGTGGACACCTCGACGAACTCCTCGCCCCGCACCAGCGGGTCCCAGTGCACCCGCACCTCGCCCTGCAGGATCTCCGCCTCGGCCAGCGCCACCGGGTCGCGGGTGATGAGCTCCCCCGCGGTGGGCGGCGGGGCCGACTCCACGCGCAGCTCCGCGGGGTCCGCCGTGAGCCACAGGGTGATCTGCCGGGCCCGCTTGGAGACCGCGTGCACGAGGGCGTACCGGGATCCGTCTACGTGCTCCAAGGCCTGGTCAAGCCGACGTCCGTACAGCATCAAACCTCCCCGAGGGTTCATTTTCAGTCGACGCGCAAACCGACATACTACCGCTCGGTCGGCAGGCGGCCGAAGCAACTCCTGAGTAGGCGCAAGGAGGCCACGGGAATGCTCGTGCTCACTCGCAAGGCGAATCAGAGCATCATGATCGGCGACAGCATCGAGGTGTCGGTGTTGTCGGTGTTGGGTGAGAAGGTCCGTCTGGGCATCCAGGCTCCACGGGACGTGCCGGTGTTCCGCAAGGAGGTCTTCCTGGAGATTCAGGCTCAGAACGTCGAGGCCGCGGGGTCCAGCCGGGAGGCGCTGGATCAAGCCCTCGGACTGATGGGCGAGGCAGAGGCGTCGTAGATCGTCCCGTCGTGCGGGTCCGCGTTCCGCGGGCCCCGCGCCGGTGCGTCGAGGCCCAGGAAGGCGCGCAACACCGCCACGGTGGTCTCGAAGGCGTCCCAGAACAGCATGTGCCCCGCGTCGATGCCGGTCTCGCGGAACCGCGCACCGCACTGGTCGGTCAGGTGTGCGCGCAGCTCCGGGGTGACCACCTGCGCCCGCAGGGCGGTCAGCAGCAGCACCTGCCCGGGGTAATGGGCCAGGGGCCGGGGTGGCCGCGCCATCTCCCCCCACGCGCTCACCGAGGCGCCGCGTGAGAATGCGAAGCGGTACCGGCCGTCGGGGTCGCGCCGCAGGAACGTGCGCAGGTCCTCGTCCACGGTGTCCCGTGCATGCGGGGGGCGCTGGGCCCGGCGGGCCTCCCGCGCCTCCTCCCGGGTGGCCCAGCCCTCGTCGCGGCGGCTGGTCTCGGCGTTGGCGGCCGCGGCGGCGGGCGGCAGCGCCACGGCGGGGTCCAGCAGCGCCACGCGGCTGACGCGCTCCGGGGCGGTGGCCGCCAGGTGCGTGGCCAGCATGCCCCCGAAGGAGTGGCCCACCACCGCGGCCCGGGGCACCCCGTGGGTGTCCATGGTGTCCAGCAGGTCGCGCACGTGCTGCTCGGCGTTCCACGGCGGGTCCCAGGTGGACGCCCCGTGCCCGCGCAGGTCGGGTGCCAGCACCCGCGCCTCCGGCAGGCCCTCCTGGGCCAGGCGCCGGTAGCGGGCGCCGATGTTCTGCACGCCGTGCACGATCAGCACCGGCGGCCCGTCCTGCGGGCCCCAGGTGGAGGTGTGCAGCGTGGTCACGCGGCGGGGGAGGGGCTCGCCCCGCCCGCGGGTCCCACCAGGAACACCGGGTGGTCGCCCGGGTCGGGCATGCGTTCGAAGAACGACTTCACGGCGCGTCCGGCCACCGCGCGGTACGCGGCGATGATGGGCGCGCGACGCTCCACCGGCACCTCGGTGACCTCGAAGGGCAGTTCCCGTCCACGGCGCCCCAGCGTGCAGCGCGGCGTGGCGCGCAGGTTGCGCACCCAGTCGGTGTCCCCGCGCGGCGACACCAGGTACCGGCCGCCGTCGTGGTGCACCGAGATCACGGGCAGGCGCTGCGGCGTGCGGCTGCGTCGCCGGGTCACCGTGAGCACCTCGGTGCCCGAGATCCCGAAGCGCATTGCCAGGGGGTTGAACACCCTGCGGACGAACAGCGGCGGGCGGATGTACGGCATCGGCGGCCTCCTTGGGCGCGGGTCATCCTGTCATGCCCGATGCGGTAGGGGCGAGAAACCCGCCCGGAGGCCGTTGAGCTTTTCCGAGGTTCGGCCGATACCGGGACTGTCACGCCAACACGCCGTTCGCGGCGGGTGACGACGCCACCGGAGCCGGGGCATGGACGCCTTGGAGCTGGTGTGTGACCAACCAGTCAAGCCAGTGATTCATGGAGGAATCTGATGGCGCTCTCGATTTACAACAACGTCAACGCCATGAACGCCCACCGGGTGCTCCTCGGCACCCAGTCGGACATGTCGAAGTCGATGGAGCGGTTGTCGTCCGGTCTCCGGATCAACCGTGCCGCCGATGACGCTGCGGGCCTCGCGGTGTCGGAGACCATGCGCTCCAACATCCGCGGTCAGCAGGTGGCGAGCCGTAACGCGCAGGATGGCGTGTCGCTGGTGCAGGTGGCCGACGGTGCCCTGGGCAACGTGGGCGACATGCTGCAGCGCGTCCGTGACCTGGCCGTTCAGGCCAGCAACGGCACGCTCACCGACAGCCAGCGCAGCAACCTGGACGCCGAGGTTCAGCAGGTGCTGACCGAGGTCAACGCCGTCGGCACCAACACGGACTTCAACGGGATCAAGATCCTGTCGGGTTCGGTGTCCACGGCCGCCAACGCCGTCACCCTGCAGGTGGGTGCCGCCGCCGGCCAGTCGATCGCCTTCACGATCGGCACGGTGTCCACTCAGTCCCTCGGCATCTCCGGCATCGCGGTGAGCACCGCGGCGTCCGCGAGCGCTGCGATCGCCTCGATCGACGCGGCCATCTCCACGGTCACCACCAACCGCGCAACCCTGGGTGCCACCCAGAACCGCCTGGAGCAGACCATCAGCCGGCTGGGCATCATGGCTGAGAACCTGCAGGGTGCCGAGTCGCGCGTCCGTGACGCCGACATGGCCCACGAGATGATCAACTTCACCAAGAACCAGGTGCTGCAGCAGTCCGGTATGGCCATGCTGTCCCAGGCCAACCAGGCCCCGCAGTCGGTGCTGAGCCTGCTGCGTTAACCCGCGCACGTACTGACGGGTAACCGACGACTCGATGGGCTCGCGTGAGCGGGCCCATCGGACCGTCCACGGGTGTCGCGTCCTCCGTGACGCATCACGCGATGCCCCGGTGCTCAACCTCACATGAGCCCCGTCGATAACAGATGCGGACACCGGAACCGGCATGGATCGCCGGTACGGGCGGCCCGAAACCACATGGATGTGGGCGGGCGGCCCCGAGCGTTCCGGATCCACATCACCCAGAGCCGACCCCACGATTCACGGAGGAATCAAAATGGGTCTTTCGATCTACAACAACATCTCGGCGATGAACGCCCACCGAGTGCTTTTGGGCACCCAGGGCGACATGTCGAAGTCGATGGAGCGGTTGTCGTCCGGCCTGCGCATCAATCGCGCCGCCGATGACGCCGCGGGACTTGCCGTGTCGGAGACCATGCGCTCCAACATCCGCGGCCAGCAGGTTGCCAGCCGCAACGCGCAGGATGGCGTGTCGCTGGTGCAGGTGGCCGACGGTGCCCTGGGCAGCGTCGGGGACATGCTTCAGCGTGTGCGTGACCTGGCCGTGCAGGCCAGCAACGGCACGCTCACCGACAGCCAGCGCAGCAACCTCGACGCCGAGGTGCAGCAGGTGCTCACCGAGATCAACGCGGTGGGCTCCAACACGGACTTCAACGGGATCAAGATCCTCGCCGGTTCGGTGTCGACGGCCGCCAGCGCGGTGACCCTGCAGGTGGGTGCCGCCGCCGGCCAGTCGATCGCCTTCACGATCGGCACGGTTTCCACCCAGGCTCTGGGCGTGTCGGGCATCGCGGTGAGCACCGCGGCGTCCGCGTCCGCGGCGATCGCCTCGATCGACGCGGCCATCTCCTTCGTCACCACCAACCGGGCGACCCTGGGTGCCACCCAGAACCGCCTGGAGCAGACGATCAGCCGGCTCGGCATCATGTCCGAGAACCTGCAGGGTGCCGAGTCGCGCGTCCGTGACGCCGACATGGCCCAGGAGATGATCAGCTTCACGAAGAACCAGGTTCTGCAGCAGTCCGGGATGGCCATGCTCTCGCAGGCCAACCAGGCGCCGCAGTCGGTGCTCAGCCTCCTCAAGTAACCCGAGCGACGCGGGCACTGGCCGGTCCCCGGTGACGGGGGCCGGCCGCCTCCCCGCGCCTCCGACGCCGGCACGGACGCCAGGTCGGACGCGCGACATCTGACCAGCCACATGATTCAAGGAGGAATCGAATGGCGCTCTCGATCTACAACAACGTCAACGCCATGAACGCCCACCGCGTGCTTCTCGGCACCCAGGGCGACATGTCCAAGTCCATGGAGCGGTTGTCGTCCGGTCTGCGGATCAACCGTGCCGCCGATGACGCCGCCGGTCTTGCCGTGTCGGAGACCATGCGCTCCAACATCCGCGGCCAGCAGGTTGCCAGCCGCAACGCGCAGGATGGCGTGTCGCTGGTGCAGGTTGCCGACGGTGCCCTGGGCAACGTGGGCGACATGCTTCAGCGTGTGCGTGACCTGGCCGTGCAGGCCAGCAACGGCACGCTCACCGACAGCCAGCGCAGCAACCTCGACGCCGAGGTCCAGCAGGTCCTGACCGAGATCAACGCGGTGGGGACCAACACGGACTTCAACGGGATCAAGATCCTGTCGGGTTCGGTGTCCACGGCCGCCAACGCCGTGACCCTGCAGGTCGGCTCCGCCGCCGGCCAGTCGATCGCGTTCACCATCGGCACCGTCTCGACCCAGGCTCTGGGCGTGTCCGGTATCGCGGTGAGCACCGCGGCGTCCGCCTCGGCGGCCATCGCGTCCATCGACGCGGCCATCTCCTTCGTCACCACCAACCGGGCGACCCTGGGTGCCACCCAGAACCGCCTGGAGCAGACCATCAGCCGGCTCGGGATCATGGCTGAGAACCTGCAGGGTGCCGAGTCGCGCGTCCGTGACGCCGACATGGCCCAGGAGATGATCAGCTTCACCAAGAACCAGGTGCTGCAGCAGTCCGGTATGGCCATGCTGTCCCAGGCCAACCAGGCCCCGCAGTCGGTGCTGAGCCTCCTCCGGTAGTTCGGCTTAGCATCTGGGTGACCAGAGGGGTCCCGCCAAGGGCGGGACCCCGATTGGTCAGCCAGGGCTTCGCCTTGCTTTTCACAGGGTTGCTTCTTACAAGGTTGCCCTCGCAGGGATCCGCGGCGTATGGCGGGTTCGGATCGTTCGCCGTCACCACCGCGCCCTCACGGGCTGCCCGGTCCTGAGTCGAACCTCGCCATCCATGGCTCGGGGGACTCACACCCTGCGCCGTCCCCAATCATTTGGCCCTCGGGCATCCTGGTTGGCGGAGACTTCGACATGGGGTGTGGACCCGCGTCATTCGCGGGTCCTGATTGTCGTGGCTGCCGACTTCGGCCGCCGGCCCCCGAAAGCCGACGCGGGTTATTCCCGCGTCTTTCCCCATTGGTCGTCGCTCACCAGGCTGCGCCAGGTTCGGAAGCTGCGCTGCAGGGCCGGCGGGCGGCCCTCCGGGAAGCCACCCTCCGGGTAGCCCAGCGGGGTCACGATCAGCGGGTCCACCTCCGGCGGCATGCCGAGGATCTCGCGCAGGCGGTCCTTCTCGAACCGCTGGAACGCGGTGGTGGGCACCGTGCCGAGGCCCTCGGAGCGCGCCACCAGGAACAGGTTCTCCATGGCGAACGCCACGGACATCACGTCGTCCAGGTGCCCGCCCTCGCGCATGGCCGCGGGGTAGTTGTCACGCGGCACCAGCGCCCCGATGGCCCACGCCGGCACCAGGCGGTACGAGCCCAGGATCTGCTCGGCGTAATCCCGGCCCCACTGGACGTGCTCCTCGTCGGTGGTGCCCTCCTTCTTGGGGCGCATGGTGGCGAAGTAACGTCCACCGCCGGTGATGATCAGGTCGGCCAGCTGCGCGCGCACCTGGGGGTCGCGCACCAGCATCAGGCCCCACGCCTGTGCACCGCTGCCGGTGGGCGCGGCCAGGGCCATGCGCACCAGGCGGTCCATCGTGGCCTCTGGAATGGGTTGGTCGGTGTACTTGCGAACCGCACGGCGCTTGCGGATGGCTTCGACGACATCCATGGGTGGCTCTCCAGGTGGTGGTATGCCGGGACGGCCCGAGCTTACGGGGGCCGTGCGCCGCGCCGCTACCCGCCGCCGGGGTTGACGATGAGGAACGCCAGGATGGCCGCGGCCACCGCCGCCCCCACCACGAACGCGGCCGTCACCGCCACGGGCGCGCCGGCGCCGGTGGCCACCCGCACCGTGTGCATGCCGCGCCGGAACCCGTGGCCCCGCTGGCCCCCGGTGCGCCGGTAGACGTACACGCCCCCGAACGCCAGGGCCAGGGCCGCCAGCCCGCCGACGGCGGCCAGCACCGCGCTGATGGCGACGGTGCCCGCGGGATGCCCGCGGCCGGCCACGGCGCGCCCGGGCGGCGGGATTGCGGCGATGGCGTCCACGAAGGCCGTGAGCGGCGTCTTCGAGGTCCACACCGCGTGCTTGATCTGCTCGCGGACGGCGTGGGTCTGCTGCGCCCGCTCCTGCGCAAGCGCGGTCCGGTCGGCGGGTGTGCCCACGGCCACCTGGGCCCCCGCGGGACGCGCGCCGGCCACGCCGGCGCCCACCAGCGCGAGCAACACGAGGGTGCACAGGACCAGCCGACAACGCATCGCCGAAACCTTACGTCCGCGCGCGTGCGCGGGGCGCCTCCCCAAAGGGGGAGGATTGGCGCCGCCGCGCGCCTCAAGTGGTGACCGGCGTGACCGATGGCGCCGGGTGATGGACGCAACCGCGCACGCAACCGTCCCGGGTCGGCTGATGGTGCTGGCCGACGCCCCGCACCAGGCCGCCGGCGGTGGGGCGTGGGCGCACCTGGTGGGGCGCGGGTGGCACGTGCACGTGGTGCACCTGCACGCTGGGGACACCGCGGGCGTCGATTCGCACGGTGTGCGGCACAGCCACCTCTCACCGTCGGCGGAGTTCGCCGCACTGCACGACCTGGTGAGCCGGCTGCGTCCGGATGCGGCGCATCTGCACGGCACCGGCGCCGCGTCACTGCGGACGCTGGCGGTGCTGGGCGCCCACGGCGTGCGGGCGGTGCTGGCACCCGAGGACTACGCCCCGGTGTGCGCCCGGGGCACGCTGCGCAACGGCGCGGGTGCCCTGTGCGACGGTCCGGCGCTGGAGGGATTGATCTGCCGCGCCTGCACGGGCGACGAGCGCGCCCCGAGCCGGCCGGGGGAGGTTCGCGACGCGGTGCTGCGGGGCATCCACGCGTGCGTGGTGCCCTCCGATGCGCTGCGGGCTGCGCTCACCGCCCACGGGTACCCCGCCCGGATGGTGCGCACGGTGCGGCCCAGCACCGACGTGCACGACGCGCTGTGGGACACGGTGGGCCGCCACCGCACACCGGGGCGACGCGACCCCGCGGTGCTCACCCTGGTGTTCATCGGCGATCCGGGGGACCCCCGGGCCGCCGCCGGCCTGGCCACCGCGCTGCGCGGGCTGGACCTCCCGGTGCGGGTGCTGCTGCACGGCGCCGCCGGGCGCGGGCCGGGCCACATGCACGCCGAGGTGCTGGACCTGCGCGACCGCCCCCTGGCCGAGGCGCTGGCGCAGGCCGACGTGGCCGTGCTGCCCGCCACCGCGTGGGACCCCACGGGTGACCGTGCCGCCACATGCCTGGCCGCGGGCCTGCCCGTGATCGCCAACCGGGTGGGTGCCCTTCCCGAGCTGATCACCCACGAGGTGGACGGCCTGCTGGTGCCGGCCGCGGATCCCGACGCGTTGCGCGCGGCGCTGGAGCGCCTGGCCGATGACGCTCTGCTGACCCGGCTGCGGGCCGGTGTGCGGGCGCCGCGCGGGCTGGCGCGCTGGGTGGACGACCTCACCGAGGCGTACGCCGGGCGGCATGCCGGGGAGGAGACGCCCCGGGGACCCGTGGCCGTGCGGTGGGTGGGGGACCTGCGGGACACCCACAGCCTGGCCCACATCAACCGTGAGGTCACCGCACGCCTGGCCGAGCTGCCCGGCATCGACATGCAGGCGCTGGCCCTGGACGACGAGGCGCCCAGCACCGTGCTGCCGCACCCGGTGGAGGTGGAGGTGCGTCACAGCTGGCCGCCGGGCCTGGGGCCCCACGGCAGCGGCCGGATCGCCCTCATCCAGCCCTGGGAGTTCGGGCGGATCCCGCGTGACTGGGTGCAGCCGTTCCGCGAGGTCGTGGACGAGCTCTGGGTGCCATCGGAGTACGTGCGCGGGATGTACGTCGACGCCGGGGCCGCCCCGGATCGCGTGCACGTGGTGCCGAACGGCGTGGACCTGGATCTGCTCGCCCCGGAGGGGCCCGCGTTTCCCGTGAAGGGCGTCCCGGACGACGCGGTGCGCTTCCTGTTCCTGGGCGGTGTCATCGGGCGCAAGGGGCCCGACGTGCTGCTGGATGCCTGGAAGCGGGCGTTCGGACCCGATGACAACGTGGTGCTGATCATCAAGGACTACGGGGAGGGCAGCATCTACCGCACCTCCCGCAGGGAGCTGCGTGAGGCGGTGCGCGACCGGCGGCAGGCCCCCATCGTGCACCTCACGGACGAGCTCACCGACGCCGAGATCGCCGCCCTGTATCGCTCCGCCGACGTCCTGGTGCACCCGTACCGGGGTGAGGGCTTCGCCATGCCGGTGCTGGAGGCCATGGCCTGCGGGCGTCCCGTCATCATCACGGCCGGTGGACCCACCGACGAGTTCTGCCCCGACGCGGCGTGCTGGCGCATCCGCTCGGAGCGTCGCGAGGTGGACATGGACGAGCTCAACGGCATCCGCCTCACGGGCAACGTGTGGTTGATGGAGCCCGAGCCCGACCACCTGGTGGAGCTGCTGCGCGAGGCCGTGGCGGTGGGCGCCGAGGGACGTGCCCTGCGGGGCGCGGCCGCGCGCCGCGCCGCCGAGGAGCTGGGCTGGGACCGCGTTGCCGCCATGTACGCCGAGCGCATCCACGCGCTGCGCGAGCGCCCGCTGCGCACCCCGGCCGCCCGGCCCGCGGTGATGGACGAGGCGCGGCCGCGGCTGCTGACATCACCGGCATGGCGCCGCCCCGACGAGCTGGCCGCGCTGCTGTCGGCGTGGGTGCACGGTGCCTCTGCGGGCACGCTGGTGCTCATGGCCGACCCGGATGTGGACGGCGGGGAGGGGGAGCTTGGGGACCTGCTGGTGGCCGCCGCGGAGCGGGCCGGCGTGGACCTGGAGCACTGCCCCGACATCGTGGTGCGCACGGGCGCGGCCGGCAGGGCGTGGGATGCGGCCCTGGTGGCCGCCTGCGACGCGGTGCTGGAGGTCAACCCCGGTGCCCCGGGCCTGGCGCGGCTGGCGCGGGAGGCCGGGAGCCCCGTGGTGACCGCCACCCGGGAGGCCATCGAGGAGCTCACCGCCCGGGCGGCCGTGCACGCGCCGCACGCCTGGCACAGCGGGAATCCCGCCGGCTCGTAGGTATCGCCCGCCCCCTGGACCGGGCCCCCGGGAGGGGCGGCCGGCCACGGGGGGTCACGCCGCGTCGGCCGCCGACTCCGATCGCAGGCTGGCGAGGTTGCGCCGCGCGTCGTCGTGGTCGGGGGCCATCTCCAGGCACGCGGCCAGCATGCGCTCGGCGCCGGCGATGTCACCGGCGGCGTGCATCACCACCGCCAGGTCGGACACCAGCTCGGCGGGGAAGGCCTCCTCCAGCGCCGCCCACAGGTGTTCGAGGGCGCCCTGCGCGTCGCCCGCCGCGAAGGCGGCCACGCCGTCGCGGTGCCGCTGGCGGGCGGTGCCGGCCAGGTCGGCCAGCGCCTCCTCCGGCGTGGCGGGCAGCCGCAGGTCGGGGAAACCGTGGCGCTCCCACTGCTTGGCGCCGGCCATGAACCGGTAGAAGAACATGGCCATCGACAGGGCCGCCGAGCGCGTGCCGTCCAGCTCGGGCGTCCACCGGTTGTGGATCTCGGCCCGGGCCGCCGCCGTCACCTCGTCCCACGAGCGGGTGGGCCGGTCGGCATCCGCCTCCGCCTCCTTGGCGGTGTAGCGGTTGAGCTTCTCGACGAACTGGTCCAGGTGGTCGTAGTTGAAGTGCAGGATGGCGTTGTGGCCCGTGGGCTCCACGTGGTGGAGGTCGCCGGTGATCTCCGGCCGCGTGTGGACCCGCCCGCCCCAGCGCACGGCGCCGCGGCGGAAGAAGCGCAGGTGGGGGTCGGGGCCGCCCCAGCCGGTGCCCTCCATCCAGGCGCCGCACAGCCAGTTGCGGAACGGCACCTCCAGCGCGTTGCCCACGCCGCTGCGCGCGTACAGGTCCAGCTGCTCGGCCAGGGGCTCGGGCACCCGTTCGTCGGCATCCAGCACCAGGATCCAGTCGCCCGTGGCCTGCTCGATGGCGAACTGCCGGGCGGGCTCCACCACCGAGGTGCGCTCGTGGTCCAGGATGCGCGCGCCGTGGCGGGTCGCGATGGCGCGGGTGCCGTCGTCGCTGTGCATGTCGCACACCACGATCTCGTCCACCCAGGCCACGCTGCGCAGCGCGTCGTCCAGGTTGGCGGCCTCGTTGAGCGTGTTCACCACCGCGCTCACGGTTGGGGCGCCCTCGGCGCGCCGCCGTGCCCGCAGGGCCGGCGCCCACGCGAAGTCGCCCAGGCCGGGGCGGGGGGTCCCGCCGGGCCGGTCCTCGGGGACCGGCACCGCGGCGCCCGCGTCGCCGATGGCGCGCAGCAGCACGTCCACGCCGCAGGCGCCGCGCACCGCGTCGCGGCGGGCGCCGCGGTTGTCCCGGTCGCGCCGTACGGCGTCCACAGCCCGCACCAGGGCCGCCGGGTCGTCGCCGTCAACGTAGGCGCCCGGCCGGCCCAGCACCTCCTGGGCGGACCCGCCGGGCCGGGTCACCACCGACGCTCCGCCACCCGCGGCCACCAGGGCCAGGCGCTGGTGGGCGGCGCCCAGCGCCACCACCACGTCGGCCTGCGCGGCCATGGCCGAGCGGGCGGCCTCATCGGGTTCGGGCTCGGTGAGCAGCGCCGCGGGCACGGCCGCCATCACCATGCGCTCCACCTGCTCGGTGCGCACCGAGGGCACCACGGTGACCGGGCCCGCGATGCGGGGCAGCGCGGCCAGCACCAGCTCGCACACCGCCCGTTCCTCCACCGGCAGGAACACCAGCACGCCGCCGCCGCCGTCGCCACCCGGGGCCGGGACGGCCACGGGGGGGACCACGGTGACGCGGTGCCGGTCCCAGCCGGCGGCCACAAGTGCCTCGGCCACGGCGTCGCATTCGGCCAGCACAACGCCGGAGTGCCGCGGGGGCACCGGCGCGTCCACGCGCAGCAGGTCGGCGTCGCCGGTGTCCAGGCGCAGCACACGCGCGGCGGGGGCGGCGGGACGGCGCAGCGCGGCCGTGATGGCCGCCGTGCGCGCGGGGGTGAGGCGGGGCGTGATCCACGTGGGCGCGTCCTGCCGCGCCGCGGCGCCCTGCAGCACGGCCACCAGCGCCCGCGCCTCGTCACCCCGCGCGCCCAGGCCCAGCACGGGCCCGTGCACCACCAGGTCGGCCCCGCCGGCCCGGTCGGGCGGCGGCTGCTCGTGCAGCACCGGGCTGCGCAGGCCGCCGAACACGCTGAGGAAGCGGGCCTCGTCGCCGGCCAGCCAGTGACCCCAGTACACCCAGAAGCGCTGCGTGTTGCCGGGCGCGTCGTAGCGGCGGTCGCCCGAGATGCCCTCGTGGTGCACGATGCCCACCGAGCCCGCGTACTCGATGCGGCCGCCGGTGAGGCCCAGCCGCAGGCAGAGGTCCACGTCCTCCCAGCCGTTGACGTACGTCTCGTCGAACCCGCCCACGCGCAGGAACAGCTCGCGCCGCACCGCCACGCACGCGCCCGTCACGCAGGTGGTGGGGTAGTCGGCGGCCGCCGCCTCCAGGGTGCCCGCCTCGTGGTGGAACAGGTGGAACGGCGTCACGCGGCCGTTGGCGGCCACGAAGCCGAAGCCCCCATGCTGCAGGGTGCCATCGGGGTAGCGCAGTCGCGCGCCCACCGCGGCCACGTCATCGTGGTCGGCCCGCGCCACGAGGGTCTCGATGTCGCCGGGCGTGACCTCGGTGTCGCTGTTGAGCAGCACCAGCACGCGCCCGCGCGCGGCCTCGGCGCCCACGTTGTTGCCCCCGGCGAAGTTGAGGTTCTGCGGGAGGGCGATGGTGCGCACCCACGCGTACTCGGGGGCCGACAGGCGCGTCAGGGTGTCGTCGGGGGAGGCGTTGTCCACCACCAGCACCTCGATGTCATCGCCGATGCGCGCGCCCAGGGTGGCGCGCAGCGATGCCAGGCACCGTTTCGTGTAGTCCCACTTGCCGTAGGCGCAGATCACCACCGATGCCAGCATCGGCGACGGGGGCGCCTCGTCGGTGTCCGCGGCCTCGGCGGGGCGTGCGGCCCACGGCGGGGGCGCATCCCCGGGCCACACCGACACCTCGATGTCGGGGATCGTCTCCGGGTCGCGGCCCTCGGCGATGACGGCGCGCATCACCTCGTCGCCCGCCGCCTGCGCGTCCTGGTGCGAGGTGGCCGGCACCATCAGCACCGCCGCCTCACCGTCGGGGTGGCGCCGCAGGTGCGCCACCACCGCGTCATGCAGCAGCGGTCCGCGCGTGAGCACGTCGGTGACGCGGGTGGGGGGTGACACCGCCCCCAGCAGGGTCCGCAGGCGCGCGACGGTGACACGGTCGCCCAGCAGCTCGCCCACGTGCGTGTGCGCGTTGTGGCGCAGCGTGGTCCACAGCCGCTCGTCGGTGCACAGGCGCACGATGGCGTGGGCGATGGCCGCGGGGTCGTCGGCCAGCAGGGTGTCGACCTGGTCGGTCAGGTCCAGGCCCTCGGCGGCGACGGTGGTGGTGACGGTGGGCAGCCCGCAGGCCATGGCCTCGGCCACCTTGCCCTTGACGCCCGCCCCGAACCGCAGCGCCGCCACCGAGACGCGCGCGGCGTCCAGGTGGGGCCGGGTGTCGGGCACCCAGCCCACCACCCGGATGTGCTCGTCGGCCAAGGCCTGCAGTTCCCTGGGCGGGTCGGAGCCCACCAGGTGCAGGCGGGTGCCCGGGAGGTCGCGCAGCACCAGGGGCCACACCTCGCGGGCCAGGAACTCGGCCGCGTCCGCGTTGGGGGCGTGGGTGTAGCTGCCCACGAACACCGCGTCACGGCGCTCGGCGAAGCCGGGTCCCAGCGGCTGGGGCTCCTGCACGATCGACAGGACGTGCACCGGCACCTCGGGGGCCAGCTCGCGCAGGGCCGCGCCGTCCTCGTCGCTCACCGCCACCAGGGCGTCGGCCTGCGGGTAGATCGCCCGCTCGCGGCGCTCGGTCTCCTGCGCGGTGGCCAGGTCGGCCGGGTCGCCGGTGAGCTCCGCGCGCCGCCGCTCCCGCAGGCTGTGCACATCGACCGTGTCGATCACCACGCGGCTGCCGGGCGCGTGCCGGCGCACGATCGGGATGGCCCATTCGGCGGAGGAGAAGAACGAGCACCACACCACGTCCGGGCGCATGCGGCGCAGCACCTGGGCGAGCGTCGGCCCCGGGAACTCCTGCCCGCAGTGCTCGAAGTAGCGCTCCGGGTCGAGCACCTCCACCGGGATGCCCAGCGCGTACAGCTCCTGCAGGCCCTCGGGGCGGCCGGTGCCGATGCGCGACATCAGGCGCACGCGGTGCCCGTCGGCCACCATGTGCTTGATGATCCGGATGAGGCGCAGCGAGCCGGCGTTGAGGCTGGCGATCGGGATGTCCGGGTTGAGCACCAGGATCGAGCGCGGCGCCACCGTGTGCTCACTCATCGCCGGCTCCCCCCGCCACGATCACGAACGACATCGAGTCGCCGTCGGCGAACACCTCCACGCCGCACCGGCAGCGCAGGGCGCTGAAGTCGTAGTCGTGGCCCCCGCAGGCCCAGCAGCTGTCGGGCAGGTGGGTGCGGCGGTACAGGTGCACCGCGGCCACCGTCCGCGCCAGGTCGGCCACCTCGCCGGGGCTCAGCAGCGAACCCTCGGCGATCGCCGCGGCCGCGGCGTGGTCCACCGGCAGGCCGATGCGGCGCATGTGGTCCAGCGCCAGCAGCACCGTCAGGGCGTTGCCGCGCGCGTCCGGCGGGGGGTCGAGGTGCCCCTGCGGGTAGGAGGGGTGCGAGGTGTGGGCGTCCTCCAGGATGTAGACGCCGCCGGGCGCCAGCACGCGCATCCCCTCCAGCAGGCAGCTGACCTGGTGGTGGGGGTGGTGGGAGCCGTCCTCGATGATCAGGTCGAACCGCTCGCGTTCCAGGAAGCGGCGCACGGCGTGCGGGTCGCCCTGGTCCAGCTGCGTGAAGCGGAAGCGCGGGTCGACGGGCCATTCCGGCTGCCACGGCAGGATGTCGGCGCCGTCGATGAGCGCGTCCGGGAAGCGATCAAGCAACCAGCGAATCGAGTTGCCCCGGAACACGCCGAACTCGGCCACGTGGCGCACGTCCAGCGATGCCAGGAACGGCTCGTAGAAGTCCACGTAGCCGTGCCAGAAGACCTTGTCGGTGGTGTCCAGCAGGCTCACCGCTGCTCCTTTGCGCGCCGTCGGTGCCCGGGCGCGGCGCCCGGGGTGTCCAGGTAGTCGTCACAGGCCGCATGCAGGGCCTCATCGCGCCCGGGCACGCCGGGTTCCATGTGCAGCTCGATGTCGCCGCAGGCGTCCAGGTCTACGTGGGCCGTGGCCGCGGCCTCGGTGATGCGCCGTACGATCTCCTGCTCGCCGCCGTCCACCGCCGGGTCGGCCAGCAGCACCAGGGTGCCCTCGCCCTGGGCGGACCAGTCGCGCAGCATGCCGGCCAGGTGCGCGGGATCCCCCAGCCACGCGGGGGCGGCCAGGGTGCGGGGTGACGGACCCTCCACCGTGATCGGCCGCGGCGTGGGCGCGCACATGCGGGGCGGCCGCTGCGCCAGCACCCGCAGGCGCGCCAGCACCCAGCCTGCCCACCCGGCCGCGTCGGGACGCGGCGCCACCCGCACCCGCTCCGGGGGGAACCCGGCCTGCGCCCAGCACTCCGCGGCCTCGGGCGTGGTGACCCACACCTCGTCGATGCGGCTCTGCGTGGCCCGCGGCACCAGCTCGGCGTCGTCCTGCAGGTCGGCGGGGGGCGCCAGCACCACGCGGCCCGAGCCCACCGGCGCCGCCGGCGGCCACTGCGAATGCACCTGCACGTCGGGCGGGTGGGGCAGCGGTGCGCCGTCGCGGCCGCCGTCGCGGGCCAGGGTCTGCACCACGATCCCCGGTTCGGTGCGCAGCCGCGCCGCCGCCTCGGGCCGCCCGGCCCACAGCACCGCCAGGGGCCCCCGGCCGAGGCCCTCCACACGCCCCGTGCGCTCGCCGGCGTAGTAGCGCTCCAGCTCGTCCACCCATGCCGCGAACCCCCGCGGTGGGGTGATGCCCGCCTGCAGCCGTTCCAGCAGCCCCGGCTCGCCGGCCAGCCGGTCGATGGCCGCCGCCAGCCCAGCGGCGTCGCCGCCGTCGAAGGCCAGGCCGTCCACGCCGTCGGTGATGGCCTCGGCCAGGCCGCCCATGCGGGGTGCCAGCACCGGCACGCGGGCCGCCAGGCACTCCCCGGCGGTGAGCGGCGCGCAGTCCCACCACACCGAGGGCAGTGCGGCGGCGTCCACGCCGGCCAGCAGGTCGGGCAGCTCGCTGGGGCTGAACGCCCCGCAGAACTCCACCACGCCGCGGGTGTCGGCCGCGGCCAGCATGGCGCGCAGGTCGTCGCCGATCTCTCCGTGGATGCGCACGCGCACCGGGTGCGTGGTGCGCTGCGCGGCCTCCACCAGCAGGTGGGCGCCCTTGTGCGGGTACACCGAGCCGAAGAAGCCCACCACCAGGCGGTCCGGATCGACGCGGCCGGGGCTGCGGTGGCGGCCCACGCGCTCCCATGCCTCGTCCTGGGCGGGCACGCACTGGTGCACCACGTCCAGCCGGTCGGCGGGGTAGCCCTGCGCCAGCAGGGTGCGCCGCACCGCGTGGCTCACGGTCATGCAGGCCGTGATGGAGCGGGTGAACCGGTCGCGGATGCCGGCCAGCCGGTCGGCGTGTGCGGCCAGGGCCGGGCTGCCCACGCAGGCCGCGCAGGCAGACCCGCCGTGGGCGGGGCCGTCGCACAGCGACAGGTCGTGGTGGAACAGGTACGCCCGCGGGCACACCAGCCAGTAGTTGTGGGTGGTGAAGTACGTGGGCACCCCGTGCGCGGACAGCACGTCCAGCAGGGCGGCACCCATGTTGTGCAGGTTGTGCACATGCGCCACGTCGGGCCGCAGCCGGTCCACCAGCCGCGCGAAGGCGCGCGTGATGGGCGGGTCGTCCAGCTCGCGCAGCGGGTTGCCCAGGTCCCACAGCCAGTGCTCGCGGTTGTGCACGCCCACCAGGTGCACGCCGTCCTCGTCCCACTCACGCACCGTGTAGGGCGGCTCGTCGGGCAGCACCGCCGTGGCGGCGTGGAACACCGTGACGTCCCAGCCGCGGCGCGCCAGCTCCTTGGCCGCCAGGCGCGGGATGGTGGTGCCGCCGCCGCTGTCGTTGAACCCGAAGGAGGTCATCAGCAGCTTGCCCTTGGTGGCCGGGGCGGGAGGCGCCACCTGCACCTCGGCGGCCTCACCGCGCAGCCGGGCGGCCAGGTTGGGCAGCGGCAGGCCGCGGGTGTCCATGGCGGCGGCCAGCACGCGCAGGGCGGTGCGCCGCCCGGCGGCGGGGTCCAGCACCGGCCAGTCCAGCTCGGGCACCAGCACCGGCAGCGGGGTGCGGTGGATGAACGCCCCCAGGGCCGCCTCCACCTGGGCCACCTCAAGGGCGCGGGCCGACTCGTCGGAGAAGTTGTCGCCATGGCGGCGCAGGGCGATCAGCGGCTCGCCGTCGACGTGCCGGAACCGGCACACCATCATGGCCCGCAGCCAGAACTCGAAGTCCTGGGCCAGCGTGAACTCGGGGTCGTAACCGCCCACGGCCTCGTGCACGCGCCGGTGCACCATGCGCGTGGGGTCCACAAGGGTGTTGTGCTCGCGCACCAGGTGGCGCAGCAGGGCGCCGGGCGCCCGGTCGCGCGAGGTCCACATCCCCACCGTGGCGTCGTGCTCGTCGATGATGCGGGCGTTGCCCAGCACCACGCCCGTGTCCGGGTGGGCGTCGAACACCGCCACCTGCCGTTCGAGGCGGTCGGGCATGGCCACGTCGTCGTCGCCCAGCATGGCGATGAGCTCGCCGCGCGCCTCGTTGGCCAGGGTGGTGTAGGCGGCCGAGATGCCACGGTTGTGGCCGTGGCGCACCACCCGGAAGCCGGGGATGCCCTCGCGGGCGGCGATGATGGCGTCGATGGCGGGCGTGCCCGGCCCGTCCACCACCAGCAGCACCTCGCGGTCGGCGAAGGTCTGCTGCAGGCACGAGTCGATGGCCGCGGCCAGGTACGTGTCGCGCCGGTAGGTGGCGATCCCGATGGTGACGCGCGGATGGGGCATCGGGCTGCCCATCGGCCCCGCGCGCCCCGACTTGACCCCCGGCGGCGGCTACCAGCCGTTGATGCGGCGGAAGGCGTCCAGGTCGTTCCTGGGGCCGGCCGCGAAACCCTCACCCGTGTAGTGGGCGGTGGGGATCAGCGCCACCTGCATGTGGTCGTCGGGGATGCCCAGCAGGCGCGCCACCTCGTCCTCGCAGAACAGGTGCACGGTGGTCCAGGCGGTGCCCAGGCCCCGCGCCCGGGCGGCCAGCATGAAGCTCCACGCCGCGGGCAGCACCGACCCGAACGTGGAGGCCTGCACCACCGGCGGCGCATCGTCGGTGCGCGGCCGCACGCAGGGGATCACGTGCACCGGCACGCGGTGCATGTTCTGGGCCAGGTACTTGGCCGACGTGGCGATGCGTGCCTGCGGGCGGCGCTTCGCCGGGTCGGTCTCGGCCGTGGGCGGCCCCGAGCCCACGCCCTCACGGCGGTAGCGCTCGAAGCCGCGGCGGTACGCCTCCCCGATCTCGGCGCGCAGCTCGGCGTCGGTGACCACCACGAACACGGCGGTCTGGCGGTTGCCGCCCGAGGGCGCCTGCTGGGCCAGCTGGAGGCACTCGTCGATGAGCCCCATGTCCACGGGGCGCTCCAGGTCCAGCCGGCGGCGCACGGTGCGGGTGGTGGACAGCAGCTCGTCCACGCTGATGGCCGGGTTCACAGCACGTCTCCCGCGTGGGGGTGGCCCAGGGCGGTCAGCACCGCCCGGGCGGCGCGCCGCCCGGACACCAGCGCCCCCTGGATGGATGCCGTGTCGCGGTGGTCGCCGCACACGAACAGGCCCTCGCCCACGCGCACCGGCCGGCGGGCCACGAAGCCCGGCGGCTGGGCGGGCACGGCGCGGGGATCTCGTCGTGGGCCACCAGCGACCACTCGTGGGTGGGCGCCCCGTAGATCTCCTGGCAGTGCAGGCGCACCGACTCCACCCCCGCGGCGCGCCCGTCGCGCATCAGGCTGGAGGCCTGCACCAGGTGCCAGCCGGGGGGCGCGTAGGTGGGCGCCACGTTGCTGATGACGCAGGTGTTGGCCACGGGCCCGGCGCGGCGCCGGGTGTCCACGGCCAGCATGCCCTCGGTGGTGGGCGGGGTGGGGGCGCTGAACCAGTCGGTGCTGACCCCGTGCATGGCCACCTCCGGGGCGTCCGCCAGGCGGTGTGCGGTGCCGGGGTCGGTGGCCACCACCACCATGCGCGCGGTGTGGGCGCCGCCCTCGGTCACCACCCGGCGCCCCGGGGCCGCCGGCTCCAGCGCCACCACCGGCGTCCCCAGATGCAGCGCGTCGCCCAGCGGGGCCGCCAGCTGGCGGGGGATGGCCGCCATGCCGTCGGCCGGCACCAGCGGGGCACCGCGCAGGAACGACCGCGCCAGCAGCAGCGTGAACGTGGCCGAGCTGGTGCCGGTGTCCTCCAGCAGCACCCCGGCGAGGAATGCGTCCACCGCGTCGCGCAGCGGCCCAACGAAGCCGGCGGCGTCCATCGACTCGGTGCGCGTGGTGTCGGGCCGCGACAGCAGGCGCGACACGGGGCCCAGCGCGGGGGCCGCCCAGCGTGTGGCGGCGGCCAGCTGGCGGGCGCTGACGTGGGGCTGGTGCACCAGCTCGCGCAGCGCGTCCAGCTCGCCCGCCACCCGCAGCGTGTGCAGGCCCTCGGCGTCACGCACCATCAGCCCGCGCGGGAACCGCCGGGGGTGCAGCGCCCGGATGTCCAGGGCGCGGCGGGCGGCCGGGTAGGCGGGGTTCAGCACCTGGAAGCCCACGTCGCAGCGGAACCCGTCGATCACGCGGGTGTGCATGCGCCCGCCCACATGGTCGGCGGCCTCCAGCACCAGCACGCTGACGCCGCGATCGCGCAGCACCCGGGCGCAGGACAGGCCCGCCAGGCCCGCGCCCACCACGATCACCGCCGCATCCCCGCTCATGCGGGTGAGTCTGTCAGAGCCAGCCCCCGCGATGCGGGCTGCTCAGGCCTCTGAGACCGGCTCCTCCAGGGCGGCCCACGCGGCGGCCCCGCCGCCGGGTCGCGCGGTGGCCAGCTGGCGCAGCAGGCGCCGGTCCTCGTCCGGCCCCGCCTGCACCGGGACGGTGCAGAACGCGCCCAGCCGGAACCGCCCGCTGGGGTCGGCGTATCGGTCGATGCGCAGCGTCGACACCCCGGACGCGCCGATGAGCATGCCCAGGCTGGCGGCGGTGAAGCAGTGCAGGCGCTGGATGTGGAACTCGGGGCGCTCGGGCCCGGCCGCGGCGGCCGCGTCGGCGTCGAACACATCCAGGTACAGCACCCCGCCCGGGGCCACGAAGCCGGATGCGGCGGTGAGCAGCGCCACCGGGTCGGCCACGTCCGTGAGCACGTCGGTGAGGGTGACCAGCTCGAAGCGCCCCACGTTGGCGCGCGGACCGATGGGCGCGCACACCGTGGCCACCTCGCCCATGCAGCGGGCGATCTCGGCCATGCGGGGATCGGCGTCCAGGGCCGTCACGGCCCACCCCGCGCCGGCCAGGCCGGCGGCCACCAGCCCAAGGCCGCACCCCACGTCAAGCGCCCGGCGCGGTGCGCCCTCCCAGGCGGGTCCGTTCATCCACGTGGTGGTGAACGCCCCGATGCGCGCCACCCGGGCGCGCGTGTCCGAGCGCTCGGCGGGGAGCAGCTCCACCTCGGCGAACCGGGCCTGCAGGCGGGCCGTGTCCCGCGCGTTCACGCGCAGGTGCCCCTCCAGATGCTCCACGGGCACGCCGGGGTCCAGCAGCAGGTGCCCGCAGGCCAGGCAGCGCAGCACGCGCCGGTGGTAGCCGCCGGGGCCCGGGGGCACGGGACGCTCACCGGGCGGCGGCCGGAAGTACTCCCACGCGCGCTCCAGGTGCCGGCCGCCGCACAGGCAGCGCGCCAGGTGCGGGGCCGCCGCGGGGGTGGGTGTGTCAACGGGGCTCACATGGCGGATATCGGCGTTTGTGCGCCGGCATTTACCGTCGGCTCAAGATTGGCAGCCCCCGTCCGAAGTGTCGGCTGTCCCGCCGGGAGGAATCTGGAAGTGATCGCGGTCATCGATGTCGCAGCCGGCGACGTGCAGCCGACCCTGGCTGCGCTGGAGCTGCTCGACGTGTCCGCGCGCATCGCGGCGCGCCCCGAGGACCTCATCGGCGCCGACGGCGTGCTGCTTCCCGCCCACCACGCGTTCGGCGAGGCCATGTCCGCGCTGCGCGACGCCCAGCTGGTGGAGCCGCTGCTGGCCCACGTGTCGGCCGGTCGCCCCCTGCTGGCCACCGGCGCCGGCATGCACCTGCTGGGGCAGATGTGCACGGACGGCGGCGCCTACCAGGGGCTGGGCCTGGTGCCCGGCACCGTGCTGCGCCTGCCCGCCGTGCCGCCGTCGGCCTGGCACCACGTGGACACCATGCGCCCGGACGGGCCCGTGTCGGCCGCCGGCGGCGACTTCTGGTTCGCGGGCGCCGCGCACCTGGTGGCCGGCGACGAGCACGTGCAGGCCCGCACCACGCTGGGCCAGGTGACGGTGGCCGCGGCCGTGGCGAACGGCCCGGTGTGGGGGGTGCGGTTCCCGCCGGAGCGCAGCGGCCCCGACGGCCTGGATGTGCTGGCGCGGTTCGTGGCGCGGTCACGCGGGTTGCCCACGTGACCCAGGTGCGCCTCATCCCGGTGCTGCTGGTGGCCGACGACGCGGTGGTGCGCAGTCACCGGTTCGGGGGCCACCGTCGCCTGGGCGACGCCGAGTCGGCGGTGCGCCGCCTGGCGGGCTGGGACATCGACGAGCTGGTGCTGCTCAACATCTCCCCGTCGCGGTGGATCGCCCCGCGGGTGCTGCGGGCCGCCGCGCGGTGCGCCGTGCCGCTGACGGTGGGCGGGCGGCTGCGCACGCTGGAGGACATCGAGCGCCTCCTGGGCGCCGGCGCCGACCGCTGTCTGATCACCACCGGCGCGGTGGACGACCCCCACCTGCTGCGCGACGCGGTGCTGGCCTTCGGGGGCGAGCGCATCGTGGCCGGCGTGGATGCCCGCCGTGGGCCGGACGGCCGCCACGAGGCCGTCACCCATCGTGGCCGCACCCCCGCGGGCGTGCACCCCGCACGGCTGGCGGGGCTGGCCGCCGGGGCGGGCGTGGCGGAGGTGTTCCTGCAGAGCGTCGATCGCGACGGCACCGGCATGGGCATGGACCTGGGCCTCATCCAGCAGGTGGTGCGCGCCTGCGGGCGTCCCGTGGTGGCCTGCGGTGGTGCCGGCGACGCCCAGCACCTTGCGGCCGCGGTCCACGACGGCGGGGCGTCGGCGGTGGCCTCGGCCGGGCTGTTCCACCGGGGCGAGCTGTCATACCCCCGCATGCGGGAGGCCTGCCGGCGGGCCGGCCTGCCCATGCGCCCCGCGCGCGTGGACGGCCCTTGGTTCCCGCGTGAGCCAGCCGGCGACGTCGGCATGGTGGAGGACGCCATCGCCCAGCGGCTGGAGCGCACCGTGCAGCCCCTGCCGCGCGACACCACCCCGCCGGCGCGGCCGCGGTGGTGCACCCGGTGCGTGGGGGCGCTGGGCCCGCACGACGTGGAGGTGTGCCGCGACTGCCGCACCGCCCGGGTGCGGGGGGCCATGGACATCGACGACTGGTCGGCGGCCACCGAGCGGCTCATGGCCATCACCGAGGCACGTCGCGCGGATCACCCGGGTCGCCACGACTGCGTGCTGGCGGTGCAGGGCGAGCCCGAGGACTGGTATCTGGTGCACACGGTCACCCGGCAGCTGGGTTTGCGCCCGCTGCTGGTGAGCCACGACGGCGGCACGCTCACCGCCGAGGCCCGCTCCCGGCGCGACGGCATGGCCGACGCCTTCGGCGTGGACCACCTGGTGGTGCGCACCCCGCTGGAGGCCACCATGCGCGTCGCCCGTGCCGCTCTGCTGGCCGCGGGCGACCCCGGCTGGCCGGTGCGCGTGGCGCGGGCCACCGTGCCCGTGCGGGTGGCCGTGCAGCAGGGCATCTCGCTGGTGCTGTCCCCCGGGATGTCACCAGGGGGCCCGGACGCCCCGGAGCTCACGTACCGCGACCGCCTGGCCCACATCGGCGGGGGCCTGGAGTGGACGCAGCTGGTGGGGGTGCAGGGCGTGGGGGTGGCCGACCTGGCGCACCACGCGTATCCCGCCGACCGCGACCTGCTGCGCCTGGACCTGCGCGCCCCGTACGCCGGGGAGTACATGGCCTGGGACGCCGCCATGGCGCGGCGGCTGATGGCCGAGGAGCACGGGGTGGTGCCCACCACCGGCCTCAGCGGCTTCGCGGCCCTGTGCGACGCCTTCGCCGCGCACACCACGGGCCGTGACGCCACGGTGCACGGGCTGGGCGAGCGGGTGCGCGATGGGGACCTTGACCGGTCCGACGCGCTGGAGCTGCTGCGCGACCGCGAACCCGCGTGGCCGGACGACCGCCACCCCTGGCTGGACCGGCTGGGCCTGGACGACACGGGGCTGCAGCGCCTGGCCGACACGTTCCGCGACCCGGCCCTGTGGTGGCGCGACCGCGGGCGCTGGAACCGCCATCAGCCCTGGGAGACCGCGGCCGTCGCACGGGTGGCCTGACCCCGCCGCTCAGACCGGCCGAATTGGATGGAGTTCTCTCGCGTGGGGTTGCCGGTTCGCGCGGTGGGGCCGATGCAGGTGGGGACCCACCGACCCGACCTCCCGGAGGCACCCGCATGAGCACCGCCACGCACGAGACCGTCCTGCAGCACGTGGTGCTGGTGCTGGGCCGGGAGCAGTACGCCGTGCCGATCTTCCAGACCCGGGAGATCGTGCGCTGGAGCCAGCCCCGCCCGGTGCCCGGTCAGCCGGAGGACGTGGAGGGGGCGCTCGACCTGCGGGGCGAGCTGGTGACGGTGGTGGACCTGGGCAAGCGCCTCGGCGTGCCCTGCGACCCCAACCCCGACCACCGCGACATCGTGGTGGTGGAGAACGAGGGTGCACGCCCGCTGGGCCTGGCCGTGGACGGGGTGCTCGACGTGCTGGACTCCACGCCCGATCAGCACCGCCCGGCGCCCGAGGGCGTGGGCTGCGCGGACCACGTCAACGGCATCATCGTGCTGGACGACCGCCTGGTGGTGTCGCTGGACGTGAGCAAGCTCTTCCGCGACTGACCGACCCGCGGCGGCTCAGGCCGTCAGCGGCTTCTCCATGAACACGCTCAGCGGGTCAGCGGCGTACGCGCCGAACGGCCCGCGAGCCGTGTAGCCCAGGGCGCGGTACAGGCCCAGGGCCTCCGGCTGTGACACACCGGTCTCCAGGCGGGCCACCACCGCACCGCGCTCCCCGGCGGCCTCCTCCAGCCGGGCCATCAGCGCCTTCGACAGGCCCCGGCCCCGGAACGGCGGGTCGGTGAACACGCGCTTGATCTCCCCGTAGCGCACGTCGCCGTCGTGCAGCACCATGGCCCCGATGGCCGCCAGGTGGTCGCCCACCAGGGCGCCCAGCAGCACGGTGTCCGCGTGGTCCAGCCGCTCGGCGGCCACGAGGTGGTTGCTCTCGTCCGGGTACAGCGACCGCATGAGCTCGTCGGAAGCCTCCACCAGCGCGCACACGCGCGGGTCGCGGGGGTCCACGGGCTGGATCACGGGAGGGGGTTCCGGCACGCCGCCGATCATAGGGACGGGTCCCGGTCCCGCCGCGGGGGCGGTGCGTACACTCGCCCGATGCCCACGCCTGCCGACCCCGCCGTGAACCCCCTGCTGCGCCTGTGGCGCATGGCCGCCCACCACCGCCCGCGGGTGGTGTTCGCCATTGTCATGTCGTCGCTCAACAAGCTGTTCGACGTGGCGCCCGAGATCCTCATCGGCGCCGCCGTGGACGTGGTGGTGAGCAACAACAAGAGCTTCGTGGCCGAGCTCACGGGCATCCACGACCAGTGGAGGCAGCTGCTGCTGCTTGGCGTGGTCAACGCCCTGGCGTGGTTGCTGGAGTCGCTCACCGAGTGGGCGGCCGCCCTGGGGTGGCGCAACCTGGCGCAGACCGTGGAGCACGAGCTGCGCATGGACGCCTACCGGCACGTGCAGCGGCTGGAGCTGGCCTACTTCGAGGACCGCTCCACCGGCGGGCTGATGTCCATCATCAACGACGACGTCAACCAGCTGGAGCGGTTCCTGGACGTCGGCGCCAACACCATCATCGTCACCGCCTGGAACGTGGTGCTGGTGGGTTTGGTGTTCGTGCTGGCCTCGCCGCTTCTGGCGCTGGTGGCGTTCCTGCCCATCCCCATCATCATCTGGGGCTCGTTCCTGTACCAGCGGCGCCTGGAGCCCCGCTACGCCGAGGTGCGCGAGCAGGTGGGGCTGCTCAACAGCACGCTCTCCAACAACCTGGGCGGCATCGCCACCATCAAGGCGTTCACCGCCGAGGACCGCGAGGCCGAGCGCCTGGCCGCCCAGTCGGACGCCTACCGCCTGGCCAACCGCCACGCCATCCGGTTCTCCTCGGCGTTCATCCCGCTCATCCGCGTGGCCATCCTGGCCGGCTTCACCTGCACCCTGCTCATCGGTGGGTGGGGGGCCCTGCACGGCTCGCTGCGCCTGGGCCTGTTCTCGGTGCTGGTGTTCATGACCCAGCGCCTGCTGTGGCCGCTCACGCGCCTGGGCGAGACGTTCGACCTCTACCAGCGCGGCATGGCCTCCACCCGCCGCATCCTCGACCTGCTGGCGGTTGAACCGCAGATCGTGCCGGGTCAGACAGACCTGTCTGTCCCCGTACGCGGCGAGGTTGAGCTGCGGGACGTCACCTTCGCGTACGCCAACGAGGTCCCGGTGCTGAAAGGCGTCAGCATGCGCATCCCCGCCGGCGAGACTCACGCGGTCGTCGGTCTCACCGGCTCCGGCAAGAGCACCATCGTCAAGCTCCTGCTGCGCTTCTACGAGCCCACGCGGGGCGAGGTGCTGGTGGACGGGCACAACGTGGACCAGCTCACCTTCACGTCCCTCCGCGGCGCCATGGCGCTGGTGAGCCAGGACACCTTCCTGTTCGACGGCACGGTGGGCGAGAACATCGCCTACGGCCGCGTGGACGCCACCCAGGAGAGGATCCGCGAGGCCGCCGAGCTGGCGGAGGCCCATGAGTTCATCATGGCCCTGCCCGAGGGCTATGACACCATCGTGGGCGAGCGCGGCCAGAAGCTGTCCGGCGGCCAGCGCCAGCGCCTCTCCATTGCCCGGGCCATCCTGCGCGACCCGGCAATCCTCATCCTGGATGAGGCCACCTCATCGGTGGACAACGAGACCGAGGCCGCCATCCAGCGCTCCATGGAGACGGTGAGCCAGAACCGCACCACCATCGTGATCGCCCACCGCCTGTCCACGGTGCGCAACGCCCACCGCATCCACGTGCTGGAGCACGGCCGCATCGCGGAGGCGGGCACGCACGACGAGCTCATCGCCGGCGACGGCCTCTACGCCGCGCTGTGGCGGGTGCAGACGGGGGAGCACCTGGATCGGCCCTTGGAGAGCTACGAGGTGTAGGCAGCGCACCACGCGAGCCAGGGCGGCGGACCTCGAGCGCAGCCTTTGCGAGCTTTCAGACCCGAATCTGACGGGTCGGTGGGGCGGCCGCTCGACCATCGACCAGTGATGGCCGGAGTGGACCGGGTCATGCTCGAGCCGACGGCGGGAATGCCTCCCGCCCTCAGTCTCGGAGCCCCCAGATGACCGAGCATTGGCGCAGATTCCAGCGACTCCCACGATGGGTGCGACGGACGACGTGGACCGCCCTCGCCATCGTTGTTCTGGTGGCGGTCGCTGCCGGTGGAGGGTCGGGAAGCGGTACCGATCAACGCGCCGCGGACGCCTCACCGCTCGACCCGCCCGCACCGGCTCGGACGACCTCGGACACGTCGGCCACCACGTCCGTAGTGGCGGCTCGCCCGATCGCGATCCGGACCTTCAGAGTGCGCCCGGTTGCGGCCGGCCTGAAGGTGTTACTCGGATGGGCCCGGGCGCAGCACGGCGTCCGCTGGACGCTCTCGATCAGCGCGACGGGGTCGGGACCCGCGCTGAGCACGCGCGTGACGGGGACCGGCCGGCCGGAGGCGCTGCGTTTCAGCCAGCTGGTGCCGCTCGGTCCCGCTTGGGCGCGGCGTTCCGTGACCACGCGTCTGACCGTGTCCGACTCTGGCGGCGAGGCGGCTGGGACACGAGTCGTGCAGATGCCAGGGCGGCCGACGCCAAGGCCGGCGCCCGTGGTGACCCCCGCTCCCGAGCCCTCGCCACAGCCGAAGGCGACGCCACCGAAGAGGACCGCCGCGCCCTCTCCGCAGTGTGATCCGAACTATCAGGGCGCCTGTCTCGACCCGACCGCGTCGGACTACGACTGTGCTGGAGGGAGCGGCAACGGCCCCATGTACACGGGGCGGGTCACGGTGGTGGGCGACGATCACTGGGGCCTCGACAGGAACGGGGATGGCATCGGATGCGAGGACTCGTAGTCGCCTGACCTGTCCCGATCGTCGAGCAGGGGTCGGCGAACACCGACGCGGCTCCATGTGCCGAGAGCCCCGCGGGTGACAGGATGGACCCATGGACGACGCCTCCAACCTGGTGGCAACCCTGGAGAAGTGGTGTGCCATCCCGTCCGGCTCCGGCAACCCCGACGGGCTGGCGGAGATGCGCTCGGCGCTCGCGGCCCGGCTGGCGCCGCTTGAGTGCGAGCTGCAGGACGTGCCGCTCGCCTCCGGCACCGCGGCCCTTGTGGCTCGCCGACGCCCCGAGGCTGCCCTGCAGGTGCTGCTCAGCGGGCACCTCGACACGGTGTACGGCCCCGACCACCCGGTGAGGGAGTGCCGCCACGAGGGTGAGCGGCTGGTGGGCCCCGGGGTGGCGGACATGAAGGGCGGCCTGGTGGTGATGTGCGCCGCGCTGGAGGCGTTCGAGGCGCATCCCGACCGGGACGGCCTGGGCTGGACCGTGGTGGCGGTGCCCGATGAGGAGCTCGGGTCGCCCCACAGCGGGGCCCTCACGCGGGAGCTGGCGCGGCGGTGCTCGCTGGCGGTGGTGATGGAGCCGGCCAGCGAGGGAAACCCGGTGCGCAGCCGGATGGGCGTCGGGGTGTTCCGGCTGGTGGTGCAGGGACGCGCGGCGCACGCCGGGCGCAACCCCCAGGAGGGCCGCAACGCGGTGGTGGCGCTGGCCGAGCTGGTCACCGACGTGGCGGGGCTGCACGACGCCGCGCGCGGGGTGCTGGTGAACGTGGCGCGCCTCGGCGGCGGCGGGGCCACCAACGTGGTGCCGGAGTTCGCGGTGGCCGAGGTGGACGTGCGGGTGACCCGCCCCGCGCAGGCCCGCGACATCCCCGAACGGCTCGAGTACCTCGCCGGGGCGGTGAGCCGGCGGCGGGACGTGACCATCCGGGTGGAGGGGCACTTCCACCGGCCACCGATGATGGCCACGCCGGGGTCGCTGGCGCTGCTGCAGGCCGTGGTGGAGTGCGGTGTGCCGCTGGGGCTGCACCTGGAGGGGGCCGATGTGGGCGGCGGCAGCGATGCGGCGCTGATCGCCGACGAGGGCGTGCCGGTGGTGGACGGCATGGGCGTGGTGGGCGGCGAGCTGCACAGCGCGCTGGAGTACTGTGAGACGGCCAGTCTGGGGCAGCGCGCGGCCCTGTTGAGCGGCCTGCTGGTGCGCCTGGCCCGCGCCGAGGTGTGGTTGCCGGAATGGGGGCCGCGGTGAAGGACCTCTACATGGTGCGTCCCGCCCGCCCGGGCGACCTGGACGACCTGCTGCGCCTCGCGGCCGCACTGGGCAGCGGCGTCACCACCCTGCCGCCCGACCGCGGGCTGCTGGCCGGGCGCATCGAGGACTCGGTGAGCTCGTTCGGGCGTCACGTGCGGAACGCCGGCGGCGGGTGGTACCTGCTGGTGCTGGTGCACCCCGACGGCCACGTGTGCGGCACCTCGGCCGTTGTGGCCCGCGTCGGCGGGTTCGACCCGTACTACACCTACGAGGTGCGCCCGGAGGTGCACCACCACGACCCCTTGGGCGTGCACCGCGAGGTGCGGGTGATGCACCTGGTCAAGGAGCACAAGGGCCCGTCCGAGCTGGCCAGCCTGGCGGTGGACCCCGGGCTGCGCACGCAGGGCCTGGGGCGCCTCCTGAGCCTGTCGCGGCTGCTGCTGATCTCCGCCCACCGCGAGCGCTTCGACGACCGCATCATCGTGGAGCTGCGTGGCTACCAGGACGAGGCGGGGCGCTCGCCGTTCTGGGACTCGGTGGGCGCACACTTCTTCAACAGCGAGTTCGCGGAGGCCGACTTCCTGTCCGGGCTGGGCAACAAGGACTTCATCGAGGACCTGATGCCCCGCCACCCCATCTACCTGGACCTGCTGCCCGAGCGGGTGCGCGCGGCGGTGGGGCGCCCCCACGAGCACTCCGCCCCGGCCATGCGGATGCTGGAGCGCGAGGGCATGGTGCACCGCGGAGCCGTGGACATCTTCGACGCCGGACCCATCCTGAGTGCCCGGGTGGACGAGCTGACCACCGTGCGGATGCACCGGCGCATGCGCGTGGCGGCTCTGGGCGAACCGGACCGCAGCGGCCCCCGGGCGCTGGTGGCCAACGGGCGCCTCGACTTCCGCGCCACCTTCTGCCACGTGCAGCTGTGGGGCGACGACCAGGTGCGCCTGCCGGTTGACGCCGCCCACCTGCTGGAGGTGGGGATCGGCGACATGGTGCAGGTGCACGATGTCTGAGCGGCCCATGGTGGTCTCACGCGACCCGTGCACGGGTCGCGAGGTGTACCGGGTGCCCGCCGCGGACGCCGCCGAGGTGGACCGTGCCATGCGCGCCGCCCGCACCGCCCAGGCCGCGTGGGCGCGGCGGAATCCGGCCGAGCGGGAGGCCGTGGCCCGGGAGTACGCCCGCGTGGTCACCGCCCGCCGCGAGGAGCTGGCCGACACCATCAGCGCGGAGGTGGGCAAACCCCACTGGGAGGCCCTGGCCGAGGCCGACCTGGTGGCCGCCAAGGTGGACATCAGCATCGCGGCCGCCGCCGAGCGCACCGCCGAGGCGGTGCACGGGCCCGCGGTGACCCGCTTCCACCCCCTCGGCGTGATGGTGGTGCTGGGCCCCTTCAACTACCCGGCGCACCTGGCCAACGGGCACATCGTGCCCGCCTGCTGGCGGGCAACGCGGTGGTGTTCAAGCCCAGCGAACGCGCCCCCGCGGTGGCGGGGCTGATGGCCGACTGCTGGCGGCGCGCCGGCCTGCCCGACGGCGTGCTCGGCGTCACGCAGGGCGGCCGCAACACCGCCGACGCCCTGCTGGACCACCCCGAGCTGGACGCCGTGCTGCTCACCGGCAGCGCCGCCACCGGGCGGGCCGTGCACGCCCGCTTCGCCGGTCGCCCCGAGGTGCTGCTGGCCCTGGAGATGGGCGGCAACAACCCGCTGCTGGTGCACGACGTGGCCGACGTGCCGGCCGCGGCGTACATGGTGGTGCAGAGCGCCTACCTCACCGCCGGGCAGCGCTGCACGTGCGCGCGGCGGCTGGTGCTGGTGGACGGCGCGCCCGCCCGGGCGTTCCTGGCCGAGCTCACCGCGATGGTGCACCGCGTCAGCGTGGGCACGCCCAACGCCGACCCGCAGCCGTTCATGGGACCGGTCGTGTCGGCCGAGGCGGCCGAGGGGGTGCTGGCCGCGCAGGCCGCGCTGGTGGCCGCCGGCGGGGTACCCCTGGTGGAGTGCCGGTCGCTGGCGCCCCGCACCGGGCTGCTCACCCCGGGCCTCATCGACGTCACCGACGTGCCCGACCGGCCCGACGAGGAGGTGTTCGGCCCCTGCTGCAGGTGGTGCGGGTGCGCCACCTCGACGCCGCCGTGGCCGAGTGCAACGCCACCGCCTACGGCCTGGCGGCGGGACTGATCAGCGACGACGCCGAGCTGTACCGGCGGTTCCGCACCCAGGTGCGCGCCGGCATCATCAACTGGAACCAGCAGCTCACCGGCGCCTCCAGCAGGGCGCCGTTCGGCGGGATCGGGCTCAGCGGCAACCACCGGCCCAGCGCGTTCTTCGCCGCCGACTACTGCGCGTACCCCACGGCGTCCATCGAGCACCCGCACCCCGCGCTGCCCCCCGACCCGTTCCCCGGGCTGCTGGCATGACCGCGGTGGAGGTCAACTTCGACGGCCTCATCGGCCCCACCCACAACTACGCGGGGCTGGGCCCCGGCAACCTGGCGTCCCAGCGCAACCGCGGCGAGGTGTCCAACCCGCGCGCCGCCGCGCTGCAGGGCATCGCCAAGATGCGCCGCATGGTGGCACTGGGCGTGCCGCAGGGGGTGCTGCCCCCGCAGGAACGCCCCGACGTGCAGGCCCTGCGCGCCATGGGCTTCGACGGCGACGACGGACGGGTGCTGGCCGCCGCGGGCCGGGACGCGCCGCACCTGCTGGCCGCCTGCGCCTCGGCGTCCAGCATGTGGGCCGCCAACGCCGCCACGGTGCGGCCGGGCGCCGACGGCGCGGACGGCCGCGTGCACATGGTGCCCGCCAACCTGGTGGCCGCGCTGCACCGCAGCCTGGAGGCCGTCACCACCACCCGCGTGCTGCGCCGCGTGTTCCCAGAGGCCCGCGTGTACGAGCCCCTGCCCGCCAGCGTGGCGATGGGGGACGAGGGGGCCGCCAACCACAGCCGGGTGTGCGCCCACCACGGCGGCCCCGGCGTGCACGTGTTCGTGCACGGCGCCGACCGGACGGGCCGGTTCCGGGCCCGCCAGTCCGCCGACGCCTCCCGGGCGGTGGCGCGGCTGCTGGGGGTGGCCCCGGATGCCACGGTGCACGTGGCCCAATCACCGGCGGCGGTGGATGCGGGCGCCTTCCACAACGACGTGGTGTGCGTGGGCCACCGCGACGTGATGCTGGTGCACGAGGCCGCCTTCGACGGTGGTGCGGCCGACCTGGCGCGCATCGACGCCGCGGCGCGGCGCGTGTGCGGGGTGCCGTTGCGGGCCGTCGTGGTGCCCGGGGCGGAGGTGAGCCTGGACGACGCCGTGGCCTCCTACCTGTTCAACTCCCAGCTGGTGTCGTCCGGTGACGGGCGCACCGTGCTGGTGGCCCCCGCGGAGGTGCACGAGGTGCCCGCCGTGCACCGCTGGGTCACCCGCGCAATGGAGGACCCGGACGTGCCCCTCGACGCCCTGGAGGTGGTGGACGTGCGCGAGAGCATGCGCAACGGCGGCGGCCCGGCGTGCCTGCGTCTGCGCGTGGTGCTCACCGACGTGCAGCTGGCCCAGGTGGCCACCGCCACCCTCATGGACGCCGCCGCGCTGGATGCCCTGGAGGGCTGGGTGCGCCGCCACCACCGCGACCGCCTGGCGCCCGACGACCTGCGCGACCCGGCCCTGCTGGGCGAGTCGCGCACCGCCCTGGACGAGCTCACCGCCATGCTCGGCCTGGGGGCCGTGTACCCCTTCCAGCGCTGAGCCTGAGGCGCCGGGGACCGCGCGGCCCCCGGCGCGCCCCCCTCAGTCGCTGAGCAGGCCGCCCACCAGCCCGCCGATGGCCCCCGCGGCGCTCCCGAGCCCGTTGCCGTTGGTGTGCTCGGTGTGCATGTACGGCTCCAGCGAGTGGGCCAGCGCCGCCAGGGTGAACGACTGCAGCCACACCGTGCCCGGGCCGTGCAGCCGGGCCAGGAACAGCCCGTCACCGAACAGCTTGTTCCGGATGCCCTTGATGTGGTCGAACTCCAGCTGCATGTGCTCCTCGTACATCCCCAGGTGCCCGGGGTGCACGCGCACCGACTGGCCGGCCTTGAGGTGCTGCGGGAACACCTCGCCGCCGAACTGCACCATGGCGTCACCGCGGCCGGTGAGGCGCTGCATCACGAAACCGGCGCCCCCGAACAGGCCCACGCCCAGCTTGCGCTGCAGACCGGTCTGCAGCACCACGCCCTCGTCGGCGCAGATGAAGCCGTGCCGGTGCAGCATGAACGACGACCCGGGCTCCACCTTCACGTGCTTGAACACGCCGGGGTTCTTGAGGGCGAACACCACGTTCCCCGGCTCCTCGGTGCCCGTGAAGCGGGTCATGAAGAAGGTGCCACCGCCGAACGTGCGCATCACGGCGCCCACCATGTCGTCGGCGCCGCTCATCCCCATGGCGGCGGTGTGCACGTCCACGTTGGGCGACAGCCACGCGTACTGACCGGACTCGGCGAACACCGACTCGCCCTGCGCGAGGTGGACCTCCAGCACCGGCATCGTGGTGCCATGGACGGTTGCGCGCACCGCGCCTCCTTCTTTGTTTGTCACCTGGACGGACAACGTAGGTATCGGCGAATGCCCCGGGAAACGTCACCGTGCGTCGAGGCGGTCTGAACGCCCTGGCCGGCGGGGACGTCGCGGCCGCCGGAGATCCGCCGTCGGGGACCATGCGTGGGTGGTTCGTGCCCCCGCACACGAAAGCCCTGAGCAGGGTGTTTTGCGCCTCCCGGTGTCCGTCGTCCAAGAAGCCGTGACGCCGTGCTCAAGGCGGGCCGGGCCCCGCCGATGTGCCGGGCATGCCGACCCCCGCACCGCCCGCCGACGACCGCTCCATGGACGCGTCGCCGGTGTGCCGGCCGGGCCCCGTGCGGACGGCTGAACCAGACATCGCGGACACATTGCGGACGCCGGCCGTGGTGCCGGTGCGGAGGCACACATGAGGGTCGGACTTCGGGCTCCGTTCATCGGCGACGGCGCCACCGCGGCGGGTGCCCGCGCGCTGCGCGACGCCCTCACACGGGCGGGCGTGGACGTGATGTGCGAGCCGCGCGACCCCGGCGGGCCGGTCACCGCCGCCGACGCGCCCCACGGCCCGTGCCGGGCCCTGCCCGTGAACGCGCACCTGCAGTGGTGCGACGCCCGGGACGTGGACCCCAACGTGGTGGCCCCGGTCCGCGCGGCGCGCGTCAGCGGTGTGGCCGAGGTGACCCCCGCCCACATGGGCCCCCTGCGGGCCATGGACCTGGTGTGGGTGGCATCCGACGAGGACCGGTCGCGGCTGATCGGCCTGGGCCTGCGGCCCGAGCGCGTGCTGTTGTGCGCCGAGCCGGTGCGCCGTCCCGCCCTGCCCGACGCGCCGCCCGCGGGCGTGCACGGCCGCGTGATCCTGGCCATCGCCCCGCCGCCGGACGCGGTGCGCACGCTGGTGGGGGTGTGGGCCTGGGCCGTGGCACCCGACGCCGACGCCACGCTGGTGATCGCCGGCGACGACGCCACCCGCACCGGCGTCCTGGCCACGCTGGACCGCGAGGACGTGGACGAGACCGAGATGGCCGACCTGATGGTGCTGGACCGGCCGCTCACCGACGCCCAGCGCCTGGCCCTCATCGAGCGCGCCCACCTGGTGGTGAGCTCCTGCCCGCGCATCACGGCCGAGGCGGCCGCGGTGGGGGTGCCCTGGGCCGACCTGGTGCACGACCCGGCCGCCCTGGCCGCGGCGTGCGTGGACACCTCCGAGCGCCTCCGCATGCCCGGCGACCTGCGACACGACGCCGATGCGGTGGCCGCCGACATGCTGGCGGCCCTCACCGATGCCGGCGACGGAGGCCGCACCCGGCGGTCCCCGGGGCGCCCGCGCGTGCGCCTGCACGTGCCGGCGCGCGGCCGAGCCGGGGCCGAGGGGGCGCGGGGTCTGGCCGAGGCCCTGCTGGCTCAGGGACGCACCGACGTGGTGGTGGACGCCGACGATGCCCGGCCGGCCTCCCGCGCCCTGCGGTGGGCGGCCGAACACGTGCACGGCGACCCGGTGCACGTCACGGTGCGCGCCGGGTCGCCCGCCGACATCGCACCGGTGGTGCACGGGGCGCTGGTGGCCATGGCCGACCCGGACGCCCACGGCGGCCACCAGGAGTGGTGCGCCCTGCTGCACCGGTATCTGGACGAACTGTGGGTGCCGTCCGAGCGGGCCCGGCGCACAATGCTGCATGCGGGGGCCGACCCCGCGCGGGTGGCCGTGGTGCCCGCGGGATACGACGCCGCGCACTTCCACCTCGGGCTGGGCGCCGGAGCCGCCCCCGGCCTGCGGATGCTGCTGGCCGGTGGGGGGTGGGAGGACGGTGCCGACCTGGCGCTGCACGCGTTCGCGGAGGCCTTCGCGCCGGCCGATGGCGTGGTGCTGCTGGTGCCGCGGTCGCAGGGGCACCCGGTGCCGGAGATCCCGGGCGTGGAGGCGGTGGACGTGCCCGCCGAGCCGGGGGCACGCGCGGCCCTGCTTGCCACCTGCCACTGCCTGGTGCACCCCCACCGCACCCTCACCGACCCCACCGGCCTCCTGGAGGCCATGGGCGCGGGCCTGCCGGTGATCGTGCCCCACGGCGGGCCCGTGGACGACCTGCTGGACGAACAGACCGCGCTGCGGGTGGGCACCACCGCCGCAGGCGAGGTGGACGTGCAGGCGCTGTCCGCCGCCATGCGCTGGGTGCTGACGCACCGAGACGAGGCGGCGGTGGTAGGGCCGGCGTGCCGCGGGCCTGGCCGCGTGCGAGCACACGCGGGACGCCGCGGCCCTGGTGGCCACCTCCGCCTGCGCGGGCTGGCCGACGCCGCCCGGCGCCGGGCGCGGGTGGCCGCATGACGCTGCTGGTGCAGGCCGCGCTGGATCGTCCCGGCGTACGCGCTGTACTGCAACATGGCACAGCAGGGTGTTGACCTGCGCGTGCGGCACACCGGCGCCGCATCCCCGCTGGAGATCCCCGAGGCCCAGCTCGCCTGGCTGGCGGCGCACTCACCGTGGCGCAGCGGCGTCCTCCGCGCGGTGCGATTCGCGGACCTGTGGGACGGGCCGGAGCCCGCCCCCGGCCTGCCGGAGGCCCCCGAGCGTGCCGTGGTGGCGGTGGCCGACCCGTCGGACATCCGCCGGGTGCGGGCGGCCTGGCCGAACCCGGAGCCCGGAGAGGAGCCGCTGGTGGTGGCGGTGGCCGGTCACGCGCCGGACGCCGCCGACGCCGTGGCCGACCTGGTGGTGGCCGACGCGATGTCCGCGGCCGCCGAGGCATGGGTGGTGGTGGCCGACGAGGCATCCCCGCTGGGTGCCGCGGCCGTGGCCCTGGGGCGTCCGCTGCTGCGACGCGGACCCGCGCTGGCCGCCCGCCTGGCCGCCGCGCTGGCCGGCTGCGACGCGCCGCCCCAGGCAGTGGGCGTGGCGGCGCTGGCCGTGGGCCGGGCGCGCCGGCGCCCCGCGCGACCCGACGCGCACCCCGTGGCCGGAACCACCGTGGTGGGGGACGACCACCCTGCGTCGTCCGAGGGGCTCCTCACCGCCGCGGTGCGGGAGGCGCTGCACGGCGTCACCGGTGATGGCACGGCCCTGTGGCTGGAGAGCGCCCGCACGCCGCGGTTCGCGCGCCCCGTGCCGGGCCGGAGCGCGGTGATGTGGCACTGGCCGTTCGCCACACCCCCGCGGGAATGGGTGCACGCCGCGCAGGTGTCGTGCGACGAGGTCTGGGTGGGGTCCCGCGCGGCCCGGGCGCACCTGGCCCGCGCCGGCGTTCCCGCAGGCCGGGTGCACGTGATCCCGACGGCCGTGGACACCTCGGTGTTCACACCGGCGGGCACCCGGGATGGCGACCACGACGATGTGCGCCTGGTGTTCACCGGCGACCTCACGGTGCGCGATGGGGCCGACCTGCTGCTGGCCGCGGCGGCACGCGCCTTCGGCTCCGAGCATCGTGTGACCCTGGTGCTGGCGCCCGCACGGACCGAGCCGGCGCTGGTGGAGCGCGCCAACGCCCTGGCCCTGCGGGACGACGCGACGGCGGTGCGGTGGGAGCGGGCGGACACGGCGCGCGAGCTGGCCGATGTGCTGCACGGCTGCCATGCGGCGGTGCACCCTGCCGCGGCGAGGCCATGACCGCGCGCGGCCTGGCGGCCATGGCGTGCGGCCTGCCGCTGATCGCGCCGGACCGCCCCGGGGTGTCGGAGTACCTGCCCCAGAACGCCGGCATCGTGGTGCCCACGCGCCGGCGGCTCTGCACGCCCGCGGTGGAGGGCACCCACGGTCCCCACGCCGTGATGGCCCACGAGACGCCCGTGGACGCGCTGGTCGCCGCACTGCGCACCATCGCCGGCGACGCCGCGCTGCGCGCCCGCATGGGTGCCGTGGCCGCCGGGGCACCGGCGGTGCGCGACGGCCGGGAGGCCATGGGACGTGCCGTGGCCGAACGGGTGGCTGCGGCCGCCGCGGGAGCCCACCGGCGCATCACCCGCCCGTGAGCGTCAGGGCGCCCGGCCGCAACTGAGACGGCGCGTGCGCCCGATTCGCTTAAGCCACCGGGGTCCACCGCCGATCAGCAGCGCGTGCACACCGCGGTCGTGATCGTGCTGGACACCGGGCTCAGCTGGGCCACCGCCTGCCTGGAGCACATCGCCGCGCTGCCCGACGGCGACGCGGTGGACGTGGTGGTGGTGGACAACGGGTCGGCCGACCTGCACCCGCTGCTGGACGCCCTGCAGGGCGATGTCACGGTGGTGCGCGTGGAGCGCACCCGGCGGGCCGCTGCCCTCAACGCGGGCCTGGAGCATGTGCGGGCCCCGGCGGTGGCGGTGCTGCCGGCCTCAGGCTGCGTGCAGGAGGGCTGGCTGCGTGAGCTGCTGGGGGCTCTGGAGCAGCCGGGCGTGTCGGCGGCGGGCAGCGTCACGCAGAACGCCGCGTGCACGCACCCGGTGGAGGCGCCCGCCGTGGCGTGGCGCACCGCCGACCTGCCGCGCGTGCCCGACGTGCCCGACCACCTGGTGTGCGCGGCAATCTGCGCGGAACTGGCGCGCCTGGGACGGGTGGTGCACACGCCCGGATCGTGCGTGGCGGTGCGCCAGCCGCGCCACACCTCGGCGCGCACCCACGGTGGCTTCGGCGGCACGCCGGAGCTGAGCGTGGTGATCCCCACCCTCGACGCGCTGAGCGACCGGGTGCGGACGTGCGTGGCCGCGCTGCAGGCCCACACCGAGGTGACCCACGAGATCATCATCGTGGACAACGGCGCGCCCCCGCAGGGCTTCACCGCCCCGGTCAACGCGGGCATCCGCGCGGCCCGCGGCCGCTACGTGGCCGTGTGCAACGACGACGTGCAGGTGCTGCCGGGGTGGTGGGCGCCGCTGCAGCGGGCCATGGACGCGGGCAGTCCGGTGGTGTTCCCCATCACGCTCGGGGAGCGCACCCGGGCCGACTTCTCGGCGTGGTGCTTCGCCATGACCCGCGAGACGGTGCGGCTGCACGCGGTGCACGCCAACGAGTTCTTCGACCCCGAGCTGGTGGTGTGGTTCCAGGACACCGACCTGCTGGGGCGCCTGCACGCGGCCGGCACGCCGCCGCTGATGGTGCCCACATCACACGTGCGGCACGGCCTCTCGGTGACCGTGGCCAGCGAGGACCCGGCGCTGCTGAGCTGGGTGCGGCGCCAGACCGAGGAGGATCAGCGCCGCTACGAGGCCAAGCACATCATCCTGCAGGACAACCCGCCTCAGAGCGCCTAGGGTCTAAACCCACCAGTCGCGCAGGCCCTCCACGTCGCCGCGCGGGTCGTCGCCCAGGTTGGGCGCACCGATCACCAGCAGCTCCAGGCCCCCGGGACCGGCCTCATAGCCGCGCCATGTGCCGGGCGGAACGCGCACGGCATCCCATTCGGTGAGCTCCACCACCTCGTCGTCCAGCTTCATCCGCCCGCCGCCGCGCACCACCACGTACACCTCCTCCTGGCGCCGGTGCGTGTGGCCGTACGGGAAGCGGTGCCCCGGCGGGATGCGCTGGTAGCTCAGGCCCGAGTGCTCCAGCCCCAGGGGGCCGGTGGCCAGCCGGAACTCCAGGCCGGGGGCGCCCTCGAACCGGGGGCCCACGTCCTCGGGGTCGGCCCGCAGGTTGCTCAGCGTGAACGGCATCGGCGTCACCCTCCCAATCCGGTCGGCGGTCGGGGCCATCTTCCCGGCCCCCGCCCGGCCCGACCACCCCGCCGCGTCGTGACGAGTCAAGTCGGGCCCGGTTTCGCCGATATGGGGGCGTCTTTCGATGCCTCAACACCGGAGCGAACCCCATGGGCCTGAAGATCGTGAGCTCGCAGGATGTCGCCGCGGAACGGCCGCAGCGGCTCTCGCTGTGCATGATCGTGCGCGATGAGGAGGAGGCGCTGCCGCGCTGCCTTCGCAGCGTGCAGGGCGTGGTGGACGAGATGATCATCGTGGACACCGGCTCCACCGACCGCAGCGTCGAGGTGGCCGAGCGTTTCGGCGCCACCGTGATCCACGAGGAGTGGACCGGGGATTTCGCCGCCCACCGCAACACCTCCATCGACGCGGCCACCGGCGACTGGGTGCTGATCCTGGACGCCGACGAGGAGATCGCCGACGCCTCCGGCATGCGCGCCCTGCTGGACGAGCCGGGCATCGAGGGCTACAGCTTCCGTGAGGTCAACTACATCGGCACCGAGCCGGGCCTGGACTGGGTGGTGAACTCGGCGTTCCGCCTGTTCCGCAACCGCCCCGCCTACCGCTACAGCGGCGCCCTGCACGAGCAGATCCAGGCCAAGGTGGACCCGCACGGCGGGTCGTGCTCGCGCTTCGTGGGCATCGAGATCCTGCACTACGGCTACCTCGACCAGACCACCGAGGCCCGCAAGAAGAAGGACCGCAACATGCGGATCGTGCTGGAGGAGGTGAAGCGCAAGCCCAAGGACGCCTTCACCCTCTTCAACGCCGGCGTGGAGTACCAGCGCATCGGCGACCACCGCACGGCCCTGGAGTACTTCAGCCGCTCCTTCAAGCACCTGGAGTCGATGCGCCAGTACTTCGCCTCGCTGCTGGTGCGCAACATCGTGGCGTCCCTGAAGGAGCTGGAGCGCTACGACGAGGCGCTTGAGGTGTGCCGCGACGCCCTCGACGGCTACCCGGACTTCACCGACCTGCACTACCTGCAGGGGCAGCTGTACTTCGCCCGCCGCGAGTACCGCGAGTCGATCGCCGCGTTCAAGCGCGCCATCGCCTGCGGCGACCACGCGGGCGACCGGTACATGGCCCAGTCGGGGATGGGCACCTTCTACAGCCACTTCGCGCTGGGGACCCTGCACGAGTCCATCGGCGACCAGAACGAGGCCGTGCGTTGCTACAAGCGCGCCATCACCACCGCCAAGGGCTTCTACGCGCCCCCGCTGATCCGCCTCACCCAGCTGCTGGTGCGCAACGACGACGTGGCCGAGTCCGAGCGGTTCATGCGCGGTCTGCTGCCCGACACCAAGCGGGCCGAGGCCCTGCGGGTGCTGGGGGAGGTGTTCCTTGCCGAGGGCCACCCCGCCCAGGCGCGGCCCATGCTGGAGGAGGCCCTGGAGCTGACCCCCGACGCCCACGCCATCCGCGTGGGTCTGGCGCACTGCCACCTGGCCCTGGGCGACGACGTCCGGGCCCTGTGGATGCTGGACGAGGTGCCCGCCCACTCCGAGCTGCACCCGGCCGCCTGCGGCAAGCGGGTGCTGGTGGGGCTGGCCACCGACGCGCCCGAGGTGGCGCGCGAGGGCATCCGCCGGCTGGGTGACGACGCGGCGGTGTACGCCGAGGCGTGGGGCGCCATGGTGGACGCCACCACAGGCGCCGAGCCCGCCGAAATCGAATGTGACCCCGACCAGGTCACCGCGGTGGTGCTGGACATGGCGGCGGTGCTGCTGGAACTCGACCGCCTGGACGCCTTCAACGCCGTGGTGGGCGTGGCGTACCGCTGCGCCGGCGACGTCACCGAGCTGGACGAGCACATGGGCCACCTGCTGCTCAAGCACGGGTTCGAGGACGTGGCCGCCGACCGCCTGCTGGCCGCGGTGCGCGCCGAGACCGCCGACCCGGCCACCTACGCCGCCCTCGGACGCATCTGCGCCAACCGGGACCTCCCGGAGGACGCCGAGGTGTTCTTCGGCGCGGCCCTGGAGCGCGACGCCGAGAACCTGTCCCGCTACCTCGACCTGAGTGGCCACCTGGCCGGCCAGGGGCGCTACGCCGAGGCCGGTGAGGTGCTCGCCGCCGGCCTGAGCGTGTGGCCGCACTCCACGGTGCTGCGCGAGCTCAGCGCGTCGCTGGACGTGCTGGCGGGGGCGTCGAACAACTGAGAGGGACGCGCCCGGCCACGGGCGCGTCCGCGCAGTGAACCGCAAGCGCCCGGCCGCGGGCGCGTAGAGGTTCCTCTAGGCGACCCCGGTGCGGGTGTCGCTCCCGCGGGGGCCTGCCGATACGGGCGATAGCCGGTGGGACTCGGGTCCCGGACGGATCACCCTCACCGGCGCAGTGGACGAGTTCGTAGGGACAGGAGTTGACATGGATGTCACCCCCGTCGCCGGCGCTTCGTGGCCGGGGACACCCGACCCCATACGCCGGACATCCGAGGACCCCGCGCCCGCCGCGGCGGCAACCGACGGTGCTGCGGCCACCGCGAAGGCGGCCGAGGACGCCGCGCGCGCGAAGGACGCCCAGACCCGCAAGCCGAAGGCGGCCGAGGAACCCAACAAGCTGTCCCCGGACCTGGAGGCCCTGGTCAAGGCGGCGTCGCCCGACTCGAGCCTGCTCAAGTTCAACGTGGAAAAGGCCGATGTTCTGGCCAAATTCCAAATCGACCAGGCCACCAACCACGTGGTCGTCACCATGTACCAGCGCAGCACGGGAGAGGTGCTCCGGCAGTTCCCGCCGCGCCACGTGCTGGATGTGATGGCGGCGCTGGCGGGACGGGGCCTCGCGGTCGATGTGTCCACGTAGGGGGGTGATGGCATGAGCACGTCGTTGAACGCATCCGCATCGGGCATCAGCTTCAGCGGTGTGGGCTCGGGCATCGACACCGCCTCCATCGTGAGCGCGCTGATGAAGGTGGAGCGTCAGCCCATCACCAAGCTCAAGCAGCAAGAGCAGACGGTGAACCAGAAGAACGCCGTGGTGAGCGAGCTGGACGGCAACATCACCGCCATGCGCGACGCGGCCCGCAAGGTCTCCGACCCGCTGAGCCTGCAGGGCAACACCGTGTCGGTGGCCAACACCGCGGTGCTGGGCGCCAGCGTCACCGACGGCGCCGCCAAGGGCACGTTCAACGTGACCGTGAACGCCCTGGCCGCCACCCACACCATGGCCACGGCGGCCAACCCCACCCTCACCGCCGGGGGCACCCTGGACGTCACCGTGGGCGGCAAGACCGTCAGCGTGTCCATGAATACCGGCGACACCCTCCAGACCTTCGCCGACCGCCTCAACCAGACCCAGGACATGGGGGCCTCCGCCAGCGTGGTGAACAACCGCCTGGTGCTGGTGAGCCGCACCGGCGGCACGGCGGGCACCATGACCATCGGCGGGACGGGCGCCGCGGCCCTGGGCCTGGCCACCACCCAGCCGGGTGCCGACGCCAGCGCCACCGTGAACGGGGTCACCGTGACCGGCTCCAGCAACGCCATCGAGGGCTCCATCATGGGCGTCACGCTCAACCTGTCCTCGCTGGGCAGCACCACCTTCACGGTGTCGGCCGACACGGCGGGGGTGCAGAAGCAGGCCCAGGCGTTCGTGGACTCCTACAACGCGATGATGTCCAACATCCGGTCGGCCACCGCCTACGACGCGGCCTCCAAGACCGCGGGCACGCTGCAGGGCGACGCCATGTTCAACACGTTCATGGGCAACATGCGCAACATCGCCGGCAGCACCGTGACGGGCGGCAGCGCCCAGTACAACAGCCTGGCGCAGATCGGCATCACCTCCGACCGCACGGGCACGCTCACCCTGGACTCCACCAAGTTCCAGGCGGCCCTGGCGGCCGACCCGTCCGCGCTGCAGCGGGTGTTCAACGCCAACAGCGGTGCCACCACTCCGGGCGCGTCGGACGGCATCGCGCGCCGGCTGGCCGCGTTCGCCGACGACTTCAGCAAGAACTCCATCGCGCCCCGCCAGACGGGCGTCAGCACCACCATCGCTCAGATGAACAAGAAGATCGCCGATCTCGAGGATGTCATGACCGTCCGCGAGAACCGCCTGAAGGCCCAGTTCCAGGCCATGGACACCGCGGTGGCCAACCTGCGCAGCCAGTCGAGCCAGCTCACCAGCTCGCTGGGCTGATCGGCGCCGAACCGCCGGCACGCCTCCCAACACACGCCGACGTAAGAGGATCACGTGGTCGCACAGCACAGCCAGTACACCGCGCGGGCAATCCAGACCGCCAGTCCCGGCCAGCTGGTCGTGATGCTGTACGACGGCATGATCCGGTTCCTGGGGCAGTCCAAGGCCGCCATGGAGCGGGGCGAGCGGGGCGAGGCCGGCCTCAAGATGAGCCGGGCGCAGGCCATCGTCACCGAGCTGCGCTGCTCGCTGGACATGACCCAGGGCAGCATCTCCGACAACCTGGCCTCGATCTACGACTGGGTGTCCGAGGAGCTCATGGGCGCGCGCCTGGAGAACGACCCGGCCCGGGTGGGGCGCGTGTCGGACATGATGACCGACCTGCGCGGTGCCTGGGCCCAGATCGCCGCCACCGAGAAGCCCACCGCCGAGCGCAGTCGCCCCGTTGTCGGGGTGAACCTTGCTGGATGACCTCCGCCGGCTGCGGGAGGTGCAGGTGCGTCAGTCCCAGGCGCTGGCGCGCATGGACACCGACGCCCTGGTGGAGCTGGACCGGCAGCGCACCGAGCTCCAGGCGCGGCTGGTCCCGCTGGCGCGCAGCGGGCTGACCGGCGCCGACCTGCAGGAGGCCACCGCGCTGGCGCAGCTGATCGTGCGCGACCAGGAGCAGCTCATCGCCGTGGCCGAGGGCGTGCGCGACCGCCTTGCCCACGAGCTGAGCGGATTGCAGCCGGGCCGCGCCGCGCTGGCCGCCTACCGGGCGCCCACGCTGGGCAACAGCCGCTACCTCGATCGGGTCCGCTAGCCGCGGTTCGTCGTGATGCCGGCCTCCCACCTGCCGCGGCGGATCGCCGCGATGACCGGCTGCGCCCTGTGCGCGGTCATCCCCGCCGCCTCGGCGGCAGGCCCCGCGCTGCCCGCCGACCAGCAGGCGGCGCTGGACCGGCTCAACACCCGCTACCGCCAGCCCATGGGCCTGCCGGACCTGCAGCTGGACCCGGCGCTGGTGACGGCCGCCTCCAGCCACGTGGCGTACTGGGCGGCCAACGGCGTGGGCGACGGCATGTCGATGCACGCCGAAACCCCCGGCGCGCCCGGCTTCACGGGCGCCACCCCCGAGGCGCGCTGCCAGGCGGCGGGCGCCGCGGCGGGGTGCGCCGAGGACGCCTTCCCGGGCGTGGCCGACGCCGACAACGCCATGGCCGGCTGGCTGGGCGTGCCCATGCACGGCAGCACGATCCTGTCGGCGCGGTCCGGCGGGCTGGGATCCGGCACCGGCGGCACGGTGGCCACCCTGTCGGGCCTGGTGGGCCCGTCGGCCACCGCCGACCCGTCGGCCGCCCCCAACACCCCCGGTGCCACGCTGCACGTGTGGCCCGCCGACGGCACCGTGGACGTGCCGCTGCGATGGGGCGGGGCCGAGCTGCCCGACCCGCTGGACCAGTACACGGGCGATCACGACGACGTGGGACCGGCCCTGTACGTGCTCACCGCCGGCCCGGCGCGGGTGAGCCTGTTCGGCCCGGAGGGGCTGGTGCCGCTGCTGACCATGCACGCCGCCGAGGCCGACACGCGGGTGGACATCCCGGGCGGCGACGCGGTGACCGCCGTGCTGGTGGCGCGCGCGCTGCACCCGGGCGGTGCCTACGCGCTCACCGTCAGCGACGCCACGCACACCTTCACGGGCCGGTTCCGCGCGGTGGGCACCGACCCGGTGATGACGCCGCTGGACACTCCGGGCACGCCGCCGCCCGCGCTGTCACCGGCGTCCGGGGGCACCACCCCGGTCCCCCCGGGCACCTCGCCCGGGCCGCGCGTGACCTGGCGGCTCATCGGCCGGCGCCTGCACATGCGGGCCGTGGTGCCCACCGTGGGCGCCGACGGGCTGTGCACGCTGGAGCGGCGCATCCCGGGTGGCTGGGGCATGGTGGCCCGGGCCGGCGTGGACGCCGCCGGGGTGTGCCGCGTGGAGGTGCCCCTGCGCGCCGGCCGTCACCGGCTGCGCGTCCTCTTCGAGGGTGCCGCCGCGTTCGCCGGCCGTTCGGCCGTGCTGCACCTGCGCGTCAGGCCGTAGTGGCCGTCCCGGCCTCGCCGGGATCGCCGTCCAGCGCGCGTTCCACCCGCGCCAGGGCCGCGGTGATGTCGCGGATGCCGCCGCGCAGCTCGCTGACATCGCCGCCCAGCTCGCCCACGGCCATCCGCACCGACGCGATCTCGCGCGCCAGGTACTCGGCCTCGGACTGCGTGCGGTCGGCCGTCTCGCGGTCCACGTCCGAGGTCACCCGGTCGCGCTCGGCCTGGCGGGTCTGCGCCAAAAGGATCAGGGGGGCGGCGTAGGCCGCCTGCAGCGACAGCGCCAGGGTGAGCAGGATGAACGGGTAGCGGTCGAACCGCAGCCCCGGGATGGCCACGTTGAGGATGATCCACACCACCACGATCACGGTCTGCACCACCAGGAAGCGGGCCGTGCCGATGATGCGGGCCACGCCCTCCGAGAAGCGCCCGAATGCCTCCGGGTCGTAGTGGGGCTGCAGCCGGAGGGTGCGGCGCGGCGCCGACACCGTGGTGCGCCGCACCCACAGGGGCAGCTTCACGCCGCCTCACCCGGGTCGCGGTCGCGCCATAGGTCGCCCAGCATCGAGTCGAGCACGTCGTCCACGCTCACCGCGCCCAGCAGCCGGCCCGCCTGGTCGCACACCGGCGCCGCCAGCAGGTTCTCGGCCGCCAGGTGCTCGGCCACGGTGCGCACCGGGGCGTCGGCGGGCAGCGGGTCGGGGTCGCGCCGGTCGATGCAGGTGGCCGCCAGCTCGGACGGGGGAGCGCGCAGCAGCCGCTGGATGTGCACGGTGCCCAGCAGCGGGCCGGTGGGGGTGTCGGTGGGCGGGCGCACCACGTAGGCCTGGGCGGCCAGCGCGGGCGGCAGCTCGGGGCGCCGCATGCGCGCCAGGGCCTCGGCCACGGTGGCGTTGGCCTGCAGGATCACCGGCTCGGGGTTCATGAGCCCGCCCGCGGTGTCGGGCCGGTAGGCCAGCAGGCGGCGCACCGGCGCGGCCTCGTCGGGTTCCATGGCCGCCAGCAGGCTGGCGCGTTCCAGGGCGGGCACCTCGCCCAGCAGGTCGGCCGCGTCGTCGGGGTTCATGGCGTCCAGCAGGTCGCCGGCGCGCTCCACCCCAGCCCGCGCAGCAGGTCGGCCTGCGTGTGCTCGGGCAGTTCCTCCAGCACGTCGGCGGCGTGCTCGTCGTCCATGGCGGCCAGCACCTCCACGGCGTCCGGCGGGTCCAGGCTGAGCAGGGCCGCCGCCACCTCCACGGGTCGCTGGGTGCTGAGGGCGGCGGCGCGGGTCTGCGCGTCGGTGGCCACCATGCCCAGCCCGGACAGCTGGTCCCACTCAACCGCACGGTGGGCGCGGCGGCGCAGGCGCGAGCCGGCGGGCACCACGTCGGCGCTGGCCAGGCACCAGCCGGTGCCGCGGCCGGTGGGGGCGATGCCCACGTCGTTGACGCGCACCCGCTCGCCGCCGGGGCTGAGGGTGCCGATGCGGTCCAGCAGCTCGCCCAGCACCAGCACCTCGCCGGGCCGGCGCGCGAACCGCTTGAGGCTGAGGCGCGCGCTCACCAGGCGGGCGCCGGTGTCGTCCAGGGCCGCCAGGCGCCCGGCGGCGATGAAGATGGGGCGGCGCCGCATGCGCACCACCACGCCCATCACGGGCGCGTCGGGCAGACCGGGTGCCGCCACCACGTCGGTGATGCGCCCCAGGCGCTCACCACCGGGGTCCAGCACCGCCAGGCCGGCGAGGCGGGAGGCGTAGACCGGATGCCCAATGCGCATTGGGCCACGGTACCCCAACCGCTCAAGGTTGCGCGGGGTCCGTCCGACAAAAGACACGCAGGCAGGATCGCCGCGCGCATACCGGGGACGGAGTCCCGTGCCACGAGAACCTCTCCTCGAATGCCGAGGTGCAGCAAGTTGCACGCAGATCCGCGTCCTGAGTCCATCGAGTCGGCCCATCCCGACGAGCTGGTGCTGATGTTGTTCGGAGGCGCCGTCCGTTTCGGACGTGAGGCCGTCGCCGCATTCGATGCCGGCGATGAGGAGACCGCCCTTGCCCGTGTGGCACGCGTGCGGGCCATCCTCCAAGAGCTGGACCGTAACCTCGACCGGAGGGCGGGCACCATCGGCCGTCACCTCGGCGCCATCTACGACTACCTGCTGCGCCGCCTGTCGGTGCGCGAGGTCAGCCGTGACGCCATGTTCGAGGTGATCTCCGACGTGGAGACCCTGGCCCAGACCTGGTCGGTGCTGGTGGAGCGCCGCGACGCGGAGCTGGCGAGCGCATGACCGTCTCCCGCATGAGCGCCGACGATGTCATCAACTCGATCGGCGAACTCCCCCCCATGCCGGCCAGCATCAGCGAGGTCATCAACGCCTGTGACGACCAGGACATGACCGTCGGTCAGCTGTCCCAGGTGGTCCTGCGCGACCAGAGCCTCACCGCCAACATCCTCAAGCTGGCCAACAGCGCCTTCTACGGCCACGCCCGCCGCGTGACCACCGTCACCGAGGCCGTGGTGCTGCTGGGCTTCTCGGCCATCAAGAGCCTGGCCATCTCCAGCCACACGGCGCGCCTGCTCAACCGTTCGCTGCCCGGCTACAGCCTGGCCGCGGGCGAGCTGTGGCACCAGTCCATGTGCGTGGCGTTCACCGCCCGGCGCGTGGCCGTGGAGGTGCACCTGGCGCCGGTGGAGGAGGCCTTCGTGGCCGGCCTGCTGCACGACATCGGCAAGGTCGTGCTGAGCGGCTACCTGGAGGCGGCCTTCAACGAGGTGCTGCGCCTGGCGTCCGAGCGGCGTGTGCCGTTCCACGTGATCGAGGCCGAGCTGCTGGGCTTCGACCACGCCGAGCTGGGCGCGCGCATCGCCGCCAAGTGGAGCTTCCCGCCCGAGCTGGAGGAGGCCATCCGCTACCACCACGACCCCGGCTCGGCCACCCTCAAGCCGCTGCTGGCGCACGTGGTGCACATCTCCGATGTGGCCTGCATGATGCTGGGGCAGGGCATCGGTGGCGACGGCCTGGCGTACGACATCTGCGGGATGTCGATGGACGTGCTGGGCTTCGATCAGGCCCGCATGATGCGGTTGATGGACGAGATCGCTCCCATGCTGGAGTCGGACAGTCTCGAGCTGTGACGGGGCAAGGAGGCCACGTTGTTTGACGACATCACCACCGTTGCGCTGACCCAGGCGATGCACGGGGCCAACCTGCGCCAGTCGGCGCTGGCCCAGAACCTGGCGAACGCCGACACGCCCGGCTACCAGCGGGTGGACGTGAACTTCGAGGGGGCGCTTGCCGCCGCCGTGGAGCAGGACCGCGCCAAGCTGGTCACGCCGAAGGACCAGCCCCCCATCAGGCCGGGCAAGCTGGACGGCACCGGCAGCAACTCGGTGTTCGGCGAGACCTCCGTGTTCGGTGACGGCAACGCCCTGGAGGACACGCCCGCCGGCGTCTCCAACGGCCTCGCCACCGCGCAGATCCCCTTCACCACCGCGCATGACGGCGCCACCACGCGCGCCGACGGCAGCACCATCGACCCCGACCACGAGATGGCGCAGATGGCCAGCAACCAGCTGACCTACAACACCGTCACCTCGCTGCTCAACGCTCGCTTCGGCGAGCTCCGCACGGCCATCAAGGGCACGTAGCCCGCCGTAGGACACCCAGGGAAAGGGAACACACATGGGGATGTACGAGTCACTGGATGTGAGCGCGACCGGCCTTGCCGCTCAGCGCATCCGGATGGACGTGATCGCCAACAACCTGGCCAACGTGGACAGCACCACCGGTGTGGGGCAGGCCTACCGGCGCAAGATGGTGGTGATGCAGGAGGCCACCGGCAGCGCCGCCTCCTTCCAGATCCCGTTTGTGGGCACCACCGGCACCGCCGGCGACGGCACCGCGATCGACGCCAACACCTCGCCCTTCCACGGGGTCAATACGCCGGCCATCGTGGAGGACACCACCGCCCAGCCGCGGGTGTACGAGCCGGGCAACCCCCTGGCCGACCGCTTCGGCTACGTCACCAAGCCCAACGTCAACTCGGTCACCGAGATGGTGGACATGGTGGCGGCAACGCGCTCCTACCAGGCCAACGTCACGGCCTTCGAGGCCACCAAGAGCATGGCCAAGGACGCGCTGAGGTTGCTGCAGTGATCGCCGGCATCGCACAGCAGGCGGTTGGCGCGGGCGACCTGTCCGGCCTCAACGCCATGCCGGCGCCCATGGCGCCGCTCACGCCGGGCAACGTCACCGACACGGGCACCGCGGCCCAGACCGGCGGCTTCAGCAGCATGCTGGCCGGCGCCGTCAACGGCCTGGCCAACCAGGTGCAGAGCTCGGACCGCCTGCAGGAGCTGGCGGCCACCGGGCAGCTCACCGACCCCACGCAGGCCATCGTGGAGACCACCAAGGCGGAGCTGGCGCTCAGCACCGCCGTGCAGGTGCGCAACAAAGTGATCGAGGGATGGCAGGAGCTGTCCCGGATGTCCATCTAGCGGATCGGGATCGTGGGCGGCCTGTCGAACATCACCAACTTCTGGAGCGGGCTCACCGGCCCCGCCCGGCGACTCATCATCGGGTCGATCGCCACCTTCGCGGTGGGGATCTACCTGTTGATGCAGATCTCGGGGGCCGCCAGCTACTCCACCCTGGCCATCGCCGACACGCCCGCCGACGCCGCCACCATCACCAAGGAGCTGTCCAGCAAGGGCATCACCTACCGCCTGCGCGACGGTGGCACCACCATCCAGGTGCCCTCAGGCAACCTGGACACCGCCCGCCTGGACCTGGCCTCAAGCGGCCTGCTCAGCGGCAGCGCCTCGTCGGGTCCCGGCTTCGAGCTGTTCGACAAGCAGGGCTGGGGCGCCACCGACTTCACCCAGCGCGTCAACCTGATGCGCGCCCGCCAGGGCGACCTGTCGCGCACGCTCGCCCAGATCAACGGGGTGCGCACCGCCGACGTCAAGCTGGCCATGCCCACCGCGCAGACCTTCGGCAGCGACACCACGCCCACCAAGGCCAGCGTGATGCTGTCGCTGTATCCGGGCGCCTCCCTGGCGGCCACGCAGGTGCAGGGCATCACCCAGCTGGTGGCCAGCGCCGTGCCCAACCTGGACCCCAAGAACGTGGTGGTGAGCGACACCACCGGCAACGTCCTGAACGGCCCGGGCACCGGTGGCGCCAACGCCCGCATGGCGGCCGAGCAGGCCTACGAGACCGCGCAGGAGAGCAAGCTGCAGGCGATGCTGGACACCGTGGTCGGCCCCGGCTCGTCGGTGGCCATCGTCAACGCCCCGCTCAACCTGGACTCGATCAGCTCCACCAGCGAAAAGTACGACAAGAAGCAGGTCGTGCCGCTTGAGGGCACCAAGACCCACGAGCACGTCACGCAGAAGGGCGCGGGCAGCACCAGCGGCGGCACCGTGGGCGTCACCCCGAACACGCCGGCCACCAGCACCACCACCGGCACGGGCGGCAACACGACGTACGACAACACGACCAACACGGCCAAGAACGGCGTCGACCGCACCGTCACCAAGACCGATTTCGCCCCCGGGGCGGTTGATCCCGCCAAGGAGACCGTCTCCATCCAGGTTGACAACACCGTGTGGAAGGGCGACACGAACGCCCTGACCACGCAGGTGGCGGCGGCCATGGGGGTCCCGAAGCAGAACGTCAAGATCGCCACGGTGCCGTTCTCGGCCTCCGCCCAGGCGGTGGCGAAGCAGCTGGCCACCGGCGCAACGGCCAAGGGTGGCGGCTCGTCCTCCGGCGGCGGCATCAACATCATGAGCCTGGCCAAGTGGGCCATCGCGGGCATCGGGCTGCTGTTCATCCTGATGCGGGCTCGCAAGGCCCTGGGCAGCCGCCAGAGCGAGCTGGAGAAGGCCCTGCCCGAGCTGCTGGCCCGCGGGCCGGTGTCGGTGGGCGAGATCACCGCCACGGGCGCGGCCATGCCGAAGCGCCTGGAGGGCGAGACCAAGTCGCAGGTGGAGCAGCAGATGGAGGACCTGGCGCTGCGCAAGCCCGACGACATGGCCAAGCTCATGCGCTCCTGGCTGATCGAGCGCAACACCAAGTAGCGGGGGAGCGGGGATGAGCGCACTGGGGTTGGACACCAAGCTCACCGGCCGGCAGCGCGTGGCCATCGTGCTGGTGTCGCTGGGCGAGCGTGCGGGCGCCGAGGTGTTCAAGCACCTCAAGGAGGACGAGATCGAGGAGCTCACCCTCGAGATCGCCGGCCTCGGCGCCATCAGCAACGACCTCAAGAACAAGGTGCTTGAGGAGTTCTACGAGACGGCCGTCGCGCAGAACTACATCACCGAGGGCGGCCTGGCCTACGCGCGCAACGTGCTGGACGCGGCCCTGGGCTCCGAGCGGGCCAACAAGGTGCTGGAGCGGCTGTCGCAGAGCATCCAGGTGTCGCCGTTCGAGTTCCTGCGCCGCACCGACGCCTCGCAGATCCTCAACGTGGTGGCCAACGAGCACCCCCAGACCGTGGCCCTCATCCTGGCCTACATCCCCACCGCCACGGCCGGGCAGGTCATCAGCGCCCTCCCCGCCGAACTGCAGTCGGAGGTGGCGATGCGCCTGGCCCTCATGGACCGCACGGCACCCGAGGTGATCCGCGAGATCGAGCTGGTGCTGGAGCGCAAGCTGTCCAACGTGATCAACCAGGACTTCACCAGCGCCGGCGGCGTCAAGGCCCTGGTGGAGGTGCTCAGCCAGGTGGACCGCTCCACCGAGAAGGCCATCCTGGAGACCCTGGAGGAGCAGAGCCCGGAGCTGGCCGACGAGGTGCGCCGCCTCATGTTCCTGTTCGAGGACATCGTGCAGCTGGACGACCGCAGCATCCAGATGGTGCTGCGCGAGGTGGACGGCAAGGAGCTGGCCGTGGCCCTCAAGGGCACCGGCGACAACGTGCAGGACAAGATCCTCAAGAACATGTCCTCGCGCGCCGCGGAGACCATCAAGGAGGACCTGGAGTTCATGGGTCCCGTGCGCATCTCCCAGGTGGAGGAGGCCCAGCAGAAGATCGTGGCCGTCATCCGCAAGCTGGAGGACGCCGGTCAGATCGTGATCTCGCGCGGCGGCGAGGACGACCTTGTCGCGTAGGGCGCCCATGCGGGGCGTCACCGTGGGGGACGACGCCCATGATGTGCCCCTGCGCGAGGGCCCCGGCCGCCTGCACTTCCTGCAGGCCGGCACGGCCCAGCACATGATGGCCCTGGCCGAGCAGGAGGCCACCGCGGTGGTGGCCGAGGCCGAGGCGGCCCGCGACCAGGCCGTGGCCGACGGCTACCGCGAGGGCTTCGACGCGGGCATGGCCGACGCCCAGCAGCGCATGTTCGGCGCCATCGCGGCCGTGCAGGGCCTGGCGCGAGAGATCGAGGACGACCTCACCGAGATGCCCGAGCGGCTGGCCGGCGAGGTGGCCTCCATGGCCATGGAGCTGGCGGCCCGGCTGGTGCGGGCCGACATCAGCGCCAACCCGGAACGCGTGGTGGACGTGGCGCGCGGCGCCATCCGGCGGGCCACAGAGCGCGAGGTGCTCATCGCCCACGTCAACCCCGACGACCTGGCCGTGCTGCGCGACGCCGTGCCCGAGCTGCAGCTGCAGATGGGTGGCATCCGCCGGCTGGACGTCATCGAGGACCCCCGCATCCACGCCGGCGGGGTGGTGCTGGAGACCCCCAACGGCGATGTGGACGCCACCATGGAGAGCCAGATGCGCCGCATCGTGGAGGCCCTGGCGGCACCCCCGGAGACCGACCTGCTGGCCCAGTGAGCGCGCTCGCCGACCACACCGCCCAGGCCCTGGCCCACGCGCGGCACCGGGTGCGGGCATGCGACCCCTACCGGCTCAACGGCCGGGTGAGCGAGCTGATCGGCCTGGTGGTGGAGTCCCGCGGGCCGGCGGCCAGCGTGGGTGAGCGCTGCAGCATCCTCACGCCCGGGCACCGCACCGGGGGACGCGCCCTGGACGCCGAGGTGGTGGGCTTCCGGTCCGGCCGTACGCTGCTGATGCCCCTGGGCGACCCCGCCGGCATCGGTCCCGGCCAGACCGTGGTGGCCGCCGGGTCGGCGCTGCAGGTGGCCGTGGGGGAGAGCCTCCTGGGGCGCGTGCTGGACGGCTTGGGGCGTCCGTTCGACGACGGGCCGCCCATTGCGGCCGAGCGCCGCATGAGCATCGAGGCGTTCCCGCCCCCGCCCATGTCGCGCCCGCCCATCGGCACGCCTGTTGCGCTGGGGGTGCGCAGCCTGGACGGCCTCAACCCGTGCGGGCTGGGCCAGCGCCTGGGCATCTTCGCCGGCTCCGGCGTCGGCAAGAGCACCATCCTGGGGATGATGGCCCGCCACACCTCGGCCGACGTCAACGTGATCGCCCTCATCGGCGAGCGTGGCCGCGAGGTGCGCGAGTTCATGGAGCGCGACCTGGGCCCGGAGGGCCTGGCCCGCTCCGTGGTGGTGGTTGCCACCTCCGATCAGCCCGCCCTGGTGCGCATCAAGGCCGCGTTCGTGGCCACCGCCATCGCCGAGTTCTTCCGCGACCGCGGCAACGACGTGCTGCTGATGATGGACTCGGTCACTCGCCTGGCCATGGCCCAGCGCGAGGTGGGCCTGGCCATCGGCGAGCCGCCGGCCACCCGCGGGTACACCCCGTCGGTGTTCGCCATGCTGCCCCGCCTGCTGGAGCGCGCGGGCACCAGCGCCCGCGGCACCATCACCGGCCTGTACACGGTGCTGGTGGAGGGCGACGACATGAACGAGCCCGTGGCCGACGCCGTGCGCGGCATCCTGGACGGCCACATCGTGCTGTCGCGGGCCCTGGCCCACCGCGGCCACTACCCGGCCGTGGACATCCTGCAGTCGGTGTCCCGCCTCACCGGCCAGCTGCTCACGCCCGACGAGCGGGCCGCCGCCGGCAGGCTGCGCGAGCTGATGGCCGCGCACCACCGCGCCGAGGACCTCATCGCCATCGGCGCCTACGTGCCGGGATCCGACCCGCGCGTGGACGAGGCGCGGGCAAAGCACCACCGCATCGAGGCGTTCCTGCGCCAGACCGTGGACGAGCCCTACGACCGCGCGCAGACCATGGCGGCCATGATCGACATCGCCGGCGCCGGGCCCGCGCCCGTGGCGGTGGACGAGCCCGCACTGCCCGCCGTCACCGGCGAGCTGGTGGCCGACGGGCAGGGCTTCACGGGCGTGTTCGACCCGCTGCCGCCCGGCGCCGAGGTGGTGTAACCGCCCACGCCGCACCGGCGTGGGGGTGACGCGCTTCGGTGCGAACCGCCTGTCTCGGCGGTTCCCCCTCCATATGAACGGTTGCGCCCGCCACCCGGTGCACCTATCCTGTCTCCACATTGCAACTATCGCTACAAAGGGAGGCGCCGATGCAGGTGGGCGAGATCATGAACCCTGTGACGGCGATCGTCGGCCCCGAGCACACGCTTGCTCAGGCCGCGGTGCGGATGATCGACAACAACACCGGCGCGGCCGTGGTGATGGACCACAGCCTTCAGGGCCCCGCCGTGATCACCGAGCGCGACCTCCTGCGCGCGGTAGCCAAGGGGCTGGACCCCTATTCGGAGCGCGTGGCCGACCACATGACCAGCTCGCTGGTCACGGCCTGGCCCACCTGGCCCGTGGAGAAGGCCGGTGAGTTGATGGTGCGCCGCGGCGTCCGCCACGTGCTGGTGTTTGATGGCGCCCACCTCGTGGGGGTCCTGTCCATGCGCGACGTCGTGCGCGTGGTCGGGCTGAGCGGCCGGGCGGCCCCGGCCGAGGCGGTGGCGTAGGTCCGTCATCCGGTGGGGGCGGCGGCGGGGGTCCGTCGTCGTCCCCACGGTGCGGGTGACGCAGTTCCCACACCGCGTAGGTGAGGAACACCGCCATCAGGCAGGCGGTGGACAACCCCTCGAAGACCTGCAGGCTCGCCATGGGTCACGTTACCCCGAATCGGCGCCCCGGTCACCACACGCACCCCGGGTTCACACGATGGGGTGGACAGTGGGCGTGCGATCTGCTGAACTAGTTGCGGACGCAAGGATGGGAGCCTGATGCAATTCGGAATCTTCAGCGTGGGGGACGTCACCCCCGACCCCACCAACGGCACCGTTCCCACCGAGGCCGAGCGCATCCAGGCGATGCTGGCCCTGGCGCTGAAGGCCGAGGAGGTGGGGCTGGACGTGTTCGCCACGGGCGAGCACCACAACCCGCCCTTCGTGTGCTCGTCGCCCACCACGGCGCTGGGCTGGATCGCGGCGCGCACCGAGCGCCTCATCCTGTCCACGTCCACCACGCTCATCACCACCAACGACCCGGTGCGCATCGCCGAGGACTTCTCGGTGCTGCAGCACATCTCGGGTGGCCGCACCGACCTGATGCTGGGGCGCGGCAACACCGGCCCGGTGTACCCGTGGTTCGGGTACGACATCCGCCAGGCCATCCCGCTCACCATGGAGCACTACGCCCTGCTGCGGCGGCTGTGGCGTGAGGAGAACCTCACCTGGGAGGGGCGCTTCCGCACCCCGCTGCACAACTTCACCCTTGCCCCCCGGCCGCTGGACGACACGCCGCCGTTCGTGTGGCACGGGTCCATCCGCAGCCCGGAGATCGCCGAGCAGGCGGCCCGCTACGGCGACGGGTTCTTCCACAACAACATCTTCTGGCCGTCCGACCACGTGCGCCGCATGGTGGGGTTGTACCGCCGTCGCTTCGAGGAGCACGGCCACGGCGCCGCCGACCAGGCCATCGTGGGCCTGGGGGGTCAGGTGTTCATGGACACCAGCGAGGCGGAGGCCAAGCGCCGGTTCCGGCCCTACTTCGACGTGGCCCCCGTGTACGGCCACGGCCCGTCGCTGGAGGACTTCACCACCGCCACGCCGCTCACCGTGGGCACGCCGGAGATGGTGATCGAGCGGACCCTCGGGTTCGCCGAGTACGCGGGTCACTACCAGCGGCAGATGTTCCTGGTGGACCACGCCGGCCTGCCCCTGGAGGTGGCGCTGGAGCAGGTGGAGATCCTGGGCCGCGAGGTGGTGCCGGTGCTGCGCCGCGAGTTCGAGGCCCGGCGCCCCGCGCACGTCCCCAGCGACCCGCCCACCCACGCCACCCTGGTGGCGGAGGGCCCGGGGTCGCGGCACCGGATGGTGAACCCGGCTTCTCAGAAGGTCGCCCTCTGACGCTGACGGTCAGAATGGCGGGTCTGGGTCATTGAGCTTCACCACAGCGCCCTCGCGGGCTGCGCGGTCCTGAGTCGAACCTCCCCGTCCGTGGGTCGGGGGGCTTCACCCCCTGCACCGTCCCCAATCATTCGGCGCAGCCGCGCCCTGGTCGGCGGAGACTTCGACATGGGGCGTGGGACCCGCCTTCGGGCGGGTCCCGGGATCAGATGGAGGCTTACGCCAAGAACGGCTTCAGTTTCTTCACCGTGTTCGGGATGGTGTCCGGCTTCGGGAGGGACGGCAGCACGCCGTGGCCGCCCGCGGCCGCGTTGAAGAAGCTGAAGTGCGTGGCCTCGTTGGCCGCCAGCTGGGCCGCCACCAGGCGGAGGTCCTTCGAGCTGAGCGTGGAGGAGGCGCCCAGGTAGGCCCGCACGAAGGCGGTCTCCAGGGCCACACCCGTGTCGAGCAGGCTCTGGCCGCTCTTGGTGACGCTCGCGGGGATCGTGAACTTGAGCCCCTTGGGCGTCTTGGATCCCAGCGCCTTGGCCAGGAACGCCTTGTGGTCGCGCTCGTTCTGCAGGGCGGCCTGGAAGTAGTCCTTGTCCTGCAGCTTGGGGTGCGTGAAGACGCTGAAGTTCTTCAGGATGGCCTGGTAGACGAACACCGCCAGGCTCTCGGCCGTGTAGGCGGCCTGCAGCGTGGTGATGTCGCTCGAGGTGGCGCCGAAGGCCACCCCTGAAACGGAGGCCAGGATGCCGCCGGAGGTGGCCAGCACGAGGCCGCCCTTGGCGGTGTTGCGGAGGAACGAGCCGCGGTCCAGCGCGGACTCGGTGGGTGAGGTGCTCACGAGCTGCTCCCTTGATCGAGTGAGCGGATACGTCGTGAGCAGCTACGCGCCACCGGGTCGGCCGGATCACCCGTGGTGTGCGGAGCGGACCGGGGCGCCCATCGGCCGGCAAGCACCCTCGGCATCAAGGAAATGACCGCGGCGGCCGATGGGTGGCCTGTGAGCCGGCAGTTTCGTTTCCGCCTGGACCCCGTCCTGGAGCTGCGCGAGCGCCGCGAGGAGCTGCTGCAGCAGGAGCTCTCGCAGGCGCTGCGGGCGTTCGGGGCCCAGCAGGAACGGGTCGTGGTGGCCGAGCACGACCTGGCGGCCGGCGTGGCCACCATGCGCGAGCGCGCCGCCTCGGCCATCAGCCTGGTGGATCTGCGCGCCGGCCACGATGAGATCGGGCGGCTGCGGCGTCAGCTGGACCACGAGCGCAGCCTGGCCGACCAGCTGGAGGCCATCGCCCTGGAGCGGCGCGACGCGCTGGTGCTGGCCAGCCAGGAACGCGAGTCGCTGGCCACCATGCGTGACCGCGCCCGGCAGGCCCACGCGGCCGAGGCGCAGCGCGTGGACCAGCTGGAGATGGACGAGCTGGCCACCCGCCGGGCCGCGCGGCGCGCCGCCGGGGCACCGGGCGGCGGGGCGGTGGCGTGAGCATCCAGACCGCGCTGGCGCGCGTGGACCAGATCACCTCGATGATCGACGGCCTCACCGGGGGGAGCACCGCCACCTCGGCGGCCACCTCCACGGGGACCACGGCCACCACCGCCACCACGACGTCCACCGACACCACGCCGTTCGCCACCTCGCTGGCCACCGCCACGGCGGCGCAGACGGCCGTGACCCAGGGCCAGCGCCCCCAGCCGGGCCTGCCCACCAGCGGCGCCGACGCGGTTCCCGCCTCGCTGAAGCCGCTCATCAACCGGGCCGCGCAGCAGGCCGGCGTGGACCCCGCGTTGGTGGCGGCGGTGGCCCGCGCGGAGAGCTCGTTCAACGTGACGGCGGGTTCGCCGGCCGGCGCCAGGGGCCTGATGCAGCTGATGCCCGGCACCGCGCGAGGGCTGGGTGTCACCGACATTCTCGACCCCGCTCAGAATTTGGCCGCCGGCAGCCGATACCTGAAGCAGCAGATCGACACATTCGGTGATCTGCGGTCGGCACTCGCGGCCTACAACGCGGGTCCGAACGCGGTTCGCAGGTACGGCGGGGTTCCGCCGTACACCGAGACACAGAACTACGTCACGAAGGTGCTGGGGTACTACGACACGTACCGCGGCGCCACCTCGTCGACGAACTGACATGGAGAGACGTCAAGGACGATGATCAACGCCACGCTCGGGCCGCCACCTGCGGCCGCGGGCTCCACGGCACCGGCGGACACGCCACCGGACGCGAACGGCGCACCGGAGGCGGCCAGCCCGGATCGTGACTTCCACTCGGCATTGGCGAAGGCCGCCACGGGGAAGGCACGAACGCCGAAGGGACCCGCTCACAACGACAGCGCAGCCGGACCCGATTCAGGGAAGCTGCACCAGACCGACGCAGACGCCGCCGGTCAGGACACCACCACCGGTGCGGCCACGGCGCGGGCCACCACGGCCGACGCCACCCGCCCTGCCGACCAGGGTTCCCAGGGGGCCGACCCGGCTCCGGGCGCCCCGGCGGACACGCCGGTGCCCGACACCGCGCTCCCCGTGGCGGCGATACCGGCCGTGGTGGAGACCGTCCCGGCCACGCCGGCACCGGTGACCCCCGTGGCACCCGCCGAGGTGGCCGCGTCCGTGACGCCGGTGGCGTCGCCGGCGCCCGCCCCGGCGGCCGCCACCCCCGTGGCACCCGTGCCCGCCGCCCCCGCCACGGCCACCGCACCGGGGACGCCGCGGGCCGCTGCGGCGACCGCGACCGCCGCGGTGCAGCAGCCGGTGGACGCACCCATCGCCGCACCGGTGAGCGCACCGGCCGCGGCACCCGTCGCATCCCCGGCGGCGCCCGCCAAACCCGCCGCCCCGGCGACCCCGGCCGCGGCGCTGCCGCCCGACGCCACCTCGGCCGGTTCGGCCCAGGCGGCCGCCGTGGCCCTTGCGGCCACCGGCGCGCAGGCCGCCACGGCGCCCGCCCCGGCCGCCCCGACCTCGGCCGCCACGGGCGACGCCACGCAGGCCGTGGCCGTGCCCGGAGTGGGTGCGGACGCCTCCACGGCGAACGCCGCGGGCGCCGCCCCGGCCGCGCCGGCCACCCGGGAGGCGGCCCCCAAGACCCAGGGCGCCGCGACGGTGGTGCTCACCTTCACCCAGACGCCCGACCAGGTGCCCGCGGACACCGGTGCCACGGCCGCCGCCCCCATCGCGGGAACGCGGTGCGCCCGGCCGCCGAGGCCACCACCACGGGGGCCACGGCCACGGCGGATCCCGCCCCGGCCGCCGCCGCCCCGGCCACGGCGGGCGACCTCACCACCCCCATGGGCTTCGCGCCGCCGGCACCCGCCGCGTCGGCGCCGTCCGCCCCGGCCACGGCCACCAGCACCCCCCTGCACGCGCACGCCGCGCAGCTGGCGCAGGAGCTGGGCCACCGGGTGCACGTGGCGCTGCGCGAGGGGGGGCGCGAGGTGATGCTCAGCATGCGCCCGCCTGAGCTGGGTCACGTGGTGGTGCGCATGGTGATGCACGACGGTGTGCTGCAGGCGCACATCGTGGCCGACCGGCCGGAGGCGGCGCGCATGCTGGAGCAGGCGCTTCCGCACCTGCAGGACGCCCTGTCCGACCGGGGCCTGTCCCTGACGGGCATGGACGTCAGCACCCAGCAGGAGGCCCAGCAGCGGCCCGCGTTCACCATGGACGGTGCGCGCGCGTCGCGGGGCTCCGGCGATGAGCCGGGCTTCGGCGCGGCCATCGCGGATGCCGCCGCCTCATCCACCACCACCGCCCAGGACGGGCGGCTCAACATCCTGGCCTAGGGAGACACGATGTCGACGACAACCAGCGTCACCGGCGCCTACTCCAGCACCATCGGCACGGGCGCCGCCCGTACGGCGGACAAGACCTTCACCATGGAGACGTTCCTCAAGGTGCTGGGCGCGCAGATGAAGTCGCAGAACCCCATGGACCCGCTGAAGGACAACGAGTTCATCGGGCAGATGACCCAGTACCAGAGCCTTGAGCAGCAGACCAAGCTCAACACCACCATGACCAACCTGATGACCAACATGCAGCTCACTCAGGGCGCATCGCTGATCGGCCGGACGGTCACCTACACGCCGGACAACTCCACCACCTCGGTCACGGGCGTGGTGAGCGGCATCCTGCTGGACCCCAAGGCGGGCATGACGGTGAACGTGGGCGGCGTGCAGGTGAGCCCGTCCCAGATCACGCAGGTGGCCGCACAGTGACCCCCGTGGACCCCACGGTGCCGGGTGCACGCGGCGTCGGCGCGGCCGGCGCGGTCGCACCCGCCGGGCCCGGGAGGGGCACCGCCAAGGCGGGCGCCTCCGGGTTCGACCAGATGCTGGCGCAGCGGCTCCAGAGCGCCCAGGCCACCGCGGCCGGGCCCCTCAAGTGGAGCGCGCACGCCCGCGACCGGCTGGCGCAGCGGGGCATCCAGGTGACGCCCGAGGTGGCCTCGCGGCTGGAGGACGCGGTGAACCGGGCCGCGGCCAAGGGCAGCAAGGACAGCCTCGTGATGGTCGACAACACCGCGTTCGTGGTCTCGGTGAAGAACCGGGTCGTGATCACGGCGGTCCATCGCGAAGGACTGAAGGATCAGGTGTTCACGAACATCGACAGCGCGGTGCTGGCGCCCTAGCGGGCATCGCGACAATGGACATCGACGGCTCGGTCTGGACCTCACCCGAGGGGGGTCGGCCGTCACTGGGAAAGGAATTCCACCACCATGATGCGCTCCATGTTCGCGGCCGTTTCCGGTCTGCGGAACCACCAGGTGATGATGGACACGCTGGCCTCCAACATCGCCAACGTGAACACCTTCGGGTACAAGTCCGAGCGGGTGTCCTTCAAGGACGCGCTGTACCAGACCCTGCAGGGGGCCTCGTCCCCGGTGGCCGGTGGCGTGGGCGGCACCAACGCCCGCCAGATCGGCCTGGGCATGAACCTCAACTCGGTGGACCAGATCATGACCCAGGGCACCGCCCAGAGCACGGGCGTGGTGACCGACCTCATGGTCAACGGCGACGGCATGTTCCGCGTGGCGGCCCAGAGCGCCACCTGGGGCGGCGCCGGCGGCAACGACCTGGGCGCCGCCAGCGGCGAGGTCTACACCCGCGCGGGCAACTTCAGCTTCGACAGCGCCGGGTACCTGGTGACCACCGGCGGCAACTACGTGCTGGGCACCCTGGCCACCACCGGCAACGTCGGCCGCATCCAGGTGAACCCCGCCACCACGGCCGCCATCAACATCGACTCGGCCGGCGTGGTCACCGCCACCGACGCCGCGGGCGTGGCCACCACCATCGGCACCCTGGGGCTGGCCAAGTTCGCCAACCCCGCGGGCCTGCAGCGCACCGGCGGCAACATGTACATCGCCTCCAACAACTCGGGTGCGCCCGTCAACGGCACCCCCGGTGACGCGGCCGGCCACGGCTCGCTCACCCCCGGGGCCCTGGAGATGAGCAACGTGGACCTGGCCCTGGAGTTCACCAACATGATCATCGCCCAGCGCGGTTTCCAGGCGAACAGCCGGGTGATCAGCACCAGCGACGACATGCTGCAGGAGCTGGTGAACCTCAAGCACTAGGCGGTTTCGGCGGTGTGAGGGGGGCGTGACGGATCACGCCCACCTCCACCGTCGCATTGGCACCGCACCGCTCAGATCGGCCCGGTGCCGTTCCGATACGGACGTCGTGAACGGGGCAGCCCAGGTGCTGGCCCCCAGGTCCAGGAGGACCCCACATGATCACCCTGCATCGACTCAACGGCGACGCCCTGGTGCTGAACGCCGAGCTCATCGAGACCCTCGAGGCCACCCCGGACACCCTCATCACCCTGGTGGACCGGCGCCGCATCATGGTGGCCGAGCCCATCACCGAGGTGGTGGAGATGTTCATGGACTACCGCCGTGCCGTGTCATCGGCAGCGCCCATGGGCGCCGCGGTGACCCCCAGCATGTTCGTCGACGACTGATCGCGAGTTAGCACCGGATGGGCGCATTCATCGGACTCGGGGTCTCGGGGATCTGCATCCTCCTGGCCGTCATCCTCAAGGGCGGATCGCCCATGGGGCTCATCAGCATCCCCGCCCTCGTGGAGGTGACCGGGGCCACGTTCGGCGTGGTCATGGCCAGCTTCGGGCCGTCGTCGGTGGGCACGATCTTCAAGATGACGTTCTCCCTGGGCATGAAGAGCCCCAAGGACGAGCGCGCGGAGATCATCGAGGCGCTGGTGGGCTTCAGCGAGAAGGCGCGCCGTGAGGGCCTCCTGGCCCTCGAGGAGGAGGCCAAGTCGGTGGACAACCCGCTGCTGCAGAAGGGCATCCGCCTGGTGGTGGACGGCACCGACCCCGAGCTGGTGCGCGACATCCTGGACGCCGAGCTGGAGGGCGCCAGCGGCCGTCATCGCCACACCCAGGACTTCTTCAAGCAGGCCGGTGGCTTCGCCCCCACCATCGGCGTGCTCGGCACCGTGCTGTCGCTGGTGGAGGTGATGATGGACCTGGACAAGCCCGACACCCTGGGCCCCAAGATCTCCGCGGCGTTCCTGGCCACCTTCTACGGCGTGGCCTACGCCAACCTCTTCTTCTACCCGGTGGCCAACCACCTGAAGGGGCACTCCGAGCTGGAGGCCGCCACGGGTGAGCTGATCGTGGAGGGCGTGCTGTCCATCCAGAGCGGCGACAACCCGCGCGTGCTGGCGGACAAGCTGTGGAGCATGCTGCCGCCCGCGGTGCGCCCCGGTGAGGGCTCCGAGGCCGGCGGCGAACCCATGGCCGCGGCCGCATAGGGGACGGGGCATGGCGCGCAAGAAGAAGCAGCACCACGAGGAACACGCGGACGAGCGCTGGCTGGTGACCTACGCCGACATGCTCACCCTGATGTTCGTGCTGTTCATGGTGCTGTTCAGCATCTCGGTGGTGAACACCGGCAAGTTCGACCAGCTCAAGGAATCGCTGAGCAAGGCCTTCAACCCGGGCATCTTCCCGGGCGGGCCCAGCGTGCTGCAGCAGGGCGCCACCCAGGCGGTGTCGCCGGTGGTGGACACCCCGGCCACGTCGGTGACGCCCACCATCTCCGCGCCCATGGGCATCAACCTCACCAACTCCAGCGCCGCCAAGTCGCTGGAGCAGAGCCAGCTGCAGCACGCCCAGGACCAGATCACCAAGGCGGTGAAGGCCGCGCACCTGCAGAAGCTGGCCGACACCAAGATCGACGAGCGGGGCCTGCACATCCAGCTCAAGACCGACCCGTTCCTGTTCGCCCCGGGTTCGGCCGATCTGCACCCGCTGGCCATCACGCTGCTGCGGCCCATCGCGGGGACGCTGAAGAGCCTGTCGAACCCGATCTCGGTGGAGGGCAACACCGACAGCACGCCGATCCACACGGTGCAGTACCCCAGCAACCGCATCCTTGGCTCCGCCCGAGCGTGCACGGTGCTGGACGTGCTCAACCAGTACGGCGTCCCGCACTCCAGCAGGAACGCCTGCGCGACCTACGGGGCCGACAACCCCATCGTGGACAACGCCACCCCCGCTCACCGCGCCCAGAACCGGCGCGTGGAGATCGTGGTGGTGCGCCAGTCCGCCGGCGGCTGATCACCCCGCCCCCCGCACACGGCATCGGAAAGGACGCCACCTCGCAATGAACAAGAAACTGCTGATGATCGTGGGACCGGTGCTGTTGCTGGTGATCGGCGGCGTGGTGGCATTCATGTTCCTCATGCCGAAGGCCCCCAAGCCCAACGTGAAGAAGCTGAAGGAGACCGCGGGGCCCACGTACCTGCTGCGCGACCCGTTCACCATGAACCTGGCCGACACCAGCTCGCCCCACTACGTCAAGACCACCATCGAGCTGGAGGCCTCCAAGTACTCCGCCAAGCTCGTGCCGCCGGACGCCGGCGACAAGACCCTGCCCATCGAGGGCCTCGGCAAGATCCGCGACATGATCATCTCCGAGCTGGGCAAGCGCACCTACGCGCAGCTCAGCACCGAGAAGGGCCGCCAGGAGCTGAAGGAGGCCATCAAGGCCGACATCAACGCGGCCGGCGAGAAGGAGAAGGCGAAGGGCCTCATCGTGACGGACGTGTACTTCACCGACTTCGCGGTGCAGTAGCGCACACCGGGGGCGTGGCGGCGGCCCGCGGGGCCCGCGTCACGCCCCCAGCTGGGGCTCGTGTGAGAGCTCCACCCGCACGGCGGTGCAGCCGTGACCCGAGCGGACGTTCACCACGTCCGCCAGCAGCCGCACGATCCACATGCCGCGCCCGCGCTGGCCGTGCGGCGAGGGGCGGCGATCCGGCCACACGTTGGCGGTGTCCAGGGTGCCCGCGCCATCGCGCACCTCCAGCACCAGCCGCCCGTCGGCCCACGCCTCCACCTCCACCGGCGGGGCGCCGTGTTCCTGGGCGTTGGCCACCAGCTCGCCCAGCACCAGGTTGAGGTCCACGGCCCGCTCCTCGAAGCCCGAGGCCACGGCCATGCGGCGCATGTGATCGCGCAGCTCGCTCATCTCGCCGGGCTCACCCAGCAGCCGTCGGCGCAGGTGCGCTGCCTGGTGGGGCTGGGTGATGTCGTTGACGTCGCTCACGGTGGGGAACGGTGGTTGCGTCGGCACGGGTGTGGTCGGGCGAATGAAAGCACGCCTGACGGGCGCGGTGCACCCGCCGCATGGCCAGGCCCACCACTCAACTTCCCCGTGGCCTCGCCGATGGGTTGGTGTGTCGGAAGTCCTGTCACAGGCGGAAATCGACGCGCTGCTGTCCGCGATCTCGAGCGGCGACCTGGACACCACCACGCTCCAGGAGGAGCCGGTGGTCGCCCAGGTCAGGGCGTTCGACTTCGAGCGCCCCTCCAAGTTCTCCAAGGACCAGCTGCGCACGCTGGAGATGCTGCACGAGACGTTCTGTCGCGTGGCGCAGAACCAGCTGTCGGCCCAGCTGCGCTCGCTGGTGGAGATCAGCGTGGTGGGCGCCGACCAGGTCAGCTACGGCGAGTTCGTGCGCTCCATGCCCTTCCCCACACTCATCTGCATCGTGTCGATGGCGCCCCTGGAGGGCAACGCCCTGATCGAGGTGAACCTGCCCTTGGCGCTGTCCATCATCGACCGCCTGGTGGGCGGACCCGGCGTGTACCGGGGACGCACCCGTGAGCTCACCGACATCGAGCTGGCGCTCACGCGCGGCCTCATGGAGGTGGTGCTCTCGGCATTCACCGAGGCGTGGGCCACCGTGACGCCCGCGGAGTTCCAGCTGGAGGCCACCGAGATGAACCCGGCGTTCGCCCAGGTGGCGGCCCCCGGGGACGTGGCCGTGCTGATCAGCTTCGAGGTGCGCGTGGGCACCGTCAGCAGGATGCTGCACCTGTGCGTGCCGCACATCGTGCTGGAGCCCATGCTGGGCGGCCTGTCGGCGCAGAGCTACTACTCCACCAAGCGCGGTGACGGCTCACCCGAGCTGCGCGAGGCCATCGCCCAGGAACTGGGCGCGGTGGGCGTGCCGGTGAGCGTGCTGCTGGGACAGGTGAAGCTGCAGGTGGCCGACCTGCTGGCGCTGGCCCCGGGGGACGTGATCCCCTTGACGCCGCCCCGGGCGGCGACGTGTTCGTGCGCGTGGGTGACCGCGGCGCCTTCATGGCGCAGGCGGGCCGGCGCGGCAAGCGGCTGGCGGTGCAGATCACCCGCCAGGTGGAGGACATCTTCGACGGGGTGGCACTGTGAGCGGCGACAGCCTGTCCCAGGAGCAGATCGACGCACTGCTCTCCGGCGCATCCCCCGATGAGCTGCCCGAGGCCCCCGACCCCGTGGCCGAGGCCGTGGCGCGGGCCGAGGCCGCCGCCACCGCGGCGCCCGCCGAGGACGTGGAGGCCGACGCCGAAACCGGCGCCGAGGCGGCTGCCGACGGCGAGGCGGCCGAGGGTGACGTGGATGCCGACGCCGACGCCGGTGGCGGGGACGCCGAGGCGGGCGGGCGAGGGGGAGGGCCCGGCGGCGCCGCCGGGTCGCACACCGCCACCGCCAAGGGCGAGCTGACCGACCTGTTCGAGGACCTGCTCACCCCCGAGGAGCGCGACACCCTCGGTGAGATCGGCAACATCTCCATGGCCAGCGCGGCCACCACGCTGAGCACGCTGCTGAACAACCAGGTGCTCATCACCACGCCCACGGTGATCACCACCACCGAGGCGCACGTGGTGGACAGCTACGACCGCCCGCGGCGCTGGTGCGCATCGGCTACACCGAGGGCCTGCACGGCACCAACGTGTTCATCATCAGTACCCACGACGCGTCGATCGTGGCCGACCTGATGATGAGCGGCGCCGGAACCCCCTCGGAGACCATCGACGCCATCGCCTCCAGTGCCGTGGGCGAGGCCATGAACCAGATGATGGGGGCCGCGGCCACCGGCATGGCCAACATGTTCGGCCGTCGCGTGGACATCAGCGCCCCGATGTGCAGGTGCTGGACCTCAGCGACCACACCTCCACCATCGGCCTGGTCAACACCGACGACCCCATGGTGTGCGCGCGGTTCGACCTGCAGGTGGGCGACCTCCTGTCCACCACGCTGATGCAGCTGATGCCGCTGGAGTTCGCCAAGGAGGTGGTGGCCGCGCTGCTGCCGCCGCGACCGAGCCGGCCCCGGAGGCCGATGCGGACGCCGAGGACGACACGGAGGCCCAGTACGCCGCGTCCGCCGCACCGGCCGGCGCCTCCGCGGGCCGAGGTCCCCGAAGCCGGCGCGCAGGCCGCCGCACCGCCACCGCAGGCCTATCCAGCGAGGCACCGCCGGTCAGAGCTCCATCCAGCAGCGCCCCGACGTGGTGGCGCAACCCGCCGCGTTCCCCACGCTGGGGGACGGTCCCGCCTCGAGCGTGCCGGGTGACATCGGCCTGCTCATGGACGTGCCGCTGCAGGTCAGCGTGGAGCTGGGGCGCACCGAACTGCGCATCCGCAACGTGCTGGAGCTGGTGCCGGGATCCATCATCGAGCTCGACCGGCTGGCGGGGGAACCCGTGGACGTGCTGGTCAACGGCAAGCACCTGGCGCGCGGGGAGGTGGTGGTGATCGACGAGGAATTCGGGATCAGGATCACCGATATCGCCAGCCAGGCGAATCGTCTGCGGGGAATTGCGGACGGCTGACAGGGAACCGGCGCGGGGGAGCGGGCGTTTGCTCAATCCTCGGCGGCAGATGCCGATACAGGCCACCGGAACCACATCGCTTCACGACGACGAGGTCGACATGCCCTCAGTGCTCATCGCTGACGACGCCGCGTTCATGCGGATGATGATCAAGAACATCCTCACCGAGGCGGGCTATGAGGTCGCCGGTGAGGCTGAGAACGGCGCCGTTGCCGTGGCCAAGTACAAGGAACTGAAGCCGGACCTCACCACCATGGACATCACCATGCCGGAGATGGACGGCCTGCAGGCGCTGAAGGAGATCCGCTCGGCCGACCCCGCCGCGCGGGTGGTGATGTGCTCCGCCATGGGCCAGCAGTCCATGGTGATCGAGAGCATCCAGGCCGAGCGCGAAGGACTTCATCGTGAAGCCCTTCCAGCCCGACCGCGTGCTCGAGGCCATCCAGAAGGCCCTGGGCTAGCCCCACCGCCTGACCTGTCCGGGCCCCCGCGGCCCGGACACTCACGCCGTTGCCGACGCAACCCCGGCACGGCACGGATGCCCCAACCTGTGGCGCAGGATGCGCCGTCGCCCGCCTCACCGCGCTGGCGTTGCTGCTGGGCACCCTGATGCCCGCGGCGGCCCTCACGGCGGCCGCCAAGAAGACCGTCACCACCCCGAACGGCAGGCGCTGCCACCGGCGTCCGGCAACCACGTGGGCGTCTCCGATGGCCTGGCCGTAGCTCCATGACCCGCCTGTTCATCGGGCTGGTCGTGGTGGTGGGCATCATCGTGGTGGTGTGGCTGCTGCTGCGGAAGCTGCAGCGCAGCACCATGCCCGGCTTCGGCGCCGACGCCGCCGACCTGGTGAACGTGGTGTCCAGCACCACGCTGGGCCCCGGCCGCTTCCTGCACCTTGTGCGCGTGGGCGAGAGCTGGTGCTGGTGGGGGCGACCGAGCATTCGGTGGCACCGGTGCTGCACATCGGGGCCGAGGTGGCCGCCGGCGTGCTGGCCGACGCACCGCGGCTGACGCCGGCCCCGGCGACGACCGGGGCGGGGGACCGCCCCGCGCCGCCCGACGCCCGCCCACCCCGGCCGCCTCAATCGTCGAGCGGCTGCGCCAGCTCACCACCAGGCGCTGAGCCGATGGCCGGAACGACATCACGGTGGGCCCGCTCCTGGGGGCGGCGCCGGCCGACCTGCGCACGCGCCTGGTGGCGGCCCTGCCGCGCGAACCGCGCCGCCGTTCCCTGCGCTGGCTGCTGCGCGGGTTCGTGCTGGCCCCGTTCGTGCTGGCGCTGCTGTGCGCCGTCTGGCCGGCGGTGAGCATGGCCGCGCCCAACGGCATCAGCATCAACCTGGGCACCAAGGGCACGGGGGCCTCCGGCACCCTGCAGATCATCGCCCTGATGACGGTGCTGAGCCTGGCGCCGTCGGTGGTCATCATGATGACCTCCTTCACGCGCACCATCATCGTGCTGAGCTTCGTGCGCAACGCCCTGGGCACCCAGCAGATCCCGCCGAACCAGGTGATGGTGGGCGTGGCCCTGTTCCTCACCATGTTCGTGATGACGCCCACCTTCGGGCGCATCAACGACCAGGCCGTCCAGCCGCTCATCAACAACCGCATCAACGAGCAGACGGCCCTGAGGCGCGCCGAGGCGCCCCTGCGCGACTTCATGTTCAACCAGATGTCCAGCGACTCCAGCGAGATCGCCATGTTCATGGACATGGCCAAGGAGCCGAAGGCCACCACGCGCGCCGACGTGCCCACCCGCGTGCTCATCCCGGCCTTCGTGCTGAGCGAGCTCAAGAAGTCGTTCGAGATCGGCTTCCTGGTGTTCATCCCGTTCCTCATCATCGACATCGTGGTGGCGTCCACGGTGATGAGCATGGGCATGGTGATGCTGCCACCAACGGTGATCTCGCTGCCGTTCAAGATCCTGCTGTTCGTGCTGGTGGACGGCTGGACCCTGGTGGCCGAGTCGCTGGTGCGCGGGTTCAACGCGGGGTAGCGGCGTGGACCAGTCCCAGATCATCAGCATCGGCGGCCGGGCCATGTTCGTGGCCATGGAGCTGTCGCTGCCCGTGCTGCTGGCCAGTCTGGTGGTGGGCCTGCTGGTGTCGGTGTTCCAGGCGGTCACCCAGCTGCAGGAACCCACCCTCACCTTCATCCCCAAGATCCTGGCCGTGGTGGTGGTGATGGTGGTGGCGGGCCCGTGGATGGTGAACACCATGATCGACTACACCCGCGAGCTGTTCGCCCTGATGAGCGCCGTGGGGAGCAGTTCCGGCAGCGGGCCGTGATCGAGCTCATCCGCACCTTCCAGGCCAACGTGCTGCTGTTCGGCCTGCTGCTGATCCGGGTGTCGGCCATGTTCACCCTGGCGCCCATCTTCAACTCGCGCGTGGTGCCGGCCAAGATCCGCGCGGCCGCCGCGGTGATGCTGTCCATGGCCACGCTGCCGATGCTGGCCGACGGCACGCTGCGCATGCCCGACAGCATGCTGGCCTACGCCATCCTGGGCGCCAAAGAGGTGATCATCGGCGCCCTCATCGGCCTCATCGCGCAGCTGCTGTTCGCGTCGGTGCAGCTGGCCGGGTCGCTCATCGACACGGGCGCTGGCTTCAGCATCGGCCAGTCGCTGGACCCCACGTCCAACCTCAACCTCAGCACCATGGGGCAGGCCTACAACCTGTTCGCCCGGCGCGTTCGCTGGCGCACCTGGGCGGGCACCTGGTGCTCATCCGGCCGCTGGTGGCCCGGCCTCGTTCCGGCTGGTGCCGCCCACCCGCGTGCCCGGCAATCCTGGCGGTCACGCAGAAGGTCATGGCCAGCGCCAGCATGTTCGTGATCGGACTCCAATTGCGCTTCGCTGCTGGCGGCGCTGCTCTCGCTCGATGTGGCCCTCGGAATCATGTCGCGCGCCGCACCGCAGATGAACGTGTTCATCGTGGGTCTCCACTTCAAATCCGGGGTGGCTCTGCTGGGGCGCGCTGCTGCTGTCGTCGTTCGTGACCCTGCTGAACGGGTTGACCGACCAGATGTTCCAGAACCACCATCAATCCTGAAGGCCGCGGGAGGCGGGTGATGACCGCGAGCCTCGCGTGCTGATCTGTGACGACTCACCATTGATGCGCAAGGTCCTCACGGACCTGCTCACCGACGGTAGCCTGGACGTGGTGGGGGAGGCCAAGGACAGCGCCGAGCTGCTGGCGGCGGTGGCCGCCCACCGGCCCGACGTGGTCACCCTGGACGTGGAGATGCCGCGCAAGAACGGCCTCCAGGCCCTGGAGGAGCTCATGGACAAGCACCCCATGCCGGTGATCATGTGCTCCACCCTCACCGGGCAGGGCGCGCGTGAGTCGGTGAAGGCCCTGTCCCTGGGTGCCGTGGACGTGGTGCAGAAGCCCGCCCTGCGGCTCACCCCCTCGGCGTGGGGCAGCACCCGCGACGAGCTGGTGGCCAAGGTGCGCGGCGCGGCCCCGGGCACGCGTGCGCGCGCCATCGGCCACCCCGACCCCGGCAGCCACGATGGGGCCGCATGGGGCCGCGGCCACATACTCGACACCCCCGCGCGCCCGGCGGCCCCGGGTGCCATGGCCGCCCGGCCCGGTGCGGTCGCCGCGCCGCCCGGCCGTCCCGCCGGCGTGGGCGCCCCGCCATCTCATCGCCACCCTCCACCGGCGGGCCCCGGGCCCTGCACGAGGTGGTGCCGCGTCTGCCCAAGCCCCGCTGGGCGCGGGCGTGCTCATCGTGCAGCACATGCCCGTGGGCTTCACCAAGGCGCTGTCCGAGCGGCTCGACCGCGAGTCGGCCCTCACGGTGCGCGAGGCCACCACCGTGGACACCATCGACCCGCGGGTGGCCCTGTGGCGCCGGCGGGTGCCCACCTGGAGGTCAGCGCCATCGGACAGACCCGTCTGTCTGATGCCCCGGCAGTGGGCAACCTCAAGCCCCGCGCGGACATCACCATCTCCAGCGCGGCCCGGGTGTACGGCAACCGGGTGCTGCTGGTGGTGCTCACCGGCATGGGCAACGACGGCGAGCTGGGCGCGCGCGACCTGCGCAAGGCCGGCGGGCGCATCCTCACCGAGGACGAGCGCACCTGCGTGATCTACGGCATGCCGCGGGCCATCGACGTGGCCGGGCTGTCCAACCGCTCGGTGCCGCTGGATGCCATGCCCGCTGGCCATCGACAAGAACCATCGCGGCCTGGGGCAGGGGCCGCTAGCCCATCCGGGTGGTCCGTCGTGCCCCGCGGCCTCACTCCAGCCGCGGGATCCGACATATCAGGCATGAGCACCCAACGATCATCCGCGCGCGCCGACGAGGCCGCCCTCAAGCCCGACTACGTCGGTTCTGCGACGGCATCCGGTCCTCACCGGGATCGACCTATGGCAGTACCGCCCGCGCGAATGGAGCGCCGCCTGCGCTCCACGCCGAGCGCAACAGGTGCCACGACCTGGACGCGTACCTGAAGGTGCTGCGCACCGACGCCGCGGCCATGGACAGCTTCCTCGACCGCATGACCATCGACGTGTCCGAGCTGTTCCGCAACCCGGAGCGCTTCGAAGCTGGAGAAGCGCATCATCCCCGCGCTGCTGGCCGCCCACCCCGCGGCTCAAGGTGGCCAGGCGCCGGGTGCTCGTACGGCGCCGAGGTGTACTCGCTGGCCATCTGATGCGTGAGCTGGCGCCCAACCAGCGCCACGAGCTGTTCGCGTTCGACATCGACGAGCGCGTGCTGGCCGCAGGCCCGCGAGGGCGCGTTCGGCGCCACCGACATGCGCAACGTCACCCCGGCCCGGCGTCAGCGCTGGTTCACCGAGGAGAAGGTGGACGGCGTGATCCGCTGGAAGGCCAGCAGGAGCTGCGCTCCATGATCACCTTCAAGCGGTTCGACCTGCTGAAGGACCCCGCCCAAGGGCATGCACCTCATCGCCTGCCGCAACGTGGTGATCTACTTCAACGATGACGCCAAGGACCTGCTGTACGGCAAGTTCTTCGACGCCCTGGTGGGGGCGTGCTGTTCGTGGGTGCCACCGAGCGCATCAACAAGCGCCGACTCCATGGGCTGGGTGAAGGCGGGCACCTTCTTCTACGGGCACCCGTGACCGGGTCACGCCCGGGGCGCCCGGCGTGCCGCCGGCACAGTGTGCGCCCTGGCGGCGCGGCGTGGCCGCTGACGACGGCCGGCCCGCGCGGGCGGCCACGGTCACCGCCGAGGTGGGCGTCACCAGCCCGTGGGCGCGCCGTGGAACGGCGGCGAGCAGTTCGACCCCGGCTCGGTGCACGACTGGACGCTGCGGGTGCCGGCCGGCCGGTGGCGCGGCCACCGGCGCGCAGTGGGGTCACCGTGGGCCTGGGACCGCTGCGCGTGGACGGGCGCCGCTGCCGGCCGGCTGCATCACGCAGGAGATCCCCGCCGGCGGTGACGCCCTGCTGCACTGCCGGGTGGTGCAGGGCACGCCGGAGGGGCGGTGGTGTTCCCGCTGCACCTGCGCATGCCCTGCGGTTCGTGGCCGGCTCGGCGCTCACCGCCACGCTGCGCGGCGGCGGCGAGGGCGACACCTGCCCCCCGGCAGCCGTCGCCACCCGAACCTTCGGGGTGGGCACCGGCGTGCCGGGCGGCCTCACGCTCACCGGTCCTCCGCCCGGGCCGCTCACCGACCGCAGTGGCCGAACCCAGAACCTGGTGCTGCGCTCCACCCTGGTCAACGCAGCCTCCGCCGGCGCACGACGTCACCGTGACGGTTGACGGCGCCGCCAGCCCGCAACCCGCAGCCTTCGATGTCGGCATCGACGACCCGGTTCCTGCGCGCCCGATCCGGACGGCCTCACCAACCGCTGCGACATCGGCACGCTGATGCCCGGACAGACCCATGTGGTGCGCGTGCGCCTGGCCGGATCGATACCGGCAGCGCGGATGTGCCGCGTGGGCATCACCTCGGACGAGGAACCGCAGGGCCGCGCCACCGTGACCATGCCGGTGGCACTCACCGACGGCACCCGGCTGCTGCCCGTGCTGAACGTGGCCGCCCGGCCGGGCTCGAGGGGACGGCGGCACGGCCGCGGTGCGCGTCACCAACGCCGGCACCACGCCGTTCACCCCGTCGGCGGTGCGCCTGCGGTACGACGCCGCCCCGGCGATCGTCAGCATCGACAGCGGCCCGTGCACGGTCACCGACCATCAGGCCGTCTGCACGGTGACGGCCCTGGGCGCTGGCGCCTCGCGCGTGGTGCAGGTCACCGGGGTCACGCCCGGCGCCGCCCTCGCCGCGGACGTCGTGCAGATCGACGAGGGGGCCGCCTACCTCACGGGCCCCGGTCCCGCGGCTGTGAGCGTGGACGGCACGGGGCCGCTGGTGACCGACGGCGGGCTCTCGGCGCGGGTCGCCCCCGCCGTGGAGGGCAACCCGGTGCGCACCGTCCACGTCACCGTGGCGGGTGCCCGGCCCGGTGCACCGGCCGTGGTGCGCGCCACCCTTGCGGACGGCATGCGCTGGGCGGCCCAGCCCGCCGAGTGCAGCGGCCTGTTCTGGCCCGACCGGTGCATCGTGGCGGCCGATCCGTCCGGGACACCGCGCACCCTCGACCTGCAGGTGGTGGGCTCAGGGACCCTGGGCCTGGCCGTGGACACGCCAGACTGGAGCGACCCGAACTCGCTCGACAACGTGGTGAGCGTCACCGTGGACGAGGCTTCGGCCCCCTCGCAGGGGGAGTCGGTGGCACCGCCGCAGTCCACGCCCACGCCCGGTCCACCCGCCCCCGGCGCGGCCCGGCTGCTGTCGGCGCCGCTCACCCTGCCGCTGGGCGCGGCGACGCGCGGCGGGGTGCCCGTGCGGGTGCTGTGCGACACCGCCTGCCGGGCGAACGCGCGGCTCACCGTGGCCCCGGCCGTGGCGCGCCGTCTCCACCTGCCCGTGACGCTGGGCGACACCCTCCAGGCCGTTGCGCCGGGGGAGGCCCAGGTGCGTGTGGCCATCGGCCCCGCGGCCAGGCGCCGGCTGGCGATGCTGCGGGTGCGGACGGTGCGGGTGGTGCTCACCGTCGCGTTCGACGGGGGCGTGGTGCCGGCCACGGTGACGCGGTCGTTCACACTGCGCATCTGGTGAGCCGGCCGACGTCATTCACCGCACAGAAGACTGACCTTTCGCATCTATTTGCTCCGGTGCCGACGGCGTAGCGTCACCCCACGGGAATCCGCAACGGGCGGAGGGGCATGCGCAGGTGGCCGTGCATCATGGTGGGGCTGGCGTTGCTGAGCGTCCCGGGCGCGCGGGCCACGACGATCGGGTCCGGCCTGCGCGTGACGGTGCCGGCACCGTCCCAGCCGTTCCTCACCAGGGGCACCACCATCGACGTGCCGGTGACCGTCGCCAACGACGGCCCGGACGCGGTGCCCGGCGTGGTGCTGTTCACCTCCGCCCACGAAGGGTTCACCGCCGTGGCATTCGGGGGCATGACATGCCCGGTCGTGGCACCCCTCACATATCCGGAATGCGCACTGGGCGCGATCCCGGCCGGGCAGACCCGCACGGTCACCGTCACCCTGCGGGCCGACGCCTCCAGCCGCACCCCGGGCGCGACCTTCCTGATCCAGGACGACGTGAGGTCGGCGGACGGCCCGCGCGTGGCCGCGGAGTTCGGCGCCGGGCTGCAGATCACCGACGGCACCACCATCCTGCCCCTGCTGGAACCCGTCTCCCAGGCGCCCGATGGTGCGTGGAACCGCGCCCGGTACGTCGTGCGCGTCACCAACGTCGGCGACACGGCGTTCCCGGCGGCCAGGGTGCACGGCGACTTCCGCATCCTCATGGTGGGAGGCGACCAGCTTCTGGCCGTCGACGGCGCAACGGTGGAGGGCACTCCCTGCGCGCTGCTCGCCGACCCGGCGCAGGTGGAGTGCGACGTCACCGGGCTGGCGCCCGGGGCATCCCGGGTGATCACCGTGCGCGGCGAGATCCTTGACCCGCAGTTCAACGCCTACGTGGGCGGCACGTTCCGGGTGGCGACCGACGCGGGCGTGCCGGTGCCCAACCCGTACGGCATCACGGCGGCCCAGGCGCTCACCGTGGGCTGGACCGGACCCGGCACCGCCCCGGTGACGGTGAACGCCCGGGTCACCGCGCCTCCGGGCCGGGCGGACCGCACGGTCCACGTCACCGTGCGCGGTGGTGCGGTGGGGCACACCACCGTGCTCTACATCAGCAGGTTCCCCGATGGGGGGACCGTCACCGACCCGTCATCGGCCGACTGTCACGCCTGGGACTCCGGGCACTGGTTCGGCCACGGGGTGGAATGCGTGATCACGCCCACCGCCGCCGACTCCACCTGGACGGCCACGGTGCACGCGTCGGGTGCCGCGCCCGTGCGGACCCAGGTGCTCACACCGTGGTGGACGCCGGGGCCCGGCAGCGTCACCGACGTCACCACGCCGGTCACCTCCGTGGACCCGATCGGGACCATCACGCCGGCATCGGATGCGCCGGTGATGCACGGGGCCGCGGCCGCGGTGCCCGTGGCGGTGCGGTGCGCCGACCCCTGCCGCGTGGCGGCCAGCCTGTGGTTGCGGGGGGACATGGCGCGACGGCTGGGCCTGCCGCCGCGCGTGGGGACGGTGGTGCGCACCCTGCCGTCCGGCGCGGCCACGCTGCGGGTGGCGTTGCGTCCCGCGGCGCGGCGGGCCATCGCCTCCCGCGGCGGACGCCTGCCCCTCACCCTGCGCGTGGTGCTCACGGGGGAGGGCACACCGCTGAGGGTGGAGCGGCGGGTGGTGCTGCGCCCGCGCTGACCGGTCGCGGTGGGCTCAGCCCGCGCCGGGGGCGGGGGAGGGCTGGCCCAGCAGGCCCTGGCCGATGATGGCCTGCCTGACGGCCTCCTGGCCCAGGTAACAGGTCCAGTGGGTGCCGGCCGCGTTCAGCGCGCGGCAGCCGCCGTTCACCACGCGGTTCGCGTCCACGGTGGGTTCCACGGTGCCGGTCCAGTCGTTCACCTCCGGCGCGGGCGGCTTGGCCAGCGTGCAGTCGAACTCCACGCCGTCGCGCACCACCGTGCACGTGGGCTCGGTGCCGGCCAGGGCCAGGGTTCCCGCGGGCATGCTGCGGGCCACCGACCCCCCGTCCACCAGCAGCGTGGTGGCCGCGGCGGTGCCCGCCAGAGCCACGCTGATGGCGCCGGCCGCGATGAGGCCCCGGCGGCGGCGCCGCCGCGGTGCGGCGGCCAGGTCGGCCGCGACGGCGGCCTGCAGGGCGTCCCCCAGGTCGCGCAGGCGTGCGGTGTGGTCGGTCACGAGAGGCTCCCTTCGGAGGTGAGGTGGCGGCGCAGGGCGCGCAGGCCGCGGGACACGCGGGCGCGCGCGGTGGCCGGGTTGATGTCCAGCCGTTGCGCCACCTCCTCGTGGGCGAATCCGTCGATCACATGCATGCGCACCGCCGTGCGCTGGTCGGCCGGTAGCCGGTCCAGCAGGGCGTCGGCGCCGTCCATCCATCCCTCGTCGGGGACGGCGTGCGCCGGTCCCCCGTCCAGCCGGTCCCGCAGGCCCAGGCGCCGGCACGCGCGCAACTCCACGCCGCGGCGGCGCACGCATTCGCGCAGCACGTTTCGGGCGATGCCGAACACCCACGGGGCGGGGTTGCCGTCGGCGGCCACGGGCGCCTTCGCGCGCCCCAGCCACACGCGGGCGAATGTCTCGGCGGTGAGGTCCTCCGCCAGGTCCGCGTCGCCGCAGCGGCGCAGGTGGTACCGGAAGACCTCGGCCGACAGGCGGTCGTACAGCTCGCGGAACTCGGCCGGGTCCCGGGGTGATGAGGTGCTCATGGCCACCCCATGATCATCACGCCCCGCGGTGTGACCGCGGGGAGCAACGGATGCATGCGCCGTCTTCAAATGCACCCATGCGACGTTGGGGGGCCGGCGTTGCTTTCAAAGATCGGTCGCATGCGCCGTCTTCAATGCGCCCATGCGGATGCACGGGGCGCCCTTCTTGTTGTGGCGCGGCTCCCTAAGTGGCGTAAGGCCGCACGCGCCGTCTTCAATGCGCCCATGCGATGCACGGGGCGCCTTTCTGTTTGTGGCGCGTGTGCCCTTACGCCACCTGACGGAGCCGCCCTGCCTCGTTGTTCCGGCGCACCATCCGCAGCGACCACCAGCACGCCGTGGCGATCGTCTCGGCCAGCTCCTGCACCATGAACAGGCGGGTGCTCTGCAGCACCTGCGCGTCCAGGGCGCCCGCCGACACGTTCACCGTGGCGGTGATGGACATCTCGCCCACCTGCGGAAGCCGCTTGCCCACGCCCTGACCGGGGTGCAGCCCGCCGGGCCGCAGCGACACGGTGCCCACACTGGCCACCGAGCCCAGGGCGGCGTCCACGGCCACCACCAGCGGGTTGCGCGGGTCGTCCACCAGGTGGTCGAGGCGCTCGTGCAGGTTGAGCGCGTGCAGGGGCTCCTTGAGGGTGCCGATCACGTTGGAGTCGGGGCAGCCCAGCCGCGACAGCCGCTGACCCACCAGCGGTCCCAGCGCGTCGCCGGTGGAGCGGTCGGTGCCGATGCACGCGAACACCACCTCTCTGTGCAGCGCGCCGCGTGCCGAGAAGGCGCGTTCCAGGGCCGCGGAGAGGCGTGCGAGTGCGGTGGGGTCGGTCCCTTTGATGCTCAGCGTCGAGTCCATGACTAAAGCCTGTCCGTGGTGGGCCGATGGTGGTCCTGTGCAGCGTACGAGCGTCGCCGGATGTTCGGGAACTGCCCATGCGACTAGTGCTGCCGTGGCGCCAAGGGGCGTCGCGGAATCTCGTCCGTGAAGACCCAGGGGGACGCGCGGTGGACATGCAGGAATACCTCGGCCTCTTCCTCGACGAGAGTCGGGAGAACCTCCAGGCGCTCAACGCGTCCATCCTCGACCTGGAACGGGCCCCGGATGACCCCGAGGAGGCCCTCAACACCATCTTCCGGGTGGCGCATTCGCTGAAGGGCATGAGCGCCACCATGGGCTTCGAGCGCATGGCGGGCCTGACCCACCGCATGGAGGAGGTGCTGTCCCAGCTGCGCGACGGCGGCGCCCCGGTGACCACCGAGATCACCGACGTGCTGTTCGCCTGTCTGGACACCCTGGAGGGCATGGTCAACGACATCGGCGACGGTGGCAGCGGTGCCGCCGACACCGGCGCCCTGATGGACCGCCTCATTGCCATCGTCAGCGGCGAGCCCGTCGCGATGGCGCAGGCCGCGGCCACCATGGCCCCGCCGGCGCCCCCGGCCGCACCCCCCGTGGCCGAGGACGAGGTGCGCGGGGTCCTGGAGCAGATCCAGACCGGCGACACCCTGCACCTGGAGCTCTCCGACTACGAGCGCGTGGTGCTGGCCGAGGCCGCCGAGCGCGGCATGCCCGTGAAGTGCGTGAAGGTGCGCCTGGAGGACGCCTGCATGCTGCGGGCCGCCCGCGCGTACATGGTGGTGCAGGAGATCGAGGCCCTGGGCGAGCTGATCAAGGCCGAGCCCAGCACCGAGGACCTCGAGCGCGAGGCCTTCGAGTTCGAGTTCACGCTGTGGGTGGCCACCGACCAGCCCGTGGAGGTCATCACGGCCGCGGTGTCGTCGGTGAGCGAGGTGGCCGAGTGCACCACCGCCGTCATCGCGGTGGACGGCGCGCCCGCCGCCGAGGAGCCCGCTGCGCCCGCCGCCCCCGAGGCCCCCGCCGCGGTGGAGCCAGCCGCGCCGGCCCCGTCGCGGCCCCGAGGCCCCGGTGGCCGCGGTGGAGGAGCCCGCCGAGGAGCCCGAACACGACACGGCCGGTTCGCCGGCAGTGGTGCCGGCCGCCTCCCAGGGTGACGGCGCCTCCAAGAAGAACAAGTCCGCCCAGACCGTCCGCGTCGGCACCGACCGCCTGGACTCCCTCATGAACCTGATGGGGGAGATGGTGATCCACCGCACGCGGCTGTGGCAGCTGTCCTCCGACCACGACCTGGCCGACCTGCGCCAGGCGGTGGAGGAGATGACGCGGGTCACCAACGACCTGCAGAGCCTCATCATGCAGGTGCGCATGATGGCCGTGGAGGCCGTGTTCATGCGGTTCCCGCGCATGGTGCGCGACCTGGCCAACTCCCTGAACAAGCAGTTGGAGCTGATCATCACCGGCGAGGACACCGAGCTGGACCGCACGGTGATCGACGAGCTGGGCGACCCGCTGGTGCACATCCTGCGCAACGCCGTGGACCACGGCCTGGAGACGCCCGACGAGCGCGTCGCCGCCGGCAAGGACCCGGTGGGCACCGTGCGCCTGTCCGCCCGCCACGAGGGCAACAGCGTGGTCATCGAGGTGTCCGAGGACGGCCGGGGCATCGACCCCGCCAAGCTGCGCCGCCTCGTGGTGGAGAAGGGCCTGCTGACGGCCGCCGACGCCGACGCCCTGTCCGACCAGGAGGCCGTCGAGCTGATCTTCCTGCCCGGGTTCTCCACCGCCGAGGTCACCACCGACGTCTCCGGGCGCGGGGTGGGCATGGACGCGGTGCGCGCCAAGATCAACGGCCTCAACGGCTCGGTGGAGATCCACAGCGAGCTGGGCAAGGGCAGCCGGTTCGTCATCCGCCTGCCGCTCACCCTGGCCATCATCCAGGCGCTGCTGGTGAAGGGCGCGGGCGAGACCTACGCCCTGCCGCTGGAGGCCATCGAGGAGACCGTGGTGATCCAGCGCAGCGAGACGCGCCCCGTGGACGGCGTGGACTGCATGGTGCTGCGCGACCACATCGTGCCCCTGGTGTCGCTGCGCGCGCGCCTGGGCCTGTACGGCAGCGACGAGACGACCGACCGCCACAGCGTCGTGGTGGTGCGGTCCGGCACGGCCCGACTGGGCGTGGTGGTGGACCAGCTGGTGGGACAGCAGGACATCGTCATCAAGCACCTTCCCGAGTACCTCGGCGATGTCCTGGGCATCGCCGGTGCGACGATCCTGGGCGACGGTTCCGTCGCGCTGATCATCGACGTGGGTGCCCTGGGCGACCGCAGAGGAGTGGCAGCGTGACCCACCACGTCCACGGAACCGCCAGCGAAGAGGCCGCCACCATGACCCCAGTGGACCTTGAGAACCTCAACGATCTGCAGCTGGACGCGCTGCGGGAGATCGGCAACATCGGCGCCGGCACGGCCGCGAGCTCGCTGTCGCAGATGACCGGTCAGCCCATCGCCATGGCCGTCCCCCGCGTCAGCATCCTGCCCGTGGAGGAGATCCCCGCCCGCATCGGCGGCGAGGAGCAGATCGTGGTGGCCGTGTACCTGCAGGTGATGGGTGACGCCCCCGGCCACATCGTGTTCCTCAGCCCCGCGGAGACCGCCCACGAGGTGTGTCACCAGCTGATGGGCGGCATGCCCTCCGGCGACGAGGTGCGGTTCGGCTTCAGCGAGATGGAGCTGAGCGCCCTGCAGGAGATCGGCAACATCATGACCGGCTCCTACCTGCGCGCCCTCGCCGAGCTCACCGGCATGCACCTGGAGCCCAGCCCGCCCGCCCTCGGCGTGGACATGGCCGCGGCCCTGCTGGGGTCGGTGCTGGCCGAGGTGGCCCGCAACTCCGGCGCCGCGCTGCTGATCGAGACCGCGTTCGAGGAGCACGACCTGCCCAGCTTCGGCCACTTCGTCTACATCCCCGAGCCGGCATCCCTGCTCGTGGTCCTGCGCAGCCTCGGCCTCGCCTCATGAGCACCGGCGCCACAGCGGCCAGCGCGCCGCGTTCCACGTCCCTCAAGGTGGGCCTGGGCCAGATGGTCGTCTCCAGCGAACCGGGTGACGTCCTCGCCGCCCTGGGCCTGGGCTCGTGCATCGGCCTCACCGCATTCGACCCCGTGTCGAAGGTGGCGGGCATGGTCCACGTGATGCTGCCCGAGTCGGAGATCGCCACGCGTCCCGGCCCGGAGGGCAAGTACGCCGACACGGCCATCCCGGCGCTGGTCACCGCCATGCGCAAGCTGGGGGCCGACCCCACGCGGCTGGTGTGCAAGATGGCCGGCGGCGCGCAGATGTTCGGCGGCGGCTCCGGCGGCGGGTCCCTCAACATCGGCTCGCGCAACGCCATCGCCGTCCGGGCCGCGCTGCAGTCGGCCGGCCTGCGCCTGAAAAGCGCCCAGACCGGTGGCAACTTCGGCCGCACCGTCGAGCTGCACGTGGGCTCGGGCCTGGTGACCGTGCGCTCCGTGGGCGGGCCCTCGCAGGAGCTGTAGACCGGCGCCCCGGGTGGCGGCCCGCCGCCGCCCGGACCCCGCCCGCCGCGCCGCGCTCCCGCCGCCTCAACTTCGCCGGGATGGCGCCGACATAACCAACGTGGCCGCTCCCGCCCAAGGGTGCGGTGACGGGTGCCGGGCCTCGGACGGGTCCGCCGCCCGCAGAAGTCCTGAACGCACCGCCATGGATGGCTGACACCGGAGAACCGGCGCCGGCGCATGGCCGAGGACCGCACAGAGAAAGCCACACCCAAGAGGCGTGCCGAGGCCAGCGAACGCGGCCAGGTGGCCCGCTCGTCCGAGCTCAACACCGCCGCGGGGCTGATGGCCCTGTTCGTGATGCTGGCGTTCTTCGGCGGCTCCACCATGCGCAGCCTGGGCGACCTGATGCGCCGCACCCTGGCGAGCGCCGGTCAGACCGGCACCATCGGCCCCGAGGGGGCGATCTCGCTGCTGCAGAGCACCGGGTTCCAGGCGCTCAGGCTGGTGGCGCCGTTCGCCGTGGCCGCCCTGGTGGTGGGCGTGGGCGTGTCGGTGCTGCAGGTGCGGCCCAAGTTCTCGCCCAAGGTGATCACGCCGCACTTCGGCGCCATCAACCCCCTTCAGGGCGTCAAGAAGATGGTGTCCATGCGGTCGGCCGCCCGGCTGGTGAAGGACATCGGCAAGGTCGCGGTGGTGGGCGCCATCACCTGGTGGGTGCTGCGCGGGCAAATGGACACGCTGGTGGGGTTGACCGGCGCCGAACCGGGGAGGTCGCTGTCGGTGGTGTCCGGCATCGTGATGAAGCTGGGGTTCTCGGTGGCCGTCGCCTATCTGGTGCTGGCCATCGCCGACGTGATCTACGAGCGCTGGCAGCACGAGAAGGACATGCGCATGACCAAGGACGAGGTCAAGCGCGAGGCCAAGGAGGCCGAGATGGCCCCCGAGGTGAAGGGCCAGATGAAGCGCCGCCAGCGCGAGATGGCCATGCGCCGCATGATGGCCGCCGTCCCCGAGGCTGACGTGGTCATCACCAACCCCACCCACTTCGCCGTGGCGCTGCGCTACACGCGCTCGCTGCCGGCCCCCATGGTGGTGGCCAAGGGCGCCGACCACGTGGCGCTGCGCATCCGCGCGGTGGCCGCCGAGCACGGCGTGGCCGTGCTGGAGGACCCGCCCCTGGCTCGCAGCCTGTACGCCGCTGCCGAGGTGGGGCAGTACATCCCCGCCGAGGCGTTCGCCGCGGTGGCGGAGATCCTGGCCCACGTCTACCGGATCGCGGGCCGTGAGCCCGCCGCGGCATGAGCAGCAACGCGGTGGCGGAGGCGCCCCCGGCGCCGGGGCTGGTGGACCGCATCACCGGGATGGGCGACGTGCTGGTGGCCGTCACCATCGTGGGGATCGTGGTGATGATGATCATCCCGGTGCCCCCGCTGCTGCTGGACGTGCTGCTGACGGCCAACATCTCGCTGGCCCTCTCGGTGGTGCTGGCCACCATCTACAGCACCGAGCCGCTGCAGTTCTCCATCTTCCCCAGCCTGCTGCTGGTGACCACGCTGTTCCGCCTGGCGCTCAACATCTCCAGCACCAGGCTGATCCTGCTGCACGGAAACGCGGGGTCGGTGATCCACGCGTTCGGCCAGTTCGTGGTGGGCGGCAACATCGTGGTGGGCCTCATCGTGTTCACCATCCTCATCGTCATCCAGTTCGTGGTGATCACGAACGGTGCGGGACGCGTGGCCGAGGTGGCCGCCAGGTTCACCCTCGACGCCATGCCCGGCAAGCAGATGGCCATCGACGCCGACCTCAACGCCGGGGTGATCACCGACGAGGAGGCCCAGAAGCGCCGCCGCACCATCTCCAAGGAGGCCGACTTCTACGGCGCCATGGACGGTGCGTCCAAGTTCGTGAAGGGCGACGCCATCGCCGCCGTGATGATCGTGGTGATCAACCTGCTGGGCGGCATGGCCGTGGGCGTGCTGCAGCAGGGGCTGGCCTTCAGCGACGCCATCCACCACTTCTCGCTGCTGTCCGTGGGTGAGGGGCTGGTCAACCAGATCCCGGCGCTGCTCATCTCCACGGCCACCGGCATCATCGTCACCCGCGCCGCCGGTGAGTCGGACATGGGCAAGGACCTCACCAAGCAGCTCACCGCCCAGCCGCGGGCCCTCCTGATCACCGGCATCGTGGTGGCCGGGCTGGCAATCGTGCCCGGGCTGCCGAAGCCCCCGTTCGTGGTGATCGGCGGCGCCATCATCGCCCTGTCGCTGGCGTTGCGCCGCGACAAGGAGGCGGTGGAGCAGCAGGCCGTGGCCGCGGAGGCCACCGAGCTGGCCACCCGGCCCTCCGAACCCGAGAACGTGGCGCAGCTACTGCCCCTGGACACCCTGGAGCTGGAGATCGGCTACGGCCTGATCCCGCTGGTGGACAAGGAGGAGGGCGGCGACCTGCTGGGCCGCGTGGCCATGGTGCGCCGCCAGACCGCCACCGAGCTGGGCCTGTCGCTGGCGCCCATCCGCATCCGCGACAACATCCAGCTGGCCTCGCACGAGTACGCCATCAAGATCCGCGGGGTGGAGGTGGCCCGCTGGGCCCTCATGCCCGGGCAGGTGCTGGCCATGAACCCCGGCACCGCCGACGCCCACCTGGACGGCATCGCCACCGTGGAGCCCGCCTTCGGGCTGCCCGCCGTGTGGATCTCCGAGAGCCAGCGCGAGCAGGCCGAGATCAGCGGCTACACCGTGGTGGACCCCACCTCCCTCATCGTGACCCACCTCTCCGAGGTGATCCGCCGCGACGGCGACGAGCTGCTGGGCCGCCAGGACACCCGGGCGCTCCTGGACCAGCTCAAGGAGCGCTCGCCCGCCCCGGTGGACGAGCTGGTGCCCGACCTGCTGTCGGTGGGCGAGGTGCAGCGGGTGCTGCAGCTGCTGCTCACCGAGGGCGTGCCGATCCGGGACCTGGTCACCATCGTGGAGACCCTGGGCGACAAGGCCAAGATCACCAAGGACGTGCCGATCCTGGCCGAGTACTGCCGCCAGGCGCTGGCCCGCGTGATCTGCAGCCGGTTCGTGGACGCGCAGGGGGTGCTGCGGGCCATCACCCTCGACCCGGACACCGACCGGGAGATCGCCGAGTCGGTGATGCGCACCGAGGAGGGCGCGCAGCCCACCATCGACCCCGCCCGCCTCAGCCACCTGCTGGACGCACTCAGCGCCCAGGTGGACGCCGCCCACGCCATCGGCGTGGCGCCCCTGGTGCTGTGTTCCGCGGCCACCCGGCGCCACCTGAAGGGCCTCACCGTTCACGCACTGCCGCAGTTGTCCGTCCTGTCCTACAACGAAATCCTCCCGACCGTGCGGATCGAGCCGGTCGGCATGGCGCGCATCGCCTGACAAGGAGCGAGCTGACCGATGCAGATCAAGCAATTCACCGGATCCTCCGTGGAGGAGGTGCTGCAGCAGATCAGGACGGAGCTCGGCGACGAGGCCGTCATCATCCAGACCCGCCGGGTGGTGCGCGGCGGCATCGGCGGCTTCTTCGGGCGTGAGCTCATCGAGGTGACCGCGGCCGAGTCGGCCGACGCCGCGGCCACGCCCCAGCCCGACGAGGTGGCCAACCGCGCGGCGGCCGCCTCGGTGCTGGACGTGCACGACGAGGACGAGGTGGACAACCCCTTCTCACGGCACCTGCAGGCCCGCATGTCGGCGGCCACCGAGGCCGAGGCCGACCGCCTGATGCAGCCCGACGCCCGCATGCAGCCGCCCGCGACGGTGGTGGAGGCCTACGGCCGTCACGCCGCCCCCGCGGTGCCCGAGCGCCCCTTCGCGGCCTCCGGCCCCGAGCGCACCCAGGCCATCATCGAGGCCGCCCGGGAGGCCATGCGCGCGGCCCGCGAGGCCCGCGACCAGCAGGCGGCCACCGCGGCGCCCGTCGCCCCGCGCCCGCAGGCCGCCCCGCCGGCGCCGCCGGCGTTCATCCCGGCCCGCCCGGCCACCACCACCCGCGCCGGCCTGGAGGTGATGCCCGACGGCACCGACCCCGGCGTGCGCCTGCCGGTGTGGGAGCGCGTGGACGCCCCGCAGGCCCCCGAGGCCGGCCATGCCGGCCCCCATGCCCGTGCCCTCCCAGGTGATGCCGCAGGCCCCGTGGCCGCCGTGCCCGTGGACGTCCCGGCGCCGCCGGTGGCGACGCCCGCACCGCCCGCCCCGGTGGTGGCGGCGCCCGCGCCCGCCCCCGCGGTGGTGGCGGCCATGCCCGCCCCGCCCGCGCCCGCTCCGGCACCGGTGGTGGAGGAGCACCCGGAGCTCGACGACGACGAGGTCTTCGCCCCGCTCGACGCGGAGCCCGCCGTGCCCGTGCATCGCATCATCGGCTCGCGGTCCGCCGCGGCCGCTCAGGAGCGCGGCGGGCCCTCCGGCGCCGCCGGCCGGGCGCTGGAGTCGGTGCGCAGCGAGCTGCTGGGCGCCGGCGTGGAGGCCCGCTACCTGGACCCCATGCTGGACGGGTTCGCGCGCGGCGGCCTGCCGTTCGCCGAGCCCGACGAGGTGCGCGAGGCCGTGCGCGCCTGGATCGCCTCACGGCTGCCGGTGCCCCGCGACTGGAAGGGCCGGCAGCCCGGCCAGATGGCCGCGTTCGTGGGTCAGAGCGGCGTGGGCAAGACCACCGTCATCGCCAAGCTGTGCTGGCGCCTGCGCGAGGCCGGGCAGTCGGTGGCCATCGTCAGCGCCGGCGGACCCCCTGACCCGGCCCTGTCGGTCACCGCGCAGCGCACCGGCGCCACCCTGGCCGTGGCGCATGACGCCGAGGCCCTGGCCGCCGCGCGCGGCGAGCTGGCGGGTCACGACGCCATCCTCATCGACACCGCCGGCCGGTCCCACAAGAACCTGGCCGACATGGAGGAGCTCGGGCGCCTGCTGTCCGGCTGCCGCGCCGACGAGGTGCACCTCGTCCTTCCGGTGGCGGTGCATTTTGCCGATCTTGGGGATGTGTCACGCCGTTTCCGCATGGCGGGTGTGAACCGCCTCACCCTCACCAAGCTGGACGAGACCCGGTTCCTCGGGAACCTGGTCAACGTGCCGCTGCGCATGGTCAAGCCCCTGGGGCTGCTGTGCGACGGCCCGGCCGTGCCGGGCGCCGTGGCGCCCGCCGACGGCGCGCGCATCGCGGAGCTGCTGCTGCCGTGACGCTGTTCCTCGCCAGACGGGGTGCCGGTGAACCCGGGCCGCTGCCGCAGCCCGGCGCGGACCTGTGGTTCGAGGACCTCACCGGCGGCCCGGCCGCGAGCTCGGTGTCGGAGGTGCGCGAGGCGCGTCTGCGGGTGGCACCGCCCACGCGCGACGAGCAGCCCGTGGACGTGCCGGACGACCGCGACCTGGTGGTGACCTACCTGGCCGCGCAGGTGCCGTGCGAGGCGCGCGTGCGCGCCGTGCCGCCCGGCGAGCGCGACCACGCGGGGCTGTGGCTGGCCGTGGCCAAGGTGGAGCGCATGCAGCGCCGCTCCGCCGTGCGCGTGCAGGCCCAGTTGCTGGCCCGCGTGATGGGCGACGGCTCGGACGGGGCCCTGCCGGAGACCGGCGAGGGCGGCATCACCGAGGACATGTCCGCGGGCGGGGTGCTGATGCGCCTGGGCGCCGCGCTGTCGGTGGGCACGCGGGTGCGCCTGCGGGTGCACGTGGGCGGACCGGCCGGCGACCTGGACGTGGTGGCCCGGGTGGTGCGCGTGGAGCACGACCCGCTTGCGGCACGACCGTACCGCACGGCGCTGAGCTTCCCCGAGCTCACCGGCGAGGCCGAGACGCGGCTGGTGCGGTTCTTGTTCGAACGGCAGCGCGCGCTTCGGCGCGAGGCAACGGACCAGGGGTAGGCGGTGGCCGAGAAGAAGGCCAAGGCCGCCAAGGGCGGCAAACAGGGCAAGGGCGCCAAGGGCGCGCAGCCCAACGCCGTGGCCCTGTGGACCCAGCGGGCCCGGGGCATCGGGCTGCTCTTGGGCTTCGCCATCGCCTTCTGGGTGTCGCGCGGCGAGGGCCTGCCCACCGAGGACTGCCTGCTGCGCGGCGTCGGCGGGGCCATCGCCCTGTCGGTGGTCACGTGGTGGTGCTCGCTGATGATCATCCAGGCCGTGATGCGCACCGCCGCGCACCGTCAGCACATGGAGGCCGTGCGGGCGCACCTGGAGGCACAGGCCGAGATGGCGAACAACGCGGGATGAGTGAGGAGGGAGCGGCATGAGCGCATCGGCAGCCGGCGTGGGACCCGTCCCGCCGCGTACCCCGGCGGTCACCGCCGACCCCCAGCGTCAGGCCCCCGACGAGTTGCGCGGCCGCCGCACCCGTCAGGCCGACGCGGCGGTGCGTGGCGAGCGCGACCGCGGTGAGCGGCGCGTGGACGACCCGGCCCGGTTCGGCGGCGCGGTGGACCCCACCGGAACCGCCGGCGGCCGCCTGGACGCGTTCGCATGACCGGCGCCTCGCGGCCGGCCGACCTGCGGCCGGGCTACCTGGTGGTGCACAGCGACGAGGCGGGCACCTACGTGGGCGGCCTCATGGTCACCGACGACTCGGGCCTGCCGCTGGACTTCCGGTACACCGACCCCATCACGCCCACGCGGCTGCAGCGGGCCCTCTACGGCGGTGCGCTGGACCGGTACCTGCGCGCCGACGTGGTGGCCTCCACGCTGCTGGGGGCCATCACCGAGCGCCCCACCGTGCTGATCGTGGACGACGAGCGGCTGCTGGAGGCTGTGGCGGCCGACTGCCCCGTGGCGTCGGTCATCACCACCAGCGTGCCACCCCTGGGGGCCCGGGGCGAGACCCGCGCCGAGGGCAGCGGCGGGATGCTGGTGCAGGCGGTGGAGTCGCGCAGCCCGCTGCGCGTGGACGTGACCGACCAGGCCGTGATGGCCCAGATGGTGGCCTTCCTGGTGACGCTGTCCGAGCGCATGGACCCCCTGGAGCCCGCCGACCGGGTGCGCGCGGCGCTGGGGCTCATCGCCGCGGGCGAGGCCGCCTGAGCCGATGAGCGGTCGCGGCGGCGCGGGCGACCACCGCGGGCTGGCCGCCGAGCTGCGCCGGGCCCTGGCCCGGCTGGGCGGGGCCCCGCATACCCACGCCGCCGAGCCCGTGCGGCCCGCCGTGCACGCCACCCGGCCCTGCGAGGCGCGGGCCGAGGGCACCCTCATGGGCGTGCCCGCGGTGCCGAGGACGCCCTCGCCGCCGCGCCCGCGGCCCATGGGGGACACCGCCGCCCGCCTGCACGCCGAACCCCGCACCACGCACGCCGTCCCCGACATCCGGGTGCGAGGGGGCGATGTGGGGAGCGCCCCGCCGGTCACGCACCCCGGCCCCCGCACCGCGCCGCCGGCGGTGCATGCGCCCGGGATGGGGGCGCTGACGGCGTCCGCCCGCACCACCGCGTTGTGCGGTGCATCGCCCCACGGCGGGTTCCGCCCGGTGGATGCGGGCGTGGTGGCCCGGGCGGAGGCTGCGCTGCCGGCCATCCGCGCCGCCTCCGCCCGTCCCCGCGCCGACGGACCGCTGTTCGCGGCACGACGGGTGCGGTACGACTGGGCCCGCATGCGCCGGGACCGCCTTGCCCGGGCCTGGAACCGGCTGCTCGACGAGCACCGGGTGCGGGGCGGGGATGTGCGGCTGGTGGGCGTGTACGGCCCCGTGGCGTTCAACGCCGTCAGCTCCATGAACCTCGACGCGGACGGCGTGCTGGTGCTGCGCCTGGCGCGTGCGGGCATGCGCGGCAGGGCGGGCGACGTGGTGCTTGCGCGGCACGAGGTCACCGGCGCGCTGCTGCGCACCGACCTCGTGTGAAGGTCTGCGCAAACCGGCCGGGCGAGGGGTCCCGGTTCGCGGGCAAACCACTACATTGCGCCCTCAATCGCCGTTTCTCGGGCCCCAGACGCCCATATGGGGGAAAAGTGACCGTCAAGTTGACCCTGAGGTATGCGGCCGTGATGGTCGCATCCCTTGCGCTTCCGGCAGCCGCGCTCGCGCAGACGCCCACCACCACCACGCCCGTCACGCCGCCGGCACCGGGTGTCATCGCCCCCGGCGTGAGCATCGCCGGCGTGGACGTGAGCGGGCTGTCGCGGGCCGACGCCGTGGCCAAGGTCACCGCGGAGGCCATCGCGCCGCGCCAGGCTCCGCTGCCCATCGTGATCCGGGGGCTGCGCAGCACCGTCACCCCGTCGCGGGTGGGGTACACCGCGCTGGTGGACCGCGCGGTGCTGGGCGCGCTCAACGTGGGCCGCACCCAGCCGCCCGGCCCGGTGGAAATCCCGGTGACCCAGAAGGTCAACCTGCGCAAGCTGCGGTCCTCGCTGGCCTGGCACGCCCGCGCAAGCCGCATCGCCCCGCGGGACACCGCGGTGCACTACGCCGACGGGCGCGTGGTGATCACCCGCTCCCGGGTGGGCGTGGACCTCGATCTGGCCGCCGCCACCACGCAGGTGCAGCGGGCCATCACGTCCGGGGCCCGCGAGGCGCTGACGCTGCCGCTCACCCGCGTGGCGCCCGCGGTGGTGCGCGTGCCCACCACGGTGTTCATCGACCGGGGCCGGTTCCGCCTGGTCGTGGTGCGCTCCTCGGGTATCCGCACGTTCCCCGTGGCGGTGGGCATGCCCGCCTACCCCACGCCCACCGGCACGTTCCACATCGTCCAGAAGCAGCGCAACCCCACCTGGTACCCGCCGGACTCCCGCTGGGCCGCCGGGCTGGGACCCGTGCCCCCGGGCATCGGCAACCCCCTGGGCACCCGCTGGATGGGGCTGTCGGCGCCCGGCGTGGGCATCCACGGCACCCCGGCCTCGTACTCCATCGGCTCGCGGGCCTCGCACGGCTGCATCCGCATGTACATCCGCGACGCGGAGCGCGTGTACGACATGGTGGAGGTGGGCACCCCCGTCACCATCGTGTGACGGGGGACCGGCGCGGGGAGGGGGCTAGCCCTCCACCTCGCGCCGCAGCTCCAGGCGGCGTTCGGGGCTGACGTCCATCCAGTCGACGTCCCGGATGGCGCCCTCCAGCGCCCACAGCAGGATCAGCGTGACGTCCCAGGGGCGCCACGCCTTCACCATCCGGTAGGCCTCCACGGCCCCGGTGCGCCGCAGCTGCTCGGGGGTGTGGATGCCCACCTCGGCCAGCCACGTGGCGGAGGTGGGGCCGATGTTGCGCATCTCGGCCGTGCTGGGACCGCGTGGGGTCACCCGCCGGCTCCGCGCAGGGCGGTGCGCAGCCGTGCCGCCGCCGCCAAGGGCAGCAGCGCGGTCACCCGCAGCCCCTCCTCGGTGGGCTCCTCACGCACCTCGTGCCCCTGCCGGTACACCTCCGACAGCAGCGCCCCGTCGGCCCACGGGATCACCACGTCCACCGCGGTGAGGCGCACGCGCGCCAGGTCGGCCAGCCGGTCGCGCAGCTGCTCCAGGCCCTCGCCCGTCACCGCCGATGTCAGGAGCGCCTCGGGCTCGCGCGCCGCCACCGCCAGGCGCTGATCGGCGTCCAGCCGGTCCACCTTGTTCAGCACGCGCAGGCGCGGGATCTCGCCCGCCCCGATCTCCTCCAGCACGTCCTCCACCGCGGTGGCCTGGGCCAGGCGCCGGTGCTCCGGCTCGGACGCGTCGGCCACGTGCAGGACCAGGTCGGCGTCGCGCACCTCGTCCAGGGTGGAGCGGAACGCCTCCACCAGCTGGTGCGGCAGCGCGCGGATGAAGCCCACCGTGTCCGACAGCAGCACCCGGTGGCCGTGGTGCTCGATGGCGCGGGTGGTGGGGTCCAGCGTCTCGAACAGTGCGTCGTCCACCTCCACGTCCGCCCCCGACAGCGCGTTCATGAGGCTGGACTTGCCCGCGTTGGTGTACCCGGTGAGCGCCACCCGCGGCACGCCCGAGTCCAGCCGGCGCTCGCGCATCACGCCCCGGCTGCGGTCCAGGTCGCGCAGCCGGCGGCGCAGCACGCCCATGCGCTTGCGCAGCATCCGGCGGTCGGACTCCAGCTGGGTCTCGCCCGGGCCCCTGGTGCCCACGCCGCCGCCCAGGCGCTCCAGGTGCTGCCACAGCCCCTCCTGCCGGGAGTACGAGTACTCCAGCTGCGCCAGCTCCACCTGCAGCTTGCCCTCGGCGGTGGTGGCGTGCAGGGCGAAGATGTCCAGGATGACGGCCGTGCGGTCCACCACCCGCACCCCCAGCCGGTCCTCCAGCGTGCGCTGCTGGCGCGGGCTGAGCTCGCCATCGACCGCCACCAGGTCGGGCTTGGTGGACTCCACCAGCTCCTTCACCTCGTCCAGCTTGCCGCGCCCCAGGTAGGCCCGCTGGTCGGGGTGCGGGCGCTGCTGCACCACGGTGCGATCCACCTCGGCCCCGGCCGTGCGCAGCAGCTCGCCCATCTCGGTGAGCGAATCCTGGGCGTCCTCGTCGGCGCGCTGCACCGAGGAGATCACCACGGCGCGCTCCGGCCCGATGCGGGGCAGGGGCACCTCATCCGGGTCGCGCTCGGCGCGGCCCCGGTAGGTGCGCTGCAGGTCACGGTCCTTGCCGTGCTCGAGAAAACGGTCCTTGCCCACGGGCGGATGATGGCGGCAGCCGTGGACGACCGGCTAGCCGCGCGCCTCCTGCACCCGCACCAGCCGCGCCATGGCAACGGCCACGGTGTCGTCGGTGACGTCCCCGGTGGCGCGCACCACGATCACGTTGGGACCCACGTCGGCGGACAGGATGCGCTCGTGGTCGGCCCCCGTGGATCGCACCCCCTGGCTGCCCGGCACCTGCGTGGGCGTCCACGCGCTCACCCCGGAGTGGCCCAGCCGCTGCTGGGTGAGCTGCAGCCCGAAGTTGGCGGCGATGGTCTTGGCGGGCCACACCGACACGCTGGCCACCATCGTGCCGCCGGTGCGGGTGTGCCAGCCGCGCACCGCGGCCCGCACCATGCCGGCGTCGGCCGCCCGCGTGGTCATGGTGGGCGTCACGGTCGCCGCGCCCAGCATGGCGTCCAGCGCCTCGCCGGGGGTCGCCGCGCGCGCGTCGCCGCCGTCATCGACCAAACCGGGGGGCGTCGGCAGGATGTGCAGCAGCGCCACCGGGTCGGCCTGGGAGCCACCCTGGTCCTCGGGGCCGGTGGGGCCGCCGCAGCCGGCGAGGGCCACCGCGCAGGCCAGGCCCAGCAACGGCAGGTGGGTACGGAACCGCATCCGCCCCAGGGTACCGGGACAAGGGGGCGTCTCGCGGCCACCCGGTCGCGCCCTTGGTCGGCGGTACGGATGCTTTCTTATACTCGACATGCGGCCGTGCAGCGGGCACGGTCTCACCAACGAAAGGCCTGACATGGGCACCCCCGGGTCGGGGTTCAGCACCACCCTTCGCACGTTCACCCTCATGGCGGGGCTCACGGCCCTGTTCCTGGCGGTGGGACGCCTGGTGGGCGGCACCAGCGGGCTGCTGCTGTTCGCCGTCATCGGCGTGGCGTTCAACTTCATGGGCTACTGGTTCAGCGGCCCCATGGCGCTGAAGATGAACCGGGCGCGGCCGGTGAGCCCCGCGGAGGCCCCCGAGCTGCACCAGATGATCGAGGCGCTGTCGGCGCGGGCGGGCATCCCGAAGCCCGCCGTCTACATCACCCCCGCCGAACAGCCCAACGCGTTCGCCACCGGCCGCAACCCGCGTCACGCGGCGGTGGCGGTGACCGAGGGCATCCTGCGCACGCTGCCGCGCCGGGAGCTGGAGGGGGTGCTGGCCCACGAGCTGGCGCACGTGAAGAACCGCGACATCCTCATCGCCAGCTTCGCCGCGATGATCGCCGGCGCCATCTCGTCGATGATCAACTTCATGCAGTTCTCGATGCTGTTCGGCGGCGGCAGCGATGAGGACAACGGGCCGCTCGGCGCGGTGGGCGCCATCGTGGCCATGATCGTGGCGCCGCTGGCGGCCATGATCATCCAGATGGCCATCTCACGGCAGCGCGAGTACCGGGCGGACGCAACAGGGGCGCAGTTCCTGGGCGACCCGCTGCCGCTGGCCGACGCCCTGGTGCACCTGGAGCGTGGGGCCCAGACGATCCCGATGCAGGTCAATCAGGCCGTCGCACCCCTGTACATCGTCAACCCGTTGTCCGCCTTCGGGCAGCGCATGTCGGGCATGTTTTCCACGCACCCGCCGATGGAGGAGCGCATCGCGCGCCTGCGGGCCATGGCCGGGCACCTTTCCGTCAACCATTGATCATCGTCGTCAGGGGGCTGTGATGGGCCTGCAGGAAGAGATCGAGAAGCTCGTCAACACCGAATCGGCCAAGCACAAGCGCCTGGTGGAATACGTCACCGACCAGCTCCGCGAGGGTCGTCACCTGGGCGAGGTGCTCGGCGACCCCTACGTCACCAACCGCCTGTCGCCGCTTGAGCAGCGGGCGCTGCTGGAGGAGCCGGAGATCATCGCGGTCTCCCACGACGAGGTGCTGGGTGAGATGCGCGCCAAGCTCGAGGCGGCGGTCGGCCACTAGCCCGGGTACAATCGTCCCCGTACGCCGGGGGCGTCGCACCTGCCCACCCCGGCCGGGACCGCTCACCGCGATCCCGGCCACGCGGTCCCCCCAGCTCACAACCCACGAGAGCGATGCGGGACTTCTTCCAGCAAAATCAGACCATCCTGCTGTTCGCGCACGGGTTGGTCTTCTTCTCCCTCGGCTTCGCCGTGTGGCTGCAGCGACGCCGGGCCAGTCGTCTGGTGCTCACCAACGCGCTGATCTGGCTGGCGGCGTACGCCTGCGTGGAGGCCTTCGCGGTGTGGGGCCGGGCGTTCATCCCGGTGCAGCGCAGCTACCTGGCGCCCGACCTCATCAGCGTGCTGCTGATCGTGCGCGGGGTGCTGCAGACCATGGCGTTCCTGTTCCTGCTGGAGTTCGGGCTGCGCCTGGTGGTGCAGTCGCCGCGCCGCCGCCGCGCCGTGAGCGCCCTCGCCGCCGTGGCGTGGGCGGGTCTGCTGCTGATCAGCGCCGCGGTGGGCGCCAGCCGCGGCTGGAGCGTGGCCGACTGGGAGCGCTCGGCCAGCGCGTCGGCACGACTGGTGCTGCTGCTACCCGCCGCGCTGATGGCCGCCACCGGCGTGTGGCGCCAGCGCGGTGAGCTGGCCGACGCCGGCATGGTGTCCATCAAGCCCTACGCCGCCGCCATGGCCGCCGTGCTCACCGTGTACGCGGTGCTGGCGGGCCTCATCATCGACCCCGCGCCGTGGGTGCCCTCGGTGGTGCGGGCCGACACCCTGTTCGGCTCCACCGAGGTGCCCCTGGCGCTGCTGCGTGGCTTCGCCGGCCTGGCCCTGTGCGTGCTGGCCGTCAAGCTGCTGGAGATCTTCGAGGTGGAGGCCAAGCAGCGCCTGGACGCCCTGGAGCGCGCCCGCACGGTGGCCGAGGAGCGCGCCCGCTTCCGGCGCGACCTGCACGACGGCACCATCCAGTCCATCTTCGCGGCGGCCCTGCACCTGGAGGCCATCACCCTGCGGATGCCCGACACGGAGATCCGCGGCGAGGTGCGCGACGTCATCACCGACCTCAACACGGTCACCAACGACATCCGCCGCTACATCACCGACCTGGCCGAGACCCCCGACACGCCCACCGGCATCGCCGACCGCTTGAGCAACCTGGCCACCGAGTTCTCGCAGGAGACCGGCGTGACCACGCAGGTGCGCGTGGGCGGCGTCGCGGTGTCAGGCCCCATACCCGACGGGGCCGGCCGCCACCTGGAGCACATCCTGCGCGAGGCGCTGTCCAACGCCGCCCGCCACGCCCACTGCACCGCCACCATGGTGTCGCTCACGTTCGCGCCCGACGAGCTGGAGCTGGTGGTGGGCGACGACGGCCGCGGCCTGGTGCCGCCCGCCGGCGACCACGGCGGGCAGGGCCTGCGCAACATGCGCGAGCGCGCCCGGCGCATGGGTGGGCGCCTCACCATCGACGGCGCACCCGGCGACACGCGCATCGTGGTGTCGGTGCCCCTCGATTCCGAGTTCCCCGAGCTTGTCCCACCCCACCGACCCTTCCCAGAGGTGATCCCGTCATGAGCACCACAGGCAGCGAATCCATCCGCGTGCTGGTCGTCGACGACCACGCGGTGGTGCGCATCGGACTCAAGACCCTCCTGGCCAACACCAGCGGGTTCCGGGTGGTGGGCGAGGCGGGAACGGTGGCCGAGGCGGTGCACCTCGCATCCCAGGCCCGTCCCGACGTGGTGCTGATGGACGTGCGTCTGCCCGACGGCTCGGGTGTGGAGGCCTGCCGGCGCATCAAGGCCGACAACTCCGAGGTGCGCGTGGTGATGCTCACCTCCTACCAGGACGAGGAGGCCATCGTGGGCGCGGTCATGGCCGGGGCCTCCGGCTACCTGCTCAAGCAGGCCGACTCGGACCGCCTCACCCAGGCCATCCGCGACGCGGCGGCGGGGGAGAGCTCGCTGGACCCGCGCGCCGCCGGCACGCTGCTGTCGCAATTCCGGGAGCTCTCGGCCAAGCAGGCCGAGGCAGAGCTCGCCGGGCTCACCGACCGCGAGCGGCGCATGCTGGCGCTGATCGCCGAGGGCTACACCAACCGGGCCATCGGCGAGGTGCTGCACCTGTCCGAGAAGACGGTGCGCAACCACGTGTCCCAGCTGCTGCGCAAGCTGGGCTTCCAGCGCCGGTCGCAGGCCGCCGCGTGGGCGGGCCAGCGACGCCTGGAGCTGCCGCCCGCCTGATCCGCCGGCCGCGGGAAACCCCTCCGCTCGGACGTCCCGGAAGGCCCCGAACTCTCCGATCGCCGGGGGTGTCCATCACCCCTCCGCGCTAGGATCGCGCCCGTTCTGTCGGTTTCGGTGCCTCGCTTCGGGGCGTGGGGTGTGGACGGGTGGCGATGGGTGGTGTGCCCGCGGGCTGGTTCGGCGACCCGGTGGAGCCCGACCGGCTGCGGTACTGGGATGGCCGCGACTGGACGGAGTGGGTGAGCAGGGAGGGGCAGACCACCTCATCCCCGCTGCCGGAGGGGTGGGTGGCACGGGCCCACCGGCAGCCGCCCCCGCCGGTGCCGGGCCCGGTGCCCGGTCCGTCCCCGGCGGCGCCCGCCGCCCCGGGTCGCGGGTACCCCGCCCATGCGGTGATGCGCCTGGCGGCCGCCCTGGTGGGGACCGCGGGCGTGCTGGCCGTCGTGGCCATGGGACGCACGCTCACCCAGCAGGCGGCGGTGAGCTACCGGTCGTCGGTGGCCATCCCGGTGGTGGGAGCGGTCCTGCTGGTGGCCGCCGCGGGCATGGTGTGGCACGGGCGGGTGTGGGTGCGGCTGGCCGCGCTGGGCACGGCCGCCGGCGCCGCGGTGCTGCTGATGCTGGTGATGATCGGGACGCGCACCTCCGGCGACCTGCGGGCCGGTGTGCACGTGGACCTGCGCGCCGGCTGGTGGCTGGTGGCCGCCGCGGCCGTGCTGGCGGCAACGGGCACCATGGTGGCCGCGGCCCGGTTCGTGGCGCCCGCCGGCGGCGACGACGGCCGCGCCGGGCCGCAGCGCTTCGCCGTGGCGGGGCTGGTGCTGGCGCTGCTGGGGGTGCTCCTGGCGCCCCTGGCCGCCCTGGGTGCGGCGATGGGGATGTGCGGCCGCCTCGACTGCGACGCCTCGGCGGGACGCATCGACGGCCGGCGCCTGTCGGTGGCGGCCGTGGCGGTGGGCCTCACCACGGCGGCCGTGTGGATGGCGGGGCTGCTGATCACGGGGTTCGTGATCACGCCCTGAGGCGGGGCGGAGGGACCAATGCCCCCACCGGACCGGATGCCTCGCTTATCCAGTCGATAAGCTACGCGCCGCAATTTTCCCGCCAGAGGGGTCCGGGCGCATGATCCGAGGGTTCCGAGCAGTGTACGCCGAGCCCCCCGAGGGGGCACCGGGGGCGGCCGCGGCACCCGCCCTGCGCGTCAACGCGGTGAGCAAGCGGTACGGCTCCGGGGTGCTGGCCCTCACCGAGACCAGCATGGACGTGGCCGAGGGCGAGTTCGTCTCGTTGGTGGGGCCGTCCGGCTGCGGCAAGTCGACGCTGCTGTCCATGATCGCCGGCCTGCTGCCGCCGGACACCGGCAGCATCGAGCTGGAGGGCCAGCCCGTGGTGGGCCCCGGCGGACCGCGGGCGATGGTGTTCCAGGACGCGGCGCTGATGCCCTGGCTCACGGTGCAGCACAACGTGGAGTACGGCCTGCGCGCGCAGCGGGTGCCGAAGGCGGAGCGGCGCGAGCGGGCCGCGGAGGCCCTGGCCATGGTGCATCTGGACGCCGTGGCGCACCGACACCCCCACGAGCTGTCCGGCGGCATGCGCCAGCGGGTGGCAATCGCCCGGGCCCTGGTGCTGCGCCCCAAGCTGCTGCTGATGGATGAGCCGTTCTCGGCGCTGGATCCGCAGACCCGCACCGTGCTGCACGAGGAACTGCAGCGCATCTACCTGGACACGCGCCCCGCCGTGGTGTTCGTGACCCACAACCTGATGGAGGCGGCCTTCCTGGCCGACACCGTCTATCTGCTGTCCAGCGGGCCCGGGCGCATCGTGAAGCGCTACACCGTGGACGTGGACCGCCCGCGCAGCGAGAGCGACCCGCGCCTGGCGGCCATCCGCAACGACATGCTGGAGCGCATGCGCGAGGAGGCCCACGAGGAGGGGCGCCTGGCGGGACGTGAAGCGGCCGCCACCGCGGGGGCGGAGGGATGACCGCCGTCACCGACTCCCCGGCGCGCCCCGACGTGGGACGGATGGCGGTGCGTGGGGCCGTGTGGGTGGTGCGCCGCCTCTGGTTCGTCGCGCTGCTTCTGGGCCTGTGGTGGCTCATCACCGCGGCCGGGTGGGTGGCGTCCTACAAGCTGCCCAGCCCCTCGTCGGTGTGGACCGAGCTGGGCACCACGTTCACCGACCGCGACCTGGTGGGCAACGTCATCTCCACCATGACGCGGCTGCTGGAGGGCTGGGCAGGGGGCGTGCTGGTGGCCGTGGTGCTGGGGCTGGCCACGTCGGCCGTGCCGTTCCTGGAGGACGGCATCCGCCCGCTGCTGGCCGGCCTGCAGGCCGTGCCCACCATCGCGTTCCTGCCGCTGGCCATCCTGTGGTTCGGGTTCGGGTCGGCGGCGGTGCTGGCCATCACCGCGTTCGGCACCTTCAAGCCCATGATGCTGGCCACCTACGGCGCGGTGCACCAGGTGTCGCCCACCCTGCGGCTGGCCGGCAAGGCCATGGGCGCGCGCGGCGTCTTCTACCAGCGCACCCTGATCCTGCCCGCCGCCGTGCCGGCGCTGGTCACCGGGCTGCGGCTGTCCTGGGCGTTCGCCTGGCGGTCGCTGATGGCCGCGGAGCTCATCGTGGGCGGCAACAACGGCCTGGGCCAGCTGCTGGAGCAGGGGCGCGAGCTGAACAACATCCAGCTGGTGATCGGTGTGATCATGGTGATCTCGCTCATCGGCATCGTCATCGAGCAGGTCGGGTTCACCCGGTTCGAGCGGTGGGTGAAGCACCGCTGGGGTCTGGCCACACCCACATGATCCGGACGCGCATCGCGGGGGTGTGCGCCGGCCTGGCCGCCGTGGCGGCGGCCCTTGCCGGGGCCGGGTGCGGCGGCGGGGGCGGTGACGGCCGCACGCTCCGGCTTGGGTACCTGGCCAACATCACCAACGGGCCCGCCCTGGTGGGCATCCAGCAGAAGATCTTCACCGACCGCATCCCCGGCATGAAGGTGAAGACCGAGAAGTTCGCGACGGGCACCGAGGCCGTGGCCGCAATGCTGTCGGGCTCCATCGACGCCAGCTACTTCGGCATGGGCCCGGTGATCACCACCCTCAGCCGGGCGCCCGGCACCAGCCGTGTGATCTCCGGCGCCGGCCAGTCCGGGGCGGTGCTGGTGGTGCGGACGGGGCTGGGCATCCACACCCTGCGCGACCTGCGCGGCCGCAACGTGGCCTTCCCCGGGTACGGCAACACGCAGGACCTCACCCTGCGGCGCATCGTCACCGACGCCGCGCTCACCGTGGGCACCGGGCACAACGACATCCACATGGTGCGGGTGCGCAACGCCGACCTCAAGACCGCGTTCACCCGGGGCGCGCTGGAGGGCGCCATGGTGCCGGAGCCGTGGGGCACCCAGCTGGTGTCCGCGGGCCTGGCGGAGGTGCTGATCCCCGCCGACCGGGTGATGGACGGCACCACCCCCACCACCGTGCTGGTGGTGCGGACGGCCTTCGCGAAGGACCACCCGGAGCAGGTGCGCCAGCTCCTGGAGGCCAACCGCCAGGCGGTGCAGGTTGCCAGGGACCCCGGCGCGGTGGCCGACGCATACATGGCGCTGGTGAAGAGCAACAAGCTGAGCCGAGACACCCTGATCCAGGCCGACCGGGCGAACATCCCGACCACGGCGATCAACAGGTCGGGCGCACAGGGCCTGCTGGAAGCGGCCCAAGACGCGGGCTACCTGGCAAAGCCGGTACGCCTGGACCAACTGCTGCCCCCGCAGTAAAGGCAGTGGCGGGTCGCTCCCGGGGCGCCGCGCCACAACAGAAAAGGCGCCCCGTGCATCGCATGGGCGCATTGAGACAGGGCGCATGCGCCCAAGAAAGGGAACGCCCGCAGGACCGAGTGGCAACAGAAAAGGCGCCCCGTGCACCGCATGGGCGCATTGCTTTTGAACCGGCGGAGCGCCGCAGTTCAAAGGGCGCCGCGCCACAACAGTGAGAGCGCCCCGTGCATCCGCATGGGCGCATTGGAACCCGGCGCATGCGCCCGTTTCTCTAAAGCAGGCGCGACGGAACGCCCCAATGCATTTCCCGGGCGCACCGCGCCCGGGAAATGCACCCGCCTCCAAGACAAGGACTTCCCTCCTCCAAGGCGAATCAGCGCCGGGAAGGTCCCCGACCGCTCGCCAGAGGCAGCTCATGTCACACCAAGCAGTCGTTCTCGCGCTCGCCAACCAGAAGGGCGGGGTGGCGAAGACCACCACCACCGTCAACCTGGGCGTGGCGCTGCGCCAGCAGGGCTACCGGGTGCTCGCGGTGGACCTCGACCCGCAGAGCAACCTGTCGATGAGTCAGGGCATCGACGTGGAGCACCTGGACCACACCATGTACGACGTGCTGGTGGGCGGGGTGCCGATGACCGAGGTGCTGCACGTCCGCGAGATCGACGTGGCCGCCGCCGGGATCGAGCTGGCCGGCGCCGAGCTGGCCCTGTCGGCCACCATCGGGCGGGAACGCGCCCTGCAACGCTCGCTGGCCATGCTGCGGCACGCCTACGACGTGATCCTGCTGGACACCCCGCCCTCCTTGGGCCTGCTCACCATCAACGCGATGGTGGCCGCCCAGGGCGTGATCGTGCCCGTGCAGTGCGAGTACCTGTCGCTGCGCGGCCTGGCCCAGCTGCAGAACACGCTGGAGCAGGTGCGGGAGAACCTCAACCCGGACGTGAAGATCGTGGGCATCGTGCCCACCATGTACGACGGGCGCACGGTGCACGGCCGGGAGGCCGTGGAGGTGCTGTGCCAGAACTTCGGGGACGTGGTGTACGACGTCCGGATCGGCAAGACCATCCGGTTCGCCGAGGCCCCGGTGCGGGGGAGCAGCGTGCTCGCCTACGACCCCAACGGACAGGCCGCGCGCTGGTATCGCCAGCTTGCGCGGGAGGTGATTGCCCGGGAGCTGCGTCCCGAGCGTGAGGAGGTGCGCGCATGACGATTCGCAACGAACGCGCGAGCATGCGCGAGGGGGCGCTGACCGAGCTGTTCCGCAACACGGAGGCGGCCGCCCATCCGGCCCCGGCCCCCGTGCCGGCCGAGACGCTGATGGCCCCGGAGCCCCCGTACCGGCCCAGCGACGTCAACAACTATCTGGCCGTGATCCGCGTGGTGGGCGTGGGCGGCGCCGGCTGCAACGCCATCAACCGCATGGTGCAGGCCGGCCTGCGCGGCGTCGAGTTCGTGGCGGTCAACACCGACCGCCAGGCGCTGGCCAGCTGTGACGCCGACGTGTCCATCCCCGTGGGCGCCGAGCTCACCAAGGGGCGCGGCACGGGCGGCGACATCGATAAGGGCGAGCAGTCCATCAAGGAGAGCGAGGAGCACGTCCGCCGCGTGCTGCGCGGCAGCGACCTGGTGTTCATCGCCGCCGGCGAGGGTGGCGGCACCGGCACCGGCGGGGCCCCCATGGTGGCCAAGATCGCCCGCGAGATGGGCGCGCTCACCGTGGCGGTGGTGACCAAGCCGTTCGGCTTCGAGGGCGCCCGCCGCGTGAGGGCGGCCGAGGAGGGGTTGCAGCGGCTGCACGAGGCCGCCGACACGGTGATCGTCATCCCCAACGACCGGCTGATGAACGTGCTTGAGCGCGGCACCAGCATGGTGGACGCGTTCCGGGTCACCGACGACCTGCTGCGCCAGGGCGTGCAGGGCATCTGCGACCTCATCACCCTGCCCGGGCTCATCAACCTGGACTTCGCCGACGTGCGCACCGTGATCCGGGACGCCGGCTCGGCGATCCTGGGCATCGGCTACGCCGGTGGCGGCAACCGCGCCGCCGAGGCCGCCCAGGCCGCCATCTCCTCGCCGCTGCTGGAGACGCCCATCGACGGCGCCAAGGGGGTGCTCCTGGGCATCACCGGCGGGCCGGACCTGTCGCTGTTGGAGGTGAGCGAGGCCGCCGAGGTGGTGGCCGCGGCCGCCGACCCGGAGGCCAACATCATCTTCGGCGCCAACATCGACCCCGAGCTGTCGGGCCAGGTGTGGGTCACGGTGGTGGCCGCCAACCTGTCGGGTGAGCGCGCCCAGCCGGTGGCGCCGCCCCGCAGCGAGCCGGCGCCCAGCCGCCCCGTGCGGCCCGTGCCGATCGTGCCGGGCTCCGTGGCACGTCCCAACGTGGGCGGCCAGCCGGCCGCGCAGGTGATGGCCTCACGCATCTACTGACCGGGTCCGTGTCGTGGCCCCTTCGCTGAGGGGGGTCGTCGCAGCGGGTCACCGGGCCTGCGCCCGCGCGGGGGCGCAGGCCCTCTCCCGCGGCGGTTCGGCCGTTGATGCGGCCATCGCCGCCGCGTTCGCCGCCGCGGTGGCCGAGAGCCCGCTCACCGGGCCCGGCGCCGGGGGCTTCATGCTGGTGCGCCCCCCGGGCGGACCGGTGACCGTGCTGGACTTCTTCGTGGCGGCCCCCGGCCTGGGGCCGCACGGGCGGGCGCTCAGCCCGGACATGCTGCACGCCTTCACCGTGCCGTTCGGCGACGCCGACCAGGTGTTCCACATCGGGCCCGCGTCGGTGGCCGTGCCCGGCATGGTGCAGGGCCTGTGCACGGCGTGGCGCCGGTTCGGGCGCGTGCCGCTGCCCCTGCTGGTGGAGCCGGCGGTGGGGCTGGCGCGCGAGGGCGTGGTGCTGTCGGCGCCGGCGGGCTACCTGCACACCATCCTGGGCGGGATGCTCACCCCACGCCCACCTCGGCGGCCGTGTACGCGCCGGACGGGAGGGTGCTCACCGAGGGTGACCGCGTGGTGCTGCCAGAGCTCGCCGACACCCTGCGGCACATCGGCGACACCGGCGCGGCCGCCATGGAACCCGACGGCTGGCTGGCGCGCGAGATCGTGGACGGCCTGGAGCGCCTCGGCGGGCTCGTGACCCGCGAGGACATCGCCGCCTACCGGGTGATCCAGCGGGAGCCCGTGCGGCTGGACTACCGCGACGTGACCCTGCACACCAACCCGCCGCCCTCCTCGGGCGGCATCCTCATCGCCGCGGCCCTGGCGCACCTGGCCGGTCGGCCCGCCCCGGCCGACGAGGCGGCGCACTACCTGGGCGTCACCGCCGCGGGTGCCGCGGCCAACGCCCTGCGCGACGAGGCGTTCGCCACCCAGCTGCACGACCCGGAGTACGTGGCGCGCCTGTGGCGCCGCATCCGTGACGGTGAGCCCGCGCCCGGGGCCCCGGCCTCGCGCGCCCCCACGGGCACCACCCACGTCAGCGTGATGGACGCCGAGGGCGGGGTGGCGGCGGTGTCGTCCAGCAACGGCGCCGGGTCGGGCGTGATGCTGCCGGGGCTGGGCTTCCTGCTCAACAACATGCTGGGTGAGGAGGACCTCAACCCGGGTGGGTTCGGGCGCATCCCGGCGGGGCGGCGCATGACCTCCATGATGGCCCCCACCCTGGTGGAGCGCGGCGGGCGCCCGCTGGTGGTGCTGGGCTCGGCCGGGTCCAACCGCCTGCGCTCGGCCATCACCCAGACCATCGTGAGCATCGTGGACGGGGGCATGGGCGTGCACGACGCGGTCGCGCGTCCCCGCGTGCACCCGGAGGGCGACGGGGTGGATGTGGAGGGCGGCGTGCCCGAGGACGTGTGCGTGCGGCTCACCGGCGCCGGGTATCGTCTGCGCAGGTGGGGCGGCATGAACCTCTTCTTCGGGGGGGTCGGCGCCGTCGGCACCATCGGCGGGGACCTGTGGGGTGCGGGGGATCCGCGCCGCGGCGGCGCCGCGGCGGGCGTGACCTCCGACGGAGAGGTGGTGGACCTATCGACACGGAGCTGACCATCGAGGTGGGCGGCCAGGAGTACCGGCTGGTGCCCGAGGCCGTGCGCACGTCGCTGTCGGACACGGCGCCCATGCTGTGGGGGTTCCCTGTGCACGTGCTGCAGGGCGAGCGCACGGTGTGCATCAAGACGTGCTTCGTCGGCAGGGTCAGCGTGCACGCGCGCGACCCCGAGGCCCCGGACGGCCCCAGCGACCGGCTCATCCCCATCGTCTACGAGCTCGCCCTCGCCAACGTGCGCAAGCGCATCGAGGCGGGCGAGCTGGATGATGAGCTCGTCTTCGCCTGAACCGGCGTCACCGCCGGCACCGCTGCGGTTCGATGCCGCGCCCGCGGTGTACGGCGCGGTGCTGGCCACCGCGCTGGCGGCGGGCCTCTCGCTGGACCGCTCCCTGGGTCCCGGTGAGGGGGCCCTGGCGCTGGTGGGTTCCTGTGGCGCCTTCTGGGTGGCCCACGTGTACGCCGAGGGGGTGCAGACCCGCCACGGCGCGGGGCGGTGGCTGACGCCCCGGCAGGTGCTGCACCTGGGGGCCGAGCAACTGCCGCAGCTGCTGGCCTGCGTGCCGGTGGCCCTGGTGCTGCTGTGCGGTGCCATCGGGCTGATGGGTCACGACGCCGCCTTCACCGGCGCCGCGTGGGCCGGCGTGGCCACCCTGTTCGCGCTGGGGGTGCTGTTCGGCACCCAGGCGGGGATGGGACCGCTGGGCGCCGTGGCCAGCGGCGTGGTGGACGCGGTGCTGGGCGTGGCCGTCGTGGCCATCAAGGTGCTGCTGGCGCACTGAGCCTGAATCCGTCGGTTCTCGCGGCGCGGATGCGCCCGATCGCTGTCGCCATGCGGATTCCCGGCCGATCCGAGGGGTCACCCTGCGGATGCGTCCAGGAATCCGCCTGACTCCGCGCTCGAACGCCCCGCATCCACGATCCCTCGACGGATCCAGGCTGACCCCAAATCCGCCGGGGCGTCACACGTCCGGGCGGTCGGTGAGGCCAGAGGCGAATCACCACATCCGACCCGTCGTGCGGCACGTGCAGCGCCAGCCGTCGCGGGGGCACGCGCTGCCGGAAGGTGAACTTCCACTCGGTGGGCGTCCACCGCGCCCACGCCAGGGCGGCGTCGGTGCCGGGGTGGCTCACCTCCAGGGCGCGACAGGCGGCGCCCAGGGCGGCCACGCCCACGGGCCCCAGCATGTCCTGCATGCCGCGGTCGCTCATCGGAGCAGCAGCTCCACCACGGTGGCGGGGCCCGTCACCCCGTCCACGCTCACCCGCGCACCGGGCTGCACCGCGCGCCGCAGCACCGCCAGGCCGATGGGGCCGTGGTCGGGGCTCACCACGGCGCTGGTGATGGTGCCCACCGCACCGGCCTCGCCGCGCACCTCGGCCCCACCGCCAGCGGCTGCGATGCCGACACGCCGCGCAGGCGCCGCTGCACCTGCCCGCGTGCTGGGCGCGCGCCACGGTCTCCTGGCCCAGGTAGCACCCCTTGGTGAAGCTCACGGTGCGCGCCTCCAGCCCCACCTCCTGCACCAGGCTGCGCGGGCCGGTCTCCACGCCCACCAGGGGCACGCCGCGCTCCACGCGCAGCACCTCCAGGGCCTCCGCGGGCACCGCGCGCGCCCCCAGCCGTTCCAGTGCGGCCTCGGGGTCGTCCACCACCAGGTCGGTGGTGCCGGGCACCCAGCCGGGCACGGTCACCGCGCCGTCCAGGGTGGCCGGCCCGCCCACGGTGAGCACGGCGGAGGGCTCGGGTCCGATCACCTCCAGGTCCTCTGAGTGCTGGAACCGGATGAAGTCCTCGGCCAGCACCGCGGCCTCGGCCGGGGAGGCCACCAGGGTGAACCCCTCGGGCGCGTCGCGCAGCACCCGGGCCGCGGCGCGCGGATGCCCGCGGTCGTCCAGCAGCAGCCCGTCGGCGACCCCGCCCACCGGCAACGCCGCCACGTCGCAGGTGAGCAGGCCGTGCAGGAACGCGGCCGCGTCGGGGCCCTCCACCCACACCAGCCCGCATTCCCCCCGCACCGCCGCCGTGCCCGCGGCGTCGCGCAGTTCGTTGACGTCGTCGGGGCGGGCGGTGGGCGTCATTTCCTAATGGAGTTTGCCGTTGGTCTTGGCGCGCTCGGCGGCCATCTCGGTGCGCTGGGCGGCGCGGGTGAGCACGTCCAGCGAGCGTGCCACGGCGTCGAGGCGCTCGTTCTCGCTGCGGGTCTCCAGCAACCGCTGCTTGATGGGCGCCGGGATCTCCACCACCGAGGCCACCGCGTAGGACAGGGGCACGCCCGCCGGGGTGGGCATCTCCCGGCGCTCGCCGGTGAGCTGCTGGGTGAGGTCGCCGAACCGGCGGGTCACCAGCGCGGCGAGCTCCGCGTCGGGCTGCTCGGCCACATCGGGAAGCGAGCCGCACAGCGCCGAGAAGTACAGGCTGCCCTGCGTCTCCTCCACGATCTCCACGGGTTCGACGCCCACCACCAGCACGTGCAGGCGGCCGTCCTCCATACGCTGCAGCAGCTCGTCGAACCGCGCGCTGCACCCGATGCGCGACGCCACGCCCTCCTCGGCGCGCACCAGCACGAAGGGGCGGTCGCCCAGCACGCAGTCGGCGTACAGCTGCCGGTACCGGGGTTCGAAGATGTGCAGCGGGATGCGCTCCCCCGGCACCAGCACCATCTCCAGGGGGAACAGTCCCAGGTCGCGGGTCTCCATCCGGGCCAGTCTATGCGGCATGAGCGGCCGCGGTCCGCTTGTATCATCGCCGCCCGTGGACGAGCCGACGCCGCTGACCTCCCTGGCCCGACCGGCCCTGGCCGGCGTGGCGGCCTACGAGCCCGGGCGCCCCATCGAGGACGTGCGCCGCGAGCTGGGCCTGGACCGCATCGTCAAGCTGGCGTCCAACGAGGGGCCCTACCCGCCCTTCCCGGCAGCCGTGGAGGCCATCCGGGGGGCCGCCGAGGGCCTGCGGCTGTACCCGGACCCGGGCGCCTGGGCGCTGCGGGACGCGCTGTCCGGCCACCTGGGCGTGCCGGCCGATCGCATCCTGCCCGGCAACGGCGTGGACAGCCTCATCAAGCTGATGTGCCTCGCCCTGCTGGACCCCGGCGACGAGCTGGTGATGGGCTGGCCGTCGTTCATCTCCTGGCGACAGGGCGCGGACACGATGGGCGCCACGGTGCGCACCGCGCCGCCCGGCGCCGACGGCGCGTACGACCTGGACGCCCTGGCGGCCCTGGTGGGGCCGGCCACCAAGCTGGTGGTGGTGGTGAGCCCAAACAACCCCACCGGCGGGGCCGTGGGCGCCGACGCCCTGGCCGCGTTCCTGGACGCCCTTCCCGGGCACGTGCTGCCCGTGCTGGACGAGGCCTACTTCGAGTACCTGCCCCCGGGAGGCCATGACGGGGTGGCCCTGGTGCGGGCCGGACGCCGGCTGGTGGTGACCCGCACGTTCAGCAAGGCCTACGGTCTGGCCGGTGCCCGAATCGGGTACATGGTGGCGCCGCCGGAGCTGCTGGCCGAGCTGGGCAAGGTGCGCAACGCTTTCGACGTCAACGCGCTGGCCCAGGCCGCCGCGGTGGCCAGCCTGCGCGACGGCGTGCGCCTGCTGCCGGCGCGCATGGCCGAGGTGGCGGCCGAGCGCGCCCGGGTGGACGCCGGGTTGCGGGCCCTGGGCCTGGCACCGGTGCCCTCCACCGCAAACTTCGTGCTGGTGCCCGTCGGCGGTGCCGAGCGCGCCGGCCGGCTCAACACGGCCCTGCTGTCGCACGGTGTCATCGTGCGCCCCGCCGGCCCGTTCGGGGCGCCGGACGCCCTGCGCATCACCATCGGCCTGCCGGAGGAGAACACGGCGTTGCTGGACGCCATGGCCGCCGTGGTGGCCGACCCCGGGAACGCCTGAACCCACACCCGGGCGAACGGCGCGATTGCGCGCCGGCGGCCCGGTGGGATTGCATCCCCGCATGCGCTTCGGCCTGTTCCTGCCCCCGTTCGACGATCTGTCCGACCCGGCGCTGCTACTGCGGCTGGCGGTGGCCGCCGAGGACGCCGGCTGGGACGGGGTGTTCCTGTGGGACCACATCGTCTACCGGGAGCCCGTCCGCGCCGCCGCCGACCCCTGGGTGGCGCTGGCGGGCATCGCGGCCGCCACGCGGCGCGTGCGCCTGGGGGCGCTGGTGACGCCGCTGGCCCGCCGCCGGCCCCACGTGCTGGCGCGCGCCCTCACCACCCTGGACCATCTGTCGGAGGGCCGCCTGGTGGTGGGTGTGGGCCTGGGGCTGGACACCAGCGGGCGCGAGCTGTCGGCCTTCGGCGAGGAGATGGACGACCGCGTGCGGGGCCGGATGCTGGACGAGGCGCTGCAGGTGCTCGACGCGCTGTGGAGCGGCGAGACGGTGCACCACCGCGGCGAGCACTACACCGCCGACGGCGTCCGGTTTCTGCCCACCCCGGTGCAGCCGCGCATCCCGGTGTGGGTGGCGGGCCGGTGGCCCAACCGGGCGCCCCTCCGCCGCGCCGTCGCCCGGGACGGCATGTTCCCCATCCAGGTGGAGCGCCCGGAGGAGCTGGCCGAGCTGGCGGGCGTGCTCACCGGCATGCGCGGTTCACTGGACGGCTTCGACCTCGTGGTGATGCGCCCGCCCGGCGGGGCCCCGGCCCCGTGGGCGGCCGCGGGCGCCACGTGGTGGCTCACCGCGCTGGACCCCTTCACCCTCACCGCCGCCGACGCCGAGGCGCTGGCCCACGGCGGCCCCCCGGCCGGCTGACCGCCGGGGGGCCGAGATGCGGTGCGGTCAGGCCTCCACCGCACCCCCCAGCTGCACCTGCGTGACCGCACCGGCCTCGAAGTAGAGGCCCGCAGTCCGCGCCGCGTGCGCGGCCTGCTCGATCACCGGCATCGCGAACTCCCAGTCGCCCTCGCCGGAGTCCAGCACCGGCACGGACGCCCGCCAGTCGGACGTGCCATGGGAGGTGACGAACGCGATGTCGCACTGCTCACACACCACGCGCACCTCGAACCTGCCGGCGTTCGTCCGCAGCTCGCACACGAACCCGTCGCGGCTCACCACCTCCTCAACCCGGACCATGTGGGCCACCGTGCCCTCCCGGCGGCGAACAAGATCCTGCGCGACGTTGAGCCCCAGGCCCTCGCCGAATGCCTCGCGAGTGCCCAGGACCCCGGCGTCGGTGACGAACAGCTGCTCGTGCACGCTCATGGGTCGCCCCCTCGCATTGCGTATTTATGGGGTCACGATATATCGACCGGGTCGCCGGACGCACGCGGGCAAACCACCCCCGCGGTCGCGGGAGATCACGGGCCCAGAAGGGCGGCGGGAATCACCGCGACACCGTCCGGCCGCCGGTACGCCTCGGCGCCGGTCGTCACGACGACGGCGTCGAGGAGGTCGTCGCCGATCTCCGAGCGCAGCCAGTGCAGATGCTTGAGATCGTCGTCCCGGGGAGTGGGGTTCAGTTTCACCTCGATCGCGACGATCCGGCCGTCGCCGCGCTCGACGATGAGGTCCAGCTCGTGTTCGCCGCTGAACCGGCGCAGATGCCCCACGACCGCTTCGGCCGCCTGGGCGTACACCCGCACGGATTGCGTGACGAGCGACTCGAAGAGCGCGCCGAGGAACGATCCATCACGCGGAATCACGGATCGCGGCTCGTCGCCCGCCAGGAGGTGGTCGGCGGTGAGGCCGAGGAGCGTGACGGCCAGGGCCGGGTCGGCCAGATGATGCTTGGGAGGCTCGGTCAGGCGCGCGATGCGGTTGCGTGTGGGTTTCCATCCCGGTACGGGGTCGAGCACGTAGAGGCGCTCGAGGATGTCCCGGTACGGCTGGGTCGCGGTGCGAGCGGGTTTCTGACCCTCGCCACCCGTTGCGGCGTCGCGAAGCTTCTCCCAGGTGGCCGTGGTCGCGGTCGCGGCCGCATAGGCCTGCATCCATCGGCGCAGCGCGGCGGGATTGCGTGGCTGGTGACCGAGTTCGGGGAAGTCCCGATCGATGACGCGCTGGAGATAGCCCTCGAGCTGGGCCCGGCGCAGGCGCGTGGGAAGGTCGCGGAGGCCGGGAAAGCCGGACCGGACGATCTCATCCGTGTAGTCGGCCAGCCTCAGCGCGCTGGTTCCTCCGACGGCCGGTCGAGCGCCGGCGAGCAGTTCCCCGAGGCTGACCGTTGCCAGATCCGGCCACCGCTCGGCCAGGGAGAGGGGACGCATCCGCAAAGGGATGATGCGTCCGGCTCCGGTGTGGATCTCCGTCCCCTTCGGGGCGACCGAGCCGGTCAGCAGGAACGGTCCGTGTGGGTCGCGGTCATCGACGGCGCGGCGAACCCGGTCCCACACGGGCGGGTGACGTTGCCACTCGTCGATGAGGACCGGTGGCGCTTGTCGCAGCGCCCGATCGACGTCGGCGGTGAGCAGTGCCAGCGCCGGCTCTGTGTCCAGATCGAAGGCGGTCGCCGCCCGCTGCCGCGCGGTCGATGTCTTGCCGACCGCACGCGCGCCCTC
>JAXLSS010000007.1:0-125940 GCA_046330395.1 Thermoleophilia bacterium
CCACCACCCCCACCCCCAAACCCGCACCCAAACCCACTCCGGCCCCCCCGCACCCGAAGCCCGGCCTCACCGCCGCGCAGTCCGCCTCCCGGCGGCTGGGCTCCAACCTGGTGCCCCGCCTGGGCCAGCCGGGCGCGGCCAAGGGGACGGCCGCCGGGCCGCGGCCGCGCGTGACGGTGTCCCTGCAGGCCCCGCTGCGTGTGCTGCAGTCGGTGGGCGACCTCAACGTGCCGGTGCGCCTGCTCTCGCTGGGCGGGGCGTGGACCTTCCTCGCCGCCGGGCTGGTGGTGCGCCGGCGCCGCAGGCACATCCCGTTCGCCGTCACCGGCGTGGCCCCGGGGATGCTCCTGCACACGCTGGTGCGCCCGAAGGGCGGCGCGCCGGTGCGCTTCCTGCTGCGCTGGGACGCGGTCCCGGTGTGGTCGCGACGCCGCCCGCGCCGCCGCGGCGGCCGCAAATGGGTGGAGCTGGACACCCCGGCGGGCCCGGGTCACGTCCCGAAGGCATATCTGAGAGATCCGCGGCGGGAATGACGGGCTTCTCACAGAGTTGCCCTCTGACAATCACGCTCCGTATGGCGGGTCCGGATCGTTGATCGCTACCACAGCGCCCTTGCGGGCTGCGCGGACCTGAGCCGAACCTCCCCATCCATGGATCGGGAGGACTCACACCCTGCACCATCCCCAATTTGGAGCGCAGCCGCGTCCCGTCAGGCGGAGAAGTTGCGTCCCGGGGTGTGGTGTAGCTCCGCGCGTCGGTGGGGTAACGCTACATCGGGGTGGTGCTCATGCTGCGCTCGCCGGCAGTTGTTGGGGCTCGGTGGCGGGTGTGGTGGGTTCGAGCACGAGGGCCATGGATGCCTCGGAGAGGTATTTGCGGCCGACCAGCCATTCGTCGTTTTGCTCGATGAGAAGGCTGGTCGCCATGCGGATCAGGGCGGCGTCGTTGGGGTAGATCCCGATCACGTCGCTTCTGCGGGCGATCTCGCGGTTGACGCGCTCCAGCGGGTTGGTGGACCTGAGCTTGGTCCAGTGCTCTTTGGGCATCGCATAGAACGCGATCAACTCGTCCTCGGCGTCGCCGAGCAGCCGGCTGATCTTGCCTGCGGCGACCGGTTCCAGGCGGGCGGTGACCTCCCGGCTGATCACCCGGGCCTCCTGCTGGTCGGTCGCGTTGAAGATCTGCCGCAGCGCGGCGGCGACCATCCCTTGTTGGCCGCGTGAGACGTGCCCGCACATCTCCCGTAGGAAGTGCACGGTGCACCGCTGCCACGGGCAGCCGAGGACCTGCTGGATCGCCGCCTTGAGGCCTTGGTGGGCGTCGCTGATGACCAGCTCCACGCCGTGCAGGCCGCGGGCGACCAGGCCGCGTAGGAACTCCCGCCAGAACGCCCCGGACTCGGTGGCCCCGACATCGACGCCGATCACCTCCCGGTACCCGGCCTCATGGACCGCGTAGGCCACCACCAGGGCCTTGGACCTGACCCGCCCGTCGGCCTCGCGGACCCGTTCGATCTTGGCGTCCAACCACAGATACGGGTACCGGCCCTCCAAGGGGCGCTGCTGGAAGGCGGTGACCTGCTCATCAAGGCCGGCGCACAACCTGGAGACCTGGGATTTGCTCATCCCGCTGACCCCGAGTTGTTCGATCACCCGCTCGACTTTGCGGGTGGAGACCCCGTTGACGTACGCCTCCATCACCACACTCATCAACGCCTGCTCGGCGCGGGTGCGGGGCTCCAGAAACCCCGGGAAATAGCTGCCTTGACGCAACTTGGGGATGAACAACTCGATGCTCCCCGCCCGGGTATCCCACCGCCGCGGCCGATATCCGTTGCGGTGCGTCACCCGCTCCTGCGGGGCCCGCTCACCAAGGCCCGCCCCGGTGATCTGGGTGACCTCGGCCTCCATGATCTGCTGGCACAACAAGGCCACCGCCTCCCGGATCAGGTCGGCGTGATCTTCTGTGAGCACCTTGCGAACCACCGCTTCAGTGCTCAAGTTGTGTGTGTCGGCCATCGCGACACGCTCCTTTCGCTGGGTCATTGGCGTGAACCAACGTTCGGAGCTCGCGGTGGCCGACCCTCCCTCAGGCCGCCACCGCTCCTACACCACCATCAGGGACGCGATCTGTGCTTCTTTCGCTCGAAGCCCGCCACGTCGAGATGCGTGATGCAGCCGCATCACATCTGATTCATATCAATCATACGGCCTCGGGAGAAGCGCAGCTTTGCCGAATCTCGTCAGGTGTAGGAGTATCCGCTGCGGCGCGTCCCAAACCCCATGTCTCAGCACACCTCCCACTTCGCCACGCACCCCTCGGTGGGGCCGGGACCCGTGTGGGCCGGCTTCGCCTGCGTGTGCGCGCCCGGCGGCGGGGTCCTGCGCGTGCAGCACGTCACCGCGTCGGGCAACGATCCGGCCGGCCGCCCGCCGGTGCACCCCGGGGACGACATCCTGGATCGCCTCCGTGACGCGGGCGTCTCCGGCAGCGCCCTGGGGGCGTTGGTCTCCGCGGCCGCCCGGGGGCGTCCGGCGTCGGTGCCGGTGGTGCTCAACGGATGGTCCACCCTGCGGCTGGTGGTGACGCCGCTGACGCGGGATGCCGTGGCCATCACGGCCGTGCGGCGACCCATGGACGACGGCGACCGCGCGAACGCGGGCATGCACATCGGACCGCGCGATGCCGCGCCCCAGCCGCCCGTGGCGTGGCTGGACACCGTGCACGCCGACGACCGCGAGCGGCTGTTGCGCTACCTCGACGGCGCTCGGCGCCCCGGTTCGGGGGAGCATCCGGGGACCGATTCCGTTGCGCCGGCGGGCGGGCCGATCCGGGAGCTGATGGCCGACGTGCTGCTGGAGTTCGCGTGGCGGCACGATGGGACCGCGCACCTGCGCTCGGCGGGCTCGCTGGCGGCGCAGATACTGGGTGTGGACCCCGATACGCCGGAGGGTCTGGCGAGTGTGCTGGAGGAGTGCCTGCACCCCGACGACCGCAGGACGCTGCTTCGGGAGCTGGAGCGTCTGCGGGGGCGGGACGACTTCGCGCGGCTCACGCTGCGCCTCGACTCCGGGCGCGTGGGGGAGCGCCGCGTGCATCTGACGCTGGTGGCCCACCCCGACCCGTGCGGTGCGCCCACCGTGGTGGGAGTCCTCACGGACGACCGGGTGCGGCGCGACCTGGAGGGCCGCGTGTGGGGCATCGCCGAGACCGTCGAGAGCGTGGTGTGGGAGGCCCAGCGCGACGGCGACGGCGCGTGGAGCGTGACCTACCTCTCGCCGGCCGTCACCCGGGTGATGGGCGTGGTGCCCCCGGCGGATCCGGCCGCCGCGGGCGCGCTGATGCTGGCCTGCGTGCATGAGGACGACCGGGCGCTGGTGCTCGCCGCGGCGGAGGCCGCCCTCACCGCCACGGCGCCGGTGCATCAGGAGTTCCGGGCGGTGCTGCCCGGCGGCGAGGTGCGGCGGCTGCGCGGCACCCTGGTGCGGTCCCGGGCGCGGCCCGACGCCGCCCGGGTGGTGGGGGTGGTCACCGACATCACCGACATGTGGGACGCCGAGCAGCGCACCCGGCGCGTCCTGCGCGCCGTCGATGCCATGGTGATCGAGGGCCGCGTGGCGGCCGGCGGCCGCTGGGAGATCACCCACACCGAGGAACGGCTGGAGCGGCTCATCGGCCGCGGCCTGCCGTTGCAGCCGGCCGACCGGGGCGGGGTGTGGCTGGGGAGCATCCACGCGAGCGACCGCGCGGTGGTGGCGACCGCCGTGGACGATGCCGTCACCGAGGACCGGCCCTCCAGCGTGGAGGTGCGCGTGGTGCGCCCCGACGGGGAGGTGCGCTGGGTGCGCATGCTGGTGGCCGCTGCGGGTGAGCCCGGCGACGGGCGTTTCGCCTGCGTGATCACGGACACGACCGACGCGCGCATCGCCGGCGAGCGGCTGCGCCAGGTGTTCGACACGTTGGACGCGGTGGTGGTGGAGGGCGAGGTGCGGGGGATGCAGTGGCACACCACCTACGCCAGCGCGGCAGTGCAACCCCTCCTGGGGCAGGGGCTCCCCGACGATCCGGACGCGCGTTGCGTGGCCCTGGACGCCGCCATGCACCCCGACGACCGCAATGCGCTGGGAATCCGTGTGCGCAACGTGATGCACCGCGGCGGCCGGTTCAGCATGACGGTGCGCGTGGAGCGGGCGGACGGGGAGACCCGCTGGCTGCGCGGTTCGCTCACGCGGCGGGACCACCCGCCCACCCGCCCGGTGGCGGTGGGCGTGTTCGCGGACGTCACCGAGCTGGTGCGCACCGGGCAGGAGCTCACGCGCGCCACCGAGCAGCTGGACGACCAGGTGGCGCAGGTGCCGCCGGTCATCTACGAGATGCGCGCGGGGCACGACGACACGTGGAGCATGACGGCCCTGAACAACGCCGAGGACTTCCTGGGCGTGCCCCTCCCCCCGGAACCGCGCGCCCGGATGCTGGAGTGGGTCTCGCGCATCGCCCCGGCCGATCTGGAACAGCTGCAGCAGGCCACGCAGCGGACGATCGACACCGGCGAGCCCTGCACGGTGCGCTACCGCCTGACCACCGGGCGGGGCGAGCGGTGGGTGCAGGCCAGCATCGGGCGCATCGCCCCGGACCGCCTTGCGGGCATGATCAGCGACATCACCGCCGCCATGTCGGCGGAGCACGCGCTGCAGCGCGCGCAGGCGGGCCTGCTGCGGGCCATCGAGGGGCTGGCGCAGGCGGTGTTCGAACTCCATGTTCCTCCGGAGGGGTCCCCGGAGCTCGTGTTCGCCACACCGTCGCTGTCGCGGCTGTTCGGGCTGGGGGGCGAACCGGCCGGGTGGGGTGACCTGATGGGCCTCGTGCATCCCGACGATCGCGACGCCCTGGCCGCGCGCGTGCGCGCCACCGGGGACGGGCTGCCGCTGGCCGCCGAGTTCCGCGTGCGGTTGCCGGACGGCACGGTGCGGTGGCTGGCGGCCACGGGCCGCCCCCGGGCCGACATGGGGGACATGACGGTGCGGGTGGCCGGGGCGATGAACGACATCACCGATGAGCGGGCGTCGCGCGCGGCGGGCCGCTCCGGGGTGATGCCCTCACGCCATCCCGAACGCGCCCCCCGCCGGGTGCGGCTCACGGCCCGTCAGCTGGACGTTCTGGCGCTGCTGGCTCGCGGCGCCACCACCGAGGAGATCGCCGAGCAGCTGGAGATCACCCGCACCACGGTGGCCAACCATGTGGCGGGCGTGCTGCGCCGCCTGGATGCGCGGTCGCGCCTGGAGGCCGTGCACATCGCCCGCAGCGCGGGGCTGCTGGACCCCGCGGAGTAGTCACCCGGGCGGTGAATGTGGGGCGCCGGGTGCGAGTGGACGGCCCCACGTTGCCGCGCCCCCGAAGGTGCGCGCACCGCCCGGCATGCAGCGCCCCACAGGCACATCGTGCGCCCTCGCGGCGGGTGTGCCATCGGGTTTCCCCCGAAAGCGGGGCTCCGGGGGAACGCTGAGCCGTGCTCCGACGGGGCCGCCTACCGGGTGATGTCCCGGGCCGCCACGGCGGCCCCGATCGCGCCCGCCAGCTCGCCCAGGCGCGCCGGCACCACCCGCGCGCCGGCGTTGGGCGGGAGGGCCCGCGCGGCCAGCTCCCGGCGGGCCGGCGCCAGCAGGCGCTCGCCCGCGGCCATCCCCAGGCCCCCGCCCACCACGAACACCTCGGGGTTGAACACGTTTGCCAGGCCCGCCATGGCCACGCCCAGCGCCACGCCGGCCTCATCGACCACCCGGGCGGCCTCCTCGTCGCCGGCATCCGCGCGGTGCAGCACCGTCCGGGCGTCGGGTACGCCCAGCGCCCTGGCCAGCGCCGTGCCGCTGGCCAGGGCCTCCAGGCAGCCCCGCCCCGGGCAGCGGCCCGGGCAGGGAGGGCCGTCGGCCCGCACCGGGATATGGCCCAGCTCGGCGCCCCGGCCGCCCGCGCCGCGCATGAGGGCACCGTCCAGCACCACGCCCCCACCCACCCCGGTGCCCACGGTGAACGTGATCGACGTGCCGGTTCCCGCCGCGGCGCCCAGGCGGTGCTCCGCCAGCGCCGCCAGGTTGCCGTCGTTGTCCACCACCACGCGCCGCCCGGTGCGCTCCTCCAGCAGGGCACGCACCGGCACGTCGCCCAGCCGGGCGAACATGCTCAGAAGCGCACGGCCCTCGGGCTGGGCCACCATGGCCGGCACCCCCACGCCCACGCCCGCCACGGGCCGCCGCGCGCGCAGGGCCAGGGCCCCGGCCATCGCCGCCACCGTGGCGATGAGCTCGTCCTGGTCGGGCGGGGTGTCCAGCCGGGCCCGGTCGGCCACGGTCATGTCGGCGTCCAGCAGCACCCCGGCGATCTTGGTGCCGCCCACGTCGATGCCGATGGCCGCGGAGTCAGCCAAGCCGGCCGGCCGCCTCCCGCAGGTGCCGCGAGGGTGGCGCGAAGCGGTCGTCCGTGATCCACAGGCCGCCGATGGCGAGGGCCGTGCCCGTCAACGCGGCCAGCAGGTTGCCCACGTTGAGCGAGCTCACCTGGAAGAAGTGGCTGAGCGAGCTGTTCAGCAGCACCACGATGAAGGCGATCAGCAGCACCCCGCAGAGGGCGGCCACCCAGCGCACCCGCCGCAGCGACCCCTGCCCCTCCAGGATGAGGATGAAGTACACGCCCACCATCACCAGCGCGGTGACCGCAACGGTGCGGGCCTCCTCCAGGCTGGTCTGCAGCACGTTCAGCGCGATGAGGAACGAGGCCACCACGCCCAGGCCGGCCGCGATGCCGGCGGGCACCGCGAACCGCGCCACATCGCGCAGGAAGTGGTCGGCGCGCCACGGCCCCTCCGAGGGCGCCAGGGCCAGCACCATCGCCGGGATGCCCACCGTGAGCGTGGACACCAGGGTGAGGTGCCGGGGCAGGAAGGGGTAGGTGGTGGGGCTGAGGCCCACGGTGAGGATCAGGAACGCCGCCAGGACCGACTTGGCCACGAACAGCTTGGCCACCCGCTGGAGGTTGCGCAGCACCGCGCGGCCCTCGCCGATCATGCGCGGCACCGACTCGAAGCCGCCGCGCACCAGCACCACGTCGGCCACCCCGCGCGCCATGTCGGCGGCGCTGCCGGGGGCGATGGACACCCGCGCCGCCTTCAGGGCCGGCACGTCGTTGACCCCGTCGCCCACCATGGCCACCGACAGCCCGTCGGCCGCCAGGGTCTCCACGATGCGCTTCTTCTGCTCGGGCGGCGTGCGGCCCACAACGCCGGCCTCCATCACGGCGGCGCGCAGCTCGTACGCCCCCTCCGGCAGCGCGCGGCCGTCCAGGGGCTCGCCTGCCACCGGGATGCCGCAGTCGGCGGCGATGGCGCGCACCGTGGCCGGGTCGTCGCCGGAGATCACCACGGGGCGCACCGACTCGGCCAGCAGGAAGGCGATGGCCTCCTTCACCGACTCGCGCAGCCGCTCGGCCACCACCAGCAGGCCCACCGCCCGCAGCCCCGGCGGCGGCGGGTCGGAGGGACCCACCTGCGACGGCAGGCTGCCGGCCGACCCCTCCACCAGGGCAAGCACGCGGCGCCCCTGGCGGGCCTCCTCGTCCGCGCGCCGGCGCAGCTCCACCGCGTCGGCGGGCAGCACTACATCGGGCGCGCCCAGCACCAGTGCCCGGCCGCCCAGCACCAGCCCGCTCCACATCCGCCGCGACGAGAACGGCACCACGAGGGGTGCCTGCTGCGCCTGCGCCGGGTGGGCCTCGGCGATGGCCTGGATGACGGGGTCCCGGTCGCCGCTGGCCGCCGCGTAGGCACCGGACAACTCGGCCAGCGCCGCGGGGTCCACGCCCTCCGCCGGCACGGCCTCCACCAGCCGCAGGGCGTCCTCGGTGAGGGTGCCGGTCTTGTCCAGGCACACCACGTCGGCTGCGCTGAGCGACTCCACGGCCGACAGCTGCTGGGCCAGGGCGCCACGCCGCGCCATCCGCATGTTGGACACGGCGTAGGCAAGGCTGGTCAGCAGCACCAGCCCCTCGGGCACCAGGGTCACCACCCCGGCCGTGGCCGAGGCGATGGCCTCGTTGGCGGGGATGTCCCGCCGGATCAGCACGATGGCGAAGGCGGTGCCGAGGGGCACCATCACCGCCACCAGCAGCACCAGCAGGCGGTTGACCTGGCGCTGCAGGGGCGACAGCGAGGGCTTGAACTCACGCGCCTCGCCCACCACGCGGCTGGCGTAGCTGTCGTCGCCCACGGCGTCGGCCACGTAGGTGCCCGAGCCCTCGGCCACGAAGCACCCGGCGCGCACCTCGTCGTCACGGCCCCGCGACACCGGCAGCGACTCGCCGGTGAGCGGCGACTCGTCCATGGCCAGCCCGTCGCCGTCCACGATGCGGCCGTCCGCCACGATCTGGTCGCCCGCGGCCACCGACAGCAGGTCGCCCACCACCACATGGGCCACGTCCACGCGGCGCGGCCGGCCGTCGCGGATGACCGTGGCGTGCGGGGCCACCAGGGCCGCCAGCCGGTCGAGGGCGCGCTTCGACCGCAGTTCCTGAACGATCCCGATGCCGGCGTTGCAGGCGGCGATGATGAGGAACAGGGCGTCGCGCCAGTCGCCCGCCACCAGGGTGAGCATGCCGAAGCCCACGAAGATCACGTTGAACAGCGTGAAGGTGTTGGCACGGACGATGTCGCGCACCGTGCGGCCCCCGGCCCCGGGCTCGGGCACGCCGCGCTCGGCCAGGCGGCGGGCGGCCTCGTGCTCCGTGAGTCCGGGTGCGTGGACGCGGGTGGTCACCACGCGATGCTCGCACGTGGCGCCGGACGGCGCGCCGGGGCCGGGCTCGGCTAGGCGGGCGAGATGTTGTGCACGCGCAGGGGCGAGGGGAGGCTCTGCAGCAGTGCCTCCTCGTCCTCGCTGACGCGGGGCCGCACGCCGGGGGCGATGGACATCAGCGTGGCGGTCATGTCGGTGGCGGGCCGGCGGAACAGGTAGCCCTGGCCGAACCGCACGCCCAGGTCGCGCAGCATCTCCAGCTCGGGCAGCGTCTCGATGCCCTCCGCCACCAGCGTGCAGGCCATCTCACGGCTGAAGGCCACCATCGACCGGATCAGCGCCTGCTTGGCGGGATCCCGGTCGACGCCCTCCACCATGGAGCGGTCGAGCTTGGCGTAGTCGGGCGACAGGCGCATCACGTGGCGCAGGGTGGAGTGGCCGGCTCCCACGTCGTCCACGGCCACGCGCGCGCCGCGGGTGCGGGCCTCGGCCAGCCGCGAGGCCAGGGCCCCGTAGTCGCGCACCCGCTCGTGCTCGGTGATCTCGATCACCAGCCAGCTGAGGTCGCCCTCGGGCAGGGAGGGGTCCAGCAGGCCGGACAGCAGCAGCTGGGGGCTGGCGTTCACCGACAGGTAGGTGCCGCCGGGCCGCGTGTGGGTCCGCGCCGCCACCCGCTTGATGCATTCGGACTCCAGCTCCAGCCCCAGGCCCACCTGGTGGGCCTCGTTGATCCACTGGTCGGGTGAGCGGTACGGCTGGCGTTCCACGCGCGACAGCCCCTCGTGGCCCACCACCGCCAGGCTCGACAGCCGCACGATGGGCTGGAACACCGGGTACACCGCGCCGGGATCGCCGATCACCTCGGCCACCCGTTCGCGACGCGTGCGGAACGACGCCGAATAGGTGCCCTCCAGGTGGGCGCCGTCCAGCAGACCGCGGTCGAACGCCACGGTGCGGTGCGCGCCCTGGGCGGCGGCCGTCAGCGCCTCGTCCAGGGCGGCGTGGGCGTTGGCCGCCGTGGCGGCGTCGCTGGGACACATCACCAGCGCCGCGCGCGCCGGGATGCCGGCGGTGTTGACCTCGGCCGCCATCAGGGCGGTCTCCGCCCACAGACGCCCCTGCTCCATGTCGGTGACGCGACCGATCCAGCAGAAGCGGTCCGGCCCGATGCGTCCCCACACCCCGGGGCCGATGAGGGAGTGGCTGCAGGCCTCGCCCACCTCGGCCAGCACGGCGTCGCCGGCGGTGAACCCGTTGGCGGCGTTCCAGCCGGAGAAGCCGGTGAGGTCCACGGCGATGACGCCCACGGGCTCCCGCACGGTGGCGGTGGCCAGGACGCTGCCCAGGTGCCGGTCGATGGCCCGCGCGTCGGGCAGACCGGTGATGGGGTCCTTCTCACCACGGTCCTGGCGCCGCAGGATCGCGTGGACGCGCCAGCCCATGGCCAGCGCCATCAGCCACACCAGCGGGATGATCCCGCGGGGCGCCAGGAACGACGCCGGGCCCGTCAGGCTCAGCATGGCCGTGGCCAGGGTGGCGGTGAGCCGGTCGCCGTTCAGCACCATCCCGCTGAGCTCCAGCGGCCGGTCCGCGGCCAGGCCCAGCAGCGCGAAGGTGGCGCAGAACAGGGCCATGGGACCCGCGAAGGCGGCGATGGTGCTGTCGTGGCGCACCATCACCATCACGTTGCCCGTGTCGGCCAGGGCCAGCGTCACGAAGGCCAGGGCCATCCACGGGTACGCCGACCGCCAGTGGAACGACGCGCGGCGCACCGCGTTGTACGCGGCGGCCACCAGCATGAGGTCCAGGGCGATGGGCACCAGATTGGCCGCCTGCTGCGACGAGCCGGAGGGCCCGTAGTACACGGCGCCCACCACCACGATCACCGCCACCACGAAGGAGACCACCTCCAGGCCCAGCACCTCCCACAGGCGCCGGCGGGACTCGGCCACCACGCGGCCGCTCAGCAGCCACAGCGCGGCGATCCACGGCGGGTACTCCAGGGCGAACGCCGCCTGCACCCACCAGGGCAGGTGGTTCGGCGACCCGCCGGTCTCCAGGAACGGCAGCACCACGGCCCCGCCCAGGGCCCACCCCAGGCAGCCCAGGGCGAACAGCTGCCACACGCGCCGGTGGCGGCCCTCGCGCTGGCGCGCGGATGCCAGCATCGCCACGGTTGCGACGGAGGCCATCACCAGCACGCAGGCGATGGCGCCCGCGGACGCCAGCCGGTTGGACATCTCGTGCTCGTAGACCAGCAGCGCCATGAGGGCGAGCGCCGCCATGCAGGCGGCCTGCAGCCCGACGATCAGTCGCGCGGGAACCCGGAATCGTGATGGCACCACACACAGGGTTTCGACCGGTTGGATATGCGGCTTGAGCACGCGAAAAGCGCGCCCCCGGCCGGTGACGGTTTTGCGCGGTTTCGGTTACGCGGCGTCCGGGCCCAGGGCGCGGCGGGCACCACCGCTCACCAGGGCCGCCGCCCGCATCCCGCGCGGTGAGGTGACGCGCCGCGGATGCGCCCGCATGCGGGCGCCCACGATGCCGCGCACGCGGGGCGTGCGCAGCAGGGCCATCACCAGTCCCGGCGTGCGCTCGGCCAGCAGCTTGGCCGTCCACGCCACCGCCACGTGGGGGCCCAGGGCCTGCCCCAGGCGGTCCGGGTAGGCGCGCAGGTCGGCCACCCGGCCGTCCAGCAGGTCGCCGATGCACTCCGCCGCGATGGCGCTGGAGGTGAAGGCCTCGTACATGCCGTCCCCCGAGAACGGGTCCACCAGGCCGGCGGCGTCGCCCACCAGCAGTGCGCGGGGGGTGGCCACGGTGGCGCCGCTGCGCCGGATGGGCAGGCGGTGGCCCCGCAGGCCGGTGAGGGCGTCGGGCGGCACGCCGTGGGCCTCGCACATCACCCGCAGCAGCTCGCGCAGATGCGGTCCCTCGGGGTGGTACCCGCCCACGCCCACGTTCACGTGGTCGTCCTTGGGGAACACCCAGCCGTACCCGCCGCGCACCACGTTGAGCTCCAGGAGCGCCCGGGTGGTGTAGCGCTCGTCGTCGAAGCCGGCGGTGCCGCGGGCCAGGTTGCCCTCCAGGGCCACCGCGTAGGACGGCTCACCGGCCCCCAGCGCCGCCCGGCTCACCCCGTTGCAGCCGTCGGCGCCCACCATCACGGCGGCCTCGATGACCTCGGCGTCGGTGCGGATGCGCACCCCGTGGCCGTCCACGGCGATGCCGCGCACGCGCGTGCCGTCACGGAAGTCGGCGCCGGCGGCCACCGCGGCCTCCGCCAGGTGCATGTCCAGCCGCCGGCGCTGGGTCATCAGCACCAGGGGCCCGTCACCGTCCACCGTGCAGGCCGCGCCGTCGTGGCCCACGCGCACGTCCACATGGGTCACCACCCGCTCCACCACCGGCGTGATGTCCACCGGCAGCACGTGCGTGCCCCGCACGGTCACCCCGCCACCGCACGGCTTGTCCCGCGGGAAACGGGCCCGGTCCAGCAGCACCACACGGGCGCCGCGGGCGGCCAGGCGGATGGCGGCGCAGCTGCCCGCGGGCCCCGCGCCCACCACCGCGACATCGAAACGGGACGGCACGACGGGGCAGTCTGCCAGGCCGCCCCGGGGCCACGTCCGCGGAGGGCGGCCCGGTAGGGTGCGCCCCCATGAGGTGGCTGCGCGAGTTCTTCACCATCACCGACGCCGAGGGCACCGTGCACGCGCCGTCGGCCATGTGGCGCGTCACCGCGGTGCTGATCGTGGAGTCGGTGGCGCTGGTGCTGGTGCTCTACGGCATCGGCCGGCTCTGGGACGCGATGCCGTAGCCGCCGCCGGGCCGGTTGTCCGGTGCGGGTGACGTTTGCGACCGCCCTGGCTGGGTACACGCATCCGGATCCGTGCGCCCGCAGGCCCGGAAGCTCGCGCAACTCGATGGCGCAACCCGCCGGAACCGGATGTTCTGGGGGCTTGCGTGGTGATTGGGCTTCATAGGGTGCGCCCGGGACGTGTAGGCTGCGTGCCATTCGTCCCGCGAAACCGATGTCGCCCATCACCGGATTCCACGAATGAGCCCGCTGCAGAGACGACTGATGGACCTGCCCGTGCGCACCGTGCGCGCGATGGCGGCCCAGGCCGGCCGGGAACGGATGCGCATCCAGCAGCAGGCGCTGTGCCGCGGCGCCAGCGTGGCGCTGGGCGAGCGGCTGTCCGGTGTGGACGCCATCGAGCGGGCGTGCCGTCAGGAGCTGGCGCGCCGGGGACGCTGGTGCCGCGTGCGATCCGGCCTCAGCGGCCTGCGGTCATCGGTCCGCGGGCGTGGGCGGCCACACCAGGTCGACGGCGTCCAGGAGTGACAGGTCGGGCGCCTCGGCGTCCACCACCCGCGAGGCGTTGAGGGCCACGGCGTCCTCGAAGAGGTTCCGCATCTCGCGGGCGTTGCCGAACGTGGGGTCCTGGATGGCCACCATGTCGTGGGTGATGTGCTCCAGGCGGGTTCCCGCCTCGGGCGTGAGCCGGTAGTCCGACTCGGCGGCCATGCCGCGGAAGATCGCGGCCAGCTCGGCCGCGGTGTAGGCGCGGAAGTGGATGTGGGTGGAGAATCGGCTCCGCAGTCCGGGGTTGCTGTCCAGCAGCGCCCGGATCTCCTGCTCGTAGCCGGCCAGGATCACCACCAGGCGCTCGCGGTCGTCCTCCATGCGCTTCAGCAGCGCGGCCACCGCCTCCTGCCCGAAATCCGACTCCCCGCCGCGCACCAGGGCGTACGCCTCGTCCACGAACAGCACGCCGTCCAGGGCGCGCTGCACCACGGCATCCACCTTCGGCGCGGTCTGGCCCACGTACGGCGCCACCAGCCCGGCGCGGTCCACCTCCACCAGCTGCCCGGCCCGCAGCACCCCGATGCCCGCGTAGATGCGGCCCAGGAGGCGGGCCACCGTGGTCTTGCCCGTGCCGGGCGGCCCGCTGAACACCAGGTGCAGCGACATCTCGGGCACGCGCAGGCCCGCGTCGCGGCGCCGGGCCTGCACCACCATCAGGTCGGTCAGCCGGTCCACCTCGTGCTTGACCTCGTCCAGCCCCACCAGATCGTGCAGCTCACGCAGGGCCTCCTGCAGGTGCTGCGCGCGCTCCTCGGGGGTGGGCGCCGCCACGCTGCCGGCGGGCGGGGGCGCGGCGACCTCCCCGGCGGCGTGCGCCGCGGCGTCCAGCTCGGCCCGCACCGCGGCCACCACCGCGGGGTCGGCCGGCCGCGCGTCCTCGGCACCCACCGCGGCCCGGCGCAGGGCGGCGACGGCCCCCTGCGCATCGCCCGCGCCGGTGAGGGCGCCCGCCAGCATCCGCAGGGCGCGCACCGTGGCCCAGTCGCCGTCGCCGCGCAGCCGGTGGCCCAGCTGCACCGCCTCCTCCAGGGCGGCGCGGGCCCCCGGGAGGTCGCCCGCGGCCGTGCGCGCGGCGCCAAGGTCGGCCAGCCACCCCGCCGCCAGCAGGTCCATGCGGCCGGCGCCGCGGGCGGTGGCGACGGCGGCGTCCAGGTGCTGCGCGGCCGCACCGGCGTCGCCCAGGCGCAGGGCCAGCTGCCCGCGCAGGCGGCCCACCCGGGCCCGGTCCGTGTCGTCCTCCACCGCCCGGTCGGCCCGCAGCAGCTGGGCGTCCGCGCCGGCGGTGTCGCCCTGCGCCAGCGCCTGCTCGAACGCGGCGCACGCGGTGTCGAGGCGGTCCGATGGCATCCGTCACGAGTCTACGGGGCCGGTGGAGGGGTCCCGGCCGGTGATCCCGCGGGTACGATGCCCGCATGAGCAACGTCCCCAACCCGTTCGCCCGCCCGGTGTGGCACTGGTACGCGCTGGCCGCGGTGCTGCTGGTGGTGCTGGGCGTGCTGGACCTGGCCGGCGCCTTCCACGCCCTGGGCCCCGCCCGTCCCTGATCCATGAGGGCCGTCCTCACCACCGCGGCCGGTGACCCCCCGCGGGTGGAGGACATCCCGGCGCCCGCCCCGGGGCCGGGTCAGAGCCTGGTGCGGCTCCGCGCCGCGGGGCTCAACCCGGTGGACCTGGCCATCGCCGCCGGCCGCTTCTACATGCCGGTTCCCGAGCCGCCCCGCGTCGCCGGCGCCGAGGCGGTGGGCGAGGTGGTGCAGTCGGCCGCGCACGCCCCGGGCACGGTGGTGTGGTGCCTGCAGCCCACCGGCTGCTTCGCCGAGCGGTTCGTGGTGGACGACGACGCCATGGTGGCGTTGCCCGACGGCACCGACCCCGTGATGGCGGCCGCGCTGGGCATCGCGGGCCTGGCCGGCTGGATGCCGGTGCGCACCCGCGGCGCGCTGGCGCCGGGGGAGACCCTGGTGGTGCTGGGCGCCAGCGGCATCGTGGGTCAGGTGGCCGTGCAGGCCGGCGTGCTGGGCCAGGCCGGGGCGGTGGTGGCGGTGGGGCGCTCCGAGCGCGGCCTGGCCACCGCGCGGGACCTGGGCGCCACGGACAGCGTCACGCTCACCGAGGACGGCGACCTCACCGCCGCGCTGCGCCGGGCGTGTCCGGGCGGCATCGACGTGCTGGTGGACACCCTGTGGGGGCCGCCCCTGGCCGCCGCCATCCCGGTGCTGGGCACGGGCGGCCGGGTGGTGCAGGTGGGCAGCGCGGCCGGGCCTGCGGCCACGATCGTGGCGGGCCCCATGCGCGGCGGCCGCAACGACATCCGTGGGTTCTCGGTGTTCAGCGAGGACCGGGCGGACGTGGCGGCCGAATACCGGGCGTTGCTGGCGGCCGCGGCGGCCGGCAGCGTGCGCGTGGACACCCGCACCGTCGCCCTGGAGGACGCGGCCGAGGCGTTCGCCGCGCAGGGGGCGGGCACCGACGGCGTCAAGCTGGTGCTGGTCCCCGCCGCGTGATCTGGGTGCAGCGCACCGTGCGCCTGGCCCCCCGGGCGCGCGGCGCGCACCTGGTCACCCGCGACGTGCTGTCCCAGGTGCCCGAACTGGAGGACATCCGGGTGGGGGTGATGCACGTCTTCATCACGCACACCAGCGCCTCATTGACGGTCAACGAGAACGCCAGCCCCGACGTGCGCGGCGACCTGGACCGGTGGCTGGATCGCGCCGTGCCCGATGACACGCCGTACTTCGCGCACACGCTGGAGGGGCCCGACGACATGCCCGCGCACGTCAAGGCCGCGCTGATGGGCGCGTCGGTGACGCTGCCGCTGCGCGACGGGCGGCCGCTCCTCGGCACCTGGCAGGGCCTGTACCTGTGCGAGCACCGGGACGAGGGCGGCGCCCGCACGCTGGTGGTCACCGCGTGGGGCGCCCCGCGGGGCGCCCCGGGTGCGGCTCAGTCCATGTAGCGCCGTTCCAGCCCCACGTGGTGGGGCAGGCCGATGAGGTGACCGAACTCCTCGAAGGCCACGTCGCCGTTGGCGTCGCGGGCCGGGCCGTGCTTGCGCAGCTGCTCGTAGGCCCTCCGCACCGCGGTGGTGGCCGCGAACAGGCCGGTGAGGGGGCTCACGATGAGGTCGAAGCCCAGCTCGTGCAGCCGCTCGGGGCTGAGCAGGGGCGTGCGCCCGCCCTCCACCATGTTGGCCACGCGCACCGCGCCGGGCGTGGCGTCGGCGATGCGCTTGAGCTCGTCCTCGCTGCCGGGGGCCTCCACGAAGATGGCGTCCACGCCCACGTTCAGGGCCGCCCGCGCCCGCTGCAGGGCGTCGTCGAACGACACGGCGGCCCGGGCGTCGGTGCGCGCCACCAGGAACAGGTCCACGCCATCGTGCGCCAGGTCGCGCACCGCGCGCAGCTTGGCCAGCCACTGGCCCATGGGCACCACGCGCTTGCCGTCCAGGTGACCGCAGCGCTTGGGCCACTCCTGGTCCTCCAGGAAGATGCCCGCGGCGCCCGCGGCGTGCAGCTCCCGCGCAGTGCGGATGGCGGTGAGCGGGTTGCCGTAGCCGGTGTCCGCGTCCACGATCACCGGTCCGTCACCGGCCGCGCACACCTCGCGCGTGGTCTGGGCGATCTCGGTCTGGGTGAGGTACCCCAGGTCGGGCATGCCCAGGCGCGCCGCGGAGACGGCGAAGCCCGAGATGAACCGCACCGGGAACCCCACGTCCGCCGCCAGGCGGGCGCTGAGGGCGTCGAACACGCCCGGCATGACGATGGTCTTGCCCGCGGCCAGCTTGTCGCGGATGCGTTGTGCGTCGGACATGTCACTCATGTGAGATCACCGGAACCCCCACGAGGCTGCCGTATTCGGCCCAGCCTCCGTCGTAGTGGCTGGCGCGCGGATGCCCCGCCAGCTCTCGCAATGCGAACCATGTGTGCGAGCCGCGTTCGCCGACGCGGCTGTACACCACGCAATCCACGCGCGGCGCCGCGCCCTTGTGGGCGAACAGCTCGCGAAGCTCGTCGGTGGAGCGGAACGAGCCGTCCTCGTTGACCGTGTCGAACCACGGCACGTTGACCGACCCCGGGATGCGGCCCGGCACCTGCCCCTGCTCCTCCGGAAGGTGCGGCGGGGCCAGCATCTCGCCGCGGAACTCGGTGGGCGCGCGCACATCCACCAGCTGGGTGGTGGGGTCCTCCAGCAGCCGCAGCAGGGCGTCGCGGTGGGTGCGCAGGCGGTTGTCGCCGGGGGCCAGCGTGACGTCGGGCTGGGGGTTGGGCTGCACCACCGTGCGGGTGAGGCGCCGGCCCTGGATCTCCCACAGGCGCCGGCCGCCGTCCATGAGGCGCACGGCGTCGAAGCCCCGCAGGCGCAGCACCCAGTACGCGTACGCGGCGAACCAGTTGGCGTTGCTGCCGTACAGCACCACCCGCGTGTCGGGCCCCACGCCGGAGCGGCGCAGCAGCACCGCCAGGTCGTCGGCGCTCAGCGGGTCGCGGCGCTGCGGGTCGCGCAGCTCGTCCCGCCAGTGCCACGAGATGGCGCCGGGCAGGTGGCCGCGCGAGTAGGCGGTGGTGTCCTCGTCCACCTCCACCAGGCGGACGTCGGGGGCGCCGAGGTGCTGTTCCACCCAGTCGGTGCTGACAAGCGCCGCGCGCCCGGTGTCGACCCAACCGCCATGCACACCGTCAGCGTACGCCCGCGGGGGCGGGCGGGGAGGTCCGGTCACGGGGGACCACCGTCACCGGGTCCGGGGGGTGGCGTTGGGGGTAGCATGCGGCCGATGCGTTCACGCCTGCGGTTCGTCGTCGCCCTCGGACTGGCCGCCGTCCTCGGTGGCTGGTTGCTCTACACCAGCATGGCCGGAAGCATGGAGACCTACTCCTCGCCGTCGGCGCTGGCGTCGATGGCCCCCGGCTCAACGGTGCGGCTGGACGGCATCGTGGATGAGGGCCTGCCCACCGACCCGCCCTCGGCGGCGCAATCCCCGGCGGGGCTGACGTTCACCATCCACGACAAGGGCAACCCCAAGTCCACCGTCCGCGTGCTGTACCGCGGCAAGGTCACCGACACCTTCAAGGTCGGGCGCGAGGTGGTCATCACCGGCACCCAGAGCGACGGCACCTTCGTGGCCCGCCGCGACTCGATGCTCACGCTGTGCCCGTCCAAGTTCAACGCGAAGCAGTCCAGCTGACCTCGTGAGCCTCCTGGGTCGCGCCCTGCTGCTGCTGGCGATGCTGGCGGCGGTGTACGCGGTGGGAGCGGCGCTGGCGTCACGGCGCACCGGCCGCAGGACTCTGCAGCGCAGCGCCGAGCGCGCGGTGTACGCGGTGTGGGGGCTGGTCACGGCCGCGTTCCTGCTGATCATCGGCGCGGTGGTGACCGACCAGTTCCAGTTCAGCCAGGCGGCCGAGTACTCCAACCGGGCGCTGGCGTTCAAGTTCAAGATCAGCTCGCTGTGGGCCAGCCAGGCCGGCTCCCTGCTGCTGTGGGCGTGGATCCTGTCGTGCTACTCGGCGCTGGCGGTATGGCAGAACCGCAACCGCAACCGCGACCTGATGCCCGTCACCACGGCGGTGCTGATGACCATTGCGGCCTTCTTCACGTTCATGCTGAGCTTCCTGTCCAGCCCGTTCGGCACGCTGGGCACGCCGCCCGCCGACGGCCGCGGCCTCAACCCGCTGCTGCAGAACGAGTACATGATGGCCCACCCGCCCATGCTGTACCTGGGCTACGTGGGGCTGGCCATCCCGTTCGCGTTCGCCATGTCGGCGCTGGTGACCCGCCAGCTGGACACCCGCTGGATCCGCAGCATCCGCCGCTGGACCCTGGTGGCGTGGCTGTTCCTGGGCGCCGGCATCCTCCTGGGCTCGCGCTGGGCGTACGAGGAGCTGGGCTGGGGCGGCTACTGGGGCTGGGACCCGGTGGAGAACTCGGCCTTCATGCCGTGGCTGGTGGCCACCGCCTTCCTGCACTCGGTGATGGTGCAGGAACGCCGCGGGATGCTGAAGGTGTGGAACATGGCGCTGGTGTCGCTGACGTTCTGCCTGGCGCTCTTCGGCACCTTCCTCACCCGCAGCGGGGTGGTGAAGTCGGTGCACGCCTTCGGGGCCAGCACCCTGGGCCCGTACTTCCTGGCCGCCATCCTCACCACCGCGGCCGTCAGCGCGTGGCTGATCATCTCCCGCCTGCCCGAGCTGCGCAGCCGGCACTCGCTGGAGAGCTACCTCAGCCGTGAGGCGGTGTTCCTCTACAACAACCTGCTGCTGGTGGGCCTGTCGTTCGCCGTGTTCTGGGGCACGGTGTTCCCCATCCTCACCGAGGCAGTCAAGGGCCGGAAGATCGCGGTGGGCTCCGGGTTCTACAACCAGGTGGCCATGCCCATCGGCATCGCGCTGCTGATCCTCACCGGCATCGGGCCCACCATCCCGTGGCGCAAGGCATCGCCGCGGCAGCTGGTGCGGCGCTTCCTCACCCCGCTGGCGTTCGCCGCCCTCAGCGTCGTGCCGCTGGCGTTGTTCACCGACGCCTTCCACAACCCCTGGGCCGGGGTGGTGTTCGTGTCGTGCGTGTTCGTGACGGTGTGCATCCTGGCCGAGTTCGTTCGCGGCACCCGTGTGCGGCACGCCCTGGGCGGCGTGTCGTGGCCGGGGGCCCTGTACGGGCTGGTGGTGCGCAACCGCCGCCGCTACGGGGGCTACCTGGTGCACCTGGGCATCGTGGTGCTGTTCGTGGGCCTCACCGGTTCGCAGGCGTTCACCAGCCAGGCCGACTTCGTGTGGACCGCCAAGGGCCAGCGCTCCACCGTCGACGGCTACACGTTCGTGTACGAGGGCTTCACGCGTGAGCGCACCGCCAACAAGGGCACCACCGCGGTGACCCTGGGCGTCTACCGGGGCGGCAGCCGCATCGCCACCATGCACCCCGGGCGCAACATGTACTTCGCCATCGGGCAGCCGTCCACCGAGGTGGCGCTGGACAGCAGGCCCACCCGCGACGTCTACGCGGTGCTCACCAGCCTGGACGAGAAGGGCAAGACCGAGGTGTCGGTGTTCATCAACCCGCTGGTGATGTGGCTGTGGATGGCGGGCGTGGTCATCGTGATCGGCGGGCTGGTGGCCGCCTGGCCCGAGGGGCAGGCGCGCACCCAGGAGCAGACATCGCCCGCCGGGGCGCGCACCGCGGGGTGATCGCATGACCGTGCTGGTGATCGCGGTGGTGGTGGTGCTGTGCGCGGGGCTCGGCGTGCTCATCGCCTGGCCGCTGCTGCGCGCGTCCGTGGACGTGGCGCCCCCGTCGGTGGACGAGGCCCGGCGCGCCTCCGTGGACGACGACCTGCGCCAGACCCTGGCGTCCATCCGCGAGATCGAGTTCGACCGTGAGGCCGGACACCTGTCGGACGCGGATTTCGCGACGCTGGACGCGCAGGAGCGGGCCCGCGCCGTGGCGCTGCTGCGCGAGCGTGATCGCCTGGCCGCCGGTGCCGAAAACCTCCCCGAGGCTACAGAACCGGCCGTGGCGGCCGATACCAGCCCGACCGACCCCTGACACGGGTCCTCCCCTGAGGAGGCTCTGTGGTTTTCGCGGGTTGACCATCGTCCGCGCGCACACGTAGAGTCACGCGCGGATCACGGCCCCGCCGCGTGCGGGGAGGGGCGTTGCAGCGTCGCCGGTTCGGGACCGCGCCGCCCGGAACGCCACTGACAGGGATGTCAGGGGCAGACCAAGGAGCCAAATCATCCGGCCGAAACGATTGTCGGGCAGTCGCCCCACCGGACCTCGGAACGTCTGGTGGACGACCATCCTGGCGGTGGTGCTCACCGCACTCACGTCCTCCGCGGCACTCGCGGTGGACATTCCCACCAGCCAGCCCACGTCGGCCGCGGCGCCCCCGCCGCCCGCAACGTCCTCGCAGCAACCGGCCCCAGCGGCCACCACCCCCGTCAGCACGCCGGCCACCACCGGCCAGACCGGTGCCACGGCCACGCCCGCCGCCACGGTGATCGTGCTGAAGACGGGCTCCTTCGGCGCCTCCGTGCGCGACCTGCAGCGCGAGCTGCGCCGCCGCGGCTTCCGGTACATCCGGGTGGACGGGGCCTTCGGTCCCAGCACCCGCCGGGCCGTGCGCACCCTGCAGCGCCGCATGCACCTGGCGGTCACCGGCATCGCCGACCAGAAGCTGCTCAAGCGCCTGGGCATCCAGGTGTCCACCCCGGCCGCCGCCAACACCCCCGTCTCGGTGGGCGTGGCGCAGCCGGTCATCGTGAGCGGCGCCAAGTACCTCAAGACGTTCCCGGTGCTGGGCACCTACACCTACCAGGACGACTTCGGCGCGCCGCGGCACCAGGGCGCCCATGAGGGCAACGACATCATGTCGCCGCGCGGTAGCGCCGTCGTGGCCGTGGCCGACGGCACCATCAAGCGCATGACCCGCGTGGAGACCGGCCTGGGCGGCATCTGGATCTGGCTCCAGGACACCGCGGGCAACGAGTACTACTACGCGCACCTCGACTCCATCGCCGCCGGCCTGCAGCCCGGCAGCGCGGTGAAGGCCGGTCAGGTCATCGGGGCGGTCGGCAACACCGGCGACGCCAGGTGGGGCGACACGCACCTGCACTTCGAGCTGCACCCCGGTGGGGGCGGCGCGGCGGATCCGTATTCGGACCTTCGCGCGGTCGACCCGCACGTGGCCAAGTAGTCCGGCCTGGGTGGCGGGCGCGGCAGGAGTCCGCCCGCCACCCAGCGAACTCGCGTAGCGATGCCCGCATCGCGATCACCCCTGCGCCGCGCCCGGCTGGCCGGCGCCGGGGCACTGGCGCTTCTGGGGGTGGTGAGCGGCCTGGCGGGTGCGCCGTCGCCCAGCGCCCAGAAGCAGAAGGTGGATTCCCGCCTGGCCACCACCCAGAAGCGGCTCGACGCAGCGCGCGGTCGTGAGCGGGTGCTCACCGGCCAGGTTGCCAACTACAACGCCCGCATCCGCGCCGTGCAGGCCAAGCTCACTCCGCTGGAGCGGCGCCTCACGGGCCTCAACGCCGAGGTGGCCACGCTGCGCGGCCGGCTGGCCCAGCTCACCGACACCCTCACCCGCGAGCAGAACGAACTGGCCACGGTGGTGATGCACCTGCGGCAGGCCCAGGGGGCGCTGGCCGAGCGCCTGCTGGCCATCTACCAGATGGGGGAACCCGACCCGGTGCTGTCGATGCTGTCCTCGGGCAGCATCACCGTACCTGATCGAGACCCAGAGCCTGCTGCAGCGCATCGCCGAGCAGGACAAGTACCTGGTGAACGACGCCCGCGACACGGCCGACCGCGTGCGGCAGGTGCGCGACCGCCTGCAGGCCGCCCACGACGAGCTGCAGACCTCCACCACCCGTGCACAGGCGGCCGCGGCCGAGGTGCGCGCCGTCACCGACGACCTGCAGCAGCGCCGCGACTGGCTGGACGCCGTGCGCGCCGACCGCCCGCCTGTTGTCGCACGTGCGCGGCGACCGCCGGCAGATCGAGGCCGAGGCCGCCGGCCTGCAGGCCGAGTCGGCGAAGCTGGCCGCCAAGATCATCGCCGCCCAGAACAAGGGTCTGGTGATCGACAGCACCGTGTCGAGCTCCGGGATGATCTGGCCCGTGCAGGGCCCGCTCACCTCCGGGTTCGGGATGCGCTGGGGACGCATGCACGAGGGCATCGACATCGCCGTGCCCTCGGGCACACCGGTGGTGGCCGCCGCGCCGGGCGGTGATCTACGCGGGCTGGGAGGGCGGCTACGGCAACCTGGTGGTGATCGACCACGGCGACGGCGTGGCCGGCCTGCAGCCTGACGGCGCGTGGACGTCAGCGTGGGCCAGCACGTGAAGCTCAGGGGGCAGGTGATCCCCACTCCGACAGCACCGACCCTCCACCGGGCCCCACGTGCGCTTCGAGGTGCGCATCAACGGGTCCGCCGTGAACCCGCTGCCGTACCTCTAGGAGCCGCCGGCCAGGGCCGCCGCGCGGCCCAGCACGTCCTCCAGCATCGCGGGCGTGAGCCGGCCCGTGAACGTGTTCTGCTGGCTGGGGTGGTAGCTGCCCAGGAGGTGCCGGCCGCCCACCCGCGCCTCGGCGCCGTGCCCGAACCGCGGTTTCGGGCGCACCGGATGGCCCATCGCGGCGAACGCGGCCAGCGTGGCATCCCACGCCAGGGCGCCCAGCGCCACCACCACCGCGGCGGGCACCACCCGCAGCTCCTGCACCAGGTGGGGCAGGCAGGTGGCGCGCTCCTGGGGCGTGGGGCGGTTCTGGGGCGGGGCGCAGTGCACCGCCGCGGTCATGCGGCACCCGATCAGCCGCAGGCCGTCCTCGCGGTGCACGGACGTGGGCTGGCTGGCCAGGCCCACGGCGTGCTGGCGGCCACCAGCACGTCGGCGCTGCGGTCGCCGGTGAACACACGCCCCGTGCGGTTGGCGCCATGGGCGGCGGGAGCCAGACCCACCACCAGGATGCGGGCGTCGTGGGGCCCGAACCCGGGCACCGGGCCGCCCCAGTAGGTCTCGTCCATGAAGGCCAGCGCCGCTCGCGGGCCACGGTGCGGCACCACTCCAACAGGCGCGGGCACGCCCGGCAGTCCACCACGCTGCGGTCCAGCGCGTGCATCTGGCGGGCCGTCACAGGTGGGCCGCCAGGAACGCCACCGTGTCGGCCATCACCCCCGGATCGTGCTGCAGGCTGCGGTGATGCCCGCCCAGCACCACCCGCAGCCGCTTGGGCTGGTGGGTGCGCTGCATCAGGTCCATCGTCGCCCCCCAGGGCACCACCTCGTCCCCGGTGGCATGCCAGTACCCCCTGGCGATGCCGTCGGCCCGTGACACCGCCGGGGCCACCTCCAGGGATGCCGCCCAGGCGCCGGCGCGCGTGGACAGTGGACCCGCCTGGGCCGGGCAGATGGCCACCACGGCGGCCACGCCGGGCGCACGCACGGCGGCGTGCAACGCCAGGGAACCCGCCCATGGAGCTGCCGCGCGAGCTTCGGGCGCGCCGGTGGCCCATCGCGCGGAGCCGCTCCAGCACCCGCACCACGTCGTCCAACAGCGGGCCCATGCCGCCGCCGGTGTCGCCGTGGCCGCGCAGGTCCATCAGCGCGGCGCCCAGGCCCGCCGCCACGCACAGCTCGGCGAAGTCGGTGTGATGGTGCATGGTGCTGCCCAGGCCGTGCAGGCCCAGCACCAGCGGCGTGCCCTCGGGGGCCGCCCAGTGGCGCACCCGCAGTGGCAGCCCGTCGGCCGCCGGCACGCTGAGGGTCTGGGACATCGACGGCAGCGTAGCCAACCCGCCCGATCGGCCGGTTCGCCCGCGGTTCCGCCTCTGGTACCGTCCCGCGTCGCCGATGCTGCCCCTCCACGACGTCCTTCCGCCCTCGGCCACGGTCACCCCCGAGGGTCACCTGGCGGTGGGTGGGTGCGACCTGGTGGCGCTGGCCGAGGAGCACGGCACGCCGCTGGTGGTGTACGACGAGGCGGCCATCCGCGCCGCGGCGCGGGCCTACCTGGACGCCATGGCCCGGCATGCCCCGGGCGGCGAGGTGGTGTACGCCAGCAAGGCCTACTACGGCCAGGGCGTGCTGCGCGCGTTGTGCGAGGAGGGGCTGTCGGTGGACGCCGCCTCGGGCGGCGAGCTGTACGCCGCCCTGCGCGCGGGCTTTCCGCCGGAACGCATCCACATGCACGGCAACAACAAGGACGCCCGGGAGCTGGGCGAGGCCCTGGACGCCCGAGTGGGCACCGTGGTGGTGGACGGGCTCGACGAGATCACGCTGCTGGAACGGCTGGCGGCGGAGCGCGGCGTGGTGCAGCGGGTGCTGCTGCGGCTGGCCCCGGGGGTCAACCCGGACACCCACGCGCACATCGCCACCGGGCAGCTGGACACCAAGTTCGGCTTCCCGCTGGTGGGGGGCATCGCGGAGGCGGGCATCGCCGCCGTGCGGGCCTCACCGCACCTGCGCTTGGAGGGCGTGCACGCGCACCTGGGCTCCCAGCTGTACGACCTGTCGGTGTTCGCGGAGGCGGCCGAGGTGCTGGCCGCGTTCGTGGCGGCACTGGGCGGCGAGGACATCGGCACCGTGGACATCGGCGGAGGGCTGGGGATCGCGTACACGGCGCACGACCGCCCGCCGGCCATCGCCGATTTCTGCGAGGCGGTGAGCACGGCGGTGTTCGAGGCGTGGGACCGGCACGGCCTCGCCGCGCCGCGCATCGTGGTGGAGCCGGGCCGGTCCGTCGTGGGGCGGGCCGGGGTGGTGCTGTACCGCGTGGGTGGGGTGAAGGAGATCCCCGGCGTGCGCACCTACGTGTCGGTGGACGGCGGCATGAGCGACCTGTTGCGGCCCGCCCTGTACGGCGCGGTGTACGAACCGCTGCTGGCCAACCGCGCGCAGGACGAGCCCGCGGGCCGGTTCCGGGTGGTGGGCAAGCACTGCGAGAGCGGCGACGTGCTGGTGGCCGACGCCCATCTCCCGCACCCGGAGGTGGGGGATGTGGTGTGCCTGCCCGCCGCCGGGGCGTACGGTGTGACCATGGCCAGCAACTACAACGGACAGCCCCGCCCCGCGGTGCTGTTCGTGGGCGATGGCCGGGCGCGGGTGGTGACGCGCCGCGAGACCTACGCGGACATCATCGCGAGGGACACCTGACCGAGGGGGATCGTTCGATGTCCGAAACGCTGGTGGTGAGCGCGCCGGCCACCTCGGCCAACCTGGGACCCGGCTTCGACACGCTGGCCGTGGCGCTGGACCTCTCCAACGCGGTGGTCATCACGCGGCGGCCGGGGCCGCTGACCGTGCGGGTCACCGGCGAGGGCTCCGGGGAGGTGCCGGAGACCGCCGACAACCTGGTGTGCCGCGCCATGGCCATGGGCCTGGGCGAGCTGGACGGCCTGGACGTGGAGTGCCGCAACCGCATCCCCCTGGGCCGCGGGCTGGGGTCATCGGCCGCGGCGGTGTGCGCGGGGCTGGTGGCCGCCAACGCCCTGGGCTCGCTGCGCTGGAGCCCCGCCGACATCCTGGGCCGCGCCGCCGAGCTGGAGGGCCACGCCGACAACGCCGCCGCCTGCCTGGACGGGGGCCTGGTGGCCGTGGGCCCCACGGGCATGCCGGCCCACATCGCGCCGCCCGCCGAGCTGGTGTTCGTGGCCGCCATCCCGGGGGAGCGGGTGTCCACCGAGATGGCCCGCAAGACCCTGCCCGCCACCGTGTCCATGGAGGACGCCGCCGCCACCGTCTCGTCGGCCATCGCCCTCACCCTGGCGCTGCGCGATGGGCGCCTGCACCGCGTGGCCGCGGCGCTGGACGACCGCCTGCACGAGCCGCACCGCGCACCGCTGATCCCCGGCATCGACGTGCTGCGGGGGCTCACGGGCACCCACGGGTGCCTGGGCGTCACCATCTCCGGCAGCGGCCCCACCGTGCTGCTGTGGTGCCGGGCCGACGACGCCGAGGACCTGGCGGCGGCCGCCGGCCGGGCGATGACCGGCGCGGGTCACGCGGACGTGCGAATGCGGGTGTCCCGAATGGCCCCCACCGGCGTGCGGGCGCGCTGGACCGGCGGCACGGGCAGCGAGACCCGGCTGGAACGGTCCATCGGCTGAGCACCGGGGCCTACTTCGGGACGTCGAACCAGTGCATGGCCTCGCCGGTGAGCATGGCCTCGGTCATGGTCAGCACCGCGCGCATGAATGCCACGTCGTGCACCCTGAACACGCTGGCACCCCGCAGCCGGCACCAGGCCACCGCCGCCGCGGTGGGCGCCAGGCGATCCTGGGCCTGCAGGCCGGTCACCGCCCCCAGCACCTTCTTGTTGCCCGCCGGCACGAACACGGGGCGCCCCAGGGCGACCACCTCGTGGATGCGGTGCAGCAGCTCCAGATCCTGGGCGGGTGACTTGCCAAGCCCCACGCCCGGATCCACCACCACGCGCTCCCGGGGGATGCCAGCGGTCTCCGCGGCCGCCAGCGCCTCCCGGCCCCAGTCGCACACCGCCCGGGGCACGTCCACCTCGGGAAAGGTGCGGGGCCGCACCTTGGGGGTGCCGAAGAAGTGCGTCAACACCACGCCCACGCCGGTCGCCGCGGCCACACGGCGCATCTCCGGGTCGCGTAGGCCCGTGGGGTCGTTCAGCAGCACGGCGCCGGCGTCGATGGCCGCGGCGGCCACGGCGGGCTTGAAGGTGTCCACGGCCACCGGGACGTCCAGCACTCGCACCAGCCGCTCGATCACCGGCACCACGCGCTCGGCCTCCACCCGCGGGTCGGTGCGGGGCGAGAAGCGCAGCGACTCGCCGCCCACCTCCACCACGTCGGCACCCGCGGCGGCCAGGCGTTCGCCGTGCTCAACCGATCGCGGGGTGCCGAAATGCCTGCCCTCATCGGTGAACGAGTCGGGCGTGGCGTTGACGATGCCCACCAGCCGTCCCCGGCCGCAGTCGATGCGCCCGCCGGGGTGCACCCACCAGCGCCGGTCGTCCGGGAGGGCGCTCAACGAATCGTCAAGTGTGCGGTGCGGCGGCCGATCGCCCATCGGGAGCCGATGCTACCGGGACCGTGACAACCGTTTCCGGTGATCTTCCCCGGCTTTCCCAGCACTACGCCCTGCGCTAGTTTCGCTGGTGGGACCCCGCATCCACGCGGGGATGGCGCGCCCGCAGCCCCTTCGAAAGGACGTCAATGAAGCTGTTCGTCGACACCGCGGACCTTCAGGAGATCGAGACCCTCGCATCGTGGGGGGTGCTGGACGGCGTGACCACCAACCCCAGCCTCCTCGCAGCCGTCGAGGGCGATGAGAACAGCATCTACCAGCGCATCTGCGAGCTGGTGGATGGGCCCATCTCCGCGGAGGTCGTGGCCGACAACCGAAAGGACATGGTGTCGGAGGGACGGCGCCTGGCCGCGATCCACCGCAACATCGTGGTGAAGCTGCCCACCTCCGAGGAGGGCCTGCAGGCCACCGCCGAGCTGGCCAAGGACGGCATCCGGGTGAACATGACCCTGTGCTTCACGGCCGCGCAGGCGCTCCTGGCCACCGCGGCCGGCGCGCGCTTCGTGTCGCCGTTCGTGGGTCGGTACGACGACATCGGCAACAACGGCCTGGAGGCGCTCAACGAGGTGGTGGACGCCCTGATGGGCTCCGCCAAGGAGGTTGAGGTGCTGGCGGCGTCCATCCGCAGCCCCGTGCACGTCATCGAGGCGGCCAAGATGGGCGCGGACATCGCCACCATCCCGCCCAAGGTGTTCCGGCAGATGCTCACGCACCCCCTCACGGATGCGGGCATCACGAAATTCAACGAGGACGCCGCGGCCCGCCGCGCGCGCCAGGGGAGCTGAGCCCGCATGTCCAAGACGACCACCACCACCGACCTCAACGTCAGCGCGGTGGACTTCCTGAAGGTCACCGAGCAGGCGGCCATCGCGGCCGGCCGCTGGCAGGGCCGCGGCGACAAGATCGCCGCCGACCAGGCCGCCGTGGACGCGATGCGCAAGGAGTTCGGCCGGATGCCCATCAGCGGCACGGTGGTGATCGGCGAGGGGCAGAAGGACGAGGCACCCGAGTTGTACGTGGGTGAGGAGCTGGGCACCGGCGGCATGCCGTGCGAGATCGCGGTGGACCCGCTGGAGGGCACCGACCTGTGCGCCCGTGGTGACAGCGGTGCCATCGCCATCGCGGCCATCGGCGCGCCCGGTGGTGTGATGTCCCTCCCGGACATCTACATGGCCAAGCTGTGCGTTGGCGCCACCGCCAAGGGCCGCGTGGACATCGACGCGTCCATCGCCGACAACCTCGAGGTGCTGGCCCGCTGCTACCAGCGGCGCATCCGCGAGCTCACCGTGGTGGTGCTGGACCGGCCCCGCCACGAGGAGATCATCGAGGAGATCCGGTCGGCGGGCGCGCGCATCCGCGTCATCAATGACGGGGACATCACCGCCAGCCTGTCCGTGGGTGTGCGCGGCACCGGCGACCAGCTGTACATCGGCATGGGCGGCAGCACGGAAGGCGTCATCACCGCCGCGGCGCTGGAGTGCCTGGGCGGGGAGATCCAGGGGCGGATGTGGCCCCGCAACGACGCGGAGCGGGCCAAGCTCAACGAGTTCGGCCTCACCGACCACGACCGGGTGTACCACAACAACGACCTGGCCCCGAAGCCCTACTACGTCATCGCCACCGGGGTCACTGAGGGAAACCTCCTGCGCGGGGTACGCTACGGAACAGACGGTGCGCGGACCCACTCGATGGTGATGGACCTGGTCAACCACACGGTCCAGTTCATCGACACCATCCACATGTTCTCGCGCACGATCATCCGCGAAATCCGGCTGTAGCCGGGGGGCCCATGAGCGACGACGAGTTTGGACCGTTCAACTTCGCGTTCGGTGAGGGTGCGGCCGAGGAGTTCAAGGAGCGCCTCAAGGAGTTCATGCGGGCGCAGAAGGCGGCGTTCGACGAGATCCAGGGTGAGAGCGGCGGACAGATCGCGCCGGTCGATCGCTGGCAGGTGGTGAGCCAGGCGGTGGTCCTCGCGGCCGCCGGCCTCAGCACCGTGAAGCGTCAGGCCACGCCGGACGAGGCCGCCGACGCCATGGGCCTGATGTTCGCCCGGGCGCTGGCCGCCCTGCAGGGCGCCATCACACCCACCCCGTAGCAGCGCACGCGGGATCCGCCGGGGACCGCTCCCGGCGGATCCGCGCTGGCCGAATCGTCAGTCGCGCGTGGGCCAGGACGGCCGGTCGGCCGCCGCCGACGCCGCCGTGGGGTACGGCATGCCGTTGCCGTTGCCGTTGGTCGCGGCGGGGAAGCGGAACTCCAGGCGGGCACCCTCCAGGCCGGCCCGCAACGCGGCCAGCTCGGCGCGCGTGGCGGCCAGCTGCGCCCGCACGTCATCGAGCTGACCGCGCGTGTTGCGCCACGCGTCGCCCATCAGGGACACCACCAGCTCCAGGTCCTCCACGATCCGCCGGCGCTCGGTGGCGGCGTCCTCCACCAGCTGTGCCCGCAGCCGGTCGATCTCACCGGCCAGCGGGTTGGTGGCGCGGGCCCTGACCTCCGCCAGCTCGGACTCCAGCCGGCGCACCGCCGCCAGCACCTCATGCGGATCCCGGGGGTCTGACATGGCGGCAAGGCTAGTCCCCGCATCGGACGGCGCCCTGTCAGGATGCGCCGGTGCTGCGCGTGGACCAGCTCACCGGTGCGCCGGCTCCCCTCCAGGCAGACGGGGCGGCGATGGTGGCCGCCCGCTGCCATCTCGCCGACGGCGTCCTGTCGCGCCTCGTGGGGCTGCTCTGCACGCCCGACCTGCGCGCCGAGGAGGCGCTGTGGATCACCCGCTGCGCCAGCGTCCACACGTTCGCCCTGCGGGCGCCCATCGGCGTGGCGTTCGTCGATCGTGACGGGGTGGTGCTGCGGGTGGTCGATCCACTGCCGGCGTGGCGTGCGGCGGGTGCCCGCGGCGCGGTGGCCGCCGTGGAGCTGCGGGCCGGCGTGCTGCGCGATGCGGGGGTCGCCCCCGGCACGCGGCTCAGCCGGCGGGCGTGATCAGCCGCTGACGGCGGGCGTGGCCCCGGTGAGGTCGGCGCCCTCCAGGTCGGCGCCCTCCCACGACACACGGGCCACACGGGCGTCCACCAGCCGCGCCCCGCACAGGCGGGCGCTGCGCAGGTCGGCGCCGTGCATCCCGGCCCGGGACAGGTCGGCCAGGCGCAGGTCGGCGCCCATCAGATCGGCGTCCTCAAGCAGTGCCCCGCTCAGGTCGGCACCCTGCAGGCGCGCGCCCCGCAGCCGGGCGCGGCGCAGGTCGGCGCCCAGCAGGTCGGCGCGGCGCAGGTCGGCGTCGTCCAGCTCACATCCCACCAGCTCAGCGCCCTCCAGGATCACCTCGCACATGGCGGCGCCGCTCAGACCGGTCTCGGCCAGCTGCGCGTCCAGCAGGTCGGCCCCGTTGAACACGGTGCCCTCGCAACGCGCGCCCTCCAGGTTGGCGCCCCGCAGGCACGCCCCGGTGAGGTCCGCGCCGCGCAGGTCGGCACCGCGCAGATCGGCCATGGTGAGGTTCGCGCGGGTCAGGTCCGCGCCGCGCAGGTCGGCGTCGCGCAGCCTGCTGCCCGAGGCCCGTGCGGCGGTCATCACCAGGCAGGGGGCGTCGGCCTCGCGCAGGTCGGCACCCTCCAGGTTCGCGCCCGTCAGGTCCGCGTCGGCCAGGCAGGCCCGGCGCATCCGCGCTTGGGGCGCGCGCAGGTTGCGGGCCGTGCACGCCGTCAGGTCGGCCATGGTGAGGTCGGCGTCGGTGAGGTCGGCGTCGGTGAGGTCCGCGCCGCCGATCACCGCGCCCACCAGCGAGGCGCCGTGCAGGTCGGCGGCCACGCACGACGCCCCGGCCATCGTCACCTGATCCAGGCGGGCCGATCCGCCGCGGAGGTGGTCCAGCACGGCCTCGGTCAGGTCCGATCCGGCCAGCTGGGCGAACCGCAGGTCGGCACCCGTCAGGCGGGCCAGCGCCAGCGCGACGCGCTCGGCCGTCGCCCCGCTCAGGTCCGCGCCCGTCAGGTCCGCCTCACGCAGATGCGCCTCGGTGAGGGTGGCGCCCATCAGGTTGGCCTCCGCCAGGACCACGGCGGGGGCGTGCGCGGCGGTCAGCGTCGCGCCGGCCAGCTGGGCGCCGGGCAGGTGCGCGCCGCGCAGCGTCGCGCGGGTGAGGTCGGCGCCGCCCATGCGCGCCAGGGGCAGCTGGGCCTCCGAGATGTCGCATCCCGCCATCCGCGCGCCCACCAGATTGGCCTCGGCCAGCACGGCGCGCAGCATCCGCACACCGCGCAGGTCGGCGCGGCCCATGCGGGCACCCGCCAGGTCCGCCCCGGTCAGGTCACGCGAGCGCAGGTCCCGCTCCGTCAGGTCCAGATCGCCGATGTCAACGGTCTGCGAATCGCGCCGGGACCGGTCGAACAGCCGACTCATGTGGCCGGAATCGGCCGCGTCCCGTGCGACTTGAGTCACGCGACGGCGCGCAAGGGGGGTGATTCCCGCCCGCTCACGCCTCTCCATCAGTGACGGCGGCGCGTCCGCCCCCCGGGCCACGAGCGAAAGGAGCAGCCCGCATGTCCACGGTCCCGCTTGATTCACCCCCGCTGATGCTGCTGGTGGAGGGCTCGCCGCAGATGCGTCGCTTCCTGGTGGACGCGCTGCGCGCCGACCGGTTCCGCGTGCACGTCGCCGCGACGGCGCAGGAGGGCCTCGATGCGCTGCGCACGGTCGGGCCGCACCTGGCGGTGCTCGACCTCGACCTGCCCGACGCCGGGGGTCTGGAGCTGCTGCGCAGCCTGCGCCGGGGCGACGCCGACGGCCGATGGGATCCCGGCATGCCGGTGATGGCGCTGTCCAGCGCCGGTCAGGCGCACGACGTGGTGCGCGCCATCGAGCAGGGCGCCGACGACCATCTGGGCCGCCCCTTCCACTATGCGGAGCTGGTGGCGCGCCTGCGCGGCATGATGCGCCGTTGCTGCGGCGAGACGGTGCTCGACCAGCTGCGGGTGGGCGAGCTGCTGGTGGACCGCAGGGCGCGGAGCGCCCTGGTCAACGGTCGCCCGGTGGGCCTCTCCGCCAAGGAGTTCGCCCTGCTGGACGCCCTGGCGCGCGACCCGCGCCGGGTGCACACCAAGGCCGAGCTGCTGCGCGACGTCTGGGGGTACCGGTCGGCGGGACGCACCCGCACGGTCGACAGCCACGCCAGTCGCCTGCGACGCAAACTCCAGGTGTGCGGGGCGGGGGAGCGGTTCGTCGCCAACGTGTGGGGTGTCGGCTACCGGCTGCTGCCGGAGGGCGTGTGATGACCATCACGGGCATCGTGGTGCCGGAGCGTGAGCTGGCCGAGGGCGTGCCTCCCGCCGCGCCGGACGACGTGCACTCCGGCACGCTGGTGATGCTGCGGCCCATGCCGTCCACGGCCGAGGGTCTGGCCGCCGCACGAGGGGTGGGCGCCCCGCTGGTCGCCCTCCCCGACGACGCGGACCTCGCGCGGTGGATGGTGTCCCAGGTGGCGGGCTGGCTGGCCGACGGGGAGGAACAGCTCGAGCGGACGGCCCTCGGGTTGTCATCGCTGCTGCCGCCCGCCCCGGGACTTCCCACCCGTGCGTGGGGCGACTCCGGGGTGGCGGTGCCCGCCGTGCCGCGGCGCATGCTCGCCAGGCTGTGCCGCTTGCTGTGGCGCCCATGCCCCCACTGCGACGGGGGCGGTGTCCCGGGCGGCCCGTGCGGCCGCTGCCGCCAGCCGCTGGAGCGCGTCGCATGAGACCGCGCATTCCCCGCCGTGCCCGCCGGCGGGTCACATCGCTCCACCGGCCCCTCGTCATCGCCGGGGCGGTCGGGCTCGGAGTGGCCGGCATGCTGCTGCTGGTGGGCAGCGGTCCCGCCGCCCGCTCGGAGGTCCTGGTGGCGCGGGTTGGGGTCCCGGCCGGCACGCCGCTTGACGACGCCGAGCTCGCGCGGACTTCGCCGTGCGGGTGTCCGGCGGGCACACACTGCTGGTGGCCTCGCCGGCGCAGGTGTAGGGCCGCCGCTCAGGCCGAGGATCTGGCCCTGGGAACTGCCACCGTCGCTGCCCTCGGCGGCGGGCGCGCGGTGCCGGCGCCGCTCGCCCCGGGTGAGCGGGCGGTTCCTGTCGCGGCCGAGGCGGAGGGCCATGGCCCATGCCCTGCAGCCCGGCGGGCCGGTGGACGTCGTCTCCTCCAGCGGGAGGGTCCGTCCGGTCGCACCAGGGTGGTGGTGGCGCGCCGAGGTGCTGGCCGTCGACCCGGGCGGGGACACCTCAACGGGCGGCCCGGCGGACGGCGGGGTCGTGTTGCTGCGGGCCACGCAGCGGGATGCGCTGCGCATCACCGCCGTGCTCAATTTCGCACGCGACGTGCGCTCGCTGGCGCGGTCTGTGGACGAAGCTCCTGGGCATCCCGGCCTGGCGGTGTCGGCGCCATGACCATCCCCGCCGTGGCGGTGATCGGCGGCAGTGGTGGCGCGGGTGCCACGGTCACGGCGATCGCCGTCTGCGTCGCGCTGGAGCGCTCCGGCACCCGGGCGTTGCTGCTCGACCTCGACCCGGAGCGTGGTGACCTGGCGACCGGCCTCGGATCCGCACCCACGCGCAGCGTGGCCGACCTGCATCCCGTCGCCCACGAGCTCACGGACGGGCACCTGCGGGCGGCCTCCGTCACGCACCCGCTGGGCATCGCCCTCGTCGGGGGTCACCCCACGTGCGATCCGGCCCTCCTCGTGCAGCCGCTCCTGGCGCTTCCCGAGCGCCCGGTGCTGGTCATCGACGCGGGTTCGGGGGTGACGCCGGCCGCCCGCGAGGTGTCCGGCCGGTGCCCGGTCCTGCTGGTGGCACCGTGCGATGCGGCCGGCTGTCGCGTGACGCGGCGCACCATCGAGCTGCTGGGGCTGGGCGAGGGGGCGCAACTCATCGTCAACCGCGGCGCACGTCCCGAGGAGCTGCGCCTGCGCACGGTCGCGCGGGCCGTCGGGCTGCCGGTCGCGGCCACGCTGCTGCCCCCAGCGGCGGCCGAGGCCGCGGCGCTGTGCGCCGGCATCGCCCGGGAGGGCCGCCGGGCCCGCCTGCTGGCCGCCGCCGCCGATGCCGTCGAGGCCGTCTGGGGCACCGGGAGGGAGACCCCGGATGACTGACGCCACCCCCGACGCCGGGCTGGTGGAGCGCGTTCGCGCCGCCGCGGTCTCCGAGGCGCGACTCGCCCACGGCCACGTCGATGCCCTGGTGCTGCGCGCCACGGCCGAGCGCGTGCTGGCGCGGGAGCGCGTCATCCTCGGTGCGGACGCCCAGGGCGCCGTCGTGCAGGCCGTGGTGGACGAGGCCCTTGGGCTCGGGCCGCTGGAGGGACTCCTGCGCGACACCTCCATCACGGAGATCATGGTCTGCGGACCGCACCGCGTGTTCGTCGAGCGCGCGGGGCGCGTGACCCCCAGCACGGCGCGGTTCGCCGACACCGCCCATCTGCTGCACGTCGTCGATCGCATCCTCAGCCCGCTCGGGCGGCGGGTGGACGAGTCCAGCCCGATGGTGGACGCCCGGCTGCCCGACGGGTCACGCGTCAACGTGGTGGTGCCGCCGCTGGCCGTGGACGGCCCGGCGCTCACGATCCGCCGGTTCGGGGCCACGCCGCTGCGGGCGGACGACCTGGTGATGCTCGGCACGCTCAGCGCGGAGGTCCACCGGCTGCTGGCGGCGGCGGTGCGGGCCAAGCGCAATGTCCTCGTCACCGGCGGCACCGGCAGCGGCAAGACCACCACCCTGGCGGCGTTGGCCAGCGCCATACCGGCCGACGAGCGCGTGATCACCATCGAGGACGCGGCCGAGCTGCAACTGCCCCTGCCACACGTGGTGCGCCTGGAGTCGCGGCCCCCGTCCATCGAGGGGACGGGGGCCATCCCCATCCGCGCGCTGGTGCGCAACGCCCTGCGCATGCGTCCCGACCGCATCGTGGTGGGCGAGGTCCGTGGCGGCGAGTGCCTGGACATGCTCACCGCGATGACCACCGGCCACGAGGGGTCGCTGTCCACGCTGCACGCCTCGTCGCCCGCGGACGCCATCCGCCGGCTCCAGCTGCTGGCCTTGATGGGGGACCTGGAGCTGCCGTTCCAGGCCGTCGCCGACCAGGTGGCCGCGGCCATCGACGTCATCGTGCACCAGGCGCGGCTGCCCAGCGGCCGCCGCGTGGTGATGGAGGTGTGCGTGCCCGCCGGGCCGGGCGCGTCCGAGTCCACGGTGGTGGCCTGCTGGGATGCGGCCGGAGATGCGCTTGAGCTGCGGCCGGCGGCCGCCGCCTGGGAGCGGACGTTGAGCTCGGCGCGTGGGGCGCACGCATGACCGGTGTCATTCCCGCCGTCATCGGCGGAGCCGGCGGTGCCCTCGCGGCCCTGGGGCTCACGGCCCCACGTCGTGGCGGCACGCGTGGGTCGCGGGGTTCCGGCCATGGCGCGGCGCTGGTGGCACCCCTGTCCATCCGGCTCGTCCGCGCCGGGATCCCGGCCGACGCGCGCCTGGTGGCGGCGGCCACGGCCGCCGCCGCGGTGCTGCTCGCCGCCACGGCCTGGCTGCTGCGCGGCTCGGCACCGCTGGCGCTGGTCGGCCTGGTGCTGCCGCCCGCGGCGGCCGGTGGCATCGTGCGTCACCGGATGGGGCGGTATCCGGACCGCGTCGCCGCGCAGCTTCCCGCCGCCCTGCGCGCCGTTGCGGACGGGCTGGCCGCGGGGCGCTCGCTGCGCGGCGCGCTCGCCCGCGCCGCCTCCGACAGCCCCCAGCCGCTGGCGGCGGAGCTGGAGGCGGTGGTGGACCAGCTCGCGCTCGGCGGGCGGCTGGACGACGCCCTTGCCGACCTGTCACGGCGGTGCCCGCGGCCGGCCCTCCAGATCATGAACGCCGCGGTGCTGGTGAGCGCATCCAGCGGCGGCAACCTGGCGCGCATCCTGGGCGAGCTGTCGGAGCGGCTGGAGGGGCGGCGGCGGCTGGAGCGCGAGCTGCGCGGGCTGGGGGCGCAGGCGCGGGCCACCGCCTGGATGGTCGCCGCGCTACCCATGGTGGGGGCGGTGGCGGTGGAGGCCGTCGCCCCGGGGGTGCTGGCCCGCACGCTGCTGCGCGGCCCGGGCGTGGTGAGCCTGGTGATCGCGACGGCGCTGATGGCGGCGGCGACGCTGCTGGTGCGCCGCATCGGGGACGTCGCGTGAGGTGGGCGCTCGCACTCGCGGTCGCCTCCGCATGGTGCCTCGGCATGGCCGCCCGGCGTCGCCGCGCGGTGGCCAGCGCCGCGTTGCCCATGCCGTTCCGGCTGGCCGCCCGGCTGCCGGTGCCGGGGAACCTGGTGGTGCGGATCGGCGGCGCCGCCGATCCGGCGCTGGTGGCGGCCGCCGGCCTGGACGGCGTGATCACGGCCGGCGACGTGCGCCGTGCACGTTCGGCGCTGACGGTGGCCGGCGGTGGGCTGGTGGCATGCAGCCTGCTGGTGCCCGTGCTGTTGCCGGTGTCGCTGGCGGCGACGGTGTGGGGGTGGGTGTGGCCGGGGATGGCGCTGGCGGGCCGGGCCCGGCGGCGCCGGCGGGAGATCGCGACGCAGCTCCCGGACGTGCTCGACCTGCTGGGCGTGTGCGTGGAGGCCGGGATGGCGCTGGATCCGGCCATGCGGACCGTGTCGGTGCGGCTGGGCGGGGCCCTGGGAGACGAGCTCGCGCGCGTGCTGGGGGACCTGGCGGTGGGCAGCACGCGTCGCGACGCCTACCGGGCGATGGCGGTGCGCACCGGACTCCCGGACGTGGATGCCGCGGTGGGGGCGCTCCTCACGGCCGACGAGCTGGGCACGCCCCTGTCGGGGGTGCTGCGTGACCAGGCCGGGTCGCTGCGCGCGTCGGCGGGTCAGGCCGCGCGCGACCGTGCCGCGCGGGCCGCGCCGAAGACGCAGTTGGTGGTGGCGATGATGATGGTGCCGGCCATCATGCTGCTGGTGGTCACCGTGATGGGCCTCGAGCTCATCCGGCAGATGGGGCCCGTGATGGGCGGCCTGCGGTGAGGGACGCCCGGTGGGGACGCGGGGCGGCGCTCATCGAGTACGTGGGCGTGGTGCTGGTGGTGGCCGCGCTGGTGGCCACGCTGCTGGTGCTCAAACCGCATCGCGTCGGGCGGGTGCCGGTGGACCCGCTGCCCACCCTCGGTGCGCTGCTGCACCCGCGACGGCCCGGGCCTCCGCACGTGGTGCCCCCGGGACCGCGTCCCGCCCCGCGCCCGCGCCCGCCGCATCATCGGCGCCGGCCTGTGCGACCCGTGGTGGACGTGCCCTGGTGGGTGGTGGGGGCGGCGCGGCCCGGCGTCAGGGGGTGCGGCGCCGCAGGGTGGCCGCCCCGGCGGCGATCAGCGCCACGGCGAACGCCAGCACGATGCCCAGGTCCTTCAGCACCGTCGCGGTGGCGTGGGTCCGGGTGGTGATGGTGCGCATCGCGTCCACCGCGTATGAGAGCGGCAGCACATTGGATGCCCAGTGCAGGGGGGTGGGCAGGTGCCCGCGGGGCACCAGCAGTCCGCACAGCAGGAACTGGGGCAGCACGAAGGCGGGGAAGAACTGGATGGCCTGGAACTCGGTTGCCGCGAACGCCGACAGGAACAGCCCCAGGGCGGTGCCCAGCATGGCGTCCACCACGGCCACCAGCAGCAGCAGCCACGCGGGACCCGCCACCTTGAGGCCCAGACCCCAGATGGCCCACGTGCCGGCCACCAGGGCCTGCACCACGGCCAGCCCGCAGAAGGCCAGCGCGTACCCGGCCAGGATGTCGCCCTTGCCCACGGGCATGGCCAGGAGGCGCTCCAGCGTGCCCGACTGGCGCTCCCGCAGGGTGGCGATGCTGGTGAGCAGGAACATCACCAGGAACGGGAACAGGCCCAGCAGCGGCGCGCCGATGGTGTCGAACACGGGGGTGTTGGTGTAGATCCACGCCAGCAGCCCCATCAGGATGCAGGGCACCAGCAGCAGCAGCGCGATGGTGCGCGGGTCGTGGCGCACCTGGCGCAGGGCGCGCTCGGCGGTGGCGAGGGTGCGGGCGGGGGTCACGCCACCACCCCGCGATCGCGCTCCACCAGCCGCAGGAACCCGGTCTCGGCGTCGGAGGCGCCGGTGCGCTCCAGCAACTCCGGGAGGGTGAGGTCGGCCAGCAAGCGGCCGTCGCTGATGAGCTGCAGCCGGTCGCAGCGCACGGCCTCGTCCATGACGTGGCTGGATACCAGGAGGGTGGCGCCGTCGTCGGCGAGGCGGTGGAACAGGCTCCACAGGTCACGGCGCAGCACGGGATCGAGGCCCACGGTGGGCTCGTCCAGCACCAGCAGCTCGGGGTCGCCCAGCAGAGCGGCGCCCAGGGACACGCGGCTGCGCTGGCCACCCGACAGGTTGATGACGCGGGCGTTGCGATGGTCGCCCAGGTCCACGGTCTCGATGACGCGGTTGACGGCGGCGCCCACCGCGTGACGCCGCATGCCGCCCATGGCGGCGAAATAGCGCAGGTTCTCGGCGACGGTGAGATCCGAGTAGACGCTGGGCGACTGGGTGACGTAGCCCACGCGCGAGCGCACCGCAGGATCGCCGGCCGGGTGGCCCAGCACGCGCACCTCACCGCCGGCGACACGCTGCACCCCCACGATGCTGCGCATCAGGGTGGTCTTGCCGCCGCCGCTGGGACCCAGAAGGCCCACCACGAGACCGCGGGGGATCTGGAGGTGCATGTCCGGCAGCACCACCCGGCCACCCCGCACCACCCGGAGGCCGGACACGGTCACGGTGGGCTCGGCCGTGAAATTCACCATGCGGTGAATTTACTCCCGCGGGGCGGTGCGGTGCAAGGGCGGGGTGGGGCCGGTGAGGTGCGTCTGCACCACGGGGGCCAGCATGGGCACCAGGTCGTCCACCGTGGCCGAGGCCACCGGCTCCATGTGCAGGACGTACCGCATCATGGCCACCCCCACCATCTGGGACACGGCCAGGGTGGCGCGCAGCTCGGGGTCGTCGCCCGGCAGCGCCCGGGTGAGGGGGCGCACCACCGCGTCGGTGAGGAACTGGCGCAGCATGGTGGTGCTGGGGCCGTCGCCCACCGCGGTGCGCAGCAGCGCGGTGATGACCGGGCGCCCCTCCGGGCCGTCCCAGGCACCGAAGAAGCTGCGCACCAGCCGTTCGCCGATGCCGTCCACCCCCGGGCCCACCACCCGCGCCACCAGCTGGGCGGGTTGCACGGGCAGCTCCATGGCGGAGGCGAACACCTCCTCCTTGCCGGTGAAGTAGTGGTGCACCAGGCGCGGGTCCACGCCGGCGGCGCGGGCGATGCCGCGGAAGGTGGCCCCGTCGTAGCCGCGGGTGGCGAACTCCTCGCGGGCGGCGGCCAGGATGGCGCCGCGGGTGTCGTCACCGGCGGGCCGTCGTCCCCGCCGCCGGGGCTGCGCGTGCGCGTCCGGCTGCATGAGGCGACCGTATCGTGTGACGGGGACGCCGGAGGCGCCGGATAGTCTTCGATGGATGCCGCAGCGCTCAGCCACCGGGATGCGTGGGTGAACCGCCGGGACGTGCCGGCGTTCGCCGACGTCGCCGCGGCCGAACTGGACGGTGTGTACCGCTACCTGCTGCACATGCTGCGCAACCCCGTCCTGGCGCAGGATGTGACCTCGGCCACCTTCGAGCGCGCGTTCCGCGACTGGCACCGCTTCGACCCCGAGCGCGGCCGGCCCGGGCTGTGGCTGATCGAGATCGCCCGCCGCCAGGCCCTGGACCACCTGCGCAGCGACGGCCGGCGGCGGCGCCGCGAGGAACGCTGGGCGGCCACCGAGCCGCGTGAGGTGCCCGATCTGACGGTGTCGGACCTGTCGCCCGCGATGCGCACGGCCCTGGCCGCCCTCAACGACACCGAACGCGAGCTGGTGGCGCTGCGTGTCATCCTGGACGTGGAGACGCAGGACGCCGCACGGCTGACCGGACTGTCCGCCACGGCGGTGTCCACCACCCTGCACCGCGCGCTGGGCAAACTGCGCGCCCGCCTGGGGGATGGCGATGGCTGACATCGATCCCGACCGCATCGACGCCCTGCTGGGCGGTGCCACGCCCGAGGACGAGGACGAGCGCGACCTGCTGCGCCTGGCCGCCACGCTGCGGGAGGCCCAGCCGCACGCCCCCGAGGTCCTGCGTCAGCGTGTGCGCGGCCTGGGGGAGCCCGCCGCGCGGCGACCGCGGTGGGCCGGCCTGGTGAGCGCGCGCAACGCGCCGCTGGCGGGTGGCGTGGTGGTGGCAGCCGCGGCGGCCGCGGTGGTGGTGAGCGGCGGGTTGTTCCACGGGGGGAGCCCGGGGCGGCCCGCCACGACCGTGCTGTCCGGTGCCGCGGGATCGAGTGGCCGCGAGGCGGCGCCGTCGCAGGCCGCGCCGACGCAGATGACGCCGGGTCCGGCCAAGAACGGGCCGCGCACCGTCGCGCCGTCGGCGACCGGCACCGACACCTTCGACACGCAGGCCGCCGCCGTGGCGGACGTGGTGCTGGGCGCGCCCGCCCCGGGCTGGCCGGTGAGCGCACTGTCGCGGGCCCGGGCCACGGTGGTGGCTCTGGGCGGGGCGGTCGTGCGTGTGCGCAGCGCCTCCGACGGCACGGCCGTGCGCCTGGACGCCCTGGTGCCCGTGGCCCGCTCGGCGGCCATCCGGTCGCGACTGCGCGGCGGCTTCCCGGGCGTGCCCGCGGCCGCCGCGGTGCCATCGCGCTGGCGGGCCGCGCCGGCGCTGTCCGCGCGCTACGCCGGCGACGTGGCCGCCCGCGACGCGGTCGCCCGGCCCGCCACGGTGCTGCGGGTGATGATCGTCCGGTGACCGGGGCGTGCCCGCGGTGCGGCGGGGCGGCGGCGCCGTGGGCGCATGCGCGTGACCGCACGGGCGGCCCCGGCACGGCGGTGTTGCGATGCGCCGCGTGCGGCACCGGCTGGACCGACGGCCCCGGGCGGGCCACCCCGGCGGCGCCGGGTCAGGCGCCGGACGGCGTGCTGGGCGCGGTGGCCCTGCGGCTGGCGCGTGCGGAGCTGCGCCGCCTGCTGCCCGGGCTGGCCCCGGGGGACCTGGTGGTGGACGTTGGCGCGGGAGCGGGGCTGCGCAGCGCCGCGCTGGCCGCGCTGGGCGCGCGGGTGGTGGCCGTGGAGCCCGACGGCGCGGAGGCCGTGCGGGCCAGGAGCCACGCCGCGGGTGGCGTGCATGTGGTCACCGCCTCGCTGCAGGGGCTGCCCGATGCGCTCACGCACGCCGATGCGGTGGTGTGCTGGCACGTGCTGGAGCACATGGACGATCCCGCCGCGGCCCTGGCCGCGATGCGCGGCCTGCTGCGCCCCGGTGGGGTGCTGGTGGTGGCGGTGCCCAACGCCGGGGGCGCGGATGCCCGCCTGCTGGGTGGCCGCTGGCAGGGCTGGGAGCCGGCGCGCCACCGCCGCCACTTCACCGCGTGCACGCTGGGCCGCGAGGTGGCCGAGGCGGGACTGGACCGGGTGGAGGTCCGCGCCCGCGGCGGATGGTTCCCGCCGCTCGGCCTGGCCTGCTCGCTGATGCCCGGCATCGACCCCCAGACCGGGGGGAACCCCCTGGCCGCCGTGGCGGCCTCCCTGCTGGTCACCCCCGTGGCGGCCGCGGCGGCCTGGATGGGTGCCGGGCCGCAGTTGGTGGCGCGGGCCCGTCGCCCCGGCTGATCAGTCCTCGCGCGGCGGCGCCAGGGGGGCCTCCACGATCTCCTCGTGGATCACGGGTCCCTCGGGGGTGACCTCCAGCCAGGCCCACCGGGGCCGCATGTCGTGGGGCTGGCCCTCGCCCACGGCGCCGGGGTTCACCACCAGGGAGCGCCCGGCGGTGCGCACCATCTGCCGGTGCGTGTGACCCACCACCAGCACGTCGGCGTGCAGGGCGTGCGTCTGGCGCCGCAGCTCCGACACCGGGGTGTCCTCGTCAACGATCACGGACAGGTCGCCGGGGTGCCCGTGGCTCACCACCACCCGCACACCGCCCACGGTGACCCGCACCCGCGCCGGCAGGTCGGCCAGCCAGGCCAGGTCCTCGTCGTGGAGGCGGCGGATGCTCCACGACCGCGAGCCCACGCGATCGGAGGCCGGGTGGGTGGGGGGCCGCGGGTGGCCCTTCAGCACCTTGATGTCGGTGTTGCCGCGCACGGTGGGCCAGCCGAGCTCGCGCATGGTGGCGATGCACTCGGCGGGGTCGGGGCCGCGCATCACCACGTCGCCCACGCACACCCCCTGGGTGATGCCCTGGGCGGCGGCCGCGTCCAGCACGGCGCGCAGGGCGGCGTGCTGGCCGTGGATGTCGCCGATCAGCGCCAGCCGGGGGGTGTCAGCCGATGCCGAGCGCCGCGCCAAGTCGCTGCCGGAACCTCTCGCGCCTGAGGCGACGCCACTCCCCCAGGAAGCGCTGGTACAGCTCGTCGCGCTGCGCGCGCCGCGCGGCGATGAGGGTGTGGATGCCGGGACGCTCGTCGGCGCGCCGCGCCGATTCCAGCCGTTCGCGGAACCGGCGGAACTCGGCCTCCGACGCCCGCACCCGTCCCTCAGGCCGGCCCAGGACGGCGCCCACGTCCTGGGCCTCGTTCTCCTCCAACCAGGCCAGGTGCTGCTCCAGCATGGGCACCTGCACGTCGCAGTCGTGGATGTCGCCCAGCAGGTCCTGCATGTCCTTCACCTCGGCCAGGAACGGGCCGAGGTCGGTGCCGAACGCGCCGCCGAAGATCTCCAGCAGGTACCGCAGCCGCTTGAAGGCGATGCGCATGTCGTGCAGGTCGGTGACGTTGCGCGGGTCGGCCACCAAGCCGTCGTACTGGTACACCTCGGCGATGCGCACGGCCATGATGCGGCGCGCGTTGGGCCGCAGCCGGCCGTCGGGCCGGATGCCGGCGACGGGTCGTGGCCTGGCCATCAGTCGCCCTCCGGCGGGGTGGGGGCGAGGGCCTTCACGTCCACGCCGGTGTGCTTGCGCACCCAGCGCTCGAACCGGGGACCGAACTTCTCGTGCTGCAGCCGGTCGAACAGCAGCGCGATGTGGTGGGTCTCCTCGCTGCGCTGCGCGGCGTAGCGGTCGATGAGCCCCTGGATGCCCGGCTGATCGGCGTCGCTCATGCCGGGCAGCAGCTCGCGCAGGTGCTCCACGGCCACGTCAAGGTCGCGGGCCTCCCCGAGCGTGTCGGTGATCTCCTTCACCACCCGCAGGTGCGTCCGGAACGTCCTGGCGGGAAAGGCGCCGGCGAAGGCGTCCATGGCGGCCCGCAGGCGGCGTGAGCTGACGCGCATGGCGTGCAGCTGCTCGATGTCCTCGCCCAGCAGCGTGCCGTCGCGGAACGACATCATCTCCCGCCAGCGCGTCAGGATGACGCGCCCCGCCGCGTCCCGGAACGGCGGGTTGGCGCGCAACCCATGGACCTCCCACGCCTGGGCCATCAGCCGCCCTCGCGGCGGACGCGCACCGAGGTGCGCACCGCCTCGCGCAGCATCCCGCCGCCGGCCAGCATGGCCCAGTCCACATCCAGTTCGCGTGCCACATCCAGCATGGCGCGCACCACCGCGTCGGCGTCCACGCCCGCGCCCGACTCCGCCGCGACGCGCGACAGCCATTTGGCCTGGCGCGGGCTCACGCGCACGCGCAGGGTGGTGGTGGCGTCCTTGCGACGGGTGCGCACCGCCGCGCGGGGGAGGGGCACGAACAGCTCGGCGCCCACGGCGGCGCCCGTGGCGGGCAGGAACGACTGGTAGCTCACCTCGCTCATGCCGTGCCCTCGGCGCGGGCCGCGGCGGCCGTGCGGTCGTCGGCCACGTCGTGGATGGTGTCGGCGCCGATCTGGTCCTCCCCGCGCGTGGCGGCCACGAACAGGGCGTTTGCGCCCAGCAGGTTCACCAGCCGCGGCACCCCGCCGGTGGCGGCGTGCAGCGCGGCGCTGGCCCGGCCAGTGAACAGCCGCCGGCCGGCACCGGCCACGCGCGTGCGGTGCTGCACGTACCCATCCACCTCGTCGGCGCCCATGGGGCGCAGGTGGTACCGCACCACCACGCGCTGGGCCACCTGCGGCTGGCGCGCCACGTGGCCGCTCAGCTCGGGCTGGCCCAGCAGCAGGGTCGCGATGCCCGGGCCGCCCTCGGGGTTGGTGAGCATCCGCAGCTCGTCCAGCGCCCGTGCGTCCAGGCGCTGGGCCTCGTCCACCACGATCACCAGCCGGCGGCCGTCGGCCGCGGGGGCGTGCGCATGCTCGCGGAGCCGCGCCGACAGCCGGGCGGCGGTGCCGGTGACACCGTCGGTGCCGGTGGCCGCCGAGTACACGGCCGCCAGGGTGGCCGCACCGGTGCGCGGGGGGTTGGGCACCTCGGCGATGCGCATCCCAGCCCCGGTCAGCAGCCCGCGCAGGGTCTGCGTCAGCGTGGTCTTGCCGCACCCGATCTCACCGGTGATCAGCACCAGGCCGCCCAGCTGCGTGAGGCCGAACAGCACCCGCGCCATGGCCTCCCGGTGGTCGCCCCGCTCGTAGGCGAAACGGGGGTCGGGCTCCAGCGCGAACGGCGGTTCCTTGAGCCCCCAGTGCGTGAGGTACGCCGGACGTTCCGCCCCGTTGCGCTTGGCCCGCCCCATTCAGACCGTCTCCGCCACGAGGCCCTCGCGGATGCCCGCCTGCGACACCTGCAGGGCCTCCACGTCGAAGGCGCGCCGAACCGCCTCCAGCACCGCGGCGCCCGCCAGGCACATCCGTATGCGCGCGGGTTCCAGGCCCGTCTCGGCGGCGATGTCCGCGGCCGCGGCCCCGGCCAGGCGCTCGGCGGCGTGCAGCAGCCCCGCGCGGTCCAGACGGTCGGTGCCGGCCAGCGTGGCCAGTGCGGACGCCGAGCCCCCGGTGGCCACCACCGCCGTGGCCGGGTGCAGCTGCGCCACCGGTCCCACCTGCTCCAGTGCCTCATCCACCATCGGTCCGGTCACGTCCAGGGCGGGCGGATCGCCGGGGCGGTGGCGCTCGGTCATGGACCGCACGCCGATGGGGAGGGAGGTGACCCACTCCAGCGTGCCCCCGTCGCCGCCCATCAGCTCCAGGCTGCCGCCGCCCAGATCGGCCGCCACGAACCGGTCGGGCATGCCGGTGGTCATGAGCCCGCGGAAGGTGAGGCCCGCCTCCTCCTCGCCGGAGAGCACCCGCGGGCGCACCCCGGTGGCGCGCTGCAGCGCGTTCAGCAGCTCGTCGGCGTTGGCGGCGTTGCGGGCCACAGCGGTGCACGCCACCACCATGCGGCCGGCGCCCAGCTCCCGCGCCTCGCGGGCCATGGCGGCGACGGTGTGCTCGGCGAACTCCAGCGCGTCGGCACGGATGCGGCCGGTGGCTCCCACGCCCTCACCCAGCGCGGTCATGGTGGAACCGTGGGCGATGGGGGACTGCACTCCGTCGGTGATGCGAGCGACGAGGAGGCGGGTGGTGTTGGTGCCCACGTCGATGGCGGCCACCACGCTGCCCGCCGATGTGTCAACCGCTGTCACAGTTCGCGACGCTACTGCATGGCCGCGGCAACCGCACGCGGCCGATCGCGGTGTTGCAGCCGATCAGGCGGCCCGGCGCAGCTCCATCGGCGGGGCGGCGGACGTGGGGTCGTCGATGGGCCGCGTCACGGTGGTGCGGGTGGCGCGGGCGCGCGGGCGGCGAGTGCGGGCGCGGCGGGCGGCCACCAGGCACACGGCGGCGGACACCCCGGCGCCGGCCAGCTGCCATCCCACGACGCCACCGCCCCCGGGCACCGATGCCAGGGCCGCGAGGAGGAACCCGATGACCAGCCCGGCGGCGTAGACGGCCACGTCGGCGGACAGCGAACGGGACCAGGTGGAGCGGGACGGACGGCGGTTGGTGTGGCGCATGGCGCCGGCGATCTCAGTCATGAGGCGAACAATAGTTCCCCCCTCGGACGGAGAACAAGTGTTCGATGCGAAATCGGCGCACTTTCGTCGCCCGCGAACCCTGGACGGGTCCTTTGTGGGGGCCCGTGTGGGGAAACCACCCGTCCGAGGGGGGCTGACGGATTGTCATGTGGGGGAATGTGGGGTACGGTGGGGAGCATGGAGCGTCGACTGCTCTCCGGAACCCATGACTGCAATCTCGACAACCGCTTCCGCCTGGCCATTCCCGCCCGACTGCGGGAACCCTTCGGGGAGGGCGCCGTGGTGGGGTGGTGGATCGACGAGTGCCTCGTCGTGGTGCCCAGCGGGGAGTGGACCGGCCTCATCGAACGGACCTTCGGGTCGATGAGCGTGCTCGACGACGAATCGCGGGAGCTGAGCCGGTTCCTGCTGGCGGGCGCGTACGAGCAGGACATCGACAAGCAGGGACGTGTCCTGCTGCCCCCGGACCTGCGCGAGCACGGTGGCATCGGCCAGCGTGTCAAGGTGGTCGGGGCCGGCGAGTATCTCGAAGTCTGGGACCCGGACCGCCTTGACCAGCGGTTCGCCGCGCTCCGACGGGAGGGGGTGTCAGCCCGTGCCAAGCGTCTTGCACAGCGTGTCGCCTGAGCTGATGGCGCCACACGACCCGGTGATGGCGGAGGAGATCGTGGCGGCGCTGCGCGTGGCGCGCGGCGACGTGGTGGTGGACTGCACCTTCGGCGCGGGCGGCCACGCGGCGCGGCTGGCGTCGGCGCTGGGCCCGGACGGCCTGTACATCGCCATCGACCAGGACCCCACCGTCGAGGTGTTCTTCGACCGCTTCGCCGCCTCGGTGGAATGCGAGACGCGGTTCATCCGGCGCAACTTCGCCGACGCCCTGCCGGACCTGGTGGACGAGGGCGTGCGGGCGGACGCGCTGCTGATGGACCTGGGCCTGTCGAGCATGCAGGTGGACCGCCCCGAGCGCGGCTTCTCGTACTCGCGCCAGGCGCCCCTGGACATGCGCATGGACCCGGACCGGCCCACCTCGGCCGCCGACCTGGTGGCCGATGCGAGCGAGGGCGAGTTGGCGGGCTGGTTCCGCACCTACGGCGAGGAGCGCTTCGCGCGCCAGATCGCCCGCGCCATCGTGCGCCGCCGCGCCGAGCAGCCCATCCTCAGCACCGGCGAGCTGGTGGAGGTGGTGCGGTCGGCCGTGCCGGCGGGCGCCCTGTTCGCGGGCGGTCACCCCGCCAAGCGGGTGTTCCAGGCGCTGCGGATCGTGGTGAACGACGAGCTGGACCTGCTGCCGCACGCCCTGGACGCCGCGTTCGCGCTGCTGTCCCCCGGCGGCCGGATGGCCGTGATCGCGTTCCACTCGCTGGAGGACCGCGCGGTGAAGCGCTTCATGCGCGACCTGGCGACCGGGTGCATCTGCCCGCCGGACCTGCCGGTGTGCGGCTGCGGGCGCACGGCCCGCGCCGAGCTGCTGGGCAACCGCGCCGCCATGCCGCACGCCTGTGAGGTGCATCGCAACCCGCGTGCCAAGTCAGCGCGCATGCGCGCCCTGGTGCGCGCGGTGGACGCGTGACCGCCCGCTCCAGCGCCCGGGCCGCCACGGCGCGCCCGGCGACGGCGCCGCGGCCCCGCCCGCGCCCGCAACAGCCGCAGCGCCGGCCGGCGCCCGCGCCCCGGGCGCGCGTGCGCGCTCAAGCCGAAGGTGATGTGGGGCGTGCTGCCCGCAATCACCCTGCTGCTGGGCGGCATCGTGTGGATCAACGTGGCCAAGCTGCAGCTCACCCGCCAGAGCCAGGCGGTGACCGTGCGCGCCAACCAGCTGCAGTCCGAGAACATCCGCCTCAACGCCCAGGTGGGCGAGCAGGGCGGGCTCATCCCGCGCCTGGCCCAGAAGCGGCTCGGGATGCTGCCGGGCACCGGGTCCAACAACACCACCAAGTTCCTGGTGCCGCCCCACCAGCCGCTCCGGTAGCGCGTGCCCGCACGCCGACCCCCGACCCGCCGCGCCCGCCCGGCCCCGCGCCGGCGCGCCAGCGCCCCGCGGGCGGTGACCTCACGTGAGTCGGCCCGCCGCATCCGCATGCTGGGGCTGGTGGTGGTGGCCGGTGCCGCGCTCACCGCGGGCCGGTCGCTGTGGCTGGGCCTGGTGCAGGGCGACGCCCTGGCCAATGCCGCGCGCAACCAGCAGCAGCGCCTGGTGACCCTGCCGGCCCAGCGCGGGTCCATCGTGGACGACGCCGGGCAGCCCCTGGTGGTGGACCGGCTCACGGCCACGGTCTCCGCCGACCCGCACCTGCTGCTGAAGAACCCGGACACCTCGCCGGCGCAGGCCGCCGCCGCGCTGGCGCCCATCCTCCGGATCCCGCGGGCCACCCTGGCCGCCAAGCTGTCGGCCGACGTGGGCTACACCGTGCTGGCCAAGGGCGTGGACCAGGACGTGGCCAAGAGGGTGCGTGCGCTCGACATCCCCAACGTGGACGTGGAGGACACCTTCACGCGGTTCTCGCCGCTGGGCAACGCCGCGGCGCAGGTGGTGGGCATCACCACCGACAAGGGCGGCCAGTCGGGGCTGGAGCAGCAGTACAACTCGGCCCTTGTGGGCACCGCGGGCCGGCGCGTGGAGGCCCGCGACCCGCAGGGTCAGGTGCTGCGCACCATCAGCTCCACCGACTCGGTGCCGGGCCAGACGGTGCAGGTCACCATCGACGCCACGCTGCAGCAGAAGGCCGCGGCCGACCTGGCCGCCGGCGTGCAGGCCGCCAAGGCCAAGAGCGGCTCGGTGGTGGTGATGCGCCCGCAGGACGGCGCAATCCTGGCCATGGCCAGCTACCCCTGGTTCAACCCCAACAACCGTCGCAGCCTCGACCCGGCCCGGCTGCAGAACCTGCCGGTGCAGGCGCCCATCGAGCCGGGCTCCACCTTCAAGCTGGTCACCATCGGGGCGGCGCTGCAGGAGGGCCGCGTGACGCCGCACACGGTGATCCACGTGCCCGAGGTGGTGAAGGTCTACGACCGCACCCTGCACGACGCGCACAACAAGGGCGCCCAGGACATGACCGTGGCGCAGATCCTGGAGGAGTCCTCCAACAAGGGCACCGTGCTGGTGGCGAAGGACAAGCTGGGCGAGGCCCGCATGTTCGCCTGGACCCGCCGCATGGGCTTCGGGAAGCGCACCGGTGTGGACCTGCCCGCCGAGGACCCGGGCCGCATCCCCACCTACGGCAACGTCGCCTCCGGGTGGTCGGGTACCAGCATCCTCAACGTGCCCATCGGGCAGGGCGTGTTCGTCAACCAGCTGCAGACCGCGCGGGCGTACGCCGCCGTGGCCAACGGCGGGTACCTGGTGACCCCCCACGTGGTGAGCAAGGTGGGGTCCCGCACCCTGGGCTGGCCGGCCGGGCGGCGGGTGTACTCCTCGCGCACCGTGCACCAGCTCGACGCCATCCTGCGTCGCGTGGTGAGCGGGCAGGGCACCGGTGAGCTGGCCAAGATCCCCGGCTACGACGGCCAGGTGGCGGGTAAGACCGGCACCGCCAGCAAGGTGGATTCGGCCACAGGCCAGTATTCCAACAGCCGCTACGTGGCCTCCTTCGTGGGCTACGTGCCGGCGGGCGACCCCAAGCTGGTGATCGTGGTCACCATCGACGAGCCCCACACCTCCATCTACGGCGGCTACGTGGCCGCGCCGATCTTCAGCCAGGTGGGCCGCGACTTCCTCACCCAGCTGCAGATCCCGCCCGGCTGAGCCGCACCGCTCCGGCGGACCCGTCGAGTAACATCCCGCCGCCCATGGACCTGATCCAGCTCGTGGACGCGGTTCCCGGCGCCCGGCTCGCCGGGTCGCGGGGCGCAACACCCCCCATCACCGGCGTGGCCGCGCGCGCCGACTCCGCCATGCCCGGACAGCTGTTCGTGTGCGTGCCCGGGGTGCGCATGGACGGTCATGACGTGGCGCCGCAGGCGGTGGCGCGCGGCGTGTCGGCGCTGGTGGTGGAGCGCGAGCTGCCCCTGGACGTGCCGCAGGTGGTGGTGCCCTCGGCGCGGCAGGCGGTGGCCCTCATCGCCGCCCGCATGGCCGGGAACCCCGCGGCGCGCCTGCGGGTGGTGGGCGTCACGGGCACCAACGGCAAGACCACCTGCGCCTACCTGGTGCGCGCGGTGCTGGAGGCGGCGGGCGAGTCGTGCGGGCTCATCGGCACCGTGGAAACGCTGGTGGGCGGGCGCCCCGACCCGGCCACGCACACCACGCCCGACCCGGCGGGTCTGCACGCCCTGTTCGCCCGCATGCTGGAGGCGGGGGACACGGCCTGCAGCATGGAGGTGTCCTCGCACGCCCTGCACCAGCACCGCGTGGCCGGGGTGCCGTTCGCCGCGGCGGTGTTCACCAACCTCACCCGCGACCACCTGGACTACCACCGCGACCTGGAGGACTACGTCCAGGCCAAGCGGCTGCTGTTCGCGCGGCCCGCGGGCGACGGCCCGGACCCGCCCGGGGCGGCCAACCTGGACGACCCGTTCGGCGCCCGCCTGGCGGGTGAACTCGGGCTGCTGGGCTACGCCATCGACGCACCCGCCGATGTGCGGCCGCGTGTGTTCCGCCAGACCCAGGCCGGCGCCTGGGCCGATGTGGAGACCCCGCGGGGCCGGCTGGAGCTGGACACCCGCCTGCGCGGGAGGTTCAACCTGGCCAACATCCTGGCGGTGGTGAGCGTGGCGGAGCTGCTGGGGCTGCCGCACCACGCGGTGGCGACGGGCCTGGGCGGCGTGGCGGGCGTGCCGGGTCGCCTGGAGCCCGTGGAGGCCGGCCAGCCGTTCCAGGTGCTGGTGGACTACGCGCACACCCCCGACTCCCTGCAGAACGTGCTGCAGGCGGCCCGCGGGCTGGCCGAGGGCGGCCGGGTGATCCTGGTGTTCGGCTGCGGGGGTGACCGCGACCGCGGCAAGCGCCCGCAGATGGGTGACATCGCCCGCCGGATGGCGGATGTGGCGGTGGTGACCAGCGACAACCCGCGCTCGGAGGACCCGGATGAGATCATCCGGGAGATCGCGGCGGGGGCCGTCACCGGACCCGCCCGCATGGTGGTGCTGCCGGATCGCACCGAGGCCATCGCCGCGGCGGTGGGGATGGCCGAGCCGGGTGACATCGTGCTGGTGGCGGGCAAGGGGCATGAGCGGGGCCAGGAGGTGGCCGGCGTGATCACGCCGTTCGACGACCGTGAGGTGGCGCGGGCAGTGCTCGAGGAGTTGGCGAGGTGAGGCTCAGCGTGGCCGTGATCCTGGACGCGGTCCCCGGCGCGCGCCTGGCGTGCGGCGATGCCGGGACCGTGGTGGACGGCGCGTTCGTCGACTCCCGCGCGCCGCGCCCGGGCGCCCTGTTCGTGGGCGTGGTGGGCGAGTCGCTGGACGGCGGCCGGTTCGCCGCCGCGGCGCTGCGTGACGGCGCCGGGGCGGCCGTGGTGGGGCCCGAGGCCTGGGAGGCCGTGGGCCACGAGGCCGCGGCATCGGGGAGGCCGGTCATCGTGGCCGACCGGCCCCTTGAGGTGCTGCAGGCGGCCGGCCTGGCGGCGCTGCGGGCGCTGGGCGCCCCCGTCATCGCGGTGACCGGGTCGGTGGGCAAGACCACCACCAAGGACATCCTGGTGGCGATGCTGCGGGCCGCCGGGCGGCGCGCGGAGGGCACGCCGGGCAACAACAACACCGAGGTGGGCGTGCCCATGGCCCTGATGGGGCTGCCTGAGGACACCCAGGTGGCCGTGGTGGAGATGGGGATGCGCGGCACCGGGCAGATCGCCGAGCTGGTGCGCCTGGCCCCGCCCGAGGTGGCCTGCATCACGGGCATCGCTCCGGTGCACCTTGAGCTGCTGGGCACCATGGAGGCCGTGGCGGCCGCCAAGGCAGAGATCCTCACCGGGCTGCGTCCCGGCGGCACCGCCGTGGTGCCCGCCGGCGAGCCGCTGCTGGCACCGCACCTGGCCGCGCTGCCCGCGGGCGTGCACGTGGTGGAGTTCGACGACCTCGACGGCGACGTCGATGTGGACCTGGACAAGGCCTGGCAGCGGCGCAACGCGGCCGCGGCCCTGGCCTGCTGTCGCGCAATCGGCGCGGCCCCCGCGCCCGGCACACGGGTGACCGTGCAGCTGTCGGCCATGCGCGGGCAGGAGTTCGGCCTGCCCGGCGGCGGGGTGTGCATCGAGGACTGCTACAACGCCAACCCGGCGGCCATGCGCGCCGCGCTGTCCGACCTGGCGCGCCGTCCCGGCCGCCGCGTGGCCGTGCTGGGCGACATGTTCGAGCTGGGGCCCGACGCGGCGGCCTTCCACCGCGGCGTGGGCGAGCTGGTGGCCCAGATGGGCATCGACCTCCTGGTGGCCGTGGGCGACCTGGCCGCCAACTACGTGGATGGCGCCGCGGGCGTCCCGGCGGTGCGGTTCGCCGACGGCGCCGAGGCGGCCGCGGGCATCGCCGCGGTCCTGGACCCGGGCGACGTGGTGCTGGTGAAGGCCTCCCGCGGCATGGCCCTGGAGCGGGTCACCGCCGCCCTGCGCGCGCACGCCGCGGGGACCCCCGCGTGAACACCATCAACATCATGCCCCGCATCCTCATCGCCGCCATCGGGGCCATGACGCTGCTGCTGTTCCTGGGCCCGCGCTTCATCCAGTGGCTGCGCGACAACGAGGTGGGGCAGTTCGTACGCCCCCAGGGCCTCATCCCGGAGGGGCATGCCGAGAAGCAGGGCACCCCCACCATGGGGGGCCTGCTCATCCTGTTCGCCACCGCCGTGCCGTTCCTGGTGCTGTCGGCCAAGAGCACCGCGGCCATGCTGGTGCTGTTCACCACCCTGGCGTGCGGCCTCATCGGGTTCCTGGACGACTTCACCAAGATCGTGCGCAAGCGCTCGCTGGGCCTGTCCGGGCGCCTGCGCATCCTGGGCCTGCTGGTGGTGAGCGCGGTGCTGGTGTACGTGGCCACCCAGGTGGTGGGGGTGGAGACCTCCCTGGCGATCCAGCCGCTGCACGTGGACCTGGAGCTGGGGTACGTGGGGTACTCCCTGCTGGTGGCGCTGGTGGTGGTGGGCTCCGCCAACGCGGTCAACCTCACCGACGGCCTGGACGGCCTGGCCGCGGGCACCACGGCCATCGCCATGCTGGCCTACACGGGCATGGCATTCGTGAGCAACCGCATGGACCTGGCCATGTTCGGGGCCACCACCGCGGCCGCGTGCGTGGGCTTCGTGTGGTTCAACTCCCACCCGGCCACGGTGTTCATGGGCGACACCGGCAGCTACGCGCTGGGCGGCGCCATCGCCGGGATGGCGGTGATGACCAAGACCGAGGTGCTGCTGGGCATCATCGGCGCGGTGTTCGTGGCCGAGGCCCTGTCGGTGATGCTGCAGGTGGTGGTGTTCAAGCGTTTCCGCCGCCGGGTGTTCCTGATGGCGCCGTTGCACCACCATTTCGAGATGGCCGGCTGGAGCGAGACCAAGATCATCGTGCGCCTGTGGCTGATCGCCCTCATCGGTGCCGCCGTGGGCTTCACCCTGTACTTCCGCGCCATCCTGCAGAAATGACCGGGCGGTTCGACCCCACCGCGGTGGGTGTCTTCGCGTTCACCCACCGGCACCTGGACGCGTCGGGGCTGGTGCGGCTGGGCTACGCCCTGGACGACATCGCCTTCGAGGAGCGCATCCAGCTCCCGGTGCCCGAGGGCGGTGTCCACGTCCGTGCCGCCGAGCCGCTGCTGGACCTCCTACACTGGGTGGCGGGGGTGAGCTACTTCAAGGCCGCCATCCCGCCGCGGCTGGACCTGGGCGAGCGCCGTCCCGGGCCGGCCACCGCCGCGTTGCTGGAGGCGCTGTACCGGGACGGGCTGGGCGAGTTCGCCGTGGTGAACGACCTGCCGCAGCTGCCCTCGCCCACGTTCCCGTCCGCTCCCTCGGGCGTGGCCGGCCCGGCCGCGACCGAGGTGCACCGTGTGCTGGTGCCGGTGGGCGGGGGCAAGGACAGCGCCGTGGCGCTGGAGCTGGTGCGCGCCTCGGGCCTGCCGTTCGCGCTGTTCTCGGTGGGCGACGCGCCGCCCATCAGGGGCACCGCGGAGGTGGCGGGCGTGCCGCGCCTGGTGGCGCGCCGCACGCTGGACCCGGCGCTGCTGGAGCTCAACCGCCACGGGGCGCTCAACGGCCACATCCCCATCACGGCCATCGTCACCTGCATCGCCCTCCTCACGGCGGCCATCAACGGCTTCGACACCGTGGCCATGGCCAACGAGCGCTCCGCCTCGGCGGGCAACGTGGCCTGGCACGAGGTGGAGGTGAACCACCAGTTCAGCAAGAGCCTGCGCGCCGAGCGGCTGATGGCCGCGGCGCTGGCAGAGCGGGCTTCCGGGATGCGGGCGGTGTCGGTGCTGCGCCCGGCGTCCGAGCTGGCCATCGCGCGCGCCTTCGCGCGACTGCCGCGGTACCACCCGGTGTTCACCAGCTGCAACCGGGTGTTCCACATCGACCCCGCGGTGCGCCGGGGCACCTGGTGCGCCGACTGCGACAAGTGCCGCTTCGTGTTCCTCATCCTGGCGCCGTTCCTCAGCCCGGAGGCGCTGCGCGGCATCTTCGGCGCGGACATGCTGGACCAGCCCGACCAGTACGCGGGCTTCGCCCAGCTCACCGCCACCGGCGGGCACAAGCCGTTCGAGTGCGTCGGCGAGGTGGAGGAGAGCGTGGCGGCCATCCGCATGATCGCCGCCCGGCCGGAATGGCGCGATCACCGCGTGGTGGCGCGGCTGGCGGCCGAGGTGCTGCCGCGGTTCGGGCCCCACGACGGCGACCCGGCCCGCATCCTGCCGCTGTCCGACGACCACCTGGTGCCCGAGGAGCTGATGGGGGCGGTGCGTGCGCTTCTCGGATCTTGAGGGCCGGCGCATCGGGGTGTGGGGGCTGGGCCGCGAGACGCGGTCGTTCCTGACGCACCTGGAGCGCCGCCTGCCCACCGCGCGGGTGGTGGCCACCGTGGACGACGCGCCCGGCGTCACCGCCGAGGACCGGATCCGGGAGCTGTCCGGATGCGAGGTGGTGGTGCGCTCCCCCGGGGTGTCCATCCACCGTCCCGAGTTCGACGCCCTCCGGCGGGCCGGCATCCCGCACGTCACCCCGACTGCCCTGTGGATGGCCCAGCGTGGGGGTCGCCGGGTGTTCGGCGTCACGGGCACCAAGGGTAAGAGCACCACCGCCACCATCCTCACGCGGCTGCTGCAGGCCGGCGGTCGCAACGTGCACCTGGCCGGCAACATCGGCCTGCCCGCCCTGGACCTGCTGGACGCCCCGGACCACGAGTGGGCGGTGGTGGAGCTGTCCAGCTACCAGATCGCCGATCTGGAGCGGGGACCCGAGGTGGCGCTGCTGACCAACCTCTCCCGCGAGCACATCGACTGGCACGGATCCGAGGGCGTGTACCGCGCCGAGAAGCTGCGCCTGCTGGCGCTGCCCGGCGTGCGGGTGCGGGTGGTGCCCGCCGACGCCGCCGACGCGCTGGGCACCGCGCGGCGGGCGGGGTCCACGCGGTGCTTCGGCTGGCGCGGGGGATGGGAGGCCGACCCGGACGGGCTGTTCCACGGCGGTGCGCGGGTGTGCGGCCTGGGCGACCTCCCCCTGCCCGGCGTGCACAACGCACGCAACGTGTGCGCCGCGCTGACGGCCGTGGCCGCGGCGGGGCTGCCGGTTCCGGACCCCGTGTCCGCGCTGGCGGGCCTGGCGGCGCTGCCGCACCGCCTGCAGCGCGTGCACGTGGACGCTCTGGGCGTGGAGTGGGTGGACGACAGCATCTCCACCACGCCGCAGTCGGCGCTGGCGGCGCTGGCCGCCCACCCGGATCGCCCGGTGGTGCTGATCGGCGGGGGCATGGATCGCCAGCAGGAGCACGCGGCGCTGGGCGCCGAGCTGGCGCGGCGCCACGCCGTGGTGGCGGGCCTTCCCACCACCGGGTCCCGGCTGGTGGCCGCGGCCAGGGCCGCCGGGCTCGATGCCGACCGGGCGGTGGAGGTGCCGGACATGGCGGCCGCTGTGGCGCACGCCCGCCGGTTCGCCGGTGCGGGCTGGCTGGTGCTGCTGTCGCCGGCGGCCCCCAGCTACAACACCTACCGGTCGTTCGAGGAGCGCGGCGACCACTTCGCGGCCCTGGCCCGTGGGGAGGGGACGGCGTGAGCGACTGGCTGCGTCCGGTGCGCCTGGAGGGCCGTCACGCCGCCCTGGTGCCGCTTGCGGCCGAGCACGTGCCTGGCCTGGTGCGCGCGGCCTCCGACGGGGAGCTGTGGCGGTTGTGGTTCACCACGGTGCCCCGCCCCGAGGACATGGCCGTGGACGTGGATCTGCGCCTGGAGGCCGCCGCCCGCGGGGAGTGGCTGCCGTTCACCGTGCTCAACCGGGCGGGTGACCCCGTGGGGGTGACGGCCTACCTCAACGTCGACGCCGCCAACCGGCGCGTGGAGATCGGCGGCACCTGGTACGCCCGCTCGGCGCAGCGCACCGGGGTGAACACCGAGTGCAAGCTGATGCTGCTGCGGCACGCCTTCGAGACGCTGGACTGCATCGCGGTGGAGTTCCGCACCCACCGGCTCAACGCACGGAGTCGGCGTGCCATCGAGCGGCTGGGTGCCCAACTTGACGGCATCCTGCGAAACCACCGGGTGATGCCAGACGGCACCCTGCGCGACACGGCGGTGTACAGCATCACCGCCCCGGAATGGCCCACCGTGCGGAGCCACCTGGAGTTCCTGCTCCGCCCTGCCATCGGGTAGCGTTCCTGGCGCGAAATGGGTGCGATGACCAGTCATAGGCGGATGCGATCGACAATGGTGGTCGCGGCCGTCATCACCGCGCTGACGGCTCCGGGCGTCCCGGCGGCGGGGGACCCGCCCGACGTGCCGGTGCTCGATCTGCGCGGCGCCCACCACTCGTGCAGGAAGCCGGCACCGAGCGGCGTCCCGCTGTGCGTGCAGGAGATGGCGGTGCGCGCCGCACGGGTGATGCACGCCACCACGATCACCTCGCGACGCTGGACGATCACGACCTGGGCGCGAGCGGGGCTGGGGGCGCCGTCGACGCGCCCGCCCAGACGCGGGTGCGCGTCATGGTGGTCGAGATACAGGGCGACCTGCACGGCACCCGCCAGGCGTACGCGACGCTGAGGATGTTCATCGTTCGCGACACGGCACCTCGCCGGTACGGCGTCTCAGTCCAAGGACGGGGCACCCATCACCCCACCGCCTGAAGACCTGGGGCGCGTCCGACCTTCTGACGTCGCCCGATCTCTTGACCGCCGAGATCCGCGCGCGGATCTCACGCCTCATGTCGAAGTCTCCGCCGACCAGGGTGTAGTGACGCCCCGAAATTGAGGACGGTGCAGAGGTGAATCCCCCGACCCACGGACGGGGAGGTTCAACCCGGTTCCAGGCAGCCCGTGAGGGCGTTGTGGTGACGGACCACGATCCGGACTCGCCATCCTGAGCGAAAACGGTCGAAGACAACCCTGTGAACCGCCTCGGACCACGCAACGTTGGTCAGTCCGCCTTGGAACCCGCCATACGCAGCGTTCGCGTCAGAGGGCAACCCTGTGGACCGCCAGCGTTATGCAGGGAGGTCCCTGCGTAACGCGAACCAACAGGGGATGTCCCGCCCACCCCTGCGATCAGCCTCTGACGCCCCCCGCCAGGGGGCCGCTCCCCGTCGTCGCGCCAGCCACGGCCCCAAGCCCGAGAAGCTGCTGGTGGTGATGGTCCTGGGCCTGGTGTGCTTCGGGATGGTGATGGTGTACTCGGCGTCCTCGGCGCCCGCGGTGCTGAACCACGCCGACCCGGCCAAGCTGCTGATCCGGCAGGGGATCTTCGCGGCCATCGGCTTCGCGGCGTTCTGGTGCACGCGGCGGATGGACCTGCGGGCCCTCAACCGTCTCGCCACGCCCACCGTGGGGGTGTCCATCGCCCTCCTGTGCGCGGTGATGCTGACCGCCCCGGTCAACGGTGCCCGGCGCTGGCTGCCCATGCCGCTGATCGGGCAGTTCCAGCCGGCCGAGCTGGCGAAGGTGGCCGTGGTGCTGTGGGTGGCGGCGTACGCGTCGCGCAACCCGCGGCGGCTGCGCACCCTGGAGGGCATGGTGCCCGTGCTGGGGGTCGCCGGGGTGATGTCGGTGCTGATCCTCATCGAGCCCGACCTGGGCACCGCCAGCACCCTGTTCGTGGTGGCGCTGGCGATGCTGCTGGTGGCCGGCTCCGAGATCAAGCACGTGGTGGGCGTGATGGCGGCCTCCGGGGCCCTGGCGATGGTGGCCATCGCCGCCGAGCCCTACCGCATGGCGCGCCTGACGGCGTTCCTGCACCCCCACGACGACCCCGGTGGCAAGGGGTACCAGATCATCCAGGCGCTGCTGGCCTTCGGGTCGGGCGGGTTCACGGGCCGCGGCCTGGGCAACGGCCTGCAGAAGGCCAACTACCTCCCCGAGGCACACACGGACATGATCCTGGCCACAATCGGCGAGGAGCTGGGGATCCTGGGCGTCATCGCGGTGGTGGCGGCCATCACCGTGGTGGCGCTGCTGGCCTTCCGCATCGCGCTGGGCACCCGCGAGCCGCAGCGCCGCCTGCTGGCCGTGGGCCTGGCCACGCTGGTCGCCGTGCAGGGCCTGGACAACATCGCGGCCACGCTCGGCATGATCCCCATCACCGGCGTGCCGCTGCCGTTTGTGTCGTACGGTGGCAGTAGTCTCATCGTGCTCCTTGCGAGCGTCGGGATCCTGGTGAACATCGCGGGTGGGGTGAAACACGAGCGCGCAGCAGCGACAGTCCAACGCCGTGAGCATCGTGATCGCGGCGGGCGGGACGGGCGGCCACGTGATGCCGGCGCTGGCCGTGGCCGAAGCGCTGCGGCAGCGCGGCGCTGAGGTCAGCTTCATCACCGCCCGCGGGCGGGGCGGCGAGGGGCTGGCGGCGGCGGAGGGCTACGGGGAGCGCAGCATCCCGCTGCGGGGCTTCCAGCGGAAACCCACCCCGCGCAACCTGGCGGTCCTGGGCATGGCGGCCCTGGCCGTGCCGCGCGCCCTCGGGGCGCTGGCCCGCGCCCGCGCCGACGCCGTGGTGACCGCCGGCGGCTACATGGCGGGTCCCGTGGCGCTCGCGGCCGCCATCACCCGGCGTCCCCTGGTGGCCATGGAGGCCGACTCCCACATGGGCCTGGCCAACCGCATCATCGCCCCGCTGGCGCGCCGGGTGATGCTGGCCTGGCCGCTGCGCCGCCGCGCCAGCGCCAAGTACCTGGTCACCGGCCGCCCCGTCCGGGCCGCCGTGCGCGCGGCCACCCGCACGGCCGGCCGGCGGGCCTTCGGGATCCCGCCGGACGCCACCCTGGTGGTGGTCGTCGGCGGCTCACAGGGGGCGCGCACGCTCAACGTGGCCGCGGTGGAGGCCTTCGGCGACACCCCGCCCTTCCACGTCATCCACGTGGCCGGACCCGGGCAGGTGGACGAGGTGCGCGGCATGCTGGCCGGCCGCAACCCCGGTGAGCACTACCGGCTGGAGCCCTACCTGGACAACCTGCAGGACGCCATCGCCGCCGCCGACCTGGTGGTGTCGCGCGCCGGGGGCTCGGTGTTCGAGCTGGCCGCCATCGGCCGGCCCAGCATCCTGGTGCCCTACCCGTTCGCCACCGCCGACCACCAGACCCAGAACGCGCGCTGGCTGGCCGACGCCGGGGCCGCCGTGCTGCTGCCCGACGCCGACTGCACCGGCGAGCGCCTGCGCGCCCTGGTGGGGGCGCTGCTGGCCGACCGGCACCGGCTGGAGCACATGGCCGAGTCGGCCAAGGCCATGGGCAAGGCCGACGCCGCCGACCGCATCGCCGACGCGGTGCTGGAGCTGCTGCACCGGTGAGCGCGCCGCGCAGACTGCACCTGGTGGGCATCGGTGGGGCCGGCATGAGCGGCCTGGCGCGCCTGGCCGTGGCGGCGGGCGACCGGGTGAGCGGCACCGACCGCGAGGAGTCGCACATGCTGGACTCGCTGCGGGCGCTGGGCGTGGACGCCCGCGCGGGCCACGACGGACGGCTGCCCGACGCGCTGGACGCACTGGTGGTGTCCACCGCCATCGCGCCCGACAATCCCGATCTGGTGGCCGCCCGCGACCGGGGCGTGCCGGTGATCCACCGCGCCCAGCTGCTGGCCCAGCTGATGGAGGGCCACCGCGGCCTCACCGTGGCCGGCGCGCACGGCAAGTCCACCACCAGCGCCATGCTGCGGCTGGCTCTGGGCGGTGCGTCGGCGTGCATCGGGGCCACCATCGACGGCGGTGACGGCACCGGTTCGGCATGGGGTACGGGGCCCTGGTTCGTGGCGGAGGCCGACGAGAGCGACCGGTCGCTGCTGCATCTGCGCCCCGAGGCCACCATCCTGCTCAACGTGGACCACGACCACCACTCCGAGTACGCCAGCCTGGCCGAGGTGGAGGAGGTCTTCGCCAAAGCGCTCGCCGCGCTGCCCGCCGACGGCATGGTGGTGGCCGGGCCCGACCCCCGGGCGTGGGCGCTGGCGTGCGCAAGCGGACGGCCGCACCGGCTGATCGGGCACGACGAGGGCGCCTGGGGGGCGGTGACCGACCGGCACGCCGACGGCACCACGGTGCTGCGGCTGCAGGAGGGTCGCACCGTGACGTTCCGGCTGGCCGTCCCCGGCGAGCACAACGCCACCAACGCCGCCTGCGCCATCGCCATGGCCGACTGGTGCGGCGTGGACGCCCAGGTGGCCGCCGACCGGCTGGCCGCCTTCACCGGCGTGGGACGCCGGTGGGAGCACCGCGGCACCGTGGCCGGCATCACGGTGATCGACGACTACGCGCACCACCCCGCCGAGGTGGCCGCCACCCTGGCGGCCGCGCGCGAACGCCACCACGGCGCCGTGATCGCCGTGTTCCAGCCGCACCTGTACTCACGCACCCGGGCGCTGGCCCGCGAGTTCGGCGAGGCCCTGTCGGCCGCGGACATCGCCATCGTCACCGATGTCTACCCGGCACGCGAGGCCCCCGTGCCCGGCGTCACCGGCCAGCTCATCGTGGACGCGGTGGACCGGCGCACGCCCACCGAGTACGCGCCCACGCTGAAGGACGCCCTGCGCACGGTGATGGGTCACGTGGGTCGCGGGGACCTGGTGCTCACCCTGGGTGCGGGTGACATCACGCGCCTGGGGCAGGAGTTGGTGGTCGCGTTGCAAAACACCTACTCCAATGGGGACCCTGCTGACGGCGCCCGACGCCCCGACTGATCTCGCGCGCGAGGTTCCGCTCGCGCCCTTCACCACCATCCGCGTGGGCGGCCTGGCCGACGCCGCGTGCACCGCGGGGGGCGTGCGGCAGGTGGTGGCGGCCCTGGCGTGGGCGCGGCGCAACGAGATGCCGGTGGCGGTGGTGGGCAAGGGCTCCAACCTGCTCATCGACGACGCGGGCTTCCGCGGCCTGGTGCTGCGGCTGGTGGGGCACCTCACCGGGATCTCCGTGCGCCGTCGCGAGGTGTGGTGCGGCGGCGGTGCGTCGCTGCCCCGCGCGGTGCAGCGCGTCGCGGCCCACGGGCTCACCGGGCTGGAGTTCGGGGCGAGCATCCCCGGCACGGCCGGCGGTGCGGTGGCCATGAACGCCGGGGCGTACGGCACCGAGGTCAAGGACGTGCTCACCTGGGCGGTCATCTGCGACGCCGACGGGCACCGCGTGGTGGGGCCGGCCGACCTGGAGTTCGCCTACCGCCACTCGGCTGTGGGGCAGGAGCAGGTGGTGGCGCTGGCCGGCTTCGCGGTGGAGCCCGGCGACGCCGCGACCATCACCGCGCGCATGGCCGAGTACCGCACCCACCGCCGCACCACCCAGCCGCAGGGGGTGCGCACCTTCGGCAGCGTGTTCACCAACCCACCCGGCGAGGGTGCCGGCCGCCTCCTGGAGGCGGCGGGGTGCAAGGGCATGCGCATGGGCGACGCCCGCTTCTCACCCAAGCACGCCAACTTCATCGAGGCCGGCCCGGAGGCCACCACCGCCGACGTGGTGGCGCTGATGGCCGAGGGGCGCCGCAGGGTCCGCGCCGCCGGCGGCCCGATCCTGGAGCCCGAGGTGCGGTACCTGCACCCCACGCTGGGCATGATCCGCACACCGCTGCCGGAGCTGTCGTGACCGCCACCCGCCCCCCGCGTGCCCGCGCCGCGTCGCGACGCACCCGGCCGCACCCGGCGTTCGTGCGCCGCCGCCGTGCGGTGCGGGGCCTGCCGTCACGGCCCCAGATGCTGGCGGCTGCGGGCGTCGCGCTGGCCGCGGGCCTGGCGGGCTACTGGCTGGCCACCGGGCCGGTGCTGTCCGTGCACGGCGTCCGCGTCACCGGTGACACGCACCCCGACGCCGCCGCGCTGCGCCAGGCGGTGGCCCACGCCGCCGAGCGCGGCGGGTCGCTGCTGAGCCCGCCGCTGGGCGCCATCCGCAGGCAGGCCCTGCGCTCGCCCTGGGTGGCGGACGTGACCGTGCAGCGCGACTGGCCGGTGGGCCTGGTGGTGGAGATCACCCCGGCACAACCCATGGCCGTGGGCGTGCCCGACCACGGCGCCCCGGTGCTGATCAACGCGCGCGGCCAGGTGATGGGGCCGGCACCGGCCCGCGGCGGCCTCCCGCGCATCCGGCTGGGCGCCACCGCACCGGCCGCCGGCGCCCCGATCGGTCCCGGCCCGGCCGCCGCGCTGCTGTTCGTGCGGGCCAGCACCGCCGGCACCGCCGCGCACATGCGCGGGTTGCGCATCCAGCGCGGCCAGCTGGTGGGGACGCTCACCAGCGGACCCGATCTGCAGCTGGGCCCGCCCGTGAAGCTGCGCCAGAAGGCGCTGGCCGTGCAGGCCGTGCTCAACGCGCTCACCCCGGACGAGACCCGGAAGGCCACCTACATCAACGTGGTGGTGCCCGAGAACCCGGCCGTGGGGGGCCTGGAGCCAATCGCGGCGCCGGTGGTCACCAAGCCGGCCCCCACCACCTCGACCGGGACCGGCACCTCCACCACGACGCAGACGGGCACCGGCACCGCGACCCCGGGCACCGGCGGCACGCCGGCAGGCACGCAGGACACCACGGGCACCGGCGGCACGTCCGGCACCACCACCGGCACCTCGGGCACGCCCGCCACGGGGACCTCGGGGCAGGGCACCACCGGCACGCCCACCGCCGGCACCTCGGGCACCCCGTCCGGGGGCACGTCCGCGCCGCCGTCGTCCGGGCAGGCCACGCAGTCGCCGGCCTCGGGCGGCGGTCAGCTCCGGTCGCCCGCGCAATCGTCCGGTGGCACCTCTCAGCCCCCCGCGCCCACCGGCAGGGGGCAAACCTCACCGTCAACTGGACAGTGAGATGTTCCAGGCGGCCGAGATCCCCCTGTCCATGGGGGTTGACATGAGGATGAGGCCTACCTACGTTCCGAGATCAGACCCGTTCAGGCGCGAGGCCTGCGCCATCGGCGGGACCGGGCTCCTAAGGGGCTCAAGTGCAGGTCGAGTGTTTTCCTCCGCCTCGGGGGAGCAACGCTCAACTCGTAGTCGAGACAGTGCCAGTCACCGGTTGCCCGCGCGGCGCCGACGGAGGAGGGGCGACCCAACGTGGATGCGAACAACTACCTCGCGGTGATCAAGGTGTGCGGTGTGGGTGGCGGAGGCACCAACGCCGTCAACCGCATGATCGACGCCGGTGTGCGCGGCGTGGAGTTCATCGCCATCAACACCGACGCGCAGGCGCTGGCGATGTGCGACGCCGACCTCAAGATCCACATCGGGGGCACCCTCACCAAGGGCCTCGGCGCGGGGGCCGACCCGCGGATCGGCCGGGACGCCGCCGAGGAGAGCCGTGAGGAGCTCAAGGAGGCCGTGCGCGGCGCGGACATGGTGTTCGTCACCGCGGGTGAGGGTGGCGGCACCGGCACGGGCTCGGCGCCGGTGCTGGCCCAGATCGCCAAGGAGCAGGGCGCCCTCACCGTGGGCGTCGTCACCCGGCCGTTCAACTTCGAGGGCAAGCAGCGGCAGCGCCGCGGCGACGAGGGCGTGGAGACGCTCAAGAAGTACGTCGACAGCCTCATCGTCATCCCCAACGAGCGGCTGCTGCAGGTGGTGGAACGCCGCACGTCCATCATCGACGCGTTCCGCATGGCCGACGACGTGCTGCGCCAGGGCGTGCAGGGCATCACCGACCTCATCACGGTGCCGGGCCTCATCAACCTGGACTTCGCCGACGTCCGCACCGTCATGGAGAACGCCGGCGCCTCCCTGATGGGCATCGGGTCGGCGTCCGGTGAGAACCGCGCCGCCGAGGCGGCCCGCGCCGCCATCTCCAGCCCGCTGCTGGAGACCAGCATGTCGGGTGCCACGGGCGTGCTGCTCAACATCACCGGCGGGCCCGACCTGGGCCTGTTCGAGATCGACGAGGCCGCCAGCATCATCCGCGCCGCGGCCGCCGACGACTGCAACGTCATCTTCGGGGCGGTCATCGACGAGAGCGCCGGTGACCACATCCGCGTCACCGTCATCGCCACCGGGTTCGACCAGGAGCTGGGCGAGGACGGCGGTGACCGGCCCGCGGTGTCGTCATCGTCCGTCACGGGTGCCCCGGCGGTGGCGGGGCGTCAGCCCGCCGTGGCCGCACCGCCCGCCGCCGAGCCCGCCTCCGCACGGCCGTCGCGGCTCGGGTCCGAGGAGCGCGCCGACCTGGAGATCCCGGACGACGCGCTGGACATCCCGGACTTCCTGAAGGGCCGCTGACCCAGCCGGTGGTGCCGGGCGGCCCCGCGCCGTCCGGCACCCCCATCCGCGGCGCCCGCTCCTGGTAGCGTCGCGGGCGCATGGACGGCCCGCGCACCACCTCGCTGCACCCCCGGCACGTGGCGTTGAACGCCCGCATGGGGGCGTTCGCCGGCTGGGACATGCCGTTGCAGTACACCTCGCCCCGCGCCGAGCACATGGCCGTGCGCGAGGCCAGCGGCGTGTTCGACGTGTCGCACATGGGGCAGCTGGAGGTGGCCGGCCCCGACGCCCGCGCGCTGCTCACCCGCGCGCTCACCAACGACATCGGGCAGATCGGGCCTGGGCAGGGCCAGTACACGCTCATGCTGGCCGACGACGGCGGGGTCATCGACGACCTCATCGTGTACGCGCTCATCGACCGCCACCTGCTTGTCGTGAACGCGGGCAACGTGGCCGCGTGCTTCGAGCGCCTCCGGGCCCTGGCCGAGGGCGCCGAGGTGGCGGTGTCCAACCGCTCCGACGAGATCGCCATGCTGGCGGTGCAGGGGCCCGCCTGGCGTGCCGCGGTGGGCCCGCTGGCCGCCACGCCGCAGCCGCTCACCCTGGACTTCTTCGAGATCACCGAGGACCAGCTCGGCGGCGTCCCGGCCCTGGTGGCGCGCACCGGGTACACCGGCGAGCCGGGCGTGGAGATCATGTGCCCCTGGGCCCAGGCGCCCCGCCTGTGGGACGCCCTGCAGGCCACCCCGGCGCCGCCCACCCCGTGCGGGCTGGTGGCGCGGGACACGCTGCGCACCGAGATGGGCTACCCGCTGTACGGGCAGGAGCTCACCCTGGAGCGCACCCCGGTGGAGGCCGGCCTGCGCTGGGCGTGCGACATGGGCGGCGCCGGCTTCGCGGGCGCCGAGGTCGTCACCGCCCAGGCCGGGGCGGGCACGGCCGAGCGCCTGTGCGCCTTCGTGCTGACCGAACCGGGTATTCCGCGGCCCGGGCTGCCAGTGCTGCAGGGGGACCGGCGCGTGGGGACCGTCACCAGCGGCACGCTGTCCCCGGTGCTGGAGTGCGGCATCGGCATGGCCTACGTGGTTCGGGAGCTCACCGAGGTGGGAACCGAGCTCATCATCGACGTCCGTGGCCGCCACCGCGCGGCACGCGTGGTGCCCCGCCCCATGGTCGACCGCTCGCCGCGCGGCGACTGACCGCCCAACACGAGGAGACCAGGCAGCCCATGTCCGATCCCAACTATCCGGATGACCTGCGCTACCACCGCGAGCACGACTGGGTGCGGCTGGACGGCGACGCGGCCGTGTTCGGCATCACCTGGTACGCCCAGCAGGCGCTGGGCGAGGTGGTGTTCTTCGACCCGCCGGCCGTGGGTGACACGGTGGAGCTGGACACCGCCTACGGCGAGCTGGAGTCGGTGAAGGCCGTGTCCGACGTGTACGCCCCGGCCTCCGGCGAGGTGCTGGAGGTGAACGAGGCGGTGGTGGCCACGCCCGAGCTGGTCAACTCCGACCCGTACGGCGCGGGCTGGTTGCTGCGGGTGCGCCTCAGCGACCCCGCCGCGGTGGAAGCGCTGATGACCAAGCAGCAGTACGTGGACTACCTGGCGGGACTGGGGTAGGCGTCATACGGGACGGGCCTTGACCCGTCCCCTGGGGCAGGGCCCAGCCTTCCCGGCATGACCGACACGAACGAGAAGCTGCTGTCCATCGGGGCGGTGGCCCGCGCCACCAACCTCACGGTGAAGGCCATACGCCACTACCACGAGATCGGGCTGCTGGTTCCGCGCCGGGTGGACGCCTGGACCGGCTACCGGGGCTACGGGCCGCGGGAGCTGCGCAGGGCCGCCATGATCGCCGTGCTGCGCGAGCTGCGCGTGCCGCTGGCCGAGATGCCGGCGGTGCTGGACGACCCCGGCTCCGAGGCCGCCACCGCGGTGCTCCGGGCACACCGGGCCCGCCTGCGCGCCGAGGCCGCCACTGTGGGGCAGCTGATCGTCCGGGTCGATTCGTTCATCGACGGAAGGACGACCATGCAACACCCATCGGGCCTCGGCACACCGCACATCATCGACGGCACCCCGCACCGCGCGGCGGTGATCGGGGCGGTCACCACGCTGGAGGACCTCGCGGCCCACATCCCCGACCTGGCCACCCGGGTGTGGGGGGCGGCGCGGGCCGGCGGGATCCAGGCCACGGGCCCGCTGTTCGCGAGGTACCTGGAGAACCCCCAAAGCGGCGACCCCTTCCGGATCCAGGTGGGGATCCCCATCGGCGGGGACGCCCCGCCACCGGCCGCGCCGCTGGAGGAGAGCGAGCTGCCCGGCGGACGCCTGCTGGTGGCCGAGCACCACGGCGGCTACGACACCCTCGCGGAGTCGTGGGCGGCGGTGTTCAGCTGGGCCATCGACAACGGCCACGACATCACGGGCACCCCGTGGGAGTCGTACCTGCGGACCCCGATGGACGATCCGAACCCGGAGGAGTGGCGAACGCTCCTGGTGTGCCCTTTGGCTGCCTAATCGCGATTGGCAACGGGATCCGCCGCAGGCGGATCCCACGCCTCACGTCGAAGTCTCCGCCTCTCAGGATGCCCGAGGCCCCCAAAATTGAGGACGGTGCAGAGGTGATTCCCCCGACCCATGGATGGGGAGGTTCGACTCAGGTCCGCGCAGCCCGCAAGGGCGCTGTGGTAAGGGACCGCGATCCGAACCCGCCATACGGAGCGTCAGCGTCAGAGGGCAACCTTGTAAGAAGCCGTCTAACGCCGCGCCTTTCTTATTCCAACGGCCACGTTGCCGGCTGCGATTCCGACCGCGAACGCGAGTACGGCGCCCAGGACGGGGGAGAGGAACGGGAACACCCGCGGGGCCGCCACCGCGCCCAATGCCGTGACCGCCGTGGCCACCCGGCCGCGCACTCCCGCGTCGGTGTGACGGGCGCCGCCCAGGGTTAGGTCGGCGAGGGCCGCGACGGCCACGCCACCCGCAAGGCCCGTGGCGTTGGCCACCCGGGGCACCAGGCCGCCCCAGCGCAGCAGCACGATCAGCAGCACTCCGCTCACCAGTCCCGCGGCGAGGCTGAGGGGGTGCAGCCGGAAGGGCAGGATCGACACGCGCACATCCTGCCTGGACCGGCGGGGGGGTGGGGTGTCGCACCGCATCGCTAGGGTGCAGCCCGGCATGCCGGACATCACCGCACCACTCGTCGACTTCTGCGTCCGCGTCGTGGGCGACTACGGGCTCATCGCCGTCTTCGTGCTGATGACCCTGGAGAGCGCCCTCATCCCGGTGCCCAGCGAGGCCATCATGCTGTTCGGCGGCTTCCTGGTGAGCCAGGGCCACCACAGCCTGCTGGCCATGGTGGCCGCCGGGGTGGCCGGCAACGTGCTGGGGTCATGGCTGGCGTTCTGGCTGGGCCACCGGGGCGGCCGCGACTGGCTGCTGAAGGTCAGGTGGCTGCACATCAACGAGGGGCACCTGGACAGCGCCCAGCGCTGGTTCGACCGCTGGGGCACCTGGGCCATCCTGGTGTCACGGTGCCTGCCCATCGTGCGCACGTTCATCTCCCTTCCCGCGGGGATGGCGCGCGTGCCGTTCTGGCGGTTCACGGTGCTGACCGTGGTGGGGTGCATCCCGTGGGTGCTGATGCTCACCCTGGCCGGGCGTGCGGTGGGCGACCACTGGCGCCAGCTGCAGCACAACCTCCACTACTTCGACTACGTGCTGGTGGCGGGCGTCATCGCCGGCATCGTCTGGATGGTCCGGCGCCGCCGCCGGCCGCGCACCGCCACACCGCGATGAGCATCGCGTTCCCCGGGTTCACCGACCGTCGCATCGCGGTGGACACCGGTGCCGGGGAGGTGGCCGCGTGGGTGGGGGGCGAGGGCCCACCGGTGCTGTTGCTGCACGGCTACCCGCAGTGCCGCACCATGTGGCACCTGGTGGCCCCGCGGCTGGCGGAGACCCGCACCGTGGTGGTTGCCGACCTGCGGGGGTACGGCGACACCGGGTCCCCCGAGCCCGACGCGGCGGCCACCACGCACAGCAAGCGCGCGATGGCCGCGGACCAGGTGGCCGCCATGGCGGCGCTGGGCTTCCCCCGGTTCGACGTGGTGGGCCATGACCGCGGCGGGCGGGTGGCGCACCGCATGGCACTCGACCACCCGGACGCCGTGCGCCGGGCGGCGGTGCTGGACATCGTCCCCACCCGCACCCTGCTGCGGGGCGGCGACCTGGGGTTCGCCACGGCCTACTGGCACTGGTACTTCCTGGCGCAGGGCGGGGGGCTGCCCGAGCGCATGATCGGCGGCGACCCGGAGTGGTTCGTGCGGGAGATCATGCGGCGCTGGTCCCGGTATCCGGACCGCCTGCACCCGGAGGCCCTGGCGGCCTACGTGGCCGCATTCACGCCCCGCGCCGTGGCCGCCTCGTGCGCCGACTACCGCGCGGCCATCGGGCCGGACCTGGAGCACGACGACGCCGACGCGGACGCCGGCCGCCGCGTCACCCAGCCGCTGCTGGTGCTGTGGGGCGCCCACGGGGCCATGGCGCGCCTGTACGACGTGCTGGACACCTGGCACCCGGTGGCCGATCGCGCCACCGGCCGGGCGCTGGACAGCGGGCACTTCCTGCCCGAGGAGGCACCCGAGGAGACGCTGCTGGCCCTCCGGGAGTTCCTCTCCGGGGACTGACTAGCGCCCCGGGGCCTGCGTGCCCGGCGGGGCGGTCGTGGCGGGTGCCGAGGTGTGGGTCTGGGTGCCGGTCCCGGCCGGCGCCGTGGTGCCACCGGGGGCGGTGGTGCCGCCCGGCGTGGTGGTGGTGCCGCCCGGCCCCACCCGCACCAGCGCGTTCTCGGGGTGGTACGTCCACGAGTACGTCTCGTCACGCACCACCGAGTCGTTCTGGAACACCTTTCGGGTGTAGGAGATGCTGAACCCGGGGCCGCCCGCCGGCTGGTCCACCACGCGTGAGCCCGGGGCCAGGGTGGAGTCCACCGTGACCTTCTCGGTGGGCTGCACGCGGTCGGTGACCGCGCCGGTGGTGGTCTCCACCCGGCGTCCCAGCGGCCGCGAGTACATCTCCACGGTCACCGAGGTGTCGGTGGCGGTGGCGGCCACGTACAGGGCCGCGGGCCAGTCGTTGCGCACCACCAGCTCGGGGCCGCCCCACGACAGCGTGGCCTCCCGGCCCGGCGGGTAGCGCCCGATGTAGAACTCGTGCGGGGTGTGGGTCACGATCTGCAGCCCCGCGAAGAACGCGGCGTTGTACAGCGTGGTGGCCACCTGGCTCACCCCGCCGCCCACCGCCTCCTCGAACTTGCCGCCCGCGATCTGCGGGGCGCTCACGAACCCGCGGTCCAGGGTGCGCTGCCCCAGCACATCGTTCAGCGACAGGGTGGCGTTGGGCTGCACCACCGTGCCGTTCAGCAGCTGCACCGCGCGTTTGATGTTGGTCACCCGCGGCTCGCAGCAGATGTACGGGGTGGTGAACGACGACACCCTGGAGGTGATCCGCAGGGCCCGCAGCTGCGCCGCCGTGCGCGCGGGCGCCACCACGTGCACCGGCAGCTCCACGGTGCCGCCCACGTGCTGCACCATCGCCTGCGCCAGGAGATCCATGTCGATGCGCAGGCCGGGCCGGTCGCGCTGGATGCGCAGGCGGTCGCCCTGGGGCACGAACGCGGCGTCGCGCACCTGGGTCTCCACGGCGGCGAAGCGGGTGCGCACCGTGGACTCCAGGGCGGCGGGGTCCAGGCGCACCTCCAGCTCGGGGGCGTGCGGCACGAAGCGCAGGGCCGCGCGCAGCACCGCGGCGCGCGGTGTGAGGGTGACGCCCGCGTGGGTGATGGTGGGGGGTGCGGCCAGGAGGGCCCGGGCGCGGTCACGGGCGGCGCGGGCCTCGGCCACGCTCACCGGCGGGGGGCGGTCGCGGGAGTCCAGCGTGATCACCGGCGGCAGCGTGGTGAGCTGCGCGATGAGGTCGGCCTCGTCGATGCCGTTGCCGCGGCGGCCCGCCACCACCCGCAGCGCGGTTGGGGTCACCACCACGGTGGCGGCCCGCGGCTGGTCGCCGGCGCCGCGTTCCACGCGGGTGACCAGCGCCTCCACCGCGGTGGGCGACATGGTGAACCGCAGGGGCACGCGCGTGCCGCCGGCCAGTCCCACCGCGCTGAGCAGCCGGTGCCCAACGCCGTCGGCCTGCCGGGCGTCGTGGATGGCGGCGTCCACCTGCGGTTGCGCCTCCAGCGTGTGCGGCGAGACGCGCACCTCATCGCCTCCCCCGGTGCGGATCACGACATCGTGGGACAGCACCTGCTGGGCGTAGCGGCGCACCGCCGCGCGCGCAACATCCGTGCTGAGGCCGCCCACGTCGAGGGTGCCGATGCGCACCCCGTCGGGCAGATGGGACGTGTCCGACTGCGCCGCCGCGAAGGCGGCGCCCAGCATCGCCACGCCGGCGAGGGCGAGCGCCATTGACGCGGCGGAGCGACCGCGGGTTCTCGGGGGCTGCGGCATTACCGGCCAACCGTACCCTGAACGACCCCAGCCGGAGGTCCAGACATGCGCTGTGTGGCACCCCCCGGAGGGGGCGGTGCGAGGCCGTGACCATGAGGATCACGCAGGATGCGCGATTGGCCGCCCCGGCCCATCCGTCGATGACCAGTGTGCGGGCGCCACCGCCCCGGGGGGTCGGCGGGGCGTCCGCCGGACATCCGCCTCGCGGACGTCCGGGGGCCGTCAGCTCTGCGCGATCAGCGCGACGGCGGCCACGACGTTGACGGTGGCGTGTGCGGCCACCGAGGCCGCATACCCCCGCCAGCGATACAGCCACGCCAGACCCACGCCCACGAGCATCAGGGCCAGGAGACGCGGCCACATGAAGTTGAACCAGGTGTCCAGGTGGGAGCACCCGAAGAGCACCCCGCTCAGCACCGCCGCCCACCGGAAGCGCATCCGCCGGGCGAGCGCCCGCAGCAGCAGCCCCCGGAACAGCAGCTCCTCGCCCAGGGGGGCCAGCAGCACCAGCGCCAGCACCGTGGCGGTGACCGACAGGGGTCCCGACCCCAGCTCGGGGCTGGAGTCCTTGAGGCGGTCCCGCAGCGAGTGGTCCAGGGCCGTGCCCACCGCCAGGATCACCCCGGACCCGATCACCATGCCCACGCCCACGTTCACGCCCATCAGCAGGGCGCCGCGGGTGGTGTGCTTGACCCCGAAGATCACGCTGCGGTTGTGGCGGGGCAGCCGGTAGGCCAGGGCCACGGCCATCAGCAGGATGGCCAGGCTGCCGATGAACACGGCCGTCACGCCGACCCCGGTGCGGTACGCGTCGCCCATCACCGCCACGCCGATGCCGGCCAGGCCGATGGTGAGGATCAGGGCGACCGGCACCACCCCGATGGGCGACAGCAACCGCCAGCCGAACCCGGGGGAGGGCTCCATGGCCACCGCGGGCGGCGGTGGCGGCACCGGCGGCGGAACCCGGATGGACACTCGGCCATGATAGGCGGGGCGGCTCGCGCCTGGAGGTCGTCCGGGGCGCACGGATACCATCGGGGCGATGGCGGCCACCACACGCGACCCGCTGCGCCTGCGGCTGGATCTGGATCTGTTCGAGGGACCCCTCGACCTGCTGCTCACGCTCGTGCTGCGCGAGGAGGTGGACCTGGCCGAGCTGGCGCTGGCCGAGGTTGTGGACGCCACGCTGGGGCGCGGGGAGGCGTGGGACCCGCCCACCGCCGGGGAGCTGGTGCTGCTGCTGTCCGCCGTCGCCGAGCTCGAGGCCCGGCGGCTGGTGGGTGACGACGACGAGGACATGCAGCCCGACCCCGAGGCCGAGATGGTGCGCGAGCGCCTGGCCCAGCGGCTCATCGACTACGCCCCGTTCCAGCGCGCGGCCGCGTGGCTCACCGACCGGGACGGGGTGGACGGGGCCGTGCGCTACCGGCGCGTGCCGCTGGGGGCGGCCGCCGGCCTGCCGGTGCACGACGACCCCGGGGACCTGGCTGCGGCCATGCAGCGGGTGCTGCTGGCGCCACCCACCCCGTCGCTCACGCACCTCAACCGCATGCGGGTCAACGTGGGCGAGCTGGTGGCCCGGTTGCGCGGGGCGCTCGGCCGCGCGCCGCGGGTGAGCTTCGAGGCGGTCACCGCCGGCGCCGGGCCGCTTGAGCAGGGGGTCACCCTGCTGGCGTGCCTGGAGCTCACCCGGCGCGGCGAGGCCACCCTGGACCAGCCCGTGCCGTTCGGTGACATCGACATCAGGCGCGGGCGGGGCGGCCCGTGAGCCTGGTCCGCCAGGTGGAGGCCCTGCTGTTCATCAGCCCCGAGCCGCTGGAGGTGTCCCGCCTGGCCGAGGTGACCGGGGCCGATGAGGAGCGGGTGCGCACGGCGCTGGAGGTCCTGGCCGAGCAGCACGGCCCCGACCGGGGGCTGGAGGTGGCCGAGGTGGCCGGCGGCTTCGCGCTGCGAGCCCGCGCAGACCTGGGCGACGTGTGCGACCGGCTGCGGGCCCGGCCGCCCGAGGACCGCCTGTCGCCGGCGGCGCTGGAGACCCTTGCGGTGGTGGCGTACCTGCAGCCGGTGTCGCGTCCCGAGATCAGCCGCCTGCGCGGCGTGTCCGCCGACGCCACCGTGATGACGCTGGTGGACCGCGGCCTGTTGGAGGAGGCCGGGCGGCCGCAGGAGGGTGGGGCCATGCGCTACGGCACCACCAGGGCCTTCCAGGAGCGTTTCGGGCTGCGCGGGGCCGGCGACCTGCCGCCGCTGGAGCGGTTCGAGCTGAGCGGCCCGGAGGCCGACGCCGTGCGCCGTCGCCTGGCCGACGCCGGGCACATGCCGGAGGACGCCGATGGGTGAGGTGGCCGACTGGCCGGCCCCCGGCACCCGCATCCACCGCGCGCTGGCCCAGGCCGGGGTGGCCTCACGCCGCAAGGCCGAGCAGCTGGTGGCCGACGGGCGGGTGCTGGTCAACGACACTCCGGCGGTGATCGGGCAGCCGGTGGGCCCGGGTGACCGCATCGTGGTGGACGGCCGCACGGTGCGCGCCGAGCCGCTGCGGGTGCTGCTGCTCAACAAGCCGATGGGGGTGGTCACCACCGCCAGCGATCCGCAGGGCCGGCCCACGGTGCTGGACGGCCTGCCCGGGGACGTGCGCCTGTTCCCCGTGGGCCGGCTGGACATCAACACCACCGGGGCGCTGCTGGTGACCAACGACGGCGACCTGGCCAACCGGCTGCTGCATCCGCGTGAGCGGGTGCCCAAGGTGTACGAGGCGCTGGTGGAGGGCCGCGTGTCGGCGGCCACGCTGCGCACGCTGCGGGGCGGGGTGATGCTGGACGACGGCCCGTCGCTGCCGGCGCGGGTTGAGGCGATGGACCGTGAGCACCCGCGCGCCACCTGGCTGCGCATCGAGATCACCGAGGGGCGCAACCGCATCGTGCGCCGCATGTGCGAGGCCGTGGGCCATCCCGTGCAGCGGCTGCACCGGGTGCGGTTCGCGGGCATCGGGGTGGGCGGGCTGCGCACCGGGCAGTGGCGCACGCTCACCGCGGCGGAGCTGGCGCGGCTGCGGCGCGTGGCCGGCGCGGAACCGACCGGGGCGGGGTGAACGTGCAGGAGCGGGTTCGGGCGGTGCGCGGTGCCATCACCGTGGAGCGGGACACCGCGGAGCAGATCCGGGAGGCCACCACCGAGCTGCTGCACGTCATGATGGAGCGCAACGCCCTGTCGGCCGACGAGTTCATCTCGCTGTTCTTCACGCTCACCCCCGACCTGGGCGCCGAGTTCCCGGCGGTGGCCGCGCGGCACATGGGGCTCAGCGGTGTGCCGCTGCTGTGCGCCGGCGAGATCGACGTGCCCGGCGCCATGCCCCGCTGCATCCGCGTGATGGCCCACTGCCACATGCCGGCGCAGCGCCCCGTGCGGCACGTGTACCTGCGGGAGGCGCGCCAGCTGCGCATGGACCTGCCCGAGTGAGGCTGGCCCCGCTGCTGGTGGCCGCGGCGGCGGCCGTGCCGGTGGCGGGCGCGGTGACCCTGGTGGGAGGCGACCCGGGCGGTGCCGTGGCGGTGCACCCGTGCCGCGACGCGCGGCCGCACACCGGTTGCGCGACGGTGACGGTGGCGGGTGCGAGCACGGCGGTGCGGATCATCCCGGGCGGTGGTGCGTCGGTGGCCTCGCTGCCCGACCGGGTGGCCGTGTGGGCCGGCGGGGGGTCCGTGCCGGATGCCGGCGCGCCCATGGTGGTCGCGCCTCGCGCCCGCGTCGCGGCCGTGCTGGAACTGCTGGCGCGCCGCGGCACCGCCGTGGCCTGGGGGGCGTCGGCCCCGGACGCGCTCGCGTTGCTGCGCGCCGGCGGCCGCATCGACGGGGCGCTGCTGCTGAGCCCGCCGCCCACGTTGCGCCCCGCCGGGCCGCCCGCCGCGGGACCGGTGATGGTGGTGACCGCGCCACCCGTGCCGCCGGCCTTCCGGGGCCTCGCCGGTCAGCTCACCGTGGTGGTGGGCGACCCCGCGGGAGCCTGCGCGCGGCGGGCCATGGCCGAGTTCGTGCGCGACCCGGCCGCCAACCGGGCGCCCACCATCGACTGCCGGACGGCTGAGTCCCGCGGCCCGTCGGCCGCGCCGGCGCCCGCGCTGAGGCGGTCCACCAGTGCGGTGACGGCGGCGGGGCGGTGCGCGGCCACCAGACCTCCACCCGGTGGGTCAGCCGCGGGGTCACCAACGGCACGGCCACCAGGCCGGGGCCCACCGGGTCGTCCGCCCGGCACCATGCCAGCCCGGCGCCGGCGGCCACCAGCGCGTCGCGGATGCCGGTGCGCGCGCCCCGGTAGGCCGGCCCGGTGCGCAGCGGCACGTCCAGGGCGCGCGCCACCTGCGCGGCGGCGCACGGCAGCGCGGGCGTGTCCAGCCAGATGGCCGACCGCACCGCGGTGAGCTCCAGCCCGGACCGCCCGGCCAGGGGATGGTCGGCGGGCAGCAGCACGGCCACGTCACGCTCGTCCATCTGGGTCACCCGCACGGCGGGCAGCATGCGTGGCGGCAGGGGATCCCCGGGTGCCGAGACGCCGTCGATCACCGCAACGTCGCACTCGCCCGTGGCCAGCGCGGCCAGGGCGGCGGCGGCGTCGGCGATCCCGATGGTCCCCGCGGCGACCAGCGGCGCCGGATCCACCAGCAGGTCCGCCGCCGGGCTCACCAGCACCCGCGGCGCGGTGGGGGGACCCTCGGCGGCCCGCCTGGCCTCCGCGGTGGCTGCGCCGGCGGCCAGCACGATCTCGCGCGCGTGCTCCACGAAGCGCTCGCCCGCGGGCGTGGGCGACACGGGCCGCCGCACCACCAGCGGCAGGCCCACCTGCGCCTCCAGCGCGGCGATCTGCTGCGACACGGCCGACTGGGTGTAGCCCAGGCCTTCGCGCGGCCGCGGAGAAGGACCGGTGGTCCACCACGGCGATCAACGTCGTCAGCGCACGCACATCCACGCGCATCATCATCCCTGATGGGATCATCAGAAACCATCGTTGGACCTGATGAGCGCGCGCGGGGAGACTGCGCCCATGACCACTCCCATCCGCATCGCCCTCGTGGGCGACCACGCCGAGCACGTCGCCGCCCACCGCGCCATCCCGCAGCGGATGGCGGCCCTGCCCGCCGCCCTGCCCGCCGACCCGTACTGGATCCCCACCGACGCGGTCGACCCCCCCGAGATCGCCCGTTTCGACGCCGTGTGGGTGGTGCCGGGCTCCCCGTACCGCTCCGAGGACGGCGCCATCACCGCCATCCGCGTGGCGCGCGAGGAGGGCATCCCGTTCCTGGGCACCTGCGGCGGCTTCCAGCACGCCCTGCTGGAGTTCGCCCGCAACGTGGCCGGCCTGCCCGAGGCCGCGCACGCCGAGAACGATCCCGTCGCGCCGATGCGCCTGGTGGAACTGCTCACCTGCTCGCTGGTGGGCCACGAGGGCACCGTGCACCTGGACCCTGATTCCCGCGTGGCCGCCGCGGTGGGCGGCACCCTGCGCACCGAGCGGTACCGGTGCAGCTACGGCATGGCCCCCCGGTTCGCGCCCCGGCTGGAGGCCGCGGGCATGCGGTTCTCGGGACGTGACGCAGCCGGCGGCGACCGGGTGCTGGAGCTGCCCGGCCACCCGTTCTTCGTGGGCACCCTGTTCCAGCCCGAGCTGGCGGGCGGGGCGGGCGAGGTGCACCCGCTCATCACCGCCATGGTGGAGGCGGCGCACGCCCGCCGGCGCGCGGCGGTGCCGGCCGCCGGCTGACCGCCGCTGCTGTCAGTGTGCGCCGCATGCGATGGCCGCGGCTGCACGATCCCCACACGCTGCGCCGGCTGGCCGCCCCCGATGACGACCTTCCGGCGCTGCTGCCCGAGTTCATCGCCCGGATGCGCGAGGTGGTGGGGCACCCGGGCATGGTGGCCGCCGACCTGGAGGAGCGCGTCCGGCTGGCGCGGGCCTATCCCTGGGAGCGGCCGGAGCACCCGGTGATCATCACGGGCGACCGGGTGGACCCGGACGGCCCCCTCACCGACGGCGTGGAGCGGTTCCCGCTGCTGGCCTTCGGCGCCAACGCGGCGCCGTCACGGCTGGCGGCCAAGCTGGGCGGTGTCACGCCGGCCCCGCTGCGGCTGGTGCCGGCCACACTCACCGGGTTCGACGTGGTGGCCGGGCCCATCCTCACCACCGCGGGCACCGTTCCGGCCGTGCTGGCCGCATCGCCGGGCACCGAGGTGCGCGTGGCGGTGCTGTGGGCCACCGAGGCCCACCTGGAGCGCCTCACGCTCACCGAGTTCGGGTACCGCTACGGCCGCCTGGACGGGATCACCCTGCGATGCGATGACGGCACCGACCTGGACTCGGCGCTGGCATACCTGGGGCGCTCCGGCGTGTTCGACCTGGACGGTGCGCCGGTGGCGCTGGCCGCCGTGCCCGCGCACGGCCGCACGTTCCCGCAGCGCACCCAGGCCCAGCTGCACGGCCTGTGCGCCGCGCGCCTCCACGGGGCCCCCGACGACGGGGAGGCGCTGGTGCGGTGGCTGCTTGAGGGCCCCCCGGAGCGGGCCACCGAGGTGGCGCTGCGGCTGCGCCGGCATGCGCTGCACCTGGACCCCCCGGAGGGGTTCGTGCCGTACCCCGTCTAGGAGCGGATGTCGAGACCGAGGTCCAGGGCGGGTGCGCTGTGGGTGAGGGCCCCCACGCTGACGGCGTCCACCCCGCAGGCCGCCGCCGCGGCCGCCCGCTGCAGGTTCATGCCGCCGGAGGCCTCCAGCCTGGCCCGCCCGGCCACCAGGGCCACGGCCTGACGCAGGTGGTCGTCGTCCATGTTGTCCAGCAGGATCCAGTCGGCGCCAGCGTCCAGGGCGGCGCGCACGCCGTCAAGATCGTCGGCCTCCACCTCCACCAGCAGGTCGGGCCAGCGACCGCGGGCGGCGCGCACCGCGTCGGCCAGCGCGCCGCCCGCGATGGCCAGGTGGTTGTCCTTCACCAGCACCCGGTCGGACAGCCCCCGACGGTGATTGGTGCCGCCGCCGGCGGCCACCGCCGCCTTCTCCAGGTCGCGCAGCATGGGTGTGGTCTTGCGGGTGTCCAGCACCTGCGCGGGCGCGCAGGCGTCCACGAAGGCGCGGGCCATGGTGGCGATGCCCGACAGGTGGCACACCAGGTTGAGCATGGTGCGCTCCGCCGCCAGCAGCGCTCGGGCGGGACCGGCGATGGTGGCGATGGCGGTGCCGGCCGTCAGCGCGTCGCCGTCCTGTGCCGTCCACTCGCCGCGCAGGCCGCACTGGCGCAGCACCTCCTCGGCCGCGGCGCGGCCCGCCAGCACCCCGGCGCTGCGCGGCACCAGCACCGCGGTGGCGGTGGCACGGTCGGGGATGATCACCTGCGCGGTGACGTCACCCAGGTCGCCCAGGTCCTCCGCCAGGGCCAGCCGCACCACCTCATAGATGCCCGGCCCGCCCACGCCCGCCAGCATCTGCGGCGAGGAGGCGATCACGCCGGTGGCGACGGGTGGAGCCGATGGGGCCCCATCCCCGGGCACCGCCGGGCCGGCGGGGCCGCCGGCCCAGTCGGGCAGCGGGGTGGGGGCCGAGTCGCTCATGCCAGGGCCAGCATACGATCCAGCGCCACGCGTGCCCAACGGGCGGTCTCCGCATCGACGGTGACCTGGTTCACCAGCTCACCCCGGGCCAGCGCCTCCAGGCACCAGGTGAGCTTGGGCAGCGTGATGCGGTTCATGGTCACGCACGGGCAGATGTGCTCGTCCAGGCACCGGATGTGCTTGTCCGGGTGGGTGTCGCGCAGGCGGTTCACCAGGTTCCAGTCGGTGCCGATCACGATGCGCGCGCCCGCCGGCAGCTCGTTGCAGCGGCGGATGATGTACTCGGTGGACCCGTCCTCGTCGGCGGCCTCCACCACGGGCCGCGGGCACTCCGGGTGCACGATCACGCGCACGTCGGGGTGTTCGGCGCGCGCCGCCGCGATCTGCGCGGGGGTGAACAGGGTGTGCACGTTGCAGTGGCCCTTCCACAGGATCAGCGGGGTGTCCCGCAGCTCCTGCGGGTCGATGCCGCCCAGCACCGGGCTGCGCGGGTCCCACACCCGGCCGGTGCCGGCGTCCAGGCCCATCCGCACGCCGGTGTTGCGCCCCAGGTGCTCGTCGGGGAAGAACAGCACGGCGTCGCCCTCGGAGAACGCCCATTCGAAGGCTTTGGTGGCGTTGCCGGAGGTGCACACGGCACCGCCGTGCTCGCCGACGAAGGCCTTCAGGTCGGCGCCGCTGTTCATGTAGGTCAGCGGCACGATGCGCTTGCCGGGCAACGCCGCCTCCAGCTGCTGCCAGGCGTCGCGCACCGTGAAGATGTCGGCGCACTCGGCCAGGAAGCAGCCGGCGGCCATGTCGGGAAGCACGACCCGCTGGTGCGGCGCGGCCAGGATGTCGGCGCTCTCGGCCATGAAGTACACGCCCAGGAACACCACCAGGTCGGCGGCCGTGGCGGCGGCGCCGCGCTGGGCCAGCAGGAACGAGTCGCCGGTGATGTCGGCGAACGCCATCACCTCGTCCTTCTGGTAGTGGTGGCCCAGGATGACTGCCCGGTCGCCCAACTCGCGGCGGGCGGCCCATGCGCGCTCCATCAGCTCGTCGACGGGGGCGTCGGTGGGCACCGGTACGGCGCACGCCGGGGCTTGGGTGGTCACGCGGCCTCCTTGGCGGGAAGGACCCGGGCGCGCCCTGGGGCGGCCGGGACGATGGGGAACGGGAGTCCGCCGATCCACCCGATGCGGTGGGCCAGCGCGGGGTCGGTGCGGGGGAAGTCGGAGCGGGAGTGCGCGCCTCGGCTCTCGTGCCGGTGCAGCGCGGCCGCCGTCATCAGGCGCGCCACGCGCACCATGGTGCGGGCGCGGTGGTCCAGCGGGGTGCCCAGGTCGGCCAGGCCGCGCGCGGCCGTGGCCATGCCGTCGGCGTCGCGCTCCAGGCCCACGCCCCGCCACATGAGGCGCTGCACGACCTCGGCGCTGTCCGGGGCGTCGGTGAGGGGGCCCACGTCGTCCACCGGCGCCGGGTCCATGCCCACCCAGTCCTCAGGGGCGCCCGCCAGGTCGGCCGACGCGCCCACGGCCATCACCGCCGCCTCCAGCAGGCTGTTGGACGCCAGGCGGTTGGCGCCGTGCAGCCCGGTGCACGAGGTCTCGCCCACCGCGTACAGGCCCGGCAGGGTGCTCCTGCCACGCATGTCGGTGAGGACACCGCCGATGGCGTAGTGCGCCGCGGGGGTCACCGGGATGGGGTCGCGGGTGAGGTCCAGGCCGTGCTCGGCGCACACCGCGGCGATGTTGGGGAAGCGCGCCAGCACGTGCGCCGGGTCCAGGTGCGACAGGTCCAGCACCACGTCGCGCCCGTCGCGCGCCGCGGTGCGCGCCACGGCGCGGGCCACCACGTCGCGGGGCGCCAGCTCGGCCAGGGGGTGCACGTCCAGCATGAAGCGGCGGCCCGCCGCGTCGCGCAGGTAGGCGCCCTCACCGCGCACCGCCTCGCTCACCAGCGGCAGGGGGGAGGTGCCCAGCGCCAGGGCGGTGGGGTGGAACTGCACCATCTCCAGATCGGCCACCGCGGCGCCCGCCGCGGCCGCCAGGGCCACGCCGTCGCCGATGGCCCCCTCGGGGTTGGTGGTGCGCGAATACACCTGCCCCGCGCCCCCCGTGGCCAGCACCACGGCGCGTGCGGCCCACATCACCGGGGCGCGGCCGTCACGGTGCGTCTCCACGCCGGTCACGCGGCCGTCCCGCACCTCCAGGCGCAGGGCCCGCTCGTGCTCCACCACGGTGATGCGCGGGTCGCGCAGCACCGTGGCGCGCAGCGCCGCCACCACCGCGGCGCCCGTGGCGTCGCCGCCGGCATGCACCACCCGGTGCGCGCCGTGGGCGGCCTCGCGGCCCAGCGCCAGCGCTCCGGCGGCCGTGTCGAACGCCACGCCGAGGCGCGACAGCTCGGCGATGCGCCGCGGACCCGCCTGGGTGGCGATGCGCACGGCCTCCGGGTCGCACAGCCCGGCGCCGGCGGCGAGCGTGTCGGCCGCGTGCGCGGCGGGCGTGTCGCCGGCCCCCACCGCGGCGGCGATGCCGCCCTGGGCGTGGCGCGTGTTGCCGGCGCCCAGCTCACCCTTGGTGACCAGCACCACCGGCCCGTGGGCCGCGCAGCGCAGCGCGGTGAGCAGGCCGGCCAGCCCGGACCCCACCACCACGACGGGATCGCGATCATCGACCGAATGGGGGACGCCGTATTTCATGTCAATCTGACGCTTTCCTCGGCGGTTGCTCACGTCAACTTGACAATAAACCGGGTGACGCGCATCCGCAAAGGGTGTTTTGCCACGGCGTAACCGTTCCCCCGGCCCTACACTCACTCCGTGCACCTGGTCACCTCACCGCGCCTGGCCCACATCCCGCACTACGAGCCCGGCCTCACCACCGCGCAGGTGCTGGCCAGGTACGGGCTGGAGGCGGCCGTCAAGCTGGCCTCCAACGAGAGCCCGTACCCGCCGCTGCCGCAGGTGGCCGAGGTCATCACCGCGGGCATCACGAGCCTCAACCGCTACCCGGACGGCGCGGCGCGGGCCCTGCGCAGCGCCCTGGCCGACACGCACGGGGTGGACCCCGGGCAGGTGGCGGTGGGCAACGGCTCCTGCGAGCTCATCCTGCTGGCGGGCCAGGCGCTGCTGGACCCGGGCACCACCGTCGTGCACCCGGAACCGTCCTTCGCCCTGTACCCGCACCTGGCCGCCGCGGCGGGGGCCACGGCCGTGGCCGTGCCGCTGGACCACGCCGGGCGCAACGACCTGGACGCCATGGCGGCGGCCGTGGACGAGCGCACGCGGCTGGTGATCCTGTGCAGCCCCAACAACCCCACCGGCGGCTACCTGGCGGCCGACGACATCGAGCGCTTCCTGGACGGGCTGCCCGAGGACCTTCCGGTGCTGCTGGACGAGGCGTACCACGACTTCGTCACCGAGCTCGACCGCGGGCGTCCCCTCAGCATGGCGCGCACTCGGCCCAACCTCCTGGTGCTCCGCACCTTCAGCAAGGCGCACGGCCTGTGCGGCCTGCGCGTGGGCTACGGCATCGGCTCGCCGGCCTGGGTGGCCGCCCTCGACCGCGTGCGGCAGCCATTCAACACCGGGACGCTCGCCCAGGCCGCCGCGGTGGAGGCGTTGCGGCACCCGGCGGAGCTGCAGCGGCGGGTCCTGGAGACCACATCCGAGCGCGAACGCGTGTGCGCGGCGCTCACCGGAATGGGCGTGACCTTTACGGCGAGCCAGGCCAACTTTATCCTCATCACCCAGATCGGAGGCCGGGCCATGGACGGCGCGGCGGTCCACGAGCGGCTGCTCCGCGGCGGCGTCATCGTCCGCAACGGCGCGGCCCTCGGCTGTGCGGGCTGCCTTCGCGTCTCCATCGGGACCGCAGACGAGAACGACACGTTCCTCGAGGCGATGGCCGACGTCGCCGCCTCACCGGATCACGGAGACACCACAACCCCGGTCGCTCACGGCGCCGGGCGGAAAGGGCAGAAATCAGCATGATGATCGTGATGAAGGAGGGCGCGACCGACGAGCAGATCGCGCACATCGTCGAGCGGGTCGAGCGGTCCGGGGCGCGGGCGCACGTGTCCCGCGGCGAGTTCGTCACCCTCATCGGCGCCATCGGGGACGACCGCGAACTGGTCGCCTCGATGCAGCTGGAGAGCGAGGAGGGGGTGGAGAAGGTCGTCCCCATCCTCAAGCCCTACAAGCTGGTGTCGCGCGACTTCCGGGGCGGGGACCACGTCCTGGACATCGCCGGGCGCAAGGTGGGCGGCGAGCACTTCTGCCTCATCGCCGGCCCCTGCACGGTGGAGTCCCGCGAGCAGACGCTGGTGACGGCGCGGGTGGTGAAGGAGGCCGGCGCGGGCATGCTGCGCGGCGGCGCGTTCAAGCCCCGCACCAGCCCGTACACCTTCCAGGGCCTGGGCAAGGAGGCGCTCGGGATCCTGGCGGAGGCGCGCGCCGAGACCGGGCTGCCGGTGGTGACCGAGGTCATGGACGTGCGCCAGCTCGAGGACGTGGTGGAGGTGGCCGACGTCATCCAGCTGGGCGCCCGCAACATGCAGAACTTCGACCTGCTGAAGGAGGTCGGCAAGACCGACACGGCGGTGCTGCTCAAGCGCGGCATGTCGGCCACCATCGAGGAGTGGTTGCTGTCGGCCGAGTACATCGCCCGTGAGGGCAACGACCGCATCATGCTGTGCGAGCGCGGCATCCGCACCTTCGAGACCGCCACGCGGAGCACGCTGGACATCTCCTCGGTGCCGGTGGTCAAGGCAAACTCGAGCATGCCGGTCATCGTCGACCCGTCCCACGCGGCGGGCCGCCGGGAGATGATCCTCCCCATGGCGCGCGCGGCCGTGGTGGCGGGCGCCGACGGCCTGATCGTGGAGGTGCACCCCACCCCCGAGACCGCCCTGTGCGACGGCCCGCAGGCCCTGTACGCCGACACCTTCGGCGCGTGGGTGGCCGACGTGAAGCGCTGCATCGACCTGATGGGCAAGGTCATGGCCGGCGGCGAGCCGGTCGCCGTCGGGGCATAGCCCCATCCCGCCCGTGGGGCCGGTCACCATCATCGGGGTCGGCCTCATGGGCGGTTCGCTGGGCCTGGCCCTGCGCGCCGCCGGGGTGGCGGACGTGCGGGGTGTGGACGCCACCCCCGAGGCGGCCCTGCAGGCCGCCCACCTGGGCGCCGTCACGCGGGCGATGAGCGACCTGGAGGCGGCGGTGGCCGATGCCGCGGTGGTGGTGGTGGCCGCCCCGGTGCCGCTGATCCCGGGGATCGTCCGCCGGGTGCTCGTCGCGGCGCCGGAGGACTGCCTGGTGACCGACCTGGGGTCGGCCAAGCGGGCGGTGGTGGACGGCCTGCGGCCCGAGGAGCGCCAGCGGTTCATCGGCGGGCATCCCATCTGCGGCGGTGAGCGCAGCGGGGTGGGCTCGGCGCGCGCCGACCTGTTCCGCGGGGCCACCTGGTTCCTCACGCCCACCGCCGAGGCACGGCCGGAGCTGTTCCAGCGCGCGCACGCCCTGGTGGCGTCGGTGGGGGCCTCGCCCGTCGCCATCGACGCGGCCGTGCACGACCGCCTCATGGCCCTGGTGAGCCACGTGCCCCACGTGCTGGCGGCCGCGCTGATCCACCAGGCCGCCGACACGGCACCCGAGGGCCGGGAGGCCCTGCGCTCGGCGGGCCCCTCGTTCGACGACCTCACCCGGGTGGCCGGCTCCAACCCGCCGCTGTGGGCGGACATCCTGCTGGCCAACCGCGACGCGGTGCGCGAGGCGCTGGCGCAGTTCCGCGGGCGCCTGGGCGACGTGGAGGCCGCGGTGGAACGCGGCGACCGGGAGGCGCTGCTGACGTTCGTGGCGGGCGCCGAGGAGGGGCGGGCGCGCCTGCGTGCCGGCCGCGACGCCCCGGCCAGCGAGGAGCCCTGGGAGCTTGCCGTGGAGGTGCCCGACCGGCCGGGCGCCATCTCCGAGATCGCCACCGCCCTGGGGCACGCGCACATCAACATCGGCGACCTGCTGCTGCACCCGGGACCCCCGGGCGGGGTGGGCGAGCTGCTGCTGCGGGTGGCGGGGCCGGACGCGGCGGCGCGGGCCGCCGGGCTGGTGGCCGCCCGCGGCTACACGGTCAGCGCGACCCGGCCGGCGTGGTCGCCAGCCAGCGCAGGATCGCCTGGGACAGCGACCCGCCCCGCCACGCCAGGGGACTCTCACCCGGATCCTCGGTGATCAGCGTGGCGCCCGGGATGCGCGCCGCGTACTCGTGCGCCACCGAGATGGGGTGCTCGGCGTCCAGCTCGTCTCGGCTGCCCACGATCAGCGTGGGCACCCGGATGCCGCGGAGCGCGTCGAGGCCCGGGAAGGCGGCGCTGCGCGGGGTGGCGCGCAGGGCGGCGGCCACCCCCTGAGGGTGGCGGTGGCGGTCCATCCGCTGCCGCATCACCGTACGGATGGCCTCCAGCTGGCGCTCCGGCACCGGGGGCGGCCCGTAGGCCGCCACGAACCCCTCCGTGCCGCCGTGCTGGAAACCGTCTGCCAGGGCGTCCCAGCGGTCACCTTGATCGGTGGGCTCGCCGCGGTGGGCCGGGGTCACCACCACCAGCGCGTCCACGCGCTCCGGATGCGCCAGGGTCACGGCGACGGCGGTGGCGGAGCCCATCGACTGGCCCACCAGGACGGCGCGGTCCGCCCCCACGGCGTCCAGCACGGCCAGGGCGTCGGCGGCCAGGGTGGGGTAGTCGTAGGCGCCGGGATCCGCGGCCGGCGGGCTGTCCCCGTGGCCGCGGGCGTCGTAGGTCACCACGCGGTACCCGGCGCGTTGCAGCGCCCGCGACCCGTGCACCACGTAGCGCCGGGTGGCGCTGAGGCCGTGCAGCAGCAGGATCACCGGCCCCTCGCCGGCCACCTCGCCGTGCAGCACGGTGTCCGGGCGGGTCACGGTGAAGGGGGTGTCGCTCATCACGGCCGCACGATACGGGGTGATCAGACGATCACGGGCCGGTGCGCCGCCGCCTGGTAGCTCACCCAGGCCGCGCCGAGGCGCCGGATGCCCTCCCGCAGCTCCTCCGGCTCGCCCAGCAGCGACAGGCGCATGCGGTCGGCGTGCCCGCCGGTGGTGGACATGGCCGGACCCGGCAGGATCACCACGCCCGCGCGCAGCGCGGCCTGCGCGAACGACCGGGCGTCGCCCCACGGCATGCGCGGCCACAGCGTGGCGCCACCGAGGGGCTCGCTCACCTCCCACTCCGGCAGGCCCAGGGCCATCTCGGCCATGGCCGCGTCAGCGGCGCGACGCACCAGCTCACGTCGCCGCACGGCGGCCTCGTCCAGCAGCGGCATCAACCGCAGGGCCAGCGCCTGCATCGGGATGGGGCCGCCCAGGTCGGCCATCAGCCGCATCTGCGCCAGGCGCTCGGCCAGCGACCGCGGCGCGCGCAGCCACCCGAGCCGCAGGCCGCCCCACAGCGTCTTGCTGAGCGACCCGATGGTGATGATGGGCGCCGACGCGCGGTGGGCGGCCAGGTACGGCCCGGGGCGGCGGCCCTGGATCCAGATGTCGCGCAGGATCTCGTCCTCGATCACCGGCACGCCGGTGCGCGCGGACACCTCCGCGATCCGCTCCCCGCGGTCCGGGGCCAGCAAACACCCGGTGGGGTTGTGGAAACTGGGCACCAGGTACATCAGCGCGGGACGCTGGTGGGCCACGAGGCCCTCCAGGCCGTCCACCACCATCCCGCCGTCGTCCACCGGCACCCCCAGGATGCGGGCCCCCCGGCCGCGCAGCTGGTCGAGCGCCCCGGGGTAGGTGGGATCCTCGGTCACCACCGCCGCGTCGGGCGACACCAGCAGCGACACCGTCAGCGCGATGGCCTGCTGGCCGCCGTTGGTCACCACGATCTGTTCCGGTGCGGTCGGCAGCCCCTGCGCCGTGTACCGCTCGGCGATGGCGGCGCGCAGCGCGGGCAGCCCGGCGGGGAGGTAACCGCGCCCGGTCATCCCCTCGGCCATGTCGGCCCCGGTGAGCTCCCGCACGGCCGACACGAGGACGGGGCTGGGCAGGGGACAGGCCGCCGTGAGGTCGATGAGGTGCCGGTCGTCGGCGGCCAGCATCGAGCCGAACAGCTCCGGGGTGACGCGCGCGGCGGTGCCGGCCCGGGCCGCGGACGCCGCGGCGGGGATCCATGTGCCGCGGCCCTGGCGGCTCGCGAGCTTCCCGGTGAGCTTCAGGGTGCGGTAGGCGGTGACCACGGTGGTGCGACTGACACCCAATTCCGATGCCAATTCTCGCTCGGTGGGCAGCAGGGTCTCAGCCGGGATCTCCCCGCGGTCGATGACACGTGTGAGGGCCGACGTGAGGCTCTGGTGCAGGGGCTCGTCGCCGTCCACCCAGCGGCCCAGCAGTGCTCCCATCCGTTGCGCGCTCACCCGCATATCAGTCCAATAGTCGCAGATAGGCTCTGGCAAAGGAAGGGCAAATGCATTGGACTAGATACCAATCAAACCTTTCGCCCATCGGAGGGACGTGATGTTCAGCGTCGCCTGCCCCATCTGTGGGCCGGTGCTGATGTGGGAGTCCCACATCCGCTCGCTCGAGACCACCCCGGACGGCATCCTCGTGCGCTACCGCTGCATGTGTGGCTACGAGGGTGCGATGCACACCGGCCGCGCCCGCGGGCGCGCCACCACGAAGGACTGATCATGAACATGCACTCCGAACTGCTCCGGCGCCTCGCCGCCGAGCGCCTGCGCGACGCCATGGCGGAGTCGCGCCGCACGCGCGGCATCCCGCGCCGTCCGCGCTGATCCGCCAACATCCGCGGCATGCCCGTCGCGGATGTCCTCGGCACCAGCGTCGCGTACCGCATGATCCGCACCCGCCGGGCGCGGCGCATCACCATCCGGGTCACCCCGGACGGCGTGGTGGTGACCGGCCCGAGGGGCGTCCGGCAGGGCGCGGCGGTGGCCGCGCTGCGCCACCACGGCGCCTGGGTGCTGGACGCCCTGGCGCGTGAGGCGGCGCGCGCGCCGCTGGCGCCGCTTCCCGGCCAGCACTGGCCGCTGCTGGATGAGGACCTGCTGCTCACCGCCCACGCGGGCTCGCGGGTGCGCCGGGACGGACCCCTGCTGCTGGTGCCTCACGGGGGCGACCCGCGCGCGGCGCTGGAGCGCTGGTACCGCACCGCGGCCCGTGCGCACTTCGGGCTGCTGCTGCCCGACTGGGAGACGCGTGTGGGCGTGCGTTCGGCGGGGCTGCGCATCGCGGGGCAGCGGGGCAGGTGGGGCAGCGCCTCGGCATCGGGCACCATCAGTCTCAACTGGCGGCTGATGATGGCCCCGAGCGCGGTGGCCGAATACGTGGCGGTCCATGAGCTGTGTCACCTGGTGCACATGGACCATTCCCCGGCGTTCTGGGCGCTGGTGCAACACCACCTCCCGGGGCACGCCGCGCAGCGCGCCTGGCTGCGCGAGCACGGGGCGGACCTGCTGGACCGGCTCCGCGCCCCCGGGGCGGTGCAGGCCGTTCGGTAGCATCGGCGGGATGCCCACGGTCCACATCCCACCGGTGCGCGGCCTCGCCGGGGCCCTCCGGGTGCCCTCGGACAAGTCCATCACCCACCGCGCCATCATGCTGGCGGCGGTGTCCGACCGTGCCGTCACGGTGCGCGACAGCCTGGATTCGGCCGACACCGCGGCCACCCTCGCGGCCATGGAGGCCTGCGGCGTGGCGGTGGACGGGCACCTGGGCGACCAGCCCATGGTGATCACCGGCCGCGGGCTGCGCGGCCTGCGGCCCCGCCGGCCCTGGACTGCGTCAACGCCGGCACCCTGATGCGGCTGGTGGTGGGACTGCTGGTGGGCCAGCGCGCCGAGCACGTCATCCTGGACGGTGACGACAGCCTGCGCCGCCGGCCCATGGGCCGGGTGGCCACGCCCCTGCGCCGCATGGGGCGGCCGTGTTCACCGCGCCGGGCGGCACGCCGCCGCTGGTGGTCTCCGGCGGGGCGCGCTCACGGCGGTGCGCCACGAGCTGGCCGTGGCCAGCGCCCAGGTGAAGAGCTGCCTGCTGCTGGCGGGGCTGTTCGCCGACGGCGAGACGTGGGTGGTGGAACCCACGCCCACGCGCGACCACACCGAGCGGCTCCTGGGGGCCGCGGGGGTGCCGGTGCTGCGCGACGGGGACGCGGTGGGCGTGCGGGGGCCGGTGGAGGGACTGTCGCTGCCCGACCTGCGGGTGCCCGGCGACTTCTCGTCGGCGGCCTTCCACATCGTGGCCGGGGCGTTCCTGGCCGACCCGGAGGTGCGGCTGGAGGGCGTCAACCTCAACCCGCTGCGGGCCGGGCTGCTGAACGTGCTGCGGCGCATGGGCGCCGCCGTGGAGGTGCTGGAGGGGCCGGAGGTTGCCGGCGAGCCATGCGGCACCGTGGTGGTGCGCCGGGCCGCCGGGCTGCGGGCCACCGAGGTGCAGCCCCACGAGGTGCCGTCCATGATCGACGAGCTGCCGCTGGTGGGCCTCCTGGGGGCGATGGCCGAGGGCACCACCGTGGTGCGCGGCGCGGAGGAACTGCGCGTGAAGGAGAGCGACCGCATCACCGCCGTGGTGGACGCCCTGCGCGGCATGGGCGTGGCCGCCGAGGAGCGGGAGGACGGGTTCGCGGTGACCGGTGGCGGGGCCATCCCCGGCGGCACCGTCGAGGCCCGCCACGACCACCGCATGGCCATGCTGGGCGCCATCGCCGGCCTGGCCAGCACCGGCGGGGTGTCGGTGGAGGGCTTCGAGGCCGTCGAGGTGTCCTATCCCCGGTTCGTGGCCGACCTGCGCGCCCTGGGGGCCACCGCGTGATCGTGGCCATCGACGGCCCCGCGGGGGCCGGCAAGAGCACCGTGGCGCGGGCCGTGGCCCACCGCATCGGTGCCGGGTACCTCGACACCGGGGCGCTCTACCGCGCCGTCACGCTCACCGTGCTGCGGGAGGGCACCGCGCCCCACGACGACGCGGGGTGCGCCGCCGCGGCCCTCGAGATGGACGTGGCCCTGATCCCGCACGAGTCGGGCCTGCTGGTGCGGCTGGCGGGCCGCGATGTCACCGACGACATCCGCTCGCCGGAGGTGACCGACGCCGTGTCGGCCGTGTCCGCCCACCCCGGCGTGCGGCGCGCCGTCACCGAGGCCTCGCGCCGCATCATGTCCCGCGGCGACTGGGTGTCGGACGGCCGCGACGTGGGCACCGTCATCGTGCCCGACGCCGCCGTGAAGGTGTTCCTCACGGCGGAGCCCACCGAACGCGCCCGCCGGCGCGTGGCCGATCTGCGGCACCGCGGCCGCAGCGCCGACCCCGCCGCAGTGCTGGACGACATCCGCCGGCGGGACCACCTGGACAGCACCCGCGCCGACTCGCCGCTTCGGCAGGCCGACGACGCCGCGGTCATCGACAGCACCGACCTCACCCCGGACCAGGTGGTGCACGCCATCGTCCGGCTGGTGGACGCCGCCCGGCAGGAGGCACGCGCGTGAGTTCCGAGCAGGTCCGCATCAACCCCATCACCTACGGCGCCGCCTGGCTGCTGCTGCGGCCGGTGTTCCTGCTGGCGTGGCGCCTCCGGCGCGGTGGGGCACACCACATCCCGCGCACCGGGCCGGTGCTGTTCGTCAGCAACCACATCTCCGGGCTCGACCCGCCGCTGCTGGGTGCGGGCGCGCTGCCGCGCCGCCTGTACTTCATGGCCAAGAAGGAGTTGTTCGCCAACGCCGTGATGGCCAGGGTCATCACCTCCGCGGGGGCGTTCCCCGTGGACCGGGGTGGTGCCGACCGCACCGCCATCCGCACGGCCAAGGACATCCTGGCGCGCGGCGACGCCCTCCTGATGTTCCCGGAGGGCACCCGCTCCCGTGACGGGCGCCTGGGGCAGCCCTGGCCGGGTGCCGGCGCCCTGGCCCTCGACCCCGGCGTGCAGGTGGTGCCCATGGCCATCTGGGGTTCGCAGCGCCGGTTCGGCCCGGTGCGCGTGGAGATCGGGCCCGCCATCGAGCTCGGCGACCTGACGGAGGGGTCGAGGGCCGAGCGCGCCCGCGTGGCCTCCGAACGCATGATGGCGGCCATCGCGGTGCTTCTGGAACGCCGGCGGCCCGGCGCAGGACGCGCCGGCGTGACCGGGTCCGAGGAGCCGCAGCGCCGCGTGCCGGGTCGCCGGCACGCCGGTCCCACCGCGCCCGACCTGGGCACCGGCCTGCCAACCGTGGTCATCGTGGGCTACCCCAACGTGGGCAAGTCCACCCTGTTCAACCGCCTCACCGGCCGTCGCGACGCGGTGATCGACCCGGTGCCGGGCGTCACCCGCGACCGGCGCACGGGCGTGGCGGAGTGGGTGGGGGTGGAGTTCCGGCTGGTGGACACCGGCGGCATCGACGAGGCCGACCCCACGCCCATCGGCCGGCAGGTGTCGGCCCAGGCCCTGGTGGCGCTGGAGGACGCCGACGTGGTGCTGTTCGTGGTGGACGTCACCACGGCGCCCACCGCCGGCGACCTGGAGGTGGCCGACCGCCTGCGCACCGCGCGCGTGCCGGTGCTGGTGGTGGCCAACAAGGCCGAGCGGCGCGAGCAGGAGCTGGCCGCGCAGTCGCTGTGGGGCCTCGGTCTGGGTGACGTGCACCCGGTGTCGGCCCAGCACGGCCTCGGGGTGGGCGACCTGCTGGACGGCGTGGTGGCGGCCCTCCCCGAACGGGAGGGCCCGGTGGCCGACCGCGATCAGAGCCTGCCGGCGCTGTGCATCATGGGCCGGCCCAACGTGGGCAAGAGCAGCGTCCTCAACGCCCTCCTGGGTGAGGAGCGCGTGGTGGTGCACGACCGCCCGGGCACCACGCGCGACCCGGTGGACACCGAGGTGGAGGTGGACGGGCAGCGCATCGTCATCACCGACACCGCGGGGCTGCGCAAACGCGGCCGCATGCGCGACGACGTGGAGCACTACAGCCAGATCCGGGCGCTGCAGGCGGCCGAGCGCAGCGACGTGGCGCTGGTGGTGTGCGACGCCACCGAGGGGCTCACCGACGCCGACCTGCGCGCGGTGGACCAGGCGGCCCGCGCCAAGTGCGCCACGCTGCTGGTGATGAACAAGTGGGACCTGGCGCAGCCCGACCTGGACCACATCACGGGCGAGCTGCGGGCCAAGTCGCGCCAGCGGCCCCCGGTGGAGGTGTGCTCGGCCGTCAGCGGCGAGGGGCTGCACCGCCTCATTCCCGCGGCGCTGCGCCTGTACGAGCGCCGGCGGGCGCGCATCCCCACCCGCGAGCTCAACGAGGCCATCCGGGAGTTCGCCGAGGAACGCCCCGGCCCGCGCAAGGGCCGGCGCCGGCTGTCGCTGCGCTACCTGGTGCAGGTGGACAGCTCGCCACCCACGCTGCGGCTGGACGTCAACGACCACGGCCTCATCACCCGCGACTACGGGTTCTGGCTGGAGAACCGGTTGCGGCGCCGGTTCGAGCTGGAGGGCGTTCCCCTCATCCTCCAGATCCGGGACCGCGGCGGTTCCTGAGCCTCCATCGGCTTCGCCAAGGCTGAACCATCCCTTTACCGCGGGCGTTGCGACCGAAAGCGCGGTCGTTGGTACCGTCGGAGACGGCCCCGCGTCATCGATCCCACCCGGAGGATTCCACTGATGCGCACTCTCCCGGCACGCCTCAGCCACGCTCGGCGACTCGGTTCACTCGGCATCGGCGTGGTGGCAGCGTCCGCGCTCGTGGCGGGGTGTGGAAGCGGAGGCACCAAGGCCGGGGCCACGGCGTCGACGGTCGCGGACTTCGTCCCCGCCGGCGCCCCCATGTACTTTGAGGTGTCCACCGACTTCGGCGGCCCGCAGTGGCAGCAGGTGGACAGCCTGGCCAAGCTGTTCCCGTCCTATCCGAAGATGCGGGCCCAGCTGGACAAGGACCTCAGCAGCGGTGGGGTCAGCTTCCAGAACGACGTGCGCCCGCTGCTGGGCTCGCGCGCCGCGATGGCGGTGCTGAAGCTCCCGCCCGCCTCCAGCGTGTCCAACGGGATGGGCTCGTCCTCGTCGTCCTCGTCCTCCTCCGCCACCACCAGCACCACGGGCCTCACCACCATGGCGCCCATGGCCGCCGCGGCGGCCGCCAAGGACGCCGACGTGGTGGCCGTGGTCAGCCTGGCGTCCGGCAAGGACGCGCAGGCCGAGGCGCTGCTGGCCAAGGAGTCCACCGGGACGCCCACCGAGGTCGATGGCGTCAAGGCCTACAAGCTCAAGGACAAGTCCGGTGCCGAGGCCGCCGTGATGGACGGCGCCATCGTGATGGCCAGCAACGAGGCCGACCTCAAGTCGGCGCTCGACGCGCACAAGGCCGGCGGCTCGCAGACCCTCGCGGGCAACAGCCGCTTCACCGACACCATCGCCAAGCTGCCCGCCGACACCTTCGGCCAGTTCTACGTGGACGCCGGCGCCGTGGTGCAGCAGCAGGCGGCCGACAACGCGCAGCTGCGGTCGCTGGGCCTGGCCGACATGACCAACGCCCGCGTCGCGGGTTCGGTGGCGGCCGAGGCCGACGGCGTGCGCATCAAGAGCGTCACGGTGGGGGCCACGGGCCAGAAGCAGACCGAGTTCAGCCCCACGCTGGTGGACAAGGTGCCCGCCGACGCCATCGCCTTCGCCGACGGGTCGGACCTGGGCGCGCAGGTGCAGCAGCTGCTCACGGCGGTGCGCTCCGGCACCGGCACCAGCACCAGCGGCTCGTCGCAGCAGTTCGACCAGGTGCTGGGCCAGATCACCCCGATGCTGGGCGTGTCCACCGACGACCTCAAGGCGCTGGTCAGCAAGGAGACCGGCCTGGTGGTCACCAGCGGGTCCGAACCCGGTGTCGTGCTGACCTCCCAGGTGGCCGACCCCGCGCGCGCCCAGCGCACGCTGGACACCCTGCGTGAGCACCTCACGCCGCTGGTGGCGGGGCTCAGCCAGGGAACGCAGAAGCTGCCCGCGTGGAAGCAGGTGGACCTGGCCGGGGGCACCACGGGCTGGAACCTGCCGCTCAGCACGACCGGTGGGGTCACCTACGGCATCGACGGCTCCCTGGCCTACATCGGCACCAACCCGGCCGCGGTTCGCGCGGTCGAGCAGCCGGCGCAGCCGCTCTCGCAGCTGGCCGACTACACCGCGGCCGTCAAGGACATGCCCAGCTCGGTCACCGGTGTGGCGTGGATGAACGGCGCGGAGACCGTGCGGCTGGTGCAGGCCATGGGCCAGGCCAAGACGGCCAACCAGCGCGAGGCGCTCAACAACGCGAAGCAGATCAAGAACATCGTTGCGTGGAGCACGGGCGGCGACCAGCCCACCTCCGAGATGTTCATCCGCATCGCCAAGTAGTTCCCAAAGGCGGGTGGGGGGTCGGGGGTCCCCTCACCCGCCGGCGGGTTCGACCCCCGGGTCGCTGGTATCCTCGTCGCCGCTTTGCGTCCGACAAGGGTAGGTACATGAGCGACCATCTGTTCACCTCCGAGTCGGTCACGGAGGGCCACCCCGACAAGATCGCCGATCAGATCTCCGACGGCGTTCTGGACGCCATCATCGCGCAGGACCCGCGCGCCCGCGTGGCCTGCGAGACCCTCATCACCACCGGGCAGGTCATGGTGGCCGGCGAGATCACCACCTCGGCCTACGTGGACATCCCCGGCGTGGTGCGCCGCACCGTCACCGACATCGGGTACACCGACTCGGCCTTCGGCTTCGACGCCGGCTCCTGCGGCGTGTCGGTGGCCATCGACCCCCAGAGCCCGGACATCGCCCAGGGCGTGGACACAGCCCACGAGGTGCGCGCCGGCGGGGCGGAGGACCCGTACGACACCCAGGGGGCGGGCGACCAGGGCCTCATGTTCGGCTACGCCAGCGATGAGACCCCGCAGCTGATGCCGCTGCCCATCATGCTGGCCCACCGCATCGCCGAGCGCCTGGCGGCCGTGCGCCACGACGGCACCCACACCTACCTGCGCCCGGACGGCAAGTCGCAGGTCAGCGTGCGCTACCGCGACGGGCGCCCCGTGGGCGTGGAGACCGTGGTGGTGTCCACCCAGCACGCTGCCGACGTGGGGGCCGACCAGCTCACCCACGACATGACCGGCTCCGTCATCCGCCCGGTGCTGGAGGAGTTCGGCTTCTGGCGCGACGACATCAACCTGTTCATCAACCCCACGGGCAGCTTCGTCATCGGCGGCCCCATGGGCGACGTCGGGCTGACGGGCCGCAAGATCATCGTGGACACCTACGGCGGCATGGCCCGCCACGGTGGCGGCGCCTTCTCCGGGAAGGACCCGTCCAAGGTGGACCGCTCGGCGGCCTACGCCGGGCGCTGGGTGGCCAAGAACGTGGTGGCCGCGGGCTTCGCCAAGCGCTGTGAGGTGCAGGTAGCCTACGCCATCGGCGTCAGCCACCCGGTGTCGGTGATGGTGGAGACCTTCGGCACCGAGACCCGCTCACCGGAGTCCATCGTGACGTGGGTCAACGACAACTTCGACCTGCGCCCGGCGGCCATCCTGGACCGCCTGGACCTGCGCCGGCCCATCTACCAGCGCACCGCCGCCTACGGTCACTTCGGGCGCGAGCTGCCCGAGTTCACCTGGGAGAACGCGGACATCGGCCGCGAGGCCGCGGGGTCGTGACGTGAGCCGCGGCGACGGGCGCCCGTGAGCGGGTCGCCCGCCGCCGCCCAGGTGCACCTGCTGGTCACGGCGCGCGCGCTGGACCGGCCGCTGGACTACCTGGTGCCCCCGGAGCTGGCGCCCCGGGTGGCCGTGGGCACCCTCGTGGCCTGCCCGCTGGGACCGCGCCGCGTGGTGGGGCTGGTGGTGGGCACGCGGCCGCCCAGCTTCGCGGGGACGCTGGCGCCGCTGGCAGGGGTGGTGGACGCGCCGCCGGTGCCGGAGGACCTGGTGGGCGTGGCCGCGTGGGTGGCCGAGCACGACGCCGCGCCCATGGCGGCGTGCCTCAAGCTGGTGATCCCGCCCGGCGTGGAGGGCACCGTGCGCCGGTCGGCCGACGGCACGTGGTCGCTGGGCCGCCCCGCGACGGGGCCGCGCCCGCTGCTGATGGCCACGGCGGGCCCGGCGGCCGGGGCCGCCACCGGCCGGCAGGCGGCCGTGCTGGCGGTGCTGGGCGACCGCACCATGCCCGCCGCGGCGCTGGTGCGCGAGGCCGCCACCACCATGCCCACGCTGCGGCGCATGGCCGACGCGCACCGGCTGCGGCTCAGCGAGGAGCTCCCCGCCGCCGAGGACGTGCACGCCGCGGCCCCCCGGGCCACCGACGCGCGGCCCCCCGAGCTCAACGCCGACCAGCGCGCCGCCGTGGACCACATCACCGGGCTGGTCCCCGGGGGCGGTGGCGCCGTGCTGCTGCACGGCGTCACGGGGTCGGGCAAGACCGAGGTGTACCTGCGCGTCATCGCCGAGGCGCGCGCCCGCGGCCGCGGTGCCATCGTGCTGGCCCCGGAGATCAGCCTCACCCCCCAGCTGCTGGCACGGATGCGCGGCCGGCTGGGGGACGGGGTGGAGGTGTGGCACTCGGCCATGACCCCCGCCGAGCGGGCCGCGGCGTACGCGCGGGTGCGCTCCGGGGCCTCCGACGTGGTGATCGGGGCGCGCAGCGCGGTGTTCGCACCGGTGCGTGCGCTGGGCGTGATGATCGTGGACGAGGAGCACGACGGGTCGTACAAGCAGGACGCCACGCCGCGGTACGACGCCCGCCAGGTGGCGTTCCTGCGGGCGCGCGAGCACGGGGCCGTCGCGGTGTTCGGCAGCGCCACCCCGCGCGCGGAGACCTGGCACGGGCTGCCGCACCTGGAGCTGCCCACGCGGGCCGACGGCTCGGCACCGCCCCGCGTGCGGGTGGTGGACATGCGCACGCAGGGGGCGGGCCCCGTGTCGGCGCCCCTGGCGCGCGCGCTGCGGGACGCCGCCGACAAGGCGCAGAAGGCGGTGCTGCTGCTCAACCGGCGGGGCTTCGCGCTGATGGCGCTGTGCCGGGCGTGCGGGTGGATGGCCACCTGCCCCAACTGCGACACCTCCCTGGTGCACCACCTGGAGCCGCCGCGGCTGGTGTGCCACCACTGCGGTCACGAGGCGGGCGTGCCCAGGGTGTGCCCCCGGTGCGGCGCCGCGGAGGTGATGCGCGGGGGCCACGGCACGCAGGGGCTGGAGCAGGCGCTGCGGCGCCTGGTGCCGCAGATGCGGCTGGTGCGCATGGATGCCTCCTCCACCGCCGCCCGGGGGTCGGTGGCCCGCCTGCTGGCGCAGTTCGCGGCGCCGGGACCGGCGGTGCTGCTGGGGACCCAGATGGTGGCCAAGGGGCACGACCTGCCGGACGTCACGGTGGCCGCCATCCTGGACGCCGACGCCGGCCTGCGGCACGCCGACTTCCGTGCGGAGGAGCGCACGTTCGACCTCATCGTGCAGGCGGCCGGACGGGCGGGTCGCCGCGGTGAGCCGGCCACCGTCATCGTGCAGGCCTTCGAGCCGCAGGCCCGGGCGGTGCGGATGGGGGCGCAGCTGGCCGTGGCGCGGTTCCTGGACGAGGAGCTGGCGCGCCGGGAATCGCGGGGGCTGCCACCCTTCGGGCACCTGGTGCGGGTGGTGGTGGAGGGCCCCTCGCGGGTGGTGGTGCACGACTGGGCGGCGCGCCTGGCCGAGCACGTCATGGGCGCCGACCCGGACCTGCGCGTCTCGGGGCCCGCGCCGCTGCACCGCCTGCGCGGGCGGCACCGCCGCGCCCTGCTGGTGCGCGCCGACCGCAGCCGCGACGCCCGCCGCGCGTGCGTGGCCGCCGTGCAGCTGATGTACGCCGCCATGCAGGCCGCCGGCGTGCGTGCGGCGATCGACGTGGATCCGCAAGCCACCTGACCCCCCAATCCGCGGGGGGATGGGCCAGGGGGCGGCGCTGTACCATTCCCGCCGTTCCGCACTCAATCTCTCCACGCAGGAAGTGAGCGACATGCCGGTCCCGAGACTGTTCGAAGCCGCCCCCGACCCCGCCGACCAGTGGGTGCACGTGCTGGGCACGATCCTGCAGCTGGGCGGGCCGGAGACCCGCGCGGCCCTGGTGCTGGAGCTCTGCGGCGAGAAGCTCGAGGGCACCGACGGCATGCAGGTCAGCGAGCGGCGGCCCTTCGGCTCGGGTGCCGACGCCGTGGTGGTGGACCTCGTGCTGCGCTCCGGCTCCGACTGGGCGGTGGGCGTGGTGTCCGGCCTCGGGTTCGGCGTGGACCGCTCCCAGCGCATCGCCGCAGCGTGGAATGCCATCGCCGGGACCGGTGTGGCGGACCCGCGCCTGGTGGTGCTCACCCCCGACCGCAAGCCCACCCCCGAGGTGGAGCAGGCCGCACAGGCGCACAACGTGGTGCACAAGAGCTGGCTGCGGGTGCGCGACTGGGTGCAGGAGCGGCCGGAGCGCGGTGCGGCCCAGGGCGTGGACCTGGCAATCCTGCGCGAGGCCGAGTACTTCTACACCCCGCGCGTGGCCGAGCTGTACCGCCTGGAGGGTCTGGCGCCCATGGTGGCGCCCGAGGTGCGGGAGTCGTTCGCCCAGGCGTTCTTCGACCTCAACGAGCTGGCGCCGGCGCCCACCATCCTCAACCCCACCGAGGGCACGGCGGTGGTGCGGTTCCCGCGCACCGGCGACCCGGTGGTGACGCTCAGCCTCGGCACCGGCGACCCGGCACTGGCCGTGGTGGACGGCCCGTCGGCCACCCTCGCCGGCCCCGCCGACTACACGGCCGCGCGCAGCGGCGTGGTGGCCGCCGCGCGCGCGGTGCTGCCGCACCGCAAGTAACCGGGCGCCCTCGGGCGTCCACTACACTCACTCGTCCATGTCACGTGCCTTCGCAGACCCCGAGCTGGAGCAGCGCCGCCTGGCGGCGCTGGCCGTGGTGCGCCAGCTGGGCGACCCGGTGCTGCGCACGCCCGCATCGGCGGTGACCGAGTTCGACGCCGCCCTGCAGGATGAGATCGCGCGGATGGAGCGCATCATGGTGGACGCCCACGGCGTGGGCCTCGCCGCCCCGCAGGTGGGCGCGCTGCGCCGGCTGCTGGTGTACCGGGTGGCCGATGGCGCCCCGACCCGCGCCCTGGTCAACCCCGGCTGGTCTGGGGCCCGCCGCGGCCCCCACCGACGCCGAGGGATGCCTGTCCATCGGGGAGATCAGCGTGGACGTCACCCGCCCGGTGGCCATCCGGGTGGAGGCCCAGGACGCCGACGGGCAGCCCGTGGTGGTGGAGGCCGAGGAGTTCGAGGCGCGCGTGATCCAGCACGAGATGGACCACCTGGACGGGGTCCTCATCCTGGACCGCACCTCCAAGGAACAGCGTCGGGAGGCGCTCCGGGCGCTGCGCGCCGCCACCTGATGCGGGTGGCGTTCGCGGGTAGCCCCGCGCCCGCAGCCGAGATCCTGCGCGCCGTGCTGGGATCGCGTCACGAGGTGCCGCTGGTGATCTCCCAGCCCGACCGCCGCCGCGGCCGTTCCGGTGCGCCCAGCCTCACCCCCGTGGCCGAGGCGGCCCAGGCGCACGGCGTGCCGTGCCTGCGGCCCGCCACCATCAACGCCCCCGACGTGCTGGAGGCGCTGCGGGAGGCCGAGGTGGGGGCGCTCCTGGTGGTGGCCTTCGGGCAGCTGCTGAAGGCACCCCTGCTCGACGAGTGGTGCTGCGTGAACGTGCACTTCTCGCTGCTGCCGGCCTACCGGGGTGCCGCCCCGGTGGAGCGGGCCATCATGGACGGCGTGGACACCACCGGGGTCTGCATCATGCGGATGGACCCGGGGCTGGACACCGGCCCGGTGTTCTCCACCCATCTGGTGCCGGTGGGGACGGAGGACGACGCGGGCACGGTGCTGCGGCGGCTCTGCGCGGTTGGGGGGCCCGCCCTCGTGGAGGCGGTGGACGCCATCGAGGCCGGGGCGTTCCACACGACGCCCCAGCCCGAGGCGGGCATCAGCCACGCGGCCAAGATCGGTGACGACGACCGCGTGCTGGACGCCGCGCTGCCGGCCGCCGCGCTGTCCGACCGCATCCGCGCCCTGTCACCCCACATCGGCGTGCGCTGCACCATCGGCGGGCAGCCGTTCAAGGTGTGGGCCGCACGGCCCGTGGATCAGGAGACACCCCCGGGGCTCTCCGCGCACGACGGGCACCTGCTGCTCGGCTGCGGCGACGGCCGGGCACTGGAGATCACCGAGCTGCAGCCGCCCTCCCGTGCCCGCATGCGGGCCGGCGACTTCCTGCGGGGCTGGCGCGGCGGACTGGAGCTGGCATGAGCAAGGGGATGATCAGCCCGGAACGGGTCTCCGCGTACCACGTGATGCGTCGCGTGGCGGACGGCGCGTTCGCCGACCGCGCGTTCGCCGCCGAGGCGCGGCGGTCCAAGCTGGCGCCACGGGAACGCTCGGCCGCGATGCGCCTGGTGTTCGGCGCCACCCAGCGACGCCGCACCCTGGACTGGCTCATCGACGACGCGCTGGACCGCCCGGAGAGCCTGGAACCCGAGGTGCGCGACGTGCTGCGGCTGGGCGCGTTCGAGCTGGTGTGGTCCGACCGCGTGCCCGGGCCCGCCGCGGTGGACCAGGCCGTGCGCCTGGCCCGCACCATCAACGGCGACCAGCGCCGCCGCGCCGCCCGCGCGGGCCTGGTGAACGCCGTGATGCGCCGCCTGGGCGAGTCCGCCCGGGGCCGGCTGGAGGAGTTGCGCCAGGACGGTGACGCGCTGGGCGTGGTGCACTCCATGCCCGACTGGATCGCCGAGGGACTGGTGGCGTCGCTGGGCGCCGAGCACGCCGCCGGCGTGATGACGGCCGCGAACGACCCCGCCGAGTCCGCGCTGCGGTGGAACGCCCTGCGCGGCACCCGCGACGAGGTGGTCTCCGCGCTGGAGGTGCCGTGGCACGACGACCCGCACATCCCCGAGGCGGTGGTGCTGGAGGACGCCTTCGGCATCGAGGAGTCACCGCTGTGGGAGCGCGGGCTGGCCATGGCGCAGAGCCGCGCCTCCATGCTGCCCGCGCTGCTGGTGGACCCGCGGCCGGGGGAACGCATCCTCGACCTGTGCGCCGCGCCGGGCGCCAAGGCCACGCACCTGGCGGCGCTGGCCGGCAACGAGGCCACGCTGGTGTGCGTGGAGCTGCACCCGCCGCGCGCGGCGGCCCTGCGGGCCCTGGCGGCGCGGCTGGGCGCGCGCCTGGAGGTGCTGGAGGGCGACGCCAGGCAGCTGGAGCTCCCCGGTGAGGTGGACGCGGTGCTGGTGGACCCGCCCTGCACCGGCCTGGGTGTGCTGTCGGCGCGGCCCGACGCCCGCTGGCGCCGCCGGCCCGAGGCCATGGACCAACTGGTGCTCCTGCAGCGCGAGCTGCTGGAGCGGGCGCTGTCGGTGACACGTCCGGGGGGGCGGGTGGTGTACAGCACCTGCACGCTGCTGGCCCAGGAGAACGAGGACGTGGTGCGCGCCGCGGGTGCCACCGTCGACCCCGTGGCGGCCGAGCGCTTCCCGCACCTGGAGCACCCGCGGCTTCCCGGGGCGCTGCTCACGCTGCCGCACCGCGACGGCACCGACGGGTTCTTCGTGGCCCGCCTGCGGGTGGGCTGAGCCTGACACCGCCGGGAGCCGGCCGGGTGGTGGTGGGGCGCTCCATCGTGAATGATTCGCCCGTTCCCCGACGCGGACGCGGAAACCCTCCACACGTGCTCACACGAATCCTCATCGCCACGGCGTGCGGTGTGGCCGCGGCCGCCGCGCCCGCGCTGGCCGCACCGGCCGACGGGCTGCTGGTGCGGTTCGCCGCGGGCACCACGCCCACGCAGCGCGCGCGGATCCTCACGGCCGCGGGCGTGGGCCCCGGAGTCGGGACCGGCCTGCCCGACACCGTGTCGGTGCGGGTGGACGACGGCGTCACCCGGCGCCGGGCGCTGACCGCGCTGCGGGACGCCGGGGCGGTGCGCTGGGCCGAGCCGCCCGTGGTGTACCGCGCCCTGCAGACGCCCTCGGACGTCCTGTTCGGGCAGCAGTGGGCGCTGCGCAACACCGGGCAGACCGTGGAGGGCGTCACCGGCGTCGCCGGGGCCGACATCGGCGCCAGCACCGCCTGGGAGCGCAGCACCGGCGACCCCGCCGTGGCGGTGGGCGTGGTGGACAGCGGCGTCGCGGTGGACCACCCGGACCTGGCCCCCAACAGCTCACGGGCCGTCGCCCCGCTGGACGCGGTGGACGGCGACACCACGCCTGAGGACCTGGAGGGCCACGGCACGCTGGTGGCGGGCGTCATCGCGGCCCGCGGCAACGACGGGGTGGGCGTCACCGGCGTGGCGTGGAACGCCGCCCTGGTGCCCATCCGCGTGCTGGGCGGCGGAGGCACGGGCACCTCCGCCAACATCGCCCAGGGCTTCCGCTACGCCGCGCAGCACGGGGTGCGGGTGGTGAACGCCAGCCTGGGCGGTCCCAACCTGTCGCAGGCGGTCTCCGACGCGGTGGTGCAGAACCCGGGCACCCTGTTCGTGGTGGCCGCCGGCAACGACGGCGCCAACGTGGACGACCCGGCCAGCGCGGTGTACCCGTGCGCGCTGCCGGCGCCCAACCTCATCTGCGTGGGGGCCTCAACCGCCGCCGACGGCCTGTTCGAGTGGTCCAACTACGGGGCGGCCTCCGTGGATCTGGTGGCGCCGGGGGAGAACATCATCGGGCCCTCCCCGGCGTACCTGCCGCCGGTGTTCGCCGACAGCGCCACATCGCCCATCGACGCCTGGGCGCCCTCGCCGGGGGCCGCCTGGGGTGACGATGCGGTGCCCGGCACGGGGCCGGTGCTGTCCGACTCGCCGGGCGCGCCCTACGCATCCAACCGCTCCGACCTGGTCACCATGCGCACCCCGATGTCGCTGGCAGGGCAGACCGGGTGCCAGCTGCGCATGCGCATGCGCATCTCCACCGCGGCGGGCGACGGCCTCATCGTGGAGGCCGCCCAGGGGAGCTCCTGGCAGGCCATCGACTCCTTCAGCGGCGACACGCGCGGCGAGTTCCGGGACGTGCACGCCTCGCTGGCCGCGTTCGACGGCCTCACCGGCGTGCGGCTGCGCCTGCGGTTCGTCTCCGGGCCCGCGGCGAGCGGTGACGGCGTCGACATCTCCCGTCTGGAGGTGGCGTGCCTGGGCGGACCGTTCGACGCCACCGACTACGCGGTGGAGTCGGGCACCTCGTTCGCCGCGCCCATGGTGAGCGGCGCGGCGGCCCTCATCCTGTCGCGCTACCCCACGCTGACCCCGCTGCAGGTCAAGCAGGCCATCCTGGAGGGCGTCACGCACATCCCGGCGCTGGCCGGCAGGGTGGTCTCCGGCGGCCGGCTCTCACTGCCCGGGGCGCTGGACGCGGCGGCCCGCATCGCCGGCGACCCCGTGACCCCCCTCCAGGCGCCCGCCACCTCGCCCGGCACGCAGACCGGCGCCGGCACCGGCGCCACCCCGGACCCGGCGACCCAGCGCACCCTGCAGCTGGGGCCGCCCCTGCCGGTGCCCCACGCGCTGCACGCTCCGGTGACCCGGCGCGGGGTGTGGACGGTGGGCGTGGCCGTCCCGGGTGGCGTCACCGCGCGGGTGCGGCTGCAACGCCCATCGACCAACGGCCGGCCCGGGTGGCGCACCGTGCGCAGCGTGGCCACCCGCGGCGGCGAGTTCCGGGTGACGCTGGGCCGCCTGGTCGCCGGTCGCTACCGGGTGGAGGTCCTGTTCTCCGACCGCCACGCGCCCATGCGGCGCACCTTCCGCGTCACGGGGGGCGCATCGTGACGGTTCCCACGCCGGCCATCCTGCCCTCGGTGATGTCCGCCGACATGCTGGCCCTGGGCGCACAGCTGGGGGCCCTCACCGATGCGGGGGCCCGGGTGTTCCACGTGGACGTCATGGACGGGCACTTCGTCCCCAACCTCACGGTGGGGCCCGACTTCACCGCCGCCGTGGCGCGCGCCGTGCGCCCGGCGGGCGCGCTGGTGGACGTGCACCTCATGGTGCGCCACCCCGGCCCCCTCCTGGAGCTGTTCGCGCCGCACGCGGACGCCATCAGCGTGCACGCCGAGTCCGACGAGCACGTGCACCGGCTGCTGGCCGAGATCCGCCGCCTGGGGTGCATGGCGGGCCTGGCGGTCAACCCCGGCACCCCCGTGGCGTTCGCCGCCGAGCTGGCCGACAGCGTGGACTACGTCAACTGCATGTCGGTGAACCCGGGGTTCGCCGGCCAGTCGTTCATCCCCACCACGCCGGCCAAGCTGGCCCGTCTGCGCGACGCGCTGCCGGACCGGGTGCTGCTGGAGGTGGACGGCGGCATCGGCCCCGCCACGGTGGGCGACGCCCACGCCGCGGGCGCGCGGTGGCTGGTGTCCGCCTCGGCCATCTTCGGGCGCCCCGATCCGGTGGACGCCTACCGACAGCTCGCCGCGGCGGTGGCGTGACGACGGGACCCACCGAGGCCGAGCTGCACGCGCTTGGACGCGCGCGTGAGCTGGCCATGCGGGCGCGGGGGCGGGTGAGCCCCAACCCGCTGGTGGGTGCGGTGGTGCTGCGCGACGGCGCCGTGGTGGGTGAGGGCTGGCACGAGGGCCCCGGGGAGGCCCACGCCGAGGTGATGGCGCTGCGCACCGCGGGCGACGCCGCCCGTGGCGCCACGGTGGTGTGCACGCTGGAACCCTGCTCGCATCACGGCCGCACCCCGCCGTGCACCGGGGCCCTGCTGGGCGCGGGGGTCGCCCGCGTGGTGGTGGGGTGCCTGGACCCGCTGGAGCGCACCCGGGGACGCGGGGTGCGGGTGCTGTCCGACGCGGGCGTGGATGTGGTGTGCGCCACCGGTGATGACGAGGCCGCGTGCCGGCGGCTCAACGCACCCTTCATCACCCACGCGGTGCTGGGGCGGCCCCACGTGGTGCTGAAGATGGCGGGCAGCCTGGACGGCAAGATCGCCACCGCGGGCGGGGAGAGCCGGTGGATCACCGGCGCCCCGGCGCGTGAGCTGGTGCACCGCTGGCGTGCCGACAGCGACGCCGTTGCCGTGGGCATCGGCACGGCGCTGGCCGACGACCCCTCGCTCACCGCGCGCGACGTGGACGGGCCGGTGCGCCAGCCGGCCCGGGTGGTGTTCGACACCGCCGCGCGCCTGCCTCAGGACGGCGCGCTGGCGCGCACCGCGCGGGACATCCCGGTGATGGTGGTCGCCGGCCTCACCGCTCCCGCCGGGCGCGTGGAGGCGCTGCGGGCCCTGGGTGTGCGCGTGCTGCCCGTGCCCGGTGCGCCGGTGGACGTCCTGGCGGGCCTGCGCGCCCTGGCGGCCGAGGGCGTGCAGTCGCTGTTCGTGGAGGGCGGTGCGCAACTGGCCGGGGCCCTGCTGCGGGCCGGGGCGGTGGATGAGGTGCGATGGTTCGCGGCGCCGATCATCATCGGGGGCGACGACGCCCCCGGCGCGGTGGGGGGTCCGGGGACGTTGCGCCTGGCCGACGCACCACGCCTGCAACGGGTGGACGTGCACCGCATCGGCGACGATGTGCTGGTGTGCGGCGAGCTGCTGGCGCCGCCGGCGGTGCGGGAGGAGACGGAGGGGGACACGGGTGTTCACGGGGCTGGTTGAGGAGATGGGACGCGTGGTGGCCGTCGACCGGGAGGCCGAGGGCGCGCGCGTGGCCTTCCGCGCCCCCCTGGTGGCCGACGGGCTCGCGGTGGGCGACTCGGTGGCCGTGGACGGCGCGTGCCTCACCGCGGTGCGCGTGGACCCCGACGGCTTCGCCGTGCAGGCCGTGGCGGAGACCCTGCGCAGGACGTGCCTGGGCGACCGCCGGGTGGGCGACGCGGTCAACCTGGAGCGGGCGCTCCTGGCGTCGGCACGCCTGGGCGGGCACATCGTGCAGGGCCACGTGGACGGCACGGGCACCGTGGCGTCCGCCACCCCCGAGGGCGACAGCGCCGTGGTGCGCGTGGACGCGCCGCCCGGGATCATGCGGTACGTGGTGGAGAAGGGCTCGGTGTGCGTGGACGGGGTCAGCCTCACCGTGGCGGGACGCGACGACGCCGGGTTCACCATCGCGCTGATCCCCCACACCATGGGCGCCACCACGCTGGGACCCGCCGCCGTGGGCCGCCGCGTGAACCTGGAGGTGGACCTTGTGGCAAAGTACGTGGAGGCCCTGGTCGGCCCCTACATCGGCTCGCGGGAGGAACGTTGAGCACCGCACCCACCCGTCCCTTCGCGACGATCGAACAGGCCATCGAGGACATCCGGGCCGGCCGGATGGTGCTGGTGGTGGACTCCGAGGACCGTGAGAACGAGGGCGACCTGGTGATGGCCGCCCAGTTCGTCACCCCGGACGCCATCAACTTCATGGCCAAGCAGGGGCGCGGCCTGATCTGCCTCTCGCTCACCCAGGAGCGCTGCGAGCAGCTGGGCCTCACCTCCATGGTGCGCCGCAACGAGTCGGCCCACCACACCGCGTTCACCGAGTCCATCGAGGCGCGGGACGGCGTCACCACGGGCATCTCCGCACCCGACCGGGCCCGCACCATCATGGTGGCCGTCAGCCCCAGCTCCACGGCGATGGACCTGGTCAAGCCGGGGCACATCTTCCCGCTGCGCGCCAAGTCCGGCGGGGTGCTGGAGCGGGCCGGCCACACCGAGGCCGCCGTGGACCTGGCGCGGCTCGGGGGGCTGATCCCGGCCGGCGTCATCTGCGAGGTCATGCGCGAGGACGGCGAGATGGCCCGGGTTGACGACTTGGCGGTGTTCGCCCAGGAGCACGGCCTGCACATGGTCACCATCGAGGACCTCATCGAGTACCGCCGGCACACCGAGAAGCTGGTGGAGCGCGGCGGCCAGGCGCGGCTGCCCACCACCACCGGCGACTGGATGGCCGTGGGCTACCGCAGCCTCGTGGACGGCAAGCACCACCTGGCCCTGGTGAAGGGCGAGGTGGCCGGCCGGGAGAACGTGTTGGTGCGCGTGCACTCCGAGTGCCTCACCGGCGACGTGTTCGGGTCGCTGCGCTGCGACTGCGGCGAGCAGCTGGAGGCCGCGATGCGCCGCATCGACGAGGAGGGCAGCGGCGTGCTGCTGTACATCGCCCAGGAGGGGCGGGGCATCGGCCTGCTCAACAAGCTGCGGGCGTACGAGCTGCAGGACTCCGGCCTGGACACCGTGGAGGCCAACCTGCGGCTGGGCTTCCCCCCGGACCTGCGCGACTACGGCATCGGCGCCCAGATCCTGGTGGACCTCGGCCTCACCACCATCCGCCAGCTCACCAACAACCCCAAGAAGATCGTGGGGCTGGAGGGGTACGGGCTGCACGTGGTGGAGCGCGTGCCCATCGAGGTGGACCCGGGCCCGGACAACCTCAACTACCTCAAGGTCAAACGCGACAAGATGGGCCACATGCTGCACCACCAGGGCCTGGACCTGGCCGGCGAGGGGAACGGCGATGGCGAGGACTGAGGACCGCCCCCCGGCGATCCCGCTGCGCGACACCGGCGTGCGTGTGGCCATCGTGTGCTCGGGGTTCCACCGGGGCCTGGCCGAGCGCCTGCTGGACGGCGCGCGCGAGCGCCTGGCCGAATCCGGGCTGCCCGCCGCCAACGTGGAGGTGCACTGGGTGCCCGGGGCGTACGAGTCGCCCTACGCGGCGAAGGTGCTGGCCGACTCCGGCCGCGTGGACGGCATCGTGGCCGTGGGCGCGGTGGTGCGCGGCGCCACGCCGCACTTCGACCATGTGTGCTTCGGCGCCAGCCAGGGGCTGATGCGCGTGGCCGTCGACACCGGCGTGCCTTGCACGTTCGGCATCCTCACCTGCGACACCGTGGAGCAGGCCTGGGCCCGCGCGGGCGGCGAGGTGGGCAACGCGGGCTCGGACGCGGCCGACGCCGTGGTGAGCCTCATCAACCTGCGGCGCCAGGTCGCGGCCGGGGCCTGAGCGCCCTACTCGGGCCAGCGCTCCCGGAACTCGGCCAGCGCCACGTCGATGCGGTCGCCGTACTCGGCGTCCAGCGGGTCGTTGCGGCCCTCGGTGAACGGGGCCATCTCCGTGACGCGCAGGTCCGGTGCGTGGCCGTGCCGGCCCATCAGCTCCCGCACGTCGGCCAGCACCCCCATGGGGTCCTCGCACAGGCGCTCGTAGCGCACGGGCAACACGTGCCCGGGGCCCAGGCGCGCGCACGAGGCGGCGATGGTGCGCTCCACCAGCACCACCTGGGCCGCGGTCTGACGCCACGGCGGTTCGTGGTCCAGATCCACGTCGGGGCGCAGCGAGGCCCACCGCTCGAACCCGCCGAACATCGACCGGCGCATCTTCAGCAGCGACACCGCGGTCTCGCGCTGGGGCCGCCGGATCCAGACGATGCAGGTGCGGGGCATGTGCCGCACCATCGCGTCCAGGTGCCAGGCCAGCAGCATGGGCTTGAAGGTCATGGGCGCGCCGGCGCGCTCGGCCATGTCCACAAGGGTGCGCCGCAGCCGCGCCCAGTCGATCCCCTCCTCGTGCGCGGCCCCGCGCTGCCGCATGTCGGGGTACCGCAGGTGGTGGTTCCAGAAATACCCGAACTCGTGCGGCTCGGTGATGCCCTCGGTGCGGCCGAAGGCCGACTGGAACCCGCTGCTGAGCCGGTCCACGCCCAGCTTGCGGGCCAGCGACACGCCGTACCCGGGCGCCAGCCAGAACGCGGCCATGAGGTTGTTGATGTAGCCCACGTCCAGGCCCGTGGCGATGACCTGGTACATCAGGGTGGTGCCCGATCGGGGTGAGCCCACCACGTGCAGCGTGGGCAGGCGCTCGGGGCGCTCGACGGCATCGGCCTCGGCGTGCGGCGCCAGCACGAGGTTGAGCCGCTCCAGGAAATCCTCCTGCGCGGCGTCCTTGGCGAACTCCGGTGCCAGTGACGGATCGTCGCGCCGCTGGTAGCCGGAGCCCATGGATGCCAGGGGGGCGAGGGCGCCGGAGCGCCCGCCCGGAACGCCTAGACGGCCTTGGTGACCTTGCCGGCCTTCAGGCAGCGCGTGCAGACGTACGCACGCACCGGCGTGCTGCCCTGCAGGATCCGCACCTTCTGAAGGTTGGGGTCGAACCGGCGGGGCGTGGCCCGCATCGAGTGGCTGCGGTTGTTCCCGAAGGTCGGGCCCTTCCCGCACACCGAACACACCTTGGACATCAGCCTCCGTCCGTCCTTGCCTCGCCGTACCATTGCATACATCCGCCCGTCCGGCGCACAGCGGGACGCGACGACGCGCGATTATGCTGGCTCCGGGGTCGTCCTCGCAACCGTCGTGTCGTACACATCCTTCTCCGGCGACCCCTCGCTCACGGGTGTCGCCCCCAAACGCCCCGGTCCCCGGTGGTGGAATGCCCCGCTGGGTGGGATCGCCGGCGTGCGTCCCGCGCTGGCCGAGCGGGCGGCCGGTTTCGGCCTGGGCACGGTGGGGGAGCTCCTGGCCCACACGCCCGCCCGGTACGAGCGCTACGGGGACGCCGTGCCGGTGTCCGGCGTGGTGCCCGGCCAGGAGGCCACCGTGCAGGTCACCCTGCACAGCATCCGCCTGGTGCCCACGCGCAAGCGCCGACTGGTGATCATCAAGGCGGTGGTGGGGGACGCCTCCGGGCGCATGGAGGCCACCTGGTTCAACCAGCGCCACCTGCTGCGGATGCTCACCCCCGGCGACCAGCTGATGCTGCGCGGCGCCATCGGCCCGGGCACGCCCCGCTCCATGGCGGTGCGCGCCTTCGAGCTGCTGGGCGGGGCTTTGTCCACCGGGCTGCACACCACCGGCCTGGTGCCCGTGTACGCGGCCACCGAGTCGCTGCCGTCGGCCCGCATCCGCGAGCTGGTGGACCGCGCCCGCCCGTACGCCCACGCGGCACCGGAACGCCTGCCCGCCGCGGTGCGCGCCCGGCTGGACCTGATGCCCGTGGCCGACGCCCTGATGGCCGTGCACTTCCCCCGCTCGGTGGACGAGGCCCGCGAGGGGCGCCGCCGGCTGGCCACCGAGGAGCTCCTGGAACTGCAGCTGGGGCTGCTGGCGCTGCGCCGCCAGGAGGAGCGGGCCCGGCCGGCCCACGCGCTGCTGCCCACCGCCGAGATGTCCGGGGCGGTGCGCGCGGCCCTGCCGTTCACGCCCACCAGGGAGCAGGAGCGGGCCCTGCGGGACATCACCCGCGACCTGCGCCGCAGCGTGCCCATGCGGCGCCTGCTGCAGGGCGAGGTGGGGTCGGGCAAGACCCTGGTGGCGGCCCTGGCGATGTGCCAGGCCGTGGAGGCCGGTTGCCAGGCGGTGCTGCTGGTGCCGACCGAGACCCTGGCCGAGCAGCACCTGCGCACCCTCGACGCCCTGCTGGCGCCGGCGGGGGTGATGCCCGTGCTGCTCACCGGCAAGGTGCCCACGGCGGAGCGCGAGCGGCGCCTGATGGCCCTGCGCACCGGCACGGCCCTGGTGGCGGTGGGCACCCAGGCCCTCCTGTCGGAGGGCGTGGACATGCACCGGCTGGGCCTGCTGGTGGTGGACGAGCAGCACCGGTTCGGCGTGGAGCAGCGGCACGCCATGGCCGGGCGGGCCCGCGACGACACCGAGCGCGCCGCCCACATCCTGTACATGACGGCCACGCCCATCCCGCGCACGCTCGCCCTCACCAGCTACGGGGACCTGGTGGTGTCCACCATCCGGGGCCGCCCGGCGGGACGCGGCCCGGTGCTGACCCGCTGGGTGCGCGAGGACCAGCGCGACGACGCCTACGCGGAGGTGCGGGCCGAGCTGCGCACCGGCGCCCAGGGCTACGTGATCTGCCCCCTGGTGGACGGCGGTGAGCGCGCGGAGGCCAAGGCGGCCACCCAGGAGGCCGAGCGCCTGGCGGACGGCCCGTTCCGCGAGTTCCGTGTGGGGCTGGTGCACGGCGCCATGAAGGCCGACGCCAAGCGGGACGCCATGGCCCGCTTCGGGGCCGGTGAGGTGGACCTCCTCGTGGCCACCACCGTGGTGGAGGTGGGCATCGACGTGCCCAACGCCACGGTCATCCTCATCGAGGGCGCCGACCGGTTCGGGCTGGCCCAGCTGCACCAGCTGCGCGGCCGGGTGGGGCGCGGCAGCCGCCCCGGCACCTGCCTGCTGTTCGGCGAACCCACCACCGAGGACGGCGAGCGCCGCCTGGAGGCCATCACCCAGACCGCCGACGGCTTCCGCCTGGCCGAGCTGGACCTGCGCATCCGCGGGGAGGGGTCGCTGCTGGGGGTGCGCCAGGCCGGCCCCACCGACCTGCGGTACGCCCGTCTGGCCCGCGACCGCAAACCCCTTGCGCAGGCCCGCCAGGTGGCGCGGCGGCTGATGCGCGAGGACCCGCACCTGCAGCGGCCCGAGCACCTGCCGCTGCGGGAGGCCGTGGAACGCCGGTTCGCCTCCATCCCGCGCCTCCTGGAGGGCTGATGCGGGTGGTGGCCGGAACGCACGGCGGGCGCATCCTGCATGCACCGCGGGGACGGAACACGCGACCAACCTCCGATCGCGTCCGCGAGGCGGTGTTCTCCATGCTGGGGCCGCTGGAGGGGGTGGCCGTGCTGGACCTGTTCGCCGGCTCGGGGGCCATGGGCATCGAGGCCCTGTCACGGGGGGCGGAACGGGCGGTGTTCGTGGACAGCGACGCCGCCGCGGTGGCGTGCATCACACGGAACCTCGCCGAGCTGGGCCTGGCCGATCGCGCCCGGGTGGTGCGGGCCGACTGGCGGGCGGCGCTGGCGGCCGAGCAGCGTGCGAAAAGGTGCTACGGGTTGTGCGTCATCGACCCCCCGTATACCGTGCTTTCCGGGATCGGTGCCACCCTGATGAGGGCCCTGGCGTCGCTCATCCCGGCCGGCGGACGAATCGTGATCGAGGGGTCCGCCCGGCAACCACCCCTTGATCTGAGCGGGCTCCCCGTGGACCAGCGCACCGACCGTCAGTACGGCACCACCCGCGTGACGGTCGTGCATTGCGGGAACAGTGACGAGAAATGAGCCGAACGCCACGAATCGCGATGTGTCCGGGCACCTATGACCCGGTGACCCTCGGACACCTGGACATCATCGAAAGGGCTTCCCGCCTGTTCGACGAAGTGTTCGTCGCCGTGACCGATGGCTCGTACAAGAAGACCCCCCTGTTCACCGCCGCGGAGCGCATCGCGTTCCTTGAGGACGCCACCGCCGAGCGCGGGCTCGACAACGTGCGCGTGGGCGGTTTCAACTGCCTGGTCACCGACCAGGCGCGGGAGATCGGGGCGGTGGCGGTGGTGAAGGGACTTCGCGCCATCTCCGACTTCGACTATGAGTTTCAGATGGCGCAGATCAACAAGCAACTGGCGGGCGAGGTGGAGACGGTCTACCTTCCGGCCACACCGAGGTTCAGCTTCATCAGCTCAAGCGGCGTCCGCGAGGTGGCCGCGTGGGGTGGTGATGTCAGCGCATGGGTCACCCCCGCGGTGGCGCGCGCCCTGGCGGAACGCAGCCCGCGTCTGGCGAGTGCCGGCGGGTGAACCACGACCGGGCAGAGCAACTGAGGAGGGTGCGTGGACGTTCTTGAGCTGATCGACAAGCTGGACGACCTCATTCACAATGCGCGGGCCGTCCCCTTGACCGATCAGGTCCGGATCGACCGCGAGGCGATCTACGAGCTGCTGGACGAGATGCGCTCGACGATCCCCGAGGAGGTCAAGCAGGCCCGGTGGATCGTCAAGGAACGGCAGGAGATGCTGGCCGAGGCCAAGCGCGAGTCCGAGCGCATCCTCTCGGAGGCGCGGGATCAGGCCGCGCGCGAGGTGTCCCAGCAGGAGGTCGTCAAGAAGGCCGAGCGTGAGGCGGAGAACATCCTCGAGGACGCGCGCCAGCGTGAACGCGAGGTGCGGCTGGGCGCCGAGGACTACGCCGACGAGGTGCTGGGCACCCTCGAGGTCAACCTCGGGAAGTTCATGGCGGCGGTGCAGCGCGGCCGCGACCGCCTGCAGGGCAAGACCCACGTCGCCGATGCGGAGACGCATCAGCAGATCGCCGTCTACGACGAGCAGGCCGACGAGCACGACCACTAGCAGGCCGTCACCGTGAGCCCCCGGCACGACCGGGGGCCCGCCGGCCCACGCCACCCGCAGCCCGCCGGACGGCTGGACCTGCGGGCGCTGGACGTCCCCTCCGGGGGCGCCTCCGCGTCCGTGGCGCCGGTGCCCATCCAGCCGATCACGCTGGCCGGGCAGGTGTACACGGCCCACCCGGATGCGCCCGAGCTGCGGCTGGACGCCGTGCGCGCCGCGGCGGCCTGGCACCTGCGCCTGCGCGGGGCGCTGGAGCTGCGTGGGCCGTGCTGGCGCTGCCTGGAGGATGCGCGCGTGCCGGTGCGCATGGACGCCACGGAGATCCACGAGGAGGGCTCCGACGACCCGGAGATGCGCAGCCTGTATGTGGACCACGGCATCCTGGACCTCTCGGCATGGGCCCGGGACGCCGCGGTGGAGGCCATGCCGCCCGCCGTGCTGTGCAGGGAGGACTGCGCCGGGTTGTGCGGGACGTGCGGGGCCGACCTCAACGCCGGTCCCTGCGGGTGCGCGCCCGCGCCCGACCCGCGCTGGGGGGCGCTGGCCGACCTTGCGGAGCGCCTGCGCGACACCGACCCCGAGCCCTGATCTGCTAGCCTCCCGCGCCGGTCCTGCAACCAACCCTCTGGATCCCGATGGCCGTCCCGAAGCGAAAGACCTCCCGTCAGCGCCGCGACACCCGGCGTGCCACCCACGCCATCGAGGCCGACCGCATCGGACGCTGCCCGCACTGCAGCGCCCCCACCCGCCCGCACCGCGTGTGCGGCGTGTGCGGCCAGTACCGTGGCCGCCAGGTGGTGGAGATCCGCGACTAAGCTCGCGAGGGGTCGCATGACCGCCTCCGGTGCCACGGTGGTGGCGCTGGACGCCATGGGGGGTGACGAGGCCCCGGGCGTCACCGTCGAAGGGGCCGCCGCCGCGGCGGGCCCCGACCTGCGCGTGCTGCTCGTGGGCGACCAGGACGTGCTCGCGCCCATGGTGCAGGACCTGCCCGTGGGCAAGCGCACCTACATCGAGCTGGTGCACGCCTCCGAGAAGATCGGCTCCAGCGAGGACGGCGCCCGGGCGGTGCGCGCCAAGCGCGACGCCTCGGTGGTGGTGGCGTGCCGGCTGGTGCGTGAGGGACGTGCGGCGGCGGCCGTGTCGCTGGGCCACACCGGCGCCATGCTGGCCGCGGCGACGCTGCAGATGCGGCGCATCCCCGGCGCCCAGCGCCCGGGCATCGCGGTGCTGCTGCCCTCCCGCGAGGGGTTCGTGGTGATGCTCGACGCCGGGGCCAACGCGGACGCCCGCCCGGAGCACCTGGTGCAGTTCGCCGTGATGGGGCGCGTGTTCGCCCAGCAGATCCTGGGGATCCAGGAACCCACGGTGGGCCTGCTGTCCATCGGCGAGGAGGCCGAGCGCGGCAGCGACCTGGTGATCACCACCCACCGCCAGCTGCTGGGCACGCCCGGCTTCATCGGCAACGTGGAGGGCCGGGACATCCCTCGTGGCACCGCCAACGTGGTGGTGACCGACGGGTTCACGGGCAACGTCGCCCTCAAACTGTACGAGGGCGCGGCCGGGTTCCTGATGAGCGAGATCCGGGCCTCGGTGCGTGAGACCCTCGTGGGTCGGGTGGGCGGCCTGCTGGTGCGCCCGTCCATCCGCCGCATGCGCGAGCGCCTGGACCCGGACCAGGTGGGCGGCGCCTTCCTTCTGGGCGTGCAGGGCGTGGCCGTCATCGGCCACGGCTCCAGCGGGGCCACCGCCGTGGCGAACGCGCTGCGCACGGCCGCGCTGGGCGTGCGCCACGACATGGTGCAGCACCTCGGCGAGGAGCTGGCCAGCCCCGCCGCCACCGCGTCAGCGTAGGATTCGCGCCGACGAGGTGCCCGGCCGCGAGGATCGCGTCCGGGGTCGTTGTTAGGTTCCTGCGCCTGTGAGCAACACCGCTCTGGGCGAGTTGGCAGAAAGGGAAGACCTTGGATCGAGCAAAGGTCGTCGAGGAGGTTCGCGCCATCCTCGTCGAGCAGCTGGGTGTCGACGCGGCGGATGTCACCGAGGAGGCATCGTTCCAGGAGGATCTCAACGCGGATTCACTGGACCTGGTCGAGCTCATCATGGAGATGGAGGACCGGTTCAAGATCAAGATCCCGGACGAGGACGCGGAGAAGATCACCACGGTCGGTCAGGCCGTCGACTTCGTCATGGCCCACGCCGGCTGAACCGCCGATTTCGCCGCCGCTGGCCGGTCTGCTCGACCGGCTGGCACCGGCGCGCCGGCGACAGGTGCTCACGCACCGCTCCTGGGTGCACGACCGGGCCGATTCGTATGAGCGTTTGGAGCTGCTGGGGGACGCGGTGCTGCAGCTCGTGGTGACCGATGAGCTCATGGCGCGCCACCCCCGCGCCTCCGAGGGCGACCTCGCATGGATGCGCCAGGGCATCGTCTCCCGGGAGGCGTGCGCCGTCGTGGCGCGTCACTCCGGGCTGCCCGAGCGCATGCGGGAGGCCGCGCCCGACCCCGACGCGCTGCGTCAGGTGGCGGGCCGTGACTCGGTGGCGGGGGCCCTGGCGGAGGCGGTCATCGGGGCGGCGTTCCTGGACCTGCCCCGCGACGAGGTGGACCACGCCGTGGTCCTCGCGTTCGAGGAGCACCTTGCCGCCGCGAAGCCCGGGGTGCGCGACGCCAAGACCACGCTGCAGGAACTGATGCAGCGCGACGGCCGCCGCCTGGGATACGAGCTGGTGCGCACCGAGGGGCCCCCGCACCGGCGCCGGTTCGTCAGCCGTGCGCTCATCGACGGCGCCGAGGCGGGCGTGGGACGGGGACCCAGCAAACAGGCGTCACAGCAGGAGGCCGCCCGGGCGGCCCTGCGGGCGCTCGAGGGCGGAGAGGCGGGCTGATGCTGCGGCGTCTGGAACTGCGGGGGTTCAAGTCGTTCGCCATGGCCACGAGCCTGGAGCTCGGTCCCGGGGTCAACGTCATCGTCGGGCCGAACGGCTCGGGCAAGAGCAACCTGGCGGAGGCCCTGGTGTGGGCAATGGGCGAGCAGCGGGCCAGCCGCCTGCGCGCCGGCGGCATGGGCGAGGTGGTGTTCTCCGGCGGGCAGGGGCGTCCCCCCGCGGGCCTGGCCGAGGTGTCCATGACCCTGTCACGGGACGGCGACACCCACCCCGAGGCGGCCGCGGAGACCGCGGTGACCCGCCGGGTCACCCGCACCGGCGACGCCCACTACCGTCTCAACGGGGTGTCCTGCCGGCTGCTGGACATCCAGGAGGAGCTGGCGGCGCGCGGCCTCGGGCCCGACGCCCTGGCCGTGATCCGGCAGGGCCAGGTGGACACCGTCTGCGCGGCGCGTCCCGCGGACCTGCGCGCGGTCATCGAGGAGGCCGCCGGCGTGGCGCTGCAGAAGCGCCGCCGCAAGCGCGCCGAGCACAAGCTGGCCCGGGTGGCCGACCGCCTCGACCGGGCGCGTGACCTGGCCACCGAGCTCACCTCCCGCGCGGCCTCGCTGGAGCGCCAGGCGCGGCAGGCCGAGCTGGCCGCCGACCTGGAGCGGCGCATCGAGGAGGGCCGCTCCCGGCTGTCGGCGGCCTCGGCCGTGCACGCCGCGCAGGCCCTCACCGAGGCCCGCCGGCGCAGCGGGGAGGCCTCCCAGGCCGACGCCGAGGCCGTGCGACTGCTGCAGGAGGCGCGCCAGGGGCTGGCCGCGGCCGACGGCCGCGTGGCCCCCGCCCAGGCCGCCCGGGAGCGCCAGGCCGATCTGGCCCGCACGCTGCGGACCGCGGCCGACCGGTTGACCGGCCGGGCCGAGCTGTCCGGCGAGCGGGTGGACCAGGCCCGCCGGGCCATGGACAAGGCCCGCCAGGAGCGCGACGCGGCCATGGCCGCGCGGGGCGAGGCCGAGGCGGCGGCGCAGCGCGCCGCGCATCGCGTGGGCCGCTGCGAGGTGACGCTGGCCGAGGCCGAGGCCGCGCTGGCCGCCGCTCGCGGGGCGCACGACACCCATCAGACCCAGCACCGTGACGCGGCCGCCGCCGCGGCCGACGCCCGCCACGCCCGCGACGAGGCCCGGCGCGCCCACCAGGCGGCGCAGGGCGCGGTGCAGCGCGCCGAGACCGCCCTCCAGCAGGCCGTCCAGCGCCTGGAGGCCCTGGAACGCGACGGCCGCATCCCGGACCTGGCGCGCCATGAGCGCCGCGCCGAGGTGTCCGCCCAGCGAGTGGTGCGGTGGCGCCAGCGGGTGGAGGCCGCCGGGCGGGTGGCGGACGACGCCGCCGCGGCGCGGGCCGCGGGCGAGGCGGAGCGCCGCGAGGCGGCCGCCGAGGTGGCGCGGCATGCCAGTGCCGCGGCGCCGCAGCGGGGCACGCTGGGGTTCGAGCTCACGGTGTCCGCGGGCGCCGAGCGCGCCGTGGGCGCCGCCCTGGAGGCCCTCGCCGAGGCCGTGATGGCGCCGGACCTGGCCACCGGGCGCAGGGCCGTCTCCGATGGCGCGCACCACGCCCTGGTGCCCACCACCGCGGCGCCGCCCGACGTGGCGCCGGTTCCGGGGCGCGGCCCCTGTGGGAGTGCATCACCGCCGTTGGCGACGCCGCGGAGGCCCACCTGCGGCGGCTGCTGGCCGACACGTGGCTGGTGGACGACCTGGCGGCCGCCCCGCCGGCCACCCGGGCGTGTTCGTCACCCCCGAGGGTGAGGTGCTGCGCGGCCGCGAGGGCGTGGTGAGCCGGCCGGCAAGCGCGTGGGCCCGTGCCGCGCTGCACCGCACCGCCCGGGACCGCTGCGCGGTGCTCGACGCCCAGTGCGCGGAGCTGGCCGGTCATGACGAGACGGCGCGCACCGCCCTGGCCGCCGTGCAGCGGCGCGTCCGCGCGGCCGAGCGCAGCGCGGGGCGTGCGCAGGCCGCTCGCGACGCCGCCGCGGCGGCCGCCGGCCGTGTGGCGGCACAGCACGCCGAGGCGCTGGCGCTGCGCGACGTGGCCCAGCGGGAGCTGGAGCAGGAGGCCGATGCCGGGCCCGCGGCGCAGGCCGCCGTGGAGGCCGCCGAGGCGGCGCTGGCCCAGGCCCAGGTGCTGGCCGGTGAGCTGGAGGCCCAGGCCCAGCCGCTGCGGGCGGCGCTGACGGAGGCCGAGACGCGGTCCACCGCCGCGCGCGCCGAGCTGGCCGCGGCACGGGTGGGCGACGCGGAGGCCGCCGAGCGCCTGGCCGCCATCCAGCGCCGCGCCGCCTCACGGGACCACATCGTGGACCTGTCACTGCCCTCACGGGCCCTGCAGGCGCTGGTGGACGCCGCGGAGGCGGTGGCCCACCACACCCGGCGGGTCGCCGGAGACGCGCACGGCGCCACCGAGGCCGTCACGGGGGCGCAGCAGGAGCGGCAGACCCACCGCCAGCGGGTGGTGGAGGCGGAGGCCGCCGTCGAGAGCGCCCGCCAGCTGGCGCACGAGGCCGAGCTGGCGGTGGCCGCCGCCGCGGCCCGGGCCGACGAGCTGGGCGCCCCGCCCGCCGAGGACGTGGGCCAGGTGGATCCCGAGGCGGTGCGCCGCGAGGTGGCCGAGCTGGAGCAGCGCCGCCGCTCGCTGGGGGCGGTCAACCCGCTCGCCGCCGAGGAGCACGCCGAGGTGGGCGGCCGGGTGGCCGAGATCGACGAGCAGATCACCGACCTGCAGGCCACCGCCGAGGCGCTGCACGGGCACATGCGCGGCCTGGAGACCATCGTCAACGACGGCTTCGACGAGCTGTTCGCCGCGGTGCGCAGCCGCTTCGCCGACAACATCGCAACGCTGTTCCCCGGCGGTCAGGGACGCCTGGTGGAGGTGGACACCGACGCGGAGGAGCCGGGCATCGAGGTGCAGGTGGTGCCCGCCGGCAAGCGCGCCCGTCCCCTGGCGATGCTGTCGGGCGGCGAGCGGTCGCTGGTGGCGCTGGCCTTCTGCATGGCCATCGCCATGACCAGCCCGGCGCCGTTCTACCTGCTCGACGAGGTGGAGGCCGCGCTGGACGACAGCAACCTGCGGCGCTTCCTGGCCCTGGTGCGCAAGCTGTCCGACCACACCCAGTTCCTGCTCATCACCCACCAGCAGCCCACGGTGGAGATCGCCGACACCCTGTTCGGCGTCACCATGGCCGGTGACGGGGTGTCACAGGTGGTGTGCCGGCGTCTGGAGCACGCCCTGGAGGGTGGCGCGCGACCGTTCGTGCGACGCCAGCTGCACGCCATCCGCGGGGGCCGTGCGTGAGCCAGGAGGGCGACGACCGACACCGCTGGGCCGAGCTGTTCCAACTGGAGCCCCCGCCCAGCGCCGAGGAGGACACCGCCCGCCGGCGGGGGCTGCTGGGGCGGCTCAAGGAGCGCCTCAACCGCCCGCAGCAGGCGATCTCCCCGCAGCTGGCCGGCGTGTTCGCCCACAAGCTGGTCACGCAGGACACCTGGGATGAGCTGGAGGAGGCGCTCATCATGGCCGACTGCGGCATGGACGCCTCCCTGGCGCTGGTGGAGGAGCTGCGGGGCGAGGCGCAGCAGGGCCGCATCACCTCCGGGCAGGAGGTGGCCCCGGCGCTCGCCCGGGCCGTCAAGGCCATGATGGCCCCCCAGCCGCCCACCCTGGTGCTGCAGCCGCGGCCCACGGTGATCCTGGTGGTGGGCGTCAACGGCAGCGGCAAGACCACCACCATCGGCAAGCTCGCCCACCGGCTGTCCGAGCTGGGGCAGAAGGTGGTGATCGGCGCCGGCGACACGTTCCGCGCGGCGGCCGTGGACCAGCTGGCGGTGTGGGCCGAGCGCTCCGGCGCGCAGCTGGTGCGTCAGGCCCCCGGTGCCGACCCCGGCGCCGTGGCCTTCGACTCGGTGTCCGCGGCCCGGGCCCGCGGGGCGGACGTGGTGCTCATCGACACCGCCGGGCGCCTGCAGACCCAGCGCAACCTCATGGAGGAGCTGCGCAAGGTGGGGGCGGTCATCGGCAAGGTCGACCCGGAGGCGCCGCACCACACGCTGCTGGTGCTGGACTCCACCACCGGCCAGAACGGGCTCAGCCAGGCCCGCCTGTTCGGCGAGGCCGTGCCGCTCACCGGGGTGGTGCTCACCAAGCTGGACGGCACCGCCAAGGGCGGCATCGCCGTGGCGGTCAACCGGGAGCTGGGGCTGCCCATCGTGCTGGCCGGCGTGGGGGAGAAGCTGGAGGACCTGCAGCCGTTCGATGCCGAGGCCTACGCCCAGGCCATCTTCGCCGGACCCGCCGGCGGCTGACCGCCGGGCGGGCGCGCCCGGAACTCCCGAGCCCGTCCTCTAGACTGTCGGGCCGCGCGGTGGAACCGCGCCACCCACCATGTTCGATTCACTCTCCGACAAGCTGCAGGGCGTCTTCTCCGGCCTGAAGGGCAAGGGGAAGCTCACCGAGGCCGACATCGACCAGGCCATGCGGGCCATCCGGCTGTCGCTGCTGGAGGCCGACGTCAACATGGGCGTGGTCAAGCAGTTCACCAAGGCCATCGGGGAGCGGGCCAAGGGTGCCGAGGTGATGAGTTCCCTCACGCCCGACCAGCAGGTCGTCAAGATCGTCAACGACGAGCTCACGCGCCTCATGGGCGAGGCCAACGTGGGCATGCCCACCTCCCCGCGGCCGCCCACCGTGGTGCTGATGGCCGGCCTGCAGGGCTCCGGAAAGACCACCTGCTGCGCCAAGCTCGCCCGCTACTACTCCCAGCAGGGCCGGGCGCCCATGCTGGTGGCCTGCGACGTGCACCGCCCGGCGGCCGCCCAGCAGCTCGCCGTGCTGGGTGAGCAGATCGGGGTGCCGGTGCACCGCGAGGACGGCACCGACGCGGTGGCCATCGCGCAGCGCGGCGTCGCCGAGGCCAAGGCGAAGATGCGCGACCTGGTCATCGTGGACACCGCGGGCCGCACCGTCATCGATCGGGAGATGATGGACGAGCTGGTGCGGGTGCGCGACGCGGTCAAGCCCACCGCCGTGCTGCTGGTGCTGGACGCCATGACGGGCCAGACCGCCGTGGAGGTGGCCACCGCGTTTCAGGAGGCGGTGCAGTTCGACGGCGCGGTGCTCACCAAGCTCGACGGCGACGCCCGCGGCGGCGCCGCCCTGTCGGTGCGGGCCACCACCGGCCGGCCCATCTATTTCGTGGGCACCGGCGAGAAGGTGGACGCCCTCGAGCCGTTCCACCCCGATCGCATGGCCTCCCGCATCCTGGGGATGGGGGACGTCATGTCCCTCATCGAGCGCGCCCAGCAGAACGTGGACGCCGACGACGCCAAGGACCTGGAACGCAAGATCCTGGGCGGCGGCGGGCTCACGCTGGAGGACTTCGGCAAGCAGCTGGCGGCCATCCGCAAGATGGGTCCCATCGGCCAGCTGTTGGGGATGCTGCCCGGGCTTGGCAAGATGGCCAAGATCAAGGACGTCGATGTCGACGAGAAGCAGATCGACCGGATCCAGGCGATCATCTCGTCGATGACGCCATCCGAGCGCCGCCGACCTGAGATCATCAACGGCAGCAGGCGGTTGCGCATCGCCGCCGGAAGCGGCACGTCGGTCCAGGAGGTCAACCAGCTCCTGGCGCAGTTCAAACAGATGCGCAAGATGATGAAGCGCGTCGGCAAGGGTGGTATCCCGTCGATGCTCAACATGTAACGCAACGAGGAAACGGCAAGGAGCAACGTGGTCAAGATCCGGCTCGCCCGTGTGGGCGGCAAGAAGAACCCCATCTACCGGGTGGTCGTCGCCGACTCCCGGTCACGGCGCGACGGTCGCAACATCGAGACCATCGGTCGCTACAACCCGCAGACCGAGCCGTCGCTGGTCGAGGTCAACCTGGAGCGGGCCAAGCACTGGATCGGCACCGGCGCGCAGCCCAGCCGGGCCGTGGAGAAGCTCATCAAGATCGTCGAGGCGCGCGGGTGAGTGACGACGGCGACCAGCGCCTGGCCGACATGGTCGCCGAGCTGGCGCGCGGGCTGGTGGACAGCCCCGGCGCCGTCCGCGTCGAGCGGGAGCGTGACGGTGAGACCACCGTGCTGTCGCTGTACGTCGCCCAGGAGGACCTGGGTCAGGTCATCGGCCGCGGGGGGCGCATCGCGCGGTCGCTGCGGCTCATCGCCAAACAGGCGGCGCACACCCGGGGCGGGCGCGTCAACCTGGAGATCGTCGATTAGGCACGCCGGGGCGCGGCCGTGAGCCGGCCGGCGCGGCAGGTGGTGGTGGGTCGCATCCTGCGCGCCCACGGCGTGCACGGCGCCCTGCGGGTGCGCGCCAGCGGCGAGGTGCTGGGCCACCTGCGCGCGGGTGACCCCGTGGCCGTGCGCCTGGACGACCACCGCCGCGAGATGCGCGTCGCCACACCGCTGCACGGCGAGCTGTTGCACCTGGAGGGCGTGGACGACCGGGACGCCGCGGAGGCGCTGCGCGGCGGCCTGCTGGAGGTGGATGAGGAGCGCCTGCCGCCCGCCGCCGCCGACGAGTTCTATGTGCGCGACCTCATCGGCTGTCGCGTGTGGCTGGGCCCGCGCGAGGCGGGTGTGGTGGAGCAGGTGCTCACCCGCCCGGCCAACGACGTGCTGGAGGTGCGCGGGGACGGCGGGGGGGAGACGGTGCTGCTGCCGTTCACCCTCGACGCCGTGGTCGCCGTCGACCTGACGCAGCGGGTGATCCGGCTGCGCGGTGATCTGCTGGGGGACGAGGAGTCCTGATGCAGATCGACGTCTTCACGCTGTTCCCGGAATGGTTCGACTGGATGCGCCGCCCGCGGCACCTGGCGAACGCCGCGGAGCACGCGGGCCTGGAGCTGCGGGCGTTCTCATACCGTGATTACACCCCGCTGTCCGCCGGCCAGGTGGACGACGCCCCGTACGGTGGCGGCGCCGGGATGGTGCTGCGTGTGGACGTCATCGCCGAGGGCCTGCAGCGGGTGTACGGGCTCCCGGCCGCGGACGTGCGGCGGCGGCGGCGCGTGGTGGTGCTGACCCCCGGGGCGCATGTTCACCGACCGCGTGGCGCGCGAGCTTGCGGAGCTGCCCGAGCTCACGCTGCTGTGCGGCCGCTACGAGGGGTTCGACGAGCGGGTGCACACCGAGCTCGCCGACGACGCCGTCTGCCTGGGGCCCTTCGTGCTGGCGGGCGGGGAGGTGGCGGCAATGGCCATCATCGACGCCGTGGCCCGCCGGCTGCCGGGGGCGCTGGGCAACCGGGAGAGCCTGGAGCACGAGTCGTTCTCCGACGCCATGGGCGGCGGCACCGAGCACCCCCACTACACGCGCCCCCCGGTGTGGTGCGGCCACGGTGTCCCCGAGGTCCTGCTGTCCGGCGATCACGGGGCCATCGCCCGGTGGCGTGAGGCCCGCATCGGTCTTCCGCCGCCGGACGCCCCGCCGCCCGCTTCGGGCGTGGTATGATGCCCGCCGTTTTGCCGCCGACCGGAGGATCCCCCAGATGAACGTCATCGAGAGCCTTGAGCGGGTCCAGATCCGCGATGACGTTCCCGAGTTCAAGCCCGGGGACACCGTCCGCGTCCACTTCCGCGTCATCGAGGGCCAGCGCCAGCGGGTGCAGGTGTTCGAGGGCACCGTCATCAAGCGGCAGGGGTCCACCAGCCGCGAGACCTTCACGGTGCGCAAGCAGAGCTTCGGGGTCGGCGTGGAGCGCACGTTCCCGGTGCACTCGCCAAAGATCGAGAAGATCGAGCGGGTCATGGAGGGTGACGTCCGGCGCGCCAAGCTCTACTACCTGCGCGGCAAGGTGGGCAAGAAGGCCCGCATCCGCGAGAAGCAGCGCACCACCCACTAGCGGGGTGCCCGAGGCCCCCGCGGCGCGCGAGCGGGGTTCACGCGCGGTGGCGGCGGTGCGGGACGGCGACAGGCTGCGCCGGGTGACCACCTCACGCCGTCCGGTGTCCGGACGGCTGTTCGCCCACGACCGGTCCCTGGGCGTGGCACGGGTGGCGGGTGCGGACGAGGCCGGCCGCGGCTGCCTGGCGGGGCCGCTGGTGGCGGCGGCGGTGTGCCTGGACCTGGGGCGCATGTCGCGTTCGGCGCGCCTGCTGCTCACCGACCTCGACGACTCCAAGCGGCTCGCCCCCGACACGCGCCAGCGGCTGGCCGCGGCCATCCTGCGCGTCGCCGACCAGGTGGTGGTGGTGTCGGCCGCGGCCACGGTCATCGATCGTGACGGGCTGCACGTCACCAACCTGCGCCTGCTGGGGGACGCCCTGCGGGGCCTGGAGCCCGCGCCCGAGGTGTGCCTGGTGGACGGCTTCCACCTGGGCCCCGCCGCGCCCCCGCACCGGCGCATCGTGGGCGGCGACCGCCGCAGCGCCTGCATCGCGGCCGCCTCGGTGGTGGCCAAGGCCACCCGCGACCGGCTCATGGCCGGTCCCGTGGCCGACCGGTACCCCCTGTTCGGCTTCCCGGCGCACGTGGGGTATGCCACCCCGGCGCATCGCGACGCCATCCGCGCCCATGGGCCCACGCCCCTGCACCGGCTGTCGTTCGCCTCCGCGGCATTCGCCGACCACCGGGTGCTCACGCCGTGAGCCTCGACCCCCGCCGCGTGCGGGCCGTGCTGTTCGACGTGGACGGCACGCTGCGCGACACCGACGACGAGATGATCGACCGCGGGGTGCGGTTCCTGGTGCCCCTGGTGGGGCGCGCCCGCGCGCCGGAGGCCATGCGCGCCGTGGTGGTGCGGCTGGAGAACACCGTGCAGCGGTTCGTGGCGCAGGCCGACCGGTGGGACCTGGACGGGCCGGTCAACCGCCTGCTGGCGCGAGCGCTGCCCGCAGGCCACGGCGGCTCGCGGGCCGTCCCCGGTGCCCTGGAGGCGGTGGAGGCCCTTGCCCCGCACCTGCCGCTCGGCATCGTCTCCGCCGGACCGGCGTCGGCGGTGATGGACTTCACCATCCGCTTCGGGGTGGTGGAGCGTTTCGGTTCGATCATGACCGGCCTGTCCTGCCGCCACACCAAGCCGTGGCCCGACCCCGTTTTGGCCGCCGCGGCCCAGCTGGGGGTGGCACCCGAGTTCACGCTGATGGTGGGCGACTCGCCGGTGGACATCCGCGCCGGGCACGCCGCCGGTGCGCAGGCGGTGGGCGTCACCACGGGGTTCGGCACCCGCGCCCGGCTGGAGAAGGCCGGCGCCGAGTGGGTGGTGGACGACATGCGCGAGCTCGCCGAGGTGCTGCTGGCCGGGCTCACGCCTCCGCCCCATGCGGAAGGTGCGTCGGCCGGCTGAGCCGCGCGCCCGTGCGGATGGTCACCAGGTCGAAGCGCACCTCATCGCCGTCCCGCGGGGGGTGGCGCGCCAGGTAGGCCGCCGCGGCGCGGTGCATCCGCCGCCGCTGCGCCGGGCGGTGCGGCTCGATCAGCCCACGCGGATCGCCGCGCGCCTTGACCTCGACGAAGGCCAGCACCCGCCCGCGCCGCA
>JAXLSS010000008.1:0-110416 GCA_046330395.1 Thermoleophilia bacterium
CCCCCGGTGCGCCGGAGCCGACCAGATGGTGTCCCACATGGAGTCCTGCACCGTGCAGGGCCTGGTGGACGCCGCGGGCGTGGGCCTGGTGAGCGACAAGATCGTTCTGGCGCTCATGGCGCCGGCGCTGGGCATCCCCATGCCCACCACTCACGCGGTGCTCAGCCGCATGGGCAGCGGGTGGAGCTGGCACACCAGCCGGGCCGTGGCGCCCTGGCAGTGGGCGGAGACCATCGATGACCTGCCCGACCACATCGTGGTGAAGCCCGCCGAGGGCTATGGCGGCAACGGGGTGCGGGTACTCAGCCGCGTGGCGCCCGGCCTGTGGTGCACCCCGGACGGCACCCAGGTGGACACCGCCGAGCTGGTGGCCCAGCTGCGCGCCGACCGGGAGTTCTCGGTGTGGCTGTGCGACCAGCGGGTCATCAACCACCCGGTGCTTGCCGAGCTGGGCGCTCCCGGCGTGCTCAAGACCCTCCGCGTGGCCTCGCTGGTGCGCCAGGACGGGCACCCGGAGGTGATGTGGGCGGTGCTGCGCCTGGCCACCGAGGGCATGGTGGACAACGTCCGTGGCGGCGCCCGCGGCGTGATGGCCTGGGTGGACGTGCGCACCGGGCGGCTCACGCGGGCCCTGTCCCAGCGTCCCGACGCCCCCGGCTTGGAGGACGTCACCCACGACCCGGTCACCGGCAACCCGCTGGTGGGCACCCAGCTGCCCATGTGGCAGGAGGTGTGCGACCTGTCGCACCTGGTGGCCCACTCCATGCTGCCCCTGCGCACCCTGGGGCACGACATCGCCATCACCCCGGACGGCCCGCTGCTCATCGAGACCAACGCCTTCTACGACCCGGCCCCGGGCTTCCCCATGCGGCCCGCCATGGACGCGATCCTGGAGGCGGCGGGTATGCCGGAAGCGGTGGTGTCGAGCTAGCTTCAAGACTCTTGAGGTTGTTGGCGGGCTGTTGATCGGCGAGTTGCCTCCCAGGCTGAGGCGGCGTCGTCGGGTGTTGCTTCCAAGGGCGCACAGCTCCGGTCGGTGCGCCAACTCGGAGCCCTGCTTGCCTCAGAGCCGGTCCACTCACCCCCGGCGGCTCCCGAACCGTCGAGGCAGGAGAACACACAGAACGTGCACGCCGAGCAGCGGCAGGTGAGGCGTTGGCGATACTGCCCCGCCGCCGAGCGTCGCGCCTTCGCCGCTACAGCCCGCCGCGGATGCATTGTGGTGTATCGGCACGCCGTGTGGCCGCCGGCCTATCCCCGGGGTACAACGGCGGCTTGGGGAACGCGGTTGGGCTGGTGCCCCTAAGAGAACCGCGTCGGCGCGGCAGTGCTCGCCGGTGTAGAGGCACCGCTATACCGCGCCTTTTCGATAGGGTGGAGTCGGCTGAGGGGATCCCGCAACCGCCGAGGGTCATGTGTGCAACTTCCTTGCGCTGGTTCCTGCGTGAACTGGAAGACGAAGGCTGCGATCCAGCGTTTGGTCGCCTCGCTCCCCAGAGCCGAGCGACTGAACTACCTCGCCCAGCGTCACTTCTCTGTGGGTCGAGAGCTGCCCGAGTCGTTCGTTCGCAGTCGCGTCGAACTGGGGGCCAGGCATTGGCACGCGCTCAAGGAACAGGGCGGGGGTCTGGGTGCTGGCACAGTGCTGGAAATCGGCACGGGGTGGTACCCCATCGTTCCAGCCGTTCTCTTCCTCAAGGGCGCCGAGGAGGTACTTACCAGCGACGTTAGGCGGCACCTCAACACAGCATCGATCCAGCAGGCCGTGAGGGCGCTCAGTTCACTTCTTGAGGGCGATTCGCCCGCAGACTTGGTGTGTGTCGATCACCACCGAGTCGAGCGCCTGCGGCGAGCGGCGGATGCACGCAGCGCAGACGAGATGCTGGCGAGCTTCGGAACGAGGGGAATAGTCAGCCGATCAGACGGATTCGACCTAGCTCGTCAGAGCATCGCAGGCGTGGTTTCCAACAACACGTTTCAGTTCGTCCCGGCGGCCCATCTCGAGACGCTCGTGGCGGAACTACGGCGCGTCGTGGTCCCGGGCGGGATTCTGAGCATCGCCGTCGACTTGGGCGACGAGTTCGCACTGACGGACCCGACGATCGGACGTCTCAACTTCTTGAGGTTCTCGGAACGTCAGTGGCGCGCGGTGACGAGCAAACTGCACGCGCCGAACAGGCTGAGATTCAGTGACTACCGCGCCGCGTTCGAGCCCCATTTCCAGGTCATCGAGGCACGGAGGGAGGTGAGGCTGGATCCGACCCAACTCGAGCTTCAGCCACTGCATCCTTCATTCGCCCACTACTCCCAGGAAGACCTTCTAACCGAACACGGTTACTTCGTCCTCCGACGTGCGGAGCCATAAGTCGGGTGCTACCGAGCCGATCGCGGTCTCGCCCAGGTTCCTGAGGAGCCGGCGCGGCCGGCCCGTCGTAGCCAGGGGTGCGTTGGTGCGGCCAGAGGATCGCGGCCCTTCTGTTAGGCGGTGCCAGGACCGTAGACGCCGGTGTCGGGACCGCTGCAGAGACCGCACCTCGGGTGCTCAGACACCAGGGCAACGAGGGGGCGCAGCGACCGGATGACCGACAGCGACAGATGCGGGCCTAGGCGCTCGCCCAGTGCCAGTAGGTACCGCGCGAGCCCGAGCGCTTTGGCGGTCGCTGGATATATAGGCCCATGAGGTTGTTGGCGGGCGGCTGACTGGGGGCATCCATCTGGGTGAGCGCCAGCAGTCCGGCGCGGCAGATCCTCCTGCCGCTTGTGCTCATCGGCAGCCCCAGCTTCAGCGATCCACCCCCGACCCTGACGCGACACGCCAGCCGATGATCCGCTGCTCCGACCGCGCGGGCTCGCTTGGCTGACCGTCGGGACCTACTCCGCAGATCCCCACCAGCCCGGTGACCCCTCGGGCGCGACAGCGCTAACCCATTCGTACTTCGTGAAGCGCGGGAGCACCCCGGCCGAGCCGCGCGTTGCGACGCAGTATCCGACCGCGATCCGATTCACGGCGAGTTTCATGCCGTAGACGCTCAGACAGGCGCTAGCGTGACTCAAGAGGACCCCTTTAGGCTGTGACAGGCTGAGGCACCTCGACCGACCCCAGGGGTCCTTGGCGGGTCACCCCGTCAGCAACGCCCCGCTCGCATACAGCTAGCATCACCGGCCACACCGCTCCCCAGCGTCCGAGGTTCCTATGAAGCTCATGCGTGTGGTGCAGCGCGGCCGGCAGTACGTCGACCGCACCCGCTCCATCCGGACCGCCGCGCGCGACCAGTACGGCGTGGCCTGGCTGCCCATGCAGCTGCGCGCCATGCGGTTGCGCCGCAAGCACGGATGGGGTCTGGACGAGAGCCTGGCGGTGGGCCTGCTCGACCCGGAGTCCACCCTCGACCCGGACGTCACCGCTTCACCGCGTGAGACCACCGACCTGCAGTACTTCATGAACGCCCACCGCATCGAGGCGGTCAGCGAGGACAAGGTGGTGTTCCACATGCTGGCCCGGGCTGCGGGCCTGCCCACCCCGGCGGTGCACGCCACATTGATGGCGGGCGCCATGGGCTGGGATTTCCTGCACGGGCACCCCATCCACCCCGGCATGTGGGCGGAGGCGTTCGACGCCATGCCCGACGAGCTGGTGGTCAAACCCAGTGAGGGCTTCCACGGCCATGGCGTGCGCGTGGTCACCCGTGACGGCGACCGGTGGCGCGACGTGCAGACCGGCCGCCGCACCCCCGCCAGCGAGCTTGTGGCCGAGCTGCAGGAGCACCCGGACTACCGCGACTGGATCGTGCAGGAGCGGCTTCGCAACCACCCTGACCTAGCGCGCTTTCAGAGCGAGGCGCTGCACACCGTGCGCCTGGTCACCTTTATCCGTGACGACGGCACCGTCGAGTTCCTGTGGGCGGGCCTGCGCCTCGCCGCCCCCGGCAACGCGGTCGACAACTTCCGCTCGGGGCGCCTCGGCAACATGACATGCGAGCTGGCCCTGGAGGATGGCGCCATCACCGCCGTCCACAAGCCCCGTGTCGACCGTCCCGGTCTGGTGCAGGTGCACGACCATCCGCACACCGGGGAGGCTCTCGACGGCCTCCGGCTACCGGACTGGGGCGCGATGCGGGAGTTGGCTCAGCGCGTCGCGCCCGCGTTCCTGCCCATCCGCACGCTCGGCATCGACTTCGGCCTGACCCCGGAGGGGCCGAAGGTGGTCGAGGTAAACATGTGGTGGGATGTCCCGCCGGTGGCCCCGGTGCGGCCCATACTCGACCGCCTCTGGGCGCAGGGCAGGGCGCTGGCGAAGTAGGCCCGGCCTAGCCGCACGACCAGTGGCAGTCGAGCTCGGCCGGGCTATCATTGCGGCCATGAAACGCCACTTTGTTGTGGTTGCCTGCGCTCTGCTCGTGGTTTTCGGACTTGCCAGCCGTGCAATGGCCCAAGCATCTGCTATCCCGGACGGCGGAGTCACTGTCGGGTACGCGCTCGGGGGCGACCCCTGCCGGGAAGTGCACTGGCGCGCCAAGCGGGCTTTCCCATGGGTCACGATCGGGATGTCTTGGGCTTCTTGAGCCCGCCCCGGGTCTTACATTGCGCCAACTGACATCCAAATGCTGTTGCAGTGCGCAAAGGATGATGGTCTGTCGACGCATCTCGTCGTTACCGGAAGTCCAACTTGGGCGAGCGGGCAATCTGGAGCCAATCATCCACCAACGCCCGAGAACATCCCCGCTTACGCAGGATTTCTTGCCGAGCTGGCGCAGCAGTTTGGGGCCCTGGTGGACGTTTGGACGCCGTGGAATGAACCAAACTTCAGCCAACAGTGGGCGCCTCCCAACGATGCTGCTCAGTATGTGGCAATCCAAAAGGCCGCATATGCGTCGATCAAGAGCGTACGGCCCAATACGACGGTGAGCGCTGCTCCAATCGTCGGAACCCCGACGTCTGCCGGTGTGTCAGCGTGGGACTACCTCCAGGGCGCGTACGACGCCGGACTTGCGGGACATGCTGACGTCATTCTGATCAACTTCTATCCGCGGACGCCACCCGAGGGCACCGCGGTTGATTCCAAGGGGCGTCCGGCCCCCTGGGCGCTCAGTTCTCAGCCGTTCATGCGTGCTCTCGTCGATCGAAATGACCCATCGCACCCGCCAATCTGGATAACCGAGACGTCCTACGCGACGTGTCAGCCCTGTACCAATGGGGCAGCGAATCAGGTGACAGAGGCCCAACAGGCGGACTATCTCACCAGGATGTACCTATATCGCCGCAGGTACCTTCAAGGCGTCACCGATCGCATTTTCTGGTATCAGCTGCGGGATTACGGCTCGGATCGCAATGACTGGTATCAGAACCAGGGGATCTACAGGAATGATTGGTCGGCCAAACCAGCACTGGCCGCTTTGGACGCGTTGCGCGTGGCTGTCTCAGGAAGCGCCGGTTCGGCTGGGGCTGATCCCGCGTCAGCGCCCGTGACTGCGGTGCCCACCCTGCCCACGGGCGCCGCCAGGGCACCGGCTCCCTCGGCGGCGACGAGTGGCATCGGAGTGCGAGTGTCGCTCGCCAAGCTGCGCCTCCGCGTCGCACACGGGCTGATTACTCTGAGCACGAAAGCGGGACTGTCGCGCGGAGGGGGCTCCGTCCGGGTGGAGGGGTACCGAACCCGGAAATGGCGCCTGATCAAGGCGATCCGGCTTCCCGGCACCGCGAAATTCACCATCAGGTTCGCGGATCTGGGATACCCGGGAATCCGTGTCCTGTTGAGGCCGTCGTCCAGCAGGGAATGCTCGGCGTCTCGCGTCTCCAAGCTCCCCAAGGCCGCCTGAGCGTCAGCTCCTGATCACGTCTTCCCGTCGCCCCGCGGGGCCGGGATCCACGGCTCACCAACGGGGGATCCTGCACCGGTCCGCCCACTCAGCGGCATCATGGCGGCGAGCGCGGCCGCTGCGCTCGGTGGCCTTCTGGTTCCGCCCCGCCTTGAGGCCCTCGCGCAGATCCTGCATCGTGATGGGCGCCCCGAATCGGACCCGCACCGGTCCGCGCAGCAGCTGCGTGTTCCAGATCACCGCGGGATCACCGTCACCTGGGGAGCATCGCCAACGCCCCCGCACCGGTGAACCCGGGCCGCAACACGCCCTCGCGGTTGACGCCACCCTCGGGGAACAACAGCAGGCACTCCCCGGCCTCCAGCACCGCGCGGGCGGTGCGCAGCGACTCGCGGTCGGCGCTTGCCCGCTGCACCGGAAACGCGCCGGTGCGGCTCATATACCAGGCCAGCGGTTTGCTGCGGAACAGCTCGCTCTTGGCCATCATGTACGCCCGTCGGGGGCGCATGGCGACCCCGAGGATCAGCGGGTCGACAAAGCTCACGTGGTTGCACACCACGATTGTGGCGCCCCGGCGGGGGATCACCCGGTGGTTGATCCGTCGCATCCGAAGCGGCCCGTAGAACAGTGGCAGCAACACAACCCGGGACGCCGCGAGGAGCGCCCCGCTTATCACGGGGTTGAGGGCGGGCGTGGCGAGCTTGCCCCAGGCGGGTGCGGATGTGGTTGATCACGGCGTCCTATTAGGCGTTGTTGAGGGCGATCACCAGGAAGGAGGCGCCCTGGTCGTCCATCACTGCGCAGAAGCGCCCACCGCGGCGCCCATGGGCTGCATCAGGCCCGGCCACCCAGTTCCGTCACCTTTGCCACCGCGGCGTCGCAGTCCTCCACGGCGAAATACACGCCCCAGTGGTTCGGCACCTGCTCGGGCACCACGCTGGGCATCGGCATCATCCCGGCGATGCTGCGGCCGTCCACCTGCCACTCGGTGTAGGTCAAGGTTCATGTCGTGCACCTTCGGCGACCACCCGAACACCGCCGGGTAGAAGCTCATGGCGCTCTCGGTGTCCCGGGTACTGAGTTCGTTCCAGGCGAATGCCCCGGGTTCGTTGGCCAGCTGGGCGCCGATGTGGGTGCCGGGCTGCCAGATGCCGCAGAACGCCCTGCAGGTGTCGATGAAGAAGCCCATGGTGCCGAGGTCGGCCACCTGCGCCGCATCGAAGGCGATGGTCCCTCCGGCAGCGGCGGCCGCATCCAGGGTGGCGCGGGCGTCATCGGTCTTCACGTAGGTGTTCCAGGTGGTGGGCTGGCCCTCCTGCATGATCGGCGCGATCCCGGCCACCGTCTTGCCGCGCAGCCGGGCGTTGGCATATCCGCCGAACTCGGGCACCTCCGGGATCTCCCAGCCGAAGAGTGCCCCGCAGAAGGCCCGCGCCTTGGCGGTGTCGGGGTGGCCAGGTCCACCAGCAGGGGACCCCGTGCGCGTATTCGGTGAACTCCATGTCGCCGCCTTCAGCCGGTGGGCGTGGTCGGCGTGAGCCTACGCCGAGTCGCACCGCCGACGCACCCGGCCGTGACCGCCGGATGGCACAGTGCGGTGAGCGGTCACCATCGGCCGCCAGATTCCCCCATGGCTCGCCGCATGGCTGGATGTGGCCCTCGTGGAAACCGGGGTGTTCGACTCACGCAGCCGAAGCGCAGGCCGCGGTGCTGGCGGGACGGTGCGTGTGGCTTCAGGGTGGTCGACAAACTCGGCACGCCGGTGGGGAGGGCGCCGACATCCAGGTAACCGGGTGGGTCCGGAGTTCGTCTCGCGCGGTGGCGACAAGCTCGCCAACGCGCTTGGCGCTACGGGACTCGACGTCGGGGGATGCCAATGCGATCGACGTGGGGGCCTCCCACCGGGGGCTTCACAGACTGCCTGCTGCGGCGTGGTGCCTCGCGGGTGATCGCCGTGGACGTGGGCTACGGACAACTCGCCGGACTGGCGGCTGCGCCCGACCCGCGGGTGCACGTGATGGAACGGGTGAACGCCCGGCACCTCACGCCCCAGATGCTGCCCTACGCCCCCGACCTGCTGGTGTGACGTCAGTTTCATTTCGGTGGCGCTCATCTGGCCCGCCGCAGCCGCGTGCCTGGCGCCCGGCTGGCGCGCCCTGGTGATGGTGAAGCCCCAGTTCGAGGCCTACCGCCAGCACGTGGGATCCGGGGGCGTCGTGCGCGACCCCGATGTCCGGGAGGCCTGCGGCCACCCGTGTGGCCGAGGCCATCGCGACCGCCGGGGGTGCCATCCTCGGATGCCGCCGACAGCGGGGTTCCCGGACCGAAGGGAAACCGTGAGGTATTCCTCTACGCTGCCGACGGCACCACCGCCACCACCGTCCCCGACCTCGCGATGCGCATCCGGGAGGCCGTTGTTGCTCGAATGACCCCGTGACCGACGTCAGTCGCCCCATCGCGATCGAGCCCGCCAGCGGCGCAACCAAGCGCGTGCTGCTGCTCACCCACCGTGCGCCGAAGCTATGACCAGCGCCGCGCTGGCGACGGTGCTGTCCATCCTCGAGGAGTGCGATGTCGAGGTGCCGGTGCCGCCCGCCGAGGTGGTCAAGCACTGAGCGCCTGCGTCACACCACCAGCGAGGGCGTGACCCTGCGCCCCGGCGGTGAGGACCTCATCATCGTGCTCGGCGGGGACAAGTTCGGCGCCGCGCGCCCTCGCCCGCGAGGCTTACCGGGCGCGCCGGTCATCGGCGTCAACTTCGGCCGCGTCGCTTCCCTGTGTGCCATCGAGCGCGCGATGACTTGAGCACGGCCTGCGCCGCGCGCTCACCGGCGACTACAACGTCATCGGGTTGCCCAGCCTGGTGATCGACTGGAGCGCAGGGCAACGTCCAGGCCGTCAACGACCTGGCGCTGCGTGGCGGTGAGAGCCGCATCGCCGACCTCAGCTTCGCGCAACGACGGCGAGCCGCCGCTGTCGTCCGCTGTGACGGCGTGGTCGTGTCCACGCCGGTGGGCAGCACGGCCTACAACCTGGCCGCGGGCGGACCCACCCAGAGCTGGCGCGTCCGATGCTTCGTGTTGAGTTTCCTCGCCGGGCATCACCTCGACACCCGGCCGCTCATCGTGGCCCCCGAGGGACAGCTCACCGTGACCAACACCGCCATCTCAGGTGGTTGCGACATCCTCTCCGACGGCGTGAAGGTCGGCACCCTGGCCCCGGGCCTAGCAGATCACCGTGGCTTGGGCGGCGCCGACGTCCATCTGGCGGTGTTCCCCGAGTCCAGCTTCTTCAGGCGGTACCGCGAGAAGTTCGCGGGGGTAGGCATGCTGCGTGACGGCTCGAGATCCGGGGACTCGTGGTGATCGAGCATGCCGATCTGGAGTTTGGGGCGCCAGGGCTGACGGCCATTACTGGTGAGACTGGTGCGGGCAAGACAGTGCTGACTCAGGCTCTCGCCCTGCTAGGGTGGCGCGCGGCGGCTGAGCCCGGGATGGTCCGGCCAGGGCATACGCATGCGCTTGTACAGGCCACGCTTATCCTGCCTCCCGGCTTCGGGATCGGCTCGAGGCAGACAGCCAAGCCCTCGGCATTCGAGATCTCGTAGAGGACGAGACAGAGATTGTTGTGACTCGGAGGATCCCTGCGCGTGGAAGGGCGCGATGCTTCATCGATGGTCAGAGCGTTTCGACCGACGTCGCTTCGCTCGTTGGGCGGAACCTGCGATGCGTCGCACAAGGCGACCAACGCCGCGCGGTCACGCCGCATGCCCAGCTCAGCCTCCTGGACCGGTTCATTGGTTTCCGTGCGATTGAGGCTGCCCGTTTGCTCGACCGCCTTCGACGGGACCTGCAGGCGAAGACCCGGCAGCCAGCCGCAACAGAGGAAAGGCACCACCCAACTTCAGGCATCGCCACAGTCTCGAACAACTCGTCGAGGACGCATCCAGTCTAGGACCAAGCCAAACAGACTTGGCCTCCCTTCAAATCGAGCGTGATCGTCTCCGTGGTCGAACGCTGATCGGATCAGCCGTGGCATCCGCAGCCGAGGCCCCTTTCGCCCGAGTCCGGGGATGGAGCCATCACCCTGACAGGGCTCGCCGAGCGCGCTGCCGCCGATGCGGGCTGTGGCTGATCCTGCCCTCGAGAGGCGGCGGCCAACATACTCGCGGCCCAGACCTTGCTGCAGGACGCCGCACTTACACTGCGAGGCTATATCGAGTTCCTGGACGCCGATCCTCGACGCTTGGAATTCGTTGAGGACCGACTGGCCGAATATGCGAAGATCGAGCGGAGGTACTGGACCAGGATTAGACCAAGTTCTGCTGCCGCGGATTCGGCGAAACGCGATCTCGCGGAGATCGACGACGGTGAGCCTATCCTAGTCCAGCTGCGGGCTGAACTGGACTCGCAAATTTCCGCATCCGCTATTTTGGCCAGCGAACTCCATAGCGCCTGGCAAGGAGCGGCAGCTCAACTCGAGGAGTCCGTTTCCAGCACTCTGGCGGAGCTCGCGATGCCTGCTGCCCGCGTCAGAGTTGCGATCTCGCTGTGCGAAGACACCGTGCCGCCGCGCGACGAATGCCAGTTCTGGGTTTGTCTAAACCCCGGCCTGCGCGAGGCACCCTTGGCGCGAGTCGCTTCAGGCGGTGAGCTTTCCCGGTTCCTCCTAGCCATCCTGAGCGTCGCCTCGGCGTCGGACGAGGCAACCTGGGTATTCGATGAAATTGACGCCGGAATTGGAGGCGTGACGGCTTCGGTGGTCGCCAAGCATCTGGCCGTTCTTGGGGAGCAGCACCAAACGATCGTTGTTACGCATCTGCCCCAGATTGCTGCAGTGGCGAAAGCGCACTACTCGCTGGTGAAGTCTGTGGACGATACTGGCGCCACTGTCACACGAATCCAGGCGCTCGGACCTCTAGGACTCGTGAATGAACTCACGCGGATGCTGGGCAGCCATGAAGATGACAGAGCCGCGCGGACGCATGCCGCAGAGCTAGTTCGAAAGGGCAAAGCGTCGTCGAACCTTTAACACCACGACTCCAAGCACTGAGCAGCCGCTACGCGCGAGCGCGTCTACGGCCCCCTCTAGGTCGGCGTCACGGTCGCGGTCAGTAGCCAGAACCACGGCCTGCGGGGAAATCGTTGAGGCAATGTCGCCCCCAGTGAGCGAACGATGTTCCCACCAGCCGTCGATGTAACGGTCAGGTGCCATTGGCACCCAGTCCAAGGTACTGCCACCGTCGGGATGATCGTAGGCGACTTCCTGGCAGGCAAACCGAGCCCGTTGCGAAGCTATCAGCAATGTCCGGTGGACACCTACGCTGCCCGCGAGAAGCGCGCGCGTTAGCTCGCGAGCTTGCAAATCCGGCTGGACCGATTGCCCAAGGAGGCGGATTCCGGCTTCCTGAACCGAGCGTCGGGTGAGGAACGACCTGCGGGACCAGGCAGCATGGACGACTACCAAGGCGGACAGCAGGAACGCAACCGACCCTACCCCCAAGGCATCGGACAGGAGCCGAGCCGCGAATGACGGTGTCGAAATGCGCGTCCCGGAGGCCTCGAAGAACCCCGACCGCGTAGCTGCCTGGCTGAGGAGACGCGTTTCGGCGACCGCGAGCGCGCCGGCCGTCGCGGAACGCTGGTCACTGCAGTGCCAGAAGATCGTTATCTCAGTAGTGGACGTTAGGCGTGTGTCCTCATATGAACAACGCTTCCCAAGGATCACTGGAAGAGAACCGAGGTGGTCGGTGCTCGACGGCGCAGTGAGGAAGTAGACGACGCTTCGCAGTTCGTCTTGGGTTTGGTCTGAGGACAGTGTCGGAAGAATCTGCGTGGGCACGGCGTACCGTGAGGCCCGGACCCAAGGACGCGCCGTTGCAATCTCGAGACTCGTCACACCGGCGGCTGCGATAGCGGCGATTATGAAAACCGCGGTCAAGCGGGCGCGAAGAGCCCCCGGCAGATTGAGCCCCCGAAGGATCAGCACACTTCGGTGCGGACGGTAGTGGCTGGCAGCCGAGCCGGCTTCTGGGACGCGCCGTTGGAAGCGGGGGGCCGTGGGCCGGGGAAAACTCATAGATGGAGACTGGTCAAAGGGTCTGGACGGGTGGTCAGGCCGTGAGTTCAGCTAGCCGAGGTGAGCGTATTGGGGTTCTCTGGACCGGCAGTCTCGGGCATTGGACTGAGCGTGAGTGGCACTCCATTTCGCTCGCCGCCAGTGTGGCGGAGAGGTTGGGGGAGAGCCAGAACGGCGCAAGGCCGAGAGGAATTGCCGGCAGGGCAACCTGCTTCAGTGTGTGCGCGCGCTGAAGTACGGGTCCTGAGCAAGGCGTTTGAAGGCGGCTAGGGACGCAGCGGATGAATCGATAGACCAATTCACGCCTTCGGCTGACTGGTCGACGTCGAACCAGACGACTGCCCGGATAGCAGGGTGGGCCTTTATCCAAGTAGTCGCGTGTCCAATCCACGCCGCCTTGGAACCTCCGTCCTCGACGGATGAGGTTTCAGCGATCATGATCGGTTTCGTGGCAGCATAGTCAGAGTATATGGGGGAAAAGATCTCCCCAAACTCGGACCAACCCCATATGGGTCCCCAGTTGTAGCCGTCGATCCCTACCCAGTCGACATAGCCATTGCCAGGGTAGTAGTTGCGCCAGTTGTTCCACGACGTCAGATCGAGGAGCCCGGGATGCGACTGATTCGCGGGTGCCCACACCCAAATCGCGTTGTTGGCCCCTGCGGCGTCAAATATGTCGTGGATGTGCCTCCACGCCGCGACGTACTTGGCCGGAGAGTCTTGGTTCTGAGGACCCGACCACGAATACCAATCGCCGTTCATTTCTGGGGCCCAGCGGATGAAGATCTTCGCTTGGAGGTCTCGAACATCGGCTGCGCGGCTTCTAATCAGGCCGTCCTCACTGCCGCTGAGGATGGCGTCAAGACTCGTGCCGAGCCAGGCAACCATAGGGGTACGGCCGTCAGCGAGGTCGGAGACCTCAAGGCCCGTCGGAAAGGACTCAGTCCACCCGTAGAAGTGCTGGTCGATGGCACGGGTGCGCCCGAGTTGCTGTTCCCGGCGGGCGACGGCCTGTTTAGAGGTGAGCCCAGAAATGCTGACGTATGCGCCGACGGCAACCGTTCCTGCGCCCGAGACGCCGGGTGCGGGCGGTGTAAAGGGTGTGGACGGGTCTGCCGTGACCGGTGGCGGAGTGGGTGCCGGAGAGGTGGAGCTCGAGGGGGTTGGCGCGCGAACAAACAGCCGTCCCGTCGGCCCTCGGGCTCCGGAGTTCGAAATCGTGAAGTAGCGGTAGGTCCCCGGGGCGAGGCGGATGTGGACGATGGATGATCCGCCTCTGCCGACGCGGCGACCCTGACGGTGCGTCCGAGACCCGATGACGACCAGTGCCCTCAGCGCTGGCCGTGCGTTCTTGTAGACCATGGTCAACCATCCTGGAGAAGCGCTCATGGTCAAGGGTTTCAGAGTATGCGCTCCGCCAATGACGGACTTCGTGGTCACCTCAGCGCTCTGAGTCCGGGCCGCAGCCGCGGGGAGGGAGCCGGCCAACAAGAGAATCAGCGCGGCGCCGAAAAGCGGTTCTGGAAGGCGGAGTGGACCACGCGGCGGGAAGTCCCTGCGCAGCAGCGTCGCTCTGGGGCACCATCGCGCGCTCATCGTCCCTCTCGTCTTGATCGCCGTTCCGCCGCCAAACTCAACGCTACGGGGGACGCATCGGCGTATATGTGCACCTGTGATGGCAATCCTGACATCCTTTGGGCCGAACCGCCAGGCAAGAAGTTGGGGGATGCCCTACCGGGAGTCTTGCCTGTCTGGATCGGTCTTCCCGACCTGGACCGTCGGGGCCATCATGGCGAGATCCTGCCGATGCGAGGAGGCGACGCTGAGCGATCGACAGAAGGCGGCTCTCGAGGACGACGATCCCGTACAAGGCCTTGCCCGGAGGTTGGTGGCGAACACCGTCCTCCAGATCGCCGGCTCCCTGGGTGGGGCGTTCATCGCCTTCGCCACGTTCCTCCTCGCAACCCATGAACTCGGGCCTGAGCGATTTGGAGTCTTCGCGGTCGCGGTCGCGTACACGACCATCCCTACAATCCTCGCTGAGGGCGGGCTGACGTCTGTGTTGGTGCGAGAGATCTCACGCAAGCCTTCCGAGATGGGCGAGGTTCTTTCGAAGGCGCTTCCGGCTCGGGCGATTCTCGCCCTACTAGTTGTGCTGGCCGCTGCTGCCACGAGTACCGCACTGCCCTTCACAACCGCGACACGCTGGGCAATTGCGGCCGCGCTCATCGGCGCTTTCGTTAGTCTCCTCAGCTACGCGATGATGCCCGCCCTTCAAGTGCGCCTCCGGATGGGTTGGGTCGCCGTTGCTAACGTCGTGGGTAGCCTTGTGACGCTCTCCTTATCGGCGGCGACCTTGGCAGTTGGGGGAGGGCTTCCCGGCTTCGTCATCTCGTGGACATGCGGCAGCATTGTCACCTCCGTTGTGCAGTTCTGGGGCGGGATGCGTCTCGTCCGGATCCGACCGCGTGTCGATTGGGCCTTCAGTCGCTGGCTGCTGCGAGAGGCGTCGATCATCGGCGCGGCGGGCGGTATCGGCTCGATAGCGTTTCGAGTGGACGCCGTCTTGCTCGCTACACTCGCTTCGTCGCATGCAGTCGGCATCTACTCGGTGGCGTTCAAGTACGTCGATACGATCGTCATGATCTTGGCTGCAGTGGGAACTTCGATTTTACCAGCTATGAGCGTGTTCGCGCAACCTGGCGGTGACATTAGGATGCGAGGTCTGAGCCAAGCCGCTGCCGAGATCGCTGTGGCTGCGGGGGTACCCGTGATCGTCATCGGCGCCCTGCAAGCGTCAGAGGTGCTGACCGTCCTGGGCGGGTCGGCGTATCTGTCAGGGAAACACGCTCTGCAAGTACTGGCGGCGGTGCCGCTGCTTGTGTTCATCAACAGCGCTCTCATTGAGAAGGCGCTCCTGGCGCAGCACCGGGAACGCAGTCTGCTGGCCCTCAACTCGCTCTTTCTCCTCGCAAACGTCGTTCTGAACGTGGTGCTGATTCCACGCTGGGGTCTCATGGCGGCGGCCTTCACGACTCTGGTCACCGAGGGTCATGGCTTGGTGCAGGTGTCGTGTTGTTCCATCGGTTCTTCGGCTTCTTCCCATGGCCCGAAACCATTCCAATTGCAGCTGGAGCCGGGGGAATAATGGCGCTGACCTTATGGCTGCTGCCAGGCCCGTGGTTCCTCGTCTTGGGCCTTGGGTTGGGGCTCTACCTATTTGTCCTAACACTCATCCCTGGTCCCATGCGGGAGCTCGCGGTGAAGATGCTGAGCGCTGTTCCGTTGCCGTCTCGCTTTGGGAGTTCGTGACCACCTGCTCCACGACACGGAGAGAATCGTCATCGTCTGCCAAGACCGGGCGAGGCGGCCGACGTTTCGGGATGGACACAGGATTGTGCAGCCTTGGGGTGCCGCGCCCGTAGTCGGCCGGCGTGCGGTGGCTGAGCCGGGGGTCTGGCAGCGCTGGCGGCTGACGGGACACCGCCCAGTACTCGTATAGCGCCGCCCTGCCGGGTCCGATCGAGCAGTCCGCGAGGGGTCCACGAGGTCAAGCTCACGTTTGATCGTCGATCAGGACGCCCGGGTGGGCCGTGCTGCCGGCGCACGTACCGCCGGGCCGGAGGCCGCTCGCGAAGGCCCAGCCCGTGATCTACGCGTTGGGATCCGTGATCGAGCATCGCGATTTGCGGGCCTGCGTGATCCACAACGGCCAGGCGTGGAGTCCTCGCCCAGAACATCCAGAATCGCACCTCCACCCAAAAGAAGGGAAGTAAAGAGCGTCCAACAAACCGCCAGGCGCGCCAGAAGATCGCCCCGCCGGACCCAGCAAAGAACCTCCGCTGGAAGTCCAGAGCGGCACGCGCTCAGAAGCGAGGTTCCCGCCCCGGGCGTGCCTTCCCTCGCCCGAGTGTCACCGGGGCGGCGGCGAATCTCGCCGCGTCCGCGAGCGTCGGAACCTCCCTCCAGCGGCGAAGCCAAGAGGGTCGAGCTTCAAGGGGAGGGGAACCACCCTCTTGGGGAGGGGGGCCGCCCCCCCGATCTGCCTAGCTTCTTGTGGGGAGCAATGAAAGGATGCCGATGCGAAGCGTCGCATTCCAAGGATGCGACATCTAAATGAGGGGGCGCCGTTGGACGCGGCACACGCATATATTCGATCAGGGATGGCCCGGGTTGAAGGTTGGCTCAGCCGTCACGATGCCGAACTAGTGGTCGCTGTATCTGAGGTCCAACGTGATGCGGGCATCGAGGGGGCAATCGGAGAGATAGGGGTCCACCACGGCCGCCTCTTCATTCTGCTCCAGCTCTTACGCGGCGCACGGGACGAGGGTTTCGCGTGCGACCTCTTCGGTGATCAACAGCAGAACGTAGATCACTCCGGGCGCGGCGATTACAACCAGTTCATGTCAAATGTCAGGATGTTCAGTTCGCGGCCGTTAACCACATTCTCGTGCTCAAGCCTTGCCCTCGAGCCTGGCGACATCCTCGACGCCGTGGGGCGCCCAAGACTTGTGAGCATCGACGGTGGACACACATCGGAAGCTACCGTCTCGGATCTCAAGCTTGTTGAGGCCGTCCTATGCGAAGGCGGCGTGATCATCCTCGATGACGTATTCACACCGTACTGGCCGGGGGTTGTTTCTGGGCTGAGTGTCTTCTTGGAGGATGCGCATGTGAGACCATTCCTCATTGGGCTGAACAAGGTGTTCCTATCGAAGCCCGTCTTCGGTGCGAGGCTTCAAGAACGTATAAGAACGCAACTTCCCAGCGTGCCAATGATCGAGAGTCGGCTATTCGACTCCGAGGTCCTCCTAGCGCTTCCTCGCCAAACCCAAGCCGTGGTCGGTGATGCCACGCTGGCCAAGCTGTACCACAGCCGGATCTACCAAGGCTTGCGCCAGCGGGGCTTCGTGCTCACCGCGGAGAGGCGATTCCGTCGGTGGGTGGTCCGATGAGATGCGGAAGTTTGCGCTTCGTCGATGGCTGGAGCATCCGAACTCAGTCGCATTGCGGATGCTGGCGGCGTGCCGCCGTATCACCCGGATGGCACCCGCAAAATGAACCCATGGTGTTCTATCTGAAGTTGCGATGAGGCGCGAGGAGGCCTTCCGCCACCTAGGCATATGACGACGACACGCCGCCAAGAGACTCGACAAGCGATCGGCGCCGGCTGCTATCGTGGACATCCCGACCAGCATCGCTGCTCGTGGTGATACAAGCGGCAGCTCGCCCGCGCGGGCTGAGATCCGAACGACAAGCGGTGAGCCCAAGCGCGAGTCGCCGATACGGCGCCGCGCAAGGATGGGTGAGCTACTGGCTGGCCGCGGTTGCTGGCGTCGTCGTGTTCGAGGCTGTCGCTGTTCCGTCGCAGAACGATCCCGGTGTGAGTCTGCTCAGACTTCCCGTCGGTGGCCAGCGAATTAGTCTCGCTGAGGTTCTGCTTATAGGTGGTGCGCTGATCTACTTCGTGCGCGAGCGTAGGCGGGTCCAGCTCCGCCTTCCAGCGGTTCTTTGGATCCTCTTTCTCGCGTGGTACGCCAGCGCGGGTTTCAGAGGCGCCCTCGCTGGCCACAGGCTTAGCGTGGTGGCGTTCGAAGGACGCGCCTTGGTGACCCTCGGAGTGCCGATCTTGGTGCTTGCGACACTACGGGGAGACGCGCTCTTCTCGAGCAGACGCGCTCAACTGTTCGGAGCGTATCTCCTGGCGCCGGGCGTCGCTCTCTGGTGTGTCGCCGTTGGGAGGCACATCTTGGGTCTCCCGATCCCAGCGGCAGGAGTCGTGCCTCTTCTGGGAAGTGTGAATCTGAGTGCGTTCGGAGCTGATGGCGCCACAGCCATTTCAGTGGTTGGGACGTGTCTTGCAGCTGTCGCCCTCGGAGGCAATCGACCTCGCTGGAGGCTGGTGTTCGGGGGAGGAGTCCTGATGGCGTCCGCGGTTCTGGCCGACCAGCGAGGCGCCTTTCTAGCCTCTCTCGGATCAGGTGCCGTCATCGTGGGTGCAGTGCTGGCCAATAGCGAGTGGCGTCCCGACGTTTTGGCAGCCGCGCGCCAGATTCCGCGTGGGTACGTCGTAGCCGTCTGCCTCGCGACGGTTGGGGCGATTCTCGTGGCCGGGCCCTGGCAGCTTGCGGCCGGTCTGCACGAGCAGTACGTCAGCACATTCGCCAGCACGGCGAAAGCGGAGTCGGCGAACAGTCGAGTGCTGCAGCAGGAGTCTGCAGTCAAGGACATAACGGCACGGCCTCTAATGGGTTGGGGGCTAGGTCGGGAATATGTGCGTTTTGAGCCCGGTCCGAACACCTACCTCGTAACTGACGTGTACCACAACACGGCACTGGATATCGGGGTCCGGACGGGTGCAATTGGGTTGTCACTGTTCTGCGTCGCGGTCGGGGCAACCCTGATTGCCTCGTTGCGGGCAAGTCTCGAGGCTGGAACGCGAACGCACGTTGCCGGACCTATCCTAGGGGCGGGAGCGTCGCTTATTGGGCTTATGCTCCGTTCTGGGGTTGAAAGCCTGCTAGAGAAGTATCGTCTGACGCTCTTGGCGGGTTTGCTGTTAGGGTCGCTTCTCAGTCTTCATTGTTCGCGCGGGGTTCGAGCAGGTGCCGTTTCTTCTGAGAAAGAGGACACATGAGAGTCGGAGTGATCGTCGCCGGCGTCGTCCTAGTTGTGGCCCTGCTTGTCGGCATTGTCGTGGGTTCTCGTTCTCCAGCAGAGTGGCGCGTGGGGTCGGTTCTGTTAGCGAGACCTGAAGGAACCCGCTTAGGGGGCAATGTCCAAGCCGTCGGAGTCCTCCTTCCCTCAATCGCTGCTGAAGGAGACGCACTTGACACGGCACCTGAGACCCATGTTCAGGGTGTGAAGAGCGACGTCTCCCCGAATCTCGAAGACCTCACTGTGTCTATCGTGAGCACAGGCAGGGATCGGGGGGCGGTGCAAGCGGTCCATGACAAACTTCTGGCAGCATTAATGGATCGCGTCAACTCGGAGGGCTTTGTACGACTGTCGGTCTTAACACAGGGCGAGATCAAGAGGTTGAGGCCGTCCGAGTTGGTTCTCCCCCTGCTTGGACTAGCGTGCGTAGGGCTCGCAGGCGGGGTGTTCGTACTCACCGTGACCCGGCCGCGAGGTCGTGTCGTTCGCGGCTTACGAGATCTGCGAGACCCGGTGTTTGGCCCCATCAGGGTCGCTCAAGTGGGCTCGTTTGACTACGACGGCTTGGGAACGCTTGGTGGCGGGGCGGCGGCGTTGCTGGACTTAGTTGTGCAGGATCTTGGGCTTGAAGGCTCGGGAGGGGTGGTCGCCATCGGGCCGGCCGGGACGGGAGCGGGTGAAATGGCGGAGGAATTTGCCCTTGCCGTTGGCCATCTCCTCCGCTACGAGCTTCTCCGGGCCGAGATCCAGCAGGAGCGGGTGGAGCTTCACGACCTGCGGCAAGGTGGAGGCCATAGCGGAGTGCGTAGCATGGTGGCGGTCAGCCTTTCTGACGTACGCCGCGCACTCACAGCCCGGAGCCAGGGGGCATCGCGGCCGGTCCTCGTCGTGTGCCAGCCACTGGACGAATGGGAGGGCAAGGTGGTGGCCGGGAGCAGCGACTCGATAGTACTTCTCGTGCGGTCAGGAATCCGAGAAGACACTATTCGGGACCTGTGCGCCGAACTCGGGGCGCTTGGTTCGCCCGTTGCAGGGGTGCTGCTGTGGCAGTCAGCAGCTGGTGCGCCGTGGGAGCCGGGTGAGCCGAAGGTCAGGGGCGTCTCCCGAAGCGCACGGCGACTCGTGTCGGATCCCGCGGGACCGGGGAGCGGGAAATGATGCACGGGGAGAGACCCGGCCCCGGCGGGCGCCCTGTGGACGTTGTGGTTCTGTGCCAGGAGGAACTCTTCCCGCCCATCACAGGGTTTCGTGTACGCGCAGAACAGGTGTCTCGCGGGCTGGCCGAGTCGGGCCTTCGCACGGAGGTATGGTGTCTCTCTGAAGAGCCCGCCGGGGCGGCTCGGAGCAGTGCCCAAGTACCCGGCGACGTGTCGTCGAGGACGTACAAGTTCTTTAGAACCCCGGGACGCCTCCGACGGGCTCTGATCCGTCGGCTGACTGTCCTTGTGGGGCTTCCGATGCACGCGCATCTCTTCGTGAGCCCAAGACTGCGCGCTGGAATTCAGCGAAGCCTTGAAGAGACGGCGCCCGGCCTCATCGTGCTTGAGTCCCTGTACATGGCTCCATTCGTTCCTCGCGCGCTCTGGGGTAAGACGATTCTGGACGCGCACAACGTCGAGTGGCAGCGGGTGCAGAGCCTGACCAGAGCAAGGAAGGGCCCAACTGGGCATCTCCTGCGGCGCCAAGTGCGTCAGGTGGCTGTTTACGAGGCGAGAGTGTCGAATCTCGTGTGCGGAGTGTGGAGCGTAGCGCCTGAGGAGGCTTCTTGGTTCAAAGCGAGTGGTGCCCCATCGGTGTTGCTTGCGCCAAACGGGGTCACCGTGGTTCCCGGTGAGTCAGAGTGGCGAGCCTCGGGCAAACCTCTATCAGTCGCCTTTCTTGGAAATATGAGGTACGCCCCAAACGTTGAGGCCACACGATTCCTCCTTCGGGAGGTCTGGCCGTTCGTTTCCGTGCCGGGTGCGAAGCTACTCATTGCAGGTTCCGGGGGGACGCCAGATCTGGCTAGGGAAGTCGACGGCACCCCGGGCGCCCGGTGGGTGGGATACGTCCCCGACACCGGATTGTTCCTTCGCCAGGCCGCCGCCTTTGTCGCTCCCCTTCTCGCCGGAGGAGGGACGAAGCTGAAGGTTCTTGAGGCGTTGGCCGCGGGGAGGCCTGTCGTTACAACCAGCGTGGGGGCCCAAGGCATACCCCTGGAGCATGAGCGGAACGCTCTCCTTGCGGACAACCCCGAGGAAATAGCGCGGCAACTCAGTCGGCTCCTCGTCGACCCCGAGCTCGCCCGCCGGCTCGGGGAAGGCGGTCACCAAATGGCCGCGGAGAACTTCAGCTGGGCTCAGATTCGGGCGAATGTCGCAAACGATGCTGCGAGACACATGACGTGAAGTCTCCAAAGTGGCCCAGTGCGATTGCCGTGACGGGGCTCGTTTCGAGCGTCGCCATCTTCGGCTATGCCTATATTGCGTATCCGCTTCTGCTTGCCGTTCGGCGGACGCGTGGGTCCGACACCTGCGCAGTTGGGGAACTCCGACAGCCCATGGAGAGCATTTCGGTATGCATTCCGGTACATCGCTGGACGGATACGCTGGAAGCCAAACTGGAGTCGCTCTTGGCCCAAACCAAGAGTGACGCTGTTTGTGAAGTCATCTTGTACGTGGACGGAGGGGAGGATTGCGGCCTCGTAGATCAAGTGCACAGAATCGAGGCCGCATGGGTCGGCCCACCAAGTCTCCTAGTGATCAGCAAGGGTGTGCGAGGAGGGAAGCCGGCGGCGATTAACGCCATGGTCGACGCTGCTATGGGTGAGTTGATCCTGCTGACCGACGCGAGGCAGTCAATCACGCCCGGTGCCATTGAGGCTTTGCAGGCCGCGATGCGAACCGAACGCGCAGATGCCGCCGCGGGCGTGCTGGTACCCACCCCCGGCGCACCGGCCGGGGTCTACTGGAAATATGAGAACCTTGTGCGACGCCTAGAGGCGCGACGGTGCGGTTCGATCGGGTTCACGGCGCTGGCGATGATGAGGCGGTCTGCGGTCCCCCGAGTACCGGATGACATTGTCCTAGACGACATGTGGCTTCCGCTGACGTTAGTGCGACAGGGGGCCCGCATCCCTCTGGTGCCAGAGGCGGTCGCAATCGAGCGTGCGTTCGGCGCCCACGAGGATTTCAGTCGGAAGGTAAGGACTCAGGCAGGACTCATACAGCTCGCGCGTCGGGAGTCGTGGCTGCTGCGCCGAGATGAGAATCCTGTCTGGTTCGAGCTGATGTCCCACAAGTACGCGCGAATCGCCGCCGCCTGGGCGTTCGTCCCGATGGCCGTATGCCTGGGAATTCTGGCAGGTCGCGAAACGGGCGGGGGGGGCGCGACAGGGCGTGCCGGTCTAATTGGGTTAGCCGGCCTCGGAACACTCAGCGCTATGGGACAACGGGCTGGACGAGTAGGGAGCGCCGCGCGCAGCTTGGCGGTGTTGAATCTGGCCGCGATCGTCGGGTCCGTACGGGGATTCCGCCGTGAAGGGTCCGTGCTGTGGTGAGAGCATCCAGGACGGACGGAATGCGACTGTTGCTGATCAACGCCCACGGCAGTGATGGGACATTGGGGGGTACCGAGAAACACTTGGCTCGGTTGCTTCGCGAGCTTCCCCCAAGGGGCTGGACTGTCGCTACAGCTTCTCTCGCTCCCCGTCGCCACGAGGCGGGCGGCTCTGAGAGTCCTATTGGAACTCGCGCCAGGAGGTGGGGACGGCACGCGCGGGATGCCACCCACTGGTCGGAGTCTTGGATCGAGGCCATCGTTCGCGAATTCAAGCCCGATCTCGTGCGAACCCACGGCCTAGCTGGTATCGGCTCGGGAGCATGGAGCGCCTGTGGGCGGGTCGGAGTACCTGTCCTACATTGCATCCACGATTACTACCTCCTCTGTCCTAGGTCAACGCTTATGACCGAGGGGGGTGTCGCATGTTCACGGGGAGCGATTTGTCGAGCGCGGACCGCGCTCCTGATGCGCGACGCAGGCGTTGTGCGCGGCGTGGTGGCGTCCGGAGCGAGTCTCCTGGCTGCCCACGACTCGATGTGGAGTCTTGATATACCTCGCCGCGTAATCCTCAACCCCTTCGATGAGCATACGCAGACGACGGAGGTTCGGGAGACGCCGAGGACTCTCGGGTATATCGGCAAGCTGTCAAGGATCAAGGGATTTGACGCGGTTGTTGACGTGGTGCCGGCGTTGGAAGCGAGAGGAATGAATCTGCACATTGCAGGAGACGGGCCAATGCGCGAGGCTGCAGAGGCAGCCGCGCGCCAGTATCCAAACGTGCGGTACCATGGAGTCGTTAAGGGGCAAGCCAGAGAGTCATTCTACTCAACTTGCGACATCGGGCTGATCCCATCGCGATGGGATGAGCCCGGCGGCCCACCAAACGCGTTCGTGGAGTGGGTTGGGAGGGGCCGACCTGTTATTGCCTCGAATCGCGGCGGCCTTGCCGAGGCTTTGGCGTCCTTTCCCGTCGGCGTTGGGGTTGAGCCGTCCAAGGTCGGGATCGAGGACGGGTTGATGGCTCTCACGAGGCCCGATCGATGGGGCCAAATGCGTAGAGATGTGAGCAATTGTGCGCCTCAGAACGATGAGACGCGATGGGTTGAAGAGCAGTCAGAACTGATGCTTCACGTCACAGGCTGGCGCTGACGAAGTGAGGGACAGCGACACCAAAGCCACCAATGAGGCGCATTCCATAAGCGTGTGAGGGGAGGTGAGAGGTCGGTCTCTATCGCCCACTGATCGTGGCACATAGCGTTCCCAATTGGCTTCCGCTAACCGAGGGATGGATCGGGTCTCAGATCAAGTTCCTTCCACGAGAGGTGCAATGTCGGATTGTCGCTGAGACCCGCACCGAGAACGAGGTGTTTGGGGGTGATGATGTGACGGCTGTCATAGACGAGTCGCGTTTGACGTTAGTCGAGACGCGGCTGTTCCGGCGACTCGGAGTTCGTCGTCACAGTAGGCTCATTAAGAAGGTGGCGGTAGATGCCGGCGCGGGTGTGCTGCATTCGCACTTCGGTGGAATGGGCTGGGCGAATGCTGGCCTTAGTGCACGGCTGGGCATCCCACATTTTATCAGTGTCTACGGGCGCGACGTTACGGTACTGCCCCGCGAGAAGCCTGCCTGGCTACGACGCTACCGCTCAGCGTTCGCGTCGGCGGCGTGCGTACTCTGCGAGGGACCAGCGATGGCGCGCACGGTAGCCCTTTTAGGGTGCCCAGAGGACAGGGCGGTCGTCTTGAGGCTGGGGGTGGACTGTTCGAGTATCCCATTTGTTCCTCGTCGATGGACTCCAGGCTCGCCGGTCCGGGTTTTGGTCGCGGGGAGTTTTCGCGAGAAGAAGGGTATCCCTGACGCGATTTTGGGTTGCGGTGCCGTGCTGCGCACCGGCACCGAAGTGGAAGTGACCTTGGTTGGCGACGGTCAGGATGAGGAAGGGCGTCGGGAACGCGAGAGGATCGTCCGCGCAATCAAAGAGAGTGGGCTCGGACCGCGGGTTCACATGATGGGATACCAACCTTTCGACGAACTTATGCGTCTCGCGTACAGCCACCATGTGTTCCTCGCCCCGAGTCGGCTCGCGGCAAACGGGGATTCTGAAGGGGGAGCGCCGGTGACTCTGATCCAGATGGCCGCGTCCGGGATGCCTGTCGTTTCAACGACTCATTGTGACATCCCGTTTGTTCTTCACGAATCGAGCCATCGGTTCCTGGCACCGGAAGGGCAGCCTGGAGTGCTGGCTGAGAAGATCTGTGATCTGCTGGCGAGTGACTGGACAGGTCTAACGCGGCGAAATCGGGAGCTCACGGAGGCAGAAGCGAATTCCGTGACGCAGGGACAACGCTTGGCGGAACTGTACGACAATGCTGTACGTGGTGTGAGGTGACTGCCGGGAATGAGGCGGCACGTGGCGAGGAGGGAGTTATCTCGCGAGGACTCGATGGACTGCCTCGATAACGTCGGACACGTCCCTATCTGTGAGCCGGGCTGAGAGAGGCAGACTGACGGTTTGCTGTCCGACACGCGTAGCCTCAGGGACGAGTGTCGAGTTCCAGCCGAAAGCTCGCTGATAGAAGGGGTGGTCGGTGAGGCTCAGGTAGTGCACTCCAACGCCGACGCCTTCAGCTGTCATCTTCTGGAGGAACTGATCTCTCGTGAGGCCGGTCTCTCCGGGATCAACGAGGACCGTGTAGAGATGGAATGCGTGTTTGGTCTTGGGGGCGGGGTTAGCTGGCAATTTGAGGGCAGTGTCACTCAAAGCGGACTGGTATTTCTCCCAAACGTCTCGTCGACGATTCCAATTCGCTTCCAGACGTGCAAGCTGATGCAATCCGATGGCCGCTTGAAGATCCATCATGTTGTACTTGAAGCCGGGAAGAACCACCTGGTAGTGCTTATAGCCATCGTCGGAGTAGCGACGCCAAGCATCACGTGTCATTCCGTGAAGTGCTCGCATTTTGACGTCTTCGGCGATGACGTCCGAATTGGTGATGAGCATCCCGCCTTCACCCGTGGTGAGGTTCTTTGTGGCGTAGAAGCTGAAGCAGCCAATATCTCCGAAGCGACCTGCGTGCACATCGTGGTAAGTGGTCTCCACGGCATGCGCACAGTCCTCAATCAAGATAAGGCCGTGCGCAGACGCCAGGGCGGTGAGCTGGTCCATGTCGCAGGGACGACCTGCGAAATGCACGGGAATAACGGCCTTAGTCTTCGGCGTGATGCGGTCTGATACGGAGGCCGGATCGATGTTCATCGAGATGGGGTCAATGTCCGCGACAACGGGTGTGGCTCCGGCGTGGATAATGGCGTTCGCGGTTGCACAGAAGGTCAGGGCCGTCGTGATGACTTCGTCGCCTGGGCCTATCCCAGCGGCGAGGATCGCGAGGTGAAGGGCGGCCGTGCAAGAGTTGACGGCGAGTGCGTGGGGAGCGTCGATGTATGCCGCGAATTCGTTCTCAAAACGGGCGACCTTCGGACCCGTTCCGAGCCATGCGGCGCGCATCGATGCGACGACCTCGTTGATCTCGTCCTCGAGAATCTGAGGAGCACCGAAGACAATGAAGTCGTCTTTGGACCGGAGGGGGATGTGGTCCAGATCGTCTGTGGGCATTTCTCCAAGCCTTTGTTGGACATCCTCTGCAAGGGAAGAGTCAAGGGTGGCCCGCAGCTGACTCGAAAGGGCGCATATTGGCAATTGAGCCTATCGAAGAGGAGGGAGGCTGAGGAGGAAGCGCGCGGCGTCAGTGGATGGGGGGGTTGGCGGGCGGTATCCTCGCGCCCTACCCGAGGACTGAGGAGGCTCGGTGAGCGATCACCCGGTGAAGTACGTGTTCGTGACCGGCGGGGTGGTGTCCGGCCTCGGAAAGGGGATCGCGGCGGCCTCGCTAGGGACCCTGTTGAAGGCTAGGGGGTGGAAGGTGTTCCACCAGAAGGCCGACCCCTACATCAATGTTGATCCCGGCACGATGAGCCCGTACCAGCACGGTGAGGTGTTCGTCACCGAGGACGGCGCCGAAACCGACCTCGACCTCGGCCACTACGAGCGGTTCACCGATGAGTCGCTGACCCGCGTGTCCAACTTCACCACCGGGGCCGTGTACGGGGCGGTGATCCGCCGCGAACGTCGTGGGGACTACGACGGGGCGACGGTGCAGGTGGTTCCGCACGTCACCAACGAGATCAAGTCGCGCATTCGCTCGACGGCGAGCAGCGGCGCGGACGTGGTGATCGTCGAGGTCGGGGGCACGGTGGGCGACATCGAGTCGCTGCCGTTCCTCGAGGCCATCCGCCAGTTCCGCAACGACCAGGGCCGCGAGAACGTGGCCTTCGTGCACGTCACCCTGGTGCCGTTCCTGGAGGCCTCGGGTGAACTCAAGACCAAGGCCACCCAGCACTCGGTGAACGAGCTGCGGCGCATCGGTATCGAGCCGGACATCCTGGTGCTGCGCTCCACGCCGCCGATAACGGACGACATCAAGGCCAAGATCGCCCTGCACGCCGGCATCCCGCAGCGGGCCGTCATCAGTGCGGCCGACGCTCCGGACATCTACATGGTGCCGCTGTGGCTGGAGTCGGAGGGATTTGACCGGGCCGTGTGCGAGCGGCTGGGAATGCCCCAGCGCCCCGCGGACCTGGGGGAGTGGCGCCGGCTGGTGCAGCGCATCGACGCCCGTGAGGGCACTGTGGGGATCGCCCTGGTGGGCAAGTACGTGCAGCTGCACGACGCGTACCTGTCGGTGGCGGAGGCCCTGAAGCACGCGGGCATCCACCATGGGGTGGAGGTGCTGATCGACTGGGTGGACAGCGACGATGAGCAGCACCTGAACGCGGCGCTCGCGCGGGCCGATGGGGTGCTGGTGCCTGGGGGCTTCGGCCAGCGCGGCATCGAGGGGAAGATCACCGCGACGCGCTACGCGCGCGAGCACCAGGTGCCGTTCCTTGGGATCTGCCTGGGGATGCAGGTGGCCGTGATCGAATACGCCCGCAACGTGTGCGGCATGCGCGGTGCACACAGCACGGAGTTCGACGAGGCAACCCCGTACCCGGTGATCGACCTGCTTCCCGAGCAGCGGCAGATCGAGGAGCGGGGCGGCACGCTGCGGCTGGGGGCCGACCCGGTGACCATCGATCTCAACACCAGGGTGGGGGCGGCGTACGGCGCCGAGGTGATCTACGAGCGTCACCGCCATCGCTACGAGGTGAATCCCGCCCTGCGCGAGGACCTTGAGGAGGCTGGGCTTGTGGTGAGCGGCCACTCACCCGACGGACGCCTGGTGGAATGCGTCGAGGTTCCGGACCACCCATGGTTCTGCGCGTCGCAGTTCCACCCGGAGTTCAAGAGCCGGCCGCTGCGCCCGCAACCGCTCTTCCGGGACTTCATCGGGGCCGCGGTTGCCCACAAGGCCGCTCGTGAACGTCAGCGCGAGGCCGCGCAGCACGTGACGCAGGCGTGACCGAGGCGCAGATGGAGTGGCCGCCGGTGGCGCGGCTGATGGCACGCCTGTGCGAGGTGCCGTCACCGTCCCGCCGGGAGGCCGAGGTGGCCGCCATGGTGCGCGCGGAGCTGGCGGCGCTGGGCATGCACGTGACCGAGGATGACCGCGCCAGGCAGATCGATGCGGGCTGCGGCAACATCACCGCCCGGCTGGAGCCCACCACGGCGGGCACCCCGGTGATGTTCTGCGCGCACCTGGACACCGTCCCCGTGGACGGGCCCATCGAGGTGATCCTCACCGAGGACGGGATGCTCACCAACCGCCTCCCCACCATCCTGGGCGGCGATAACAAGGCCGCTGTCGCTGCCATGCTCACCGCGGTGCGCCAGGTCGTGGAGCTGAGCACGCCGCATGCGGGCATCGAGCTGGTGTTCACCCCCTGCGAGGAACTGAGCCTGCTCGGGTCACGCGGATACGACCCGTCCGTGCTGCACGCTGAGGTGGGCTTCGTCTACGACCACACCGGCCCGGTGGGTGGCGTGATCGTGCGGGCCCCTTGGCACAGCCGCATCACCGCGCGGTTCGTGGGCCGGGCCGCGCATGCCGGCATCGCGCCGCAGGAGGGCAGGTCGGCCATCGCCGCCGCCGCGGCGGCCATCGGCCGCATGCCGTTGGGACAGGTGAACGCCGAGACCACGGCCAACATCGGCCTTATCCAGGGGGGCGCGGCCATCAACGTGGTGCCCCAGGAGTGCGTGATCACCGGGGAGGCCCGCAGCCGCGACCACGACGCGCTGGCCCGGCAGATCAGCGACATGCTCGACGCCGTCACCTGGGCGGGCACCGAGTTTGAATGCGACACCGAGGTGCGCGTGGAGCCCCAGTACCAGGGCTACCGGCTCACCGCCACGCATCCGGCGGTGACCATGGCCTGCCGGGCCCTGGGGCGCATCGGCGCGACTCCGGTGCCCACGGACTCCGGCGGCGGATCGGATGCCAACTCGCTCCTCAGCGCCGGCTTCCCGTGCGTGAACCTGTGCAACGACATGCGCGAGATCCACACAGCCCAAGAATGCATCCCCATGGACGCCTTGGAGTGGATGGTGGACCTCACGCTCGCCATCATCGGCGAGGCGCGAACGCCGTCGATGCGGTAGCGGCTACCCCGCGCTGGGGTACGGCGACTGCACGTTGGGCCGACGCCCGTTCCCGTTGCCGTTGCCGTTGCGCATCGCCTGCGGGGTGCGCGCGGCCGGATGCGGGGCCGCGTCGGCAGCGATGGGTACGCGCACCACGTCGATCTCCTCCCCGCGGTCGCTGAGCACCGACAGCACCACGCCGTCCCGTCGGGCGTGCAACAACCCGATGTGCGTCTCGCTGGCCGAGGCGACCACGTCGGGGGTCATCACCTGGTAGCTGGACGCGCCGCCTCCGCCGAGGGTGACCTGGTGGATCACCGCTTCTTCGCCCGCAGGCACCAAGCGATGGGCGTAAAGATGCTCGTGCCCGCACAGGTACAGGCGCACACCCAGGCGGGCCAGCAGCGCGGCCAGCCGGTCGCGGCGCTCGGGATCGATGTCCTGCGACCGCCCGATGTGCACGCTCACCGGCGCCAACGGTGCGTGGGCAAGGGCAACCACCGGCACCGTGTGCTCGACCGGCAGGGCTTCCAGCCAGTCGAGGTGCTCATCCGACACGCCCTGCGCCTCGGGCCCGGTGTCGAGGCCGATGAACCGCACGGCCCCGGCGTCGGCGTAGAAGCAGTGGAGGTCGCCCTCACGGCGGACGCCGCGGGGCCATGCACCGTCCACGATCTTGCTCCAGCCGGCCAGGCCGTTGGAGCGATCGTGATCATGGTTGCCGGGCACGGCGATCACCGCGTCCCTCAGGGGCGCGCCGACGCTGCGCCGCCAGGACCGCGCCGACATCCCGGACACGCCGAAGCGCCGTGGGTGATGGTCCCCAAGGAACAGCAGCGCCTGGGGATCGCGATGCACGATCATGCGTGTGAGGCGCGCGGTGGTGACCGGGCTGGTGTCGCTGAGAACCGCAAATGAGTGCATGCTGAGCCACCATATCTGTGCGCCACTGGGGCGCCGTGCGGGGGAGAGAAACGGATAGCACACCCATGCCAAATGCTGAACATATGAACCCGAAAGGCGCCGAAACCCAACAACCGGAGGGCCTCATGGATCCACCGGTTGAGAGCAGGACGGTGTTCGACGGCAGCATCGTGAGGCTGCGCATCAACGACTACGTCAGGCCGAGTGGCCTGCGCGTTCGCCGTGAGGTTCTGCTGCACCACGGCGCGGTGGTGATGGTGCCGGTGGAAGGTGATCACGTGCTGATGGTGCGCCAGCCCCGTGAGGCCGTGCAGGAACACCTGCTGGAGCTGCCGGCCGGCAAGCTGGACTTCGCGAAGGCGAGGACCCGCTGGAGGCCGCCCGGCGCGAGTTGGCGGAGGAGGTGGGACGCGAGGCCGGTCGCTGGACGTACCTGGGTGGCTTCTACACGGCCCCGGCGTTGATCACGGAATTCATCCACCTGTATATCGCCGAGGACCTCCGGCCGACCGACGTCAAACCGCTGCCGGAGGAGGAGATCGAGGTCGTGTCCGTGCCCCTCGCGGAGATCCCCGCGACCATCGAGCGCGTGCGTGACGCGAAGACGCTGATCGGTTTGCTCAGGGTGGCGCGACTTCGGGGGCTGTGAACCGCGTTCTTGGCCAGCAGAGCTGCACGTTGGCCCACCCGCCCGTCCATGTGGCCTAGACGGCTGGGTGAGACTTCCCATGAAATCGCAAAGAAGGTCAGGCGTCTGTCGAATTCGTGATGCACACTAGGGGTACGGCGGCCCAGCCCCCAAGGCTGCCATGGAACAGGCGACACCCGGAGCAGCGCGTTGGGTTGAAACGGACACACTTGCGCGACTCCCGGCGACTCCTGCTGGCGACCCCACTCACCCAGGCCGATTTCGAGAAACCCACACGACCGCGCCGGCGGCCCCGCCTGATCGCGGTGTGGGACGTGATGGTCGCGGCCATGGCGTTCGCGGTGGTGATGGCGGGCCATCAGGTGGACATCCTTCGCACCACGGACTTCGGTGCCCACCTCATTGCGGCCGCCGCCTTTCTGGTGCTGGGCCCCCTCTCCATCTACGCGCTGCGCGGGTACGAGACCGCGACCCGCCCGCTGGGGAACGCCCCGTTGGACTGGATGCGCCTGATGTTCGCGGCCGCCACCACCATGTGGGTCACCACGATCGCCTTCGGGTGGTACGGGCTGCAGTTGCACCCGCCGAGCCTCACGGCCGCGTGGGTGCTGCTGGGCAGCGGTCAAGCCTCATGGGCGGTGCACGCCGGGCACGCGGCTGGAACACCACCTCAGAACGCGCCTGTGGCGGGCACCGGGCGCTCGGCCCAGCACGTGGTGGACGTCATCGCGCGCTACCTGGAACACGGCCTGCGCGTGGTGGGTCTGGTCGGCGACCGGCATGGGGCGACGAGGATCGAGGGCCTGCCGCCGGTGGTGGGTGCGGTGAGCGAACGCCTACCTGATGACCAACGGCAACGTGAAGCGCGTGATCGTTGCCGACGCCGGGGAGTCGGACCAGCAACTGCTGGACGTGTTGCGCCTGTGCACTCCTGCGGTGGGCGTGCGCGCGTGCAGGTGGTGCCGCGCCTGGCGGAGCTGGTGGACCACGACTCGGTGATCGACGCCCTGGGCGGCCTGGCGCTCGTGGAGATCTCGCCGATGCGGCCGGCGATGATGCGCAGCGTGGCCAAGCGCGCCGTGGACATCGCCGCGTCGGGGCTCGGCCTGATCGTGCTGTCCCCGGTGCTGGGCGGTCTGGCCCTGGCGATCCGTTTGAACTCCCACGGCCCGGCGATCTTCCGTCAGGTGCGCATCGGTCGCTACGGACGCGAGTTCCGCATCCTCAAGTTCCGCACGATGTATTGCGACGCGGACAGCCATGGGCTGGCGGCCCAGATCGCCGAGGCCGACCGCACCGGCGTCGCGGTGGACATCGCCTCGGCATCGGCCCTGATGAAGGAGGAGGACGACCCGCGCATCACCGGAGTCGGCCGGTTCCTGCGCAAGACCAGCCTGGACGAGCTGCCGCAGCTGTGGAACGTGCTGAAGGGTGACATGAGTATCGTGGGGCCCCGTCCGCTGCGACCCTACGAGGTTGCAACGCTGAACGAGTGGCAGCAGCATCGCCACAGCGTCCGGCCGGGCATCACCGGCAGCTGGCAGGTGCTGGGCCGCAGCGACATCACCTGGGAGGAGCGCATGCACATGGACTACACGTACGCGCGCAACCACTCCCTGCGGCACGACCTGCGCATCCTGGCCCGCACCACGGCCGTGGTCTTCGGCGGGAAGGGCGCGCGATGAGGGCTCGACGGCGCCTGGCCGCGGCGGGTGCGGTGCTTGGTGCTCGGCTCCGCCGGGTTCGGCATGAGCCAGGCCGCGGCGGCGCCCTGCGTGATCACCGACGGGCCCAAGTACTCCACGCCCGGTGACGCGGCTTCGGCGCAGTACGTGGACATGGGCACCCAGTGCGTCGACCCCGGTATCGCCGGCACCCAGGTCACCGTCACCCCCACCAAGAAGCCCGCCAGCAAGACGCCCACGCGTCACACCTCGACGGGCTCGACCCCGGTGGCCAAGCCGCCTGCGAGTTCGGCCGGTGTCACCCGGCCAACCGTCACCTCCGCACCCCCGGCGGCAACCACGTCCTCCACACCGTCGCGCACCGTCACGACGCATCCCGGGTCGAGGCGGAACACCCCCGCGACACCCAGAAAGCACGCCACGGCGCCGCTGACCGCGGCTCCCGACGCCGCCCCACTGGTGGCGGCGGCGCTGTCCGCGTCGTCCGACGAGCGGGGCCTGCGCGTGGGCACGGTCACCAAGGCGGCCGAGACCCCCGCCGGCATCGCGGTGATCATCGCCATGCTTGCCGCGGCGAGCCTGAGCCTCCGCAGGTTCATCCGCAACCGCCTGTCGCGGGACTGACCGCCACCACCACACCGGCCCCACCCTCCTCGACGGGTTGGCGCAGCGTCGTCGGCGATTCCCGCGTGCCCGAGGTCCTGCGCTGGGCCGCCCTGGCCGTCCCACTGGTGGCGGCGCTGGAGATGGCCTTCGACAACGGGGGATATTTCGCCAGCACCTGGGGCGCCTGGGGGGCCGTGCTGGCGGGCGTGCTGATGCTGCTGGCCGCGCTGGTGGGCACCGGAGTGGGCGGCACCCCGGGCCGGCTCGCGGCCGCCGGTCTGCTGGGGCTGGCCGTGTGGCAGGCGGCGTCGGCCTGGTGGGCCGAGGACGGCGGCGTGAGCCAGCAGGTGATGGGGCTCACACTGGTGTACGCGACGGCCATCGGCATCGTGATGTTCGCCCTCCAGGACCCGCGATCGCTGCGATGGCTGTCGGCAGGCGTGCTGCTGGTGGCGGTGATCCCTGTCGCCGCGGCCGTGGGCGGGCGGCTGCTGCCGGGGACGGTGGGGCACGACACCTTCGCCCGGCTCACCTGGCCCATCACGTACTGGAACGGCCTGGGGGCGCTGGCGGCCTTCACGCTGGTGCTGGCGATCGGGCTGGGCAGCGGGCGCTCCCTGCCGGTGCCGGTCCGCGCGGCGGTGCTGGCCACCATGCCGCTGAGCGGCCTGGCCCTGTACCTCACGCTCTCCCGCGGGGCGATCCTGGTGGGGCTCATCGCCATCGTGGCCATGGTGGCCCTGGCGCCCCAGCGGCTGAACACCGTGGCGGTGGCCGCGCTGGGGCCTGCTGGCCACCGCGGTGGTCGCGGCGCTGGCCGAGCACCAGGGTGGCCTGGTGTCCCTGGGGCCGCCGCTGCCCGAGCACTCCTCGCAGGGGCACACCGTGGCGGTGTTCCTGGTGCTGATGATGGCGGTGTGCGCCGCGGCCGGCGTCATCGGCATCGAGGGCCTGCGGCTGATGCGGGCCCCCACGCGCCGGATCGCCGGCATCGCCGTGGCCGTCGTCGTGGCGCTGGCACTGGTTGCCGGGTGGGCCACCAAGGGCCACGCGCAGAACCCGTTCACCTGGGCCCACCACCAGATCAGCGCCTTCCAGAGCTACGGGTCACCCGACCGCAACAACGGCTCCGTGGAGAGCCGCCTGGCGGTGGCCGCCGGCAGCGGGCGCTGGCAGAACTGGACCGTGGCCTGGCACCAGTGGAGACGGCGCCGGTGGTGGGCACCGGCGCCGGCGACTACCGGGTGGTGTGGAACCAGCACCGTCCCGTCGACCTCACGGTGGTCAACGCGCACTCGCTGTACCTGGAGACCCTCGGCGAGAGCGGCCTGCTGGGCCTGGCCCTGCTGGTGCTGCCGATGGCCGTGGCCGTGGCGGTGACTCCTCGGGCGGTGCGACGGCTGCGCGGCGGCCCAGAGGCCCGCGACATCGTGGTGGCTCTGGTGGCCGCGGGGTTCATGGCGGTGCATGCGGCCGGCGACTGGGACTGGCAGCTTCCCGGCGTGATGCTGCCGGCCATCGTGCTGGGCGCCGCGGGGCTGCGCGCGAGCCTGGCCGTGGAGGCGCCGCAGGGTGACGGGGATGGGGCCTCCGCGGCACCGCGCGATCGGCGCGGCCGTGGTGGGGGCGCTGCTGATGTCCACCATGGCGGGCGCCTCCACCGACGTGCGGCGAGGCCGGGAGCAGGCCCGGGCGCGGGGCACCTGGCGGCGGCCCTCGGCCTCGGCCCGAGTGCCCTCGACCTGCAGTCCAACCTCACGGACGCCCGGCTGCTGGAGGCCAATGTGCTGGCCGACATGGGCCGGGCGACGCGTCCGACCTGGCGTTCGCCGCGGCGGTGCGGGCCACGCCGCACAACTGGCAGGTGCTGACCGACTGGGCGGCTGCCTCTACCGCCCGCCGCCAGATCGCCGCGGCGCGGCCCTGCTGGTGCGCGCTCGGGAGCTCAACCCGCGCGAGCAACGCATCCAGCTGCTGCTGGGCTGCGTCCGCCGGGCGTAGCGGCATCGAACATACGCGTCCGGTGCCGGCGCTACCGTCAGCGCCGATGGGATACCCCCGCTCACAGACCGCACCGCCCATGTCACCGGTGGTGGAGGCGCTCAAGGCCGACCGTGAGGCCTACGCCCCCCGCGATCCGCTGGCCGCGCATCCGCGCGAGCGCAAGGTGTACCGCCTGCGGCCCACACAGCCGGCGGTGGAGGTGTCCCAGCGCATCGCGGGCATGCTCGACCCCCAGCAGCTGGCCGCGGTGCGACCTGGGGGACCGCACGCTGGTGCTGGCGGCCGCCGGGTCGGGCAAGACGCGGTGATCGTGTCCGCCTTGGCGCACCTGGTGGAGCGCGGGGTGCCACCGCGGAGATCATGCTGGTCACCTTCACCCGGCGGGCGGCGCGGGAGATGACCCACCGGGCACAGCGCCTGGCGGGGGTGCCGCTGGAGGAGCTCACCGCGGGCACGTTCCACTCCGTCTGCCAGCGCATCCTGCGGCGGGAGGGCGCGCACCTGGGCCTGCCGGCGCGGTTCACGGTGCTGGACGGCGAGGACCAGGCCGAGCTGCTGCTCATGGCCCGCGACGTGGTGCTGGAGGGCCTGGAGAAACGGCCGTCGCTGCCGCGGCCGGAGTGGCTGGCGGGCGCCATCTCACTGGCCGCCGAGACCGAACGGCCGCTGGCGGCGGTGATCACCGAGATGAACCCCCGATTGGCCGACCGGCTGGGCATCCTGGGGGCCATCGCCGAAGAGTACGAGCGGCGCAAACGGGCCGCGGCGGCCCTGGACTACGCGGACCTGCTGGTGTGGACGGTGCGACTGCTGAAGGAGCATCCGGATGTGCGCGACCGGCTGGCCGCGCGGCACCGCTGGATCCTAGTGGACGAGCTGCACGACACCAACGCCCCGCAGGCGGCCTTCGTGGAGCTGCTGGCGCAGGCCGGGTCGAGGGTGATGGCGGTGGCCGACCCCGACCAGAGCATCTACGCCTGGCGCGGTGCCGACCCCGAGGTGGTGCAGCGCTTCGCGGCGGTGGAGGGCACGCGCGTGGCGCCCCTGGGGCACAACTACCGGTCGGTGGCCGAGATCGTGGACCTGGCCCAGCACACGCTGCCCGGTGGCAACCGGTGGGGCAAGCGTCTGGTCGCCGAGCGGCCGGCATCCGGGGCGGCACCGGTGGTGGCCCACTGCATGAGCATCACCGAGGAGGCGGCGTTCGTGACCCAGCGCATCGCCGATCTGATCACCGAGGGCCGCGACCCCGGGGACATCGGGGTGCTGTACCGCGCCCACCACCACAGCGTGGAGCTGCAGCTGGCGCTCACCGAGGCGGGGGTGGAGTTCGAGCTGCACTCCGGCTCCCGGTTCGTGGAGAGCGCCCACGTGAAGGACGCGCTGGCCTTCTGCCGCGTGCGGCACAACCATCTGGACGCCCTGGCCTGGCACCGGGCGCTGCGCCTGTTCGACCGCGTGGGCCAGCGGGCGGCGGCCCGCGGCACGGATGCCGCGGTGGCGGCCGGCGACCTGGCGCAGGCGGTGGCCGCGCTGGCCGCGCTGGGCGGGCCGCTGGTGCGGGCGGCGGAGGTGATGGGGCAGGTGGCGGCCATGGACCGCCCCGAGGACATCGTGCTGCACGTGGCCCGCGGGGAGTGGTTCCGCGACCAGCTGCGGGCGCGGTTCCCCAACTGGCGCGACCGGGAGGGCGACCTGGCCCGCCTGGCCGAGATCGCGGCCCGCGCCCAGAACCTGGAGCGGCTGCTGGCCGACCTGGCCCTCACCGAGCGCATCGAGGCCGACGAAGACGTCAGCGGCCCCGCCAAACGCGTGGCGCTGAGCACAGTGCACCAGGCCAAGGGCCTGGAGTGGCCGGTGGTGTTCGTCCTGCAGCTGGAGGCCGGGTCGTTCCCGTCGTCGTGGGCCCTGTCGGAGGGCCGGCTGGACGAGGAGGAGCGGCTGTTCCACGTGGCCATCACCCGCGCCCGCGACGAGCTGTACCTGTGCCGGCCCATCGAGGCCAAACGCCCGTGGGACACTGGCGCCAACGCCCTGGTGATCAACTCCGGTCTGGGATTTCTCGATCGTGACCTGGGCCATCTCGTGGAGGAATGGTCGGTGCGGTGATCGTTGCGCGAACCCCGGAGGGCCTGCGGCTGGTGCGCCAGGCCGACCACGCCGCCCAATGCGCGGGCCTGGCCTTTTCGTGGGGCAACCCCGAGTTTCAGCGGGTCCCCCACTGGGGCGCTCTGGTGGACGCGGCGCGACTGCACGACAACGGCTGGCGGCCGGTGGACGAGCTCCCACCGGTGGGAGCCGATGGCGCTCCGGTGGACTTCCCCGACCTGGACCGGGCCGTTCACGGGCCGATGTACGCCCGCGGCATCGCCGACGCCGCGGCCCAGGACCCGCGTGTGGGACTGCTGGTGAGTCGCCACGGCCAAGGCCTGTACGAGAAGCGCCTGGGCCTGGACGGGCCCATCCCTGCCCGCGACGGGCGGCCCGCGGTGGAGCGCCGGTTCCTGGAGGGGCAGGAGGCGCTGCAGCGCGACTTGCGCGAACAGCTGGACGATGCCGACCTTGACGGGTGGTTGTGGGCCGCATACCGGCTGCTGCAGGCCTGGGACGTCCTGTCGCTGTACGCGTGCTGGGGGCCGCTGGACCGGGGCGAGACCTGGAGCCTGCCGCGGGTGCCCACCCACGTCGGCGACGAGGCTGGCGTGGACATCCGGCTCAGCCCCGATGGAGCGGACCGGTGCGCGATGACGCCGTGGCCGTTCCGGGCCGTCTGGGTGATCGTGCCCATGCGGTGCCGCGTGGTGCCCGATCGTGCGTACAGGGATTCCGCCGATCTGCAGCGGGCCCTGGACGCCACACGTTCCACCGAGCTTCTGGTGACCCTGGTGCCCGGTTAGATCTGCACGGCTCCCTCCGCCCGCAGGCGCGTGAGGTTCACCTCCAGGCGCTCGATGAGGTTGCCGTCGGCGGCCAGCAGCGCCTCCCCGCGCTCGGGCGTGCCCAGCCGCACCGCCCGCTCGGGCCGGTGGATCCAGCGCCACACGGCCACCGCGCAGGCCACGGCGTCAACCACCCCGGCGTCGGCGATGGCGCGCCAGTCGTCCGGGTCGGTGGCGGGCGCCCAGCCCGCCCAGTCCACCGCGCCGGCCAGCAGGGCGTGCACCGCGGGTAGCCCACCCGGCCGGGCGCGGCCTGCGCCCTTCGGCCGGTAGGCGGGCGGTCGCAGTCCCAGCCACGCCGCCCGGTAGTCGGCCAGGTTCACCGGCGCCTCCGGGGTGGGCCGGGCCTCCCACATCAGCTGCCGCAGCACCTGGTCGGGGACGGCCTCCACCACATCGATCCCGGCGCCGCGCAGCGCCGGGGCCAGCCCCTTCCCGCGCACGCCGCCGAACACCTGCTGGGCGCGGCGGCGGCTCACGGGAAACACCGGCACGTCCAGCCAGCTCAGCACGGTCTCCAGGTCGCGCCGGCCCGCGGCGTTGGGCACCGCCAGCGGTGCATCCACGCCCAGCACGGCGGGCTCGGCTCCCACCGCGGCCACGATGGCGGCGTCCGAATCCAGCTGCTCCAGCCGCTCCAGCACGCCATCCGGTGACAGTTGCGCCACCCAGGAGGGCCGGGGGGTGTCAACCAGTCGCGGATCCTGCTGAAGGTGCATCCCGAGTGCCCGTGGAACCGGGGCATTCGCCCGGGTGGACCCGGATGGCGCGCGGCCACTAAGGTGCATCGGAGGTACCCCCGACACCTACCACCGGACGCCGCACGTGATTCCTCTGCTGCTGCTGCTCATCGCCGCGATCCTGCCATGGATCATCCACCTGGCCCCGCCGGCGCAGCGGCCGCTGGCCCTGGTGGGCAGCCTGGCGGTGCTGATGCTGTTCGGCATCTTCGTGCGCAACCCGCTGCCGCAGTGGGAGTTCTGGGCCGGTCTGGCCGCGGGCGTGGTGAGCGTGGTGGCGCTGTCGGCCGCCAGCGGGGGCGGTGCCCGCCGGGTGCGCGAACCGCGCCGGCGCGTGGCCGACGACGGCTGAGCCAGGCTCGCGCCGAGCGGCTGGTCAGCCGGTCACCCTCGATGATCAGCGGCGATACGCGTCAGACGGGCGTCGTAGGTCAGCAACTCCGCTCCGAGGTGGAGCGACGTGGCCAGCACGACGGCGTCGGGAAGTCGGAGCGCCTCGTGTCGCGCTCGCAGGTCCGCGGCCCGCTCTGCGATGTCGGCAGTCAGCGGTGTGACCGATATCCCCATGCCTGCCACCGCATCTCGCGCTGCGCTCACGCGGCCAGCCCTGGCGAAGGCCACCAGCGCCTCGCTGTACGCGCTGGCGGGCGTGAGGAGGACCGTTCCGGCTTGATCGGCAGCCGCGACGTCATCAACGCTGGTGCGGTGATGCGCGTCGGCGGCGTCCAGCAGTCCGATCAGGACGCTGGCGTCAAGGATCAGCGATCCCACTCGTCCCGCAGCCGGTCGAGCTCGTCGGGCTGGTAGATGCCGTGTGCGATTCCCGCGTGTCGTCGCACGCGAGACCCGCGGACCGCGATCACGAGTTCGCCGTCGCCGGCCGGGCGGACGGTGACCTCATCACCCGGGCGCAACCCGACGGCACGCATCGCGTCCACGGGGAGCGTGATCTGATTCTTGGAGGACACTCGCGCCATGCCTTTACTCTAACACAGTCTAAGTAAAGGACGCGCGATGACGCTTGATCTCGCGCCAGGCCCGCCGGCTACTTGTCGGCGGGCTCCAGGTACTGGTCGATGATGGACTGCGCGCGGGCCGCGTCATCGGTGAGCAGCAGGCCCTCGCGCAGCTTCACCACGCCGGCGGCGGGGTTGTGCGTCTCGATGAGGGCGATGCCCGCCGCCACCTTGGCGTTGGCGTCGGAGGGGTCCACGGCCTCGGCGGCCAGGGCGGGCTGACGGGCCTCGGCGGTCTTGCCGGCGCGGATGAGGGAGAACGCCTGGAAGGCTGCGGCCGAGGAGTCCTTCTGGTCCAGCTCGAAGGCCTTGGCGAACGCGGCGGCGGCCCGCGCGTCCTTGCCCAGGGCGTTGTACGCCAGACCGCGGCCGAACTGGGCGGCCGCCATGTGCGGATCGGCCTCGGCGGCGCGGTTCCACGCCCCCAGTGCGGGCTTGGCCTGACCGGACTTCTCGAGGATCTGCGCCTGCACGGCCTGCCCGGCCGCGCCAAGGCGCCAGGCCAGCGGCCAGGCGTCGCGCAGCTTCTGGGCGTCGGCGCCCTTGCCGGAGGCCGCCAGGTACATGGCCCGCGCCACCGCGTAGGCCATGGACTTGGGCTCCCGGTTGGCCACCACGGTGTACACGCGGGTGAAGTCGGGCACCGGGTTCCAGTCCGGCTTGGCCTTCAGCTGCACGGTCACCTCGGAGGAACCGCGGCGCAGCGTCACCGGCACGGCGGTGTCGGCGGGCAGGGCCCGCAGGGCGGTGGCCAGGCCCCCGCCGCTGAGCGTGGGGATCTGGTTGATGGCCGTGATGACGTCGCCGCGGCGGATGCCGGCCTTGGCGGCCTGGCCGCCGGGGGCCACCGCGCCCACCAGCTGGCCGTCCTGGGACGGGATCCCCAGGCTGCGGGCCAGCGAGGGCCACAGCTGCAGCACGTCGGCGTCCAGCCGGCCGCGGGGGGCGGTGAGCTTGAGGCGGAAGGTCTTGGTGAGCGGCGGCGAGATGCGGTTCTGGGCGTCGGCGGCCTGCACACGCACCTGGTAGGCGCCGGCGGGCAGCTGGTAGCGCTGCTGGTTGGTGGCGTCCACCAGGAAGTAGACGCGGCCGGCGGCCTCCAGCTTGGTGGACTGCACCGTCTTGACCAGCAGGTTCCCCTTCACCGCGGTGATCTGCACGGTGATCTTGGCGGCGGTGCGGGTGCGCACGCCCACCAGGAACCGGGCGTGGCCCTGGGTGGCCGTGACCAGGCTGGGCAGCTTGAGGTTGGCCAGCCGCGGCGGCCCCGCGGGGGCCGTGGGCGCGGTGGGCGCCGTGGTGGTGCTGGTGGGCGCCGTCGTGGTGGTGGCCGGCGTGGTGCTGGCCGGGGTGCTGGAGGTGCGGGTGGTGGTGGGTGCGGGGGTCTGCTGCGCGGCCGCCACACCGGTGCACACCGAGGTGGTCACCACCGCCGCCAGCGCCGCACGTGCATGCGCTCGCCTCATGAAATGTGACACTACAGAACACCTGTACCATCGGCGTCCATGTCGGTGTCCCACTCGCCGCTGGAGGTGCTGGAACGGGCCACGCGCGGGCTGCCCGTGCCGCCCGCCGACGTCCGCGCGTTCGTGGTGAGCTGGCTCACCGGCGGCGCCACCGATCCGCAGATGGCGGCGTGGTGCGCCGTGGCTGCCGCCCGCGGGCTGGACGAGGATGCAGTGCGGGCGCTGACCAGCGCCCTCATCGCCTCCGGCGACCGCCTCGATCTGGCGCCCCTCGGCGCGGTGGGCGACCTGCACACCACCGGCGTGGTGGGCGGCTCGGCGGGCCTGGTGGTGCCGCCGCTGGCCGCGGCGCTGGGGGTGCGCGTGGCGGCCATCGCCGACCGCGGCCGCGGGCACGTCGGCGGCGCGGTGGACTCCCTGGAGGCCATCCCGGGCTACCGGGCCCGCCTGGGCCTGGAGGAGTTCGTGGTGCAGGTGCGCGACGTGGGCTGCGCGGTGGTGTCCCAGACCGACCGCCTGGCGCCCGGCGAGGAGCGCCTCGCGGTGCTGCGCGACCAGACCGCCACCATGGACGTGCCGCCGCTGATCGCCGCCACCGTGATGGCGCGGGCCATCGTGGGGGGAGCCAAGGGCGTGGTGGTGGACGTGGCCTGCGGCGACGGCGCCTTCCTGCCCAACCGGGAGGCCGCGGTGCGAGCCGCCGGCCTGATGGTGCGCCTGGCCGAGCCGTGGGACCGCACCGTGCGCTGGGTGGTCACCTCCATGGAGGCCCCCCGAGGGCGCGCCGTGGGCAACGCGCTGGAGGTGCGCGAGGCCGGGCGGGTGCTCAGCGGCGGGGGCGATCCGGACGCCCGCATGGTGGCCGTGGCGCTGGCGGGTGAGCTGGCCGAGGCGGTGGGGGCTGTGCCCGCGGGTGAGGGCGCCGAGCGCGCCGGGCGGGCGCTGGCCGACGGCACGGCCCTGGCGGCCGCGGAGCGCTGGGTGCAGGCCCAGGGCGGTGATCCCAGCGCGTGGACCGAGGTGGCCGTCACCCCGCAGGCGCCCCTGCGGCTGGAGGTGCCCGCGCCCCGCTCGGGCGTGCTCACGGCGATGCCGGCCCGGGTGGTGGGCGAGGCGGTGCGCCGGCTGGGCGCCGGGCGCCTGCACCCCTCCCAGGACGTTGACCACGCCGTGGGCCTGGAGATCCTGGTGGGGGTGGGGGAGCCCGTCACCGCGGGCGACCCGGTGGCCATCGTGCACGCCCGCGACGAGTACATGGGCAACGCCTGCGTCACCCAGATCGAGGACTGCCTGCTGATCGGCGACCGGCCGGTCGAGTCCCAGCCGGCGGTGCTGCTGCGCGACACGGACGCCACCTGATGCCCGAGCTGCCCGAGGTGGAGACCATCCGCAGCCAGCTGGCCCAGCGCCTGCCCGGCCTGCGCATCACCCACGCCGAGGTGGTGGACCCGCTGCTCACGCACCCCGAACCGCCGGAGGCCCTGGAGGCCCTGCTGCCAGGCCGGGTGGTCACCGCCCTGGACCGTCGCGGCAAGTACCTGCTGATCCGCCTGGACGACGGCGACACCCTGGCGGTGCACCTGCGCATGACGGGGCGCCTCCACTGGCGCGACGGCGAGGTGCCGGAGGGGGAGGAACGGTTCCTCCGGGCGTTCCTGCGGTTTGAGAACGGCGGCACCCTCACCTTCGGTGACCAGCGGCGGTTCGGGCGCATGTGGCTGATCCCCGTGCACACCGACGAGGCGCGCTACTGGCATGGCCGCGTGGGCCCCGAGCCGCTGGACGACCGCTTCACGGCCCGGGTGCTGGGGGACCGGCTGCGCGGCCGGCGGGTGGGCATCAAGGCGGCGCTGCTGAACCAGGCGGTGGTGGCGGGGGTGGGCAACATGTACGCCGACGAGGCGCTGTTCCAGGCGGGCATCCACCCGCTGCACCCGGCCGGTGAACTCACCGCGGCGCAGGTGGCGCGACTGCACCGCGCGGTGCGCGACCGGCTGCGGGTGGCCATCGCCGCCGGCGGCGCCAGCATCGACACCTACCGCGACGGCATGGGCAACCGCGGCAGCATGCAGGACCTGCTGCGCGTGCACCTGCACCGGGACGACCCCTGCCCCCGGTGCGGCACCACCATCATCAAGACCGTGGTGGCCCAGCGCGGCACGTATCTGTGCCCAAGCTGCCAGGTGGCCCCGTGACCCCGTGGCCCCAGGGGTTCCTGGTGGGCCACCACACCGACGTCGAGGGCGCCACCGGCTGCACCGTCATCCTGCCCCCGCAGGGCACGGTGGCGGTCATGGACGTGCGCGGCGGCGGGGCCAGCACCATGCACACCGAGCTGCTGGCGGTGGAGTCGCCGTTCGCGGGCATCACCGCCCTGCTGTTCACCGGCGGCAGCGCGCTGGGGCTGGCCGCGGTGGACGGCGTGGTGGACTGGTGCGCCGAGCACGGCCTGGGCTACGACGTGGCCGTCACGCGCGTGCCCATCGTGCCGGCCGCGGTGATCTTCGACCTGGGCATCGGCGGCGGGCCCCGCCGGCCCGGCCCGGAGGCCGGGCGCGCCGCCTGCGAGGCGGCCGTCGAGACGCCCCCCGCCCGGGGATCGGTGGGCGCGGGCACGGGCGCCACGGTGGGCAAGCTGTTCGGCCAGGCCGGCTGGTGCAAGGGCGGGGTGGGTCTGGCCAGCGCCACGGGCCGCGACGGGGTCACCACCGCCGTGCTGGTGGTGGTGAACGCGTTCGGCGATGTGCTGGACGAGACCAATCAGGTGCTGGCGGGGGCCTGGCGCGACGGCGAGGGCTTCGTGGACGCCCGCCGGGCGGTGACCGAGATCATCCCCGCGCACCCGCGGATCCCCGACATCACCAACACCACCCTGGCGGTGGCCATGACCGACGCGGCGCTCACCAAGCCGGAGGCCGCGCAGGTGGCGCGCATGGTGTCCTCGGGCGTGGCGCGCGCGGTGGTGCCCGTGCACACGCCCATCGACGGCGACGTGTCGTTCACCCTGGCCGGCGGCCAGCGGCCCACCAGCGCCTTCGCGGTGGGCATGGTGGCGGCCACCCTCACGGAGACGGCCATCCGCGACGCCGTGCGCAGCGCCACGGCCGTCCGGGGCGTGCCCACGGGGGCCGACCGCCGGGGCTGACCCGTGGCGGCCGGCGTGCGGGCGGTTAGGAGCGGCCCAGCAGGGGGTCCAGCTCGCCGCGCTGGTCCATGGCGGCGATGTCGTCGTAGCCGCCGATGGGCGTGCCGTCGACGATGATCTGCGGCACCGTCATGCGGCCCGTGAGGTCCACGAGGGCCTGGCGGCTCTCGGGTGTGAGGTCCAGCATGTGCTCCTCGTACTGCACGCCCTTGGCGTCCAGCATGCGCTTGGCGCGGATGCAGTAGGGGCAGACGCGTGATGTGTAGATCTCAATGTGTGGCATACCCCGGAGGGTATCAGCCGTCAGGGGGTCCGCGAAGCGGCGCTAAGGTACGCGTTATGGGCCACCCCGCGATGTCGGCCGACGAGGTGCGGGACCGTCTGGTGCCCAGCATCCTCGATCCTGATCGCGGCTGACCCATCGTGCGGTGACCTCGGACCATCGGGTGGTTCCACGTCTCGCCGGCGGCGGTGGCGAGGTCGGCCTCGCGCTGATGGTGGCGCTCGCAACCGGACCGGCCACTCGCGCGCTGGCGGATGCACTGCCGGACCGTTTCGAGGCTCACGGGGGTGCGTGCCGGAGTCTGGTGGCCGGGCCTTGCGGTCGACGATAGCCTGCACGACCACCCGATCATCTGGGTGAAGTCCGGCGGCGAGGCGGCCGCGGAACGCCGTCTGGTCGCCATGGTAACGAACACATCGAGGACGCCGCGCGTCTTTATCGGGGCGACCAGGTTGTGGGGACTGTCGTGTCCGGGACGAAGGGCGGCCGTCGATCTGGGGGCTTCTGGCACCGCCTACGAGCATCGCAACTATCTGGTGCCCGGGCAGGTGGAGCCTGCGGAGGTCGTTCGCAGGGCAGCGGTCACCGCCCTGGTGGGGGAGGTCACCGACGACCAAGTGCGACTGGATGTGGGCGCGTTCATTGGGGATCCGTGGGTGAATGCTGCCGAGCAGGCACGGTGACGTCGTCCGAGGCCGCTTCGTGCGGCGCAATGCCAACGGGGCTGCTGGTGGAGCTGTTGCCCGGGGTACGGGGCGTGTCCGCCCGGTAGGCGCCAGAACGCCGCAGCCTCGGATCTGGAGGCCCGGCAGGTGGCGGCGTTCCGCCCGTGGGCATCGATGTGAAGGCGCGCGGCCGACCTGTCGCTGATCGATGCGCCCGCCGGGACCACGGGGGCTGTGCCGCTGCGGCGCTGGAGGCGGGCCGGTGTTCCTGGCTGAGGCGATGAGGACATTGAGGGTGTCGAACGGCGAGCGCCTGCGGGGCGGGTGCGCGACTGAGCGCAGCTGGAAGCGATGGGCACCAGTTGCGGGCGGCCGACGAGCTCGCGAAGCGATTGCGCCGCAGTTGCGCCAGACGCCGCGATGAGCAGGCTCGCCGTAACAACGTCGCGCAGCATGAGGCCGACCCGGCGCGTGATGGCGAACTGGCCATCATTTGTGGCGGCGCTGGCTGTAGCCCACGAGGCGCTGTACCCGGAGCACGACAGGCTGGCGTATCCGCTCGGCCAGGTTCGATTGGGCGACCGCTTCCTGGAGACGGTGCGTGACCTAGAGGGCATCAAGCTGCAAGATCGTGGACGCGTGCGTCCACGTTGCCGCCAACCGGGCATGAGATCGCAGGGCTCGAGCTGCACCAGCTGCACACCGGGCCGGGGGCGCCCCCCAGCTGGCGCGCGACGACGGCGCGCGGGCGTGCAAGGCTCGTTGCAGGTCCACGTAAGTCGGCACGTCGGATGCACTTCTGGGTGCGTTGCGCGGCACCGAGGGCTGGGTGGTCGAGTTCGATTCGGTGCACGTTCACGACGCCGAGATCAGGTAGACGAACCATGTCCACCTTCGACGCCGACGCCGTGGTGCTGCGCACCATCCGCTACGGCAGGCCGATGCGGTGCTGTCGCTCCGCACGCTGGAGCGGGGTCGCGTGTCGGCCATCGCCAGGGCGCGCAAGGCCACCTCCAGGCTGGGCCGTTCAGCGTGCACGTGCAGCTGCAGCTGCACGAGGGCCGGGGGGACATGTGCACTGTCCGCGGCGCCTCGGTTCGCGAAGGCCCCGCAGGGCTCGGTGGAGGGCTACGCCTGGCGGCCGCCGGCTGCCTGCTGGAGACTGTGCTGCGCACCACGCCCGAGCACGAACCCAACCCGCTCCGTGTTCCATCTGCTGTGCCGCGCCCTGGAACTGCTCACCGGCGTGCCGCCCCGGCCAGCCCCCGCGGCTTGACCCGTGGTGCTGGTTGCCGCGAAGCTGCTGGTGATCAACGGCCTGCTGCCGCGCATGGGGGCGCCGGGGCGGCGCCGGCCGCCGCTGGTGGGGCTTCTCGCGCGGGCGGGCGGGGCGCTGTGCCTGAGTGCGCACGGGGCGGCGAGCCCCGAGCCTGGTGGTGCTGGCCGCGTTCGCGGCGCTGGTGGGGCGGCCCCTGGCCGAGGCCGACGCCTGCCCGGCAGCGGCCGCCCTGGGTGGAGCGGGTGGTGCCTGGTGCTGGCCGAGCACCTGGGGGTGCGGCTGCGCTCGGCCACCCCGGTATGACCCCGCTGCCGCAGACGGGTGTCACCGGCTGACGGCCGGGCCGCCGACGGGCCCTGACCGGCGATTGCGGGCCGGTATGCTGCCCGCGCCGAGCACCCGGAGGAGGACCGTTGTGATCAGAGCTGAGGCGGCCCTTTGGCGTTGACCTTCCAGGAGGTCATCCTCCGCCTGCACGCGTACTGGGACGGGCACGGGTGCCTGATCATGAACCCGTACCACACCGAGGTGGGCGCGGGCACGTTCAACCCCGCCACCCTGCTGCGCAGCCTGGGCCCCGACCCGTGGCGCACCGCCTACGTGGAGCCCTCCATCCGGCCCACCGACGGCCGCTACGGCGAGAACCCGTTCCGGCTGCAGCACTACTTCCAGTACCAGGTCATCCTCAAGCCCTCGCCGGAGGACGTGCAGGACCTCTACCTGGGTTCCCTCACCGCGCTGGGCCTCAAACCGGAGGAGCACGACATCCGGTTCGTGGAGGACGACTGGGAGGGGCCCACCCTTGGCGCCTGGGGCCTGGGCTGGGAGGTGTGGATGGACGGGATGGAGATCACCCAGTTCACCTACTTCCAGCAGGCCGGCGGCATCGACCTCACGCCCATCAGCGTGGAGCTGACCTACGGGCTGGAGCGCATCGCCATGTACCTGCAGGGCGTGGGCTCGGTGTACGACCTGGAGTGGTCCAACGGGGTCACCTACGGGGACGTCTACCAGGAGAACGAGCGCCAGTGGAGCGCCTACAACTTCGAGGTCGCCGACACCGAGGCCCTGTTCGCCCAGTTCAACCAGCACGAGCTCGAGTGCACGCGCTGTCTGGCGGCGGGGCTGGTGCTGCCCGCCTACGACCAGGTGCTCAAGTGCAGCCACAGCTTCAACCTGCTGGACGCCCGCGGCGTGGTGAGCGTCACCGAGCGCGGCGCGTACATCTGGCGGGTGCGGGCGCTTGCGGCCAAGGTGGCGCAGGCCTACGTGGCATCGCGTGAGCCGCGGGAGGCCGTGGATGCCTGACCTGCTCATCGAGATCGGCTGCGAGGAGCTGCCCGCCTCGGCGTGCCGCGAGGCCATCGCCCAGGTACCCGGGCTGATGACCCAGGCGCTCGCGGCGGCGCGGCTGCCCGAGCGCGAGCCCACCGTGATGGTGGCGCCCCGGCGCATCGCGGTGTTCGTGCCCGACCTTCCCGAGGCCCGCGACGGGCGCACCGTGGAGGTGCGCGGCCCCGCCGAGCAGGCCGCCCTGGACGCCGACGGCAACCACACCAAGGCCGCTGAAGGCTTCGCCCGGGCGCAGGGCGTGGAGGCCAAGGACCTGGTGCTGCGCGAGGACGGCGGCCGCCGCTACGTGTTCGCCGTGCGGCAGGAGCCCGCCGCCGACACCGCCGAGCTGATGCCCGAGCTGGCCCGCGCGGTGCTGGAGGGCATCCGCTTTGGCAAGAACATGCGCTGGGGTGACGGCGAGGGCCTGCGGTTCAGCCGCCCCGTGCGGTGGCTGGTGGCCAAGCTGGGCTCGCGCACCGTGGAGTTCGAGCTGCAGGGCCTGCGGGCCGGCGGCACCAGCCGCGGGCACCGGTTCCTGGGCGGCCCGGCGGAGATCGCCGACGCCGCCGGCTACCGCGAGGCGCTGCGCGCGCAGGCGGTGGTGGCCGACCACGCCGAGCGCCGCACCGAGATCGTGGACGGCCTCGACCGCGAGGCCCGGCGGCTGGGCGTGGAGTGGAGCGACCCGGGCGGCAAGCTGGAGGAGGTGCTGTTCCTGGTGGAGCGGCCCGGCATCCTGGTGGGCGACATCAAGCCCGAGCACCTGCGGCTGCCAGAGCGCGTGCTCATCACCGCAATGCAGAGCCACCAGCGGTACTTCCCGCTGCGCGCCGCCGACGGCACGCTGCAACCGCGCTTCCTGTCGGTGAGCAACGGCGATCCCGCGCACGGTGAGGTGATCGCGCACGGCAACGCCAGCGTGCTGGACGCCCGCCTGCAGGACGCCGCGTTCAGCTTCGACCGCGACCGCGAGGCCGGCCTGCCGGCCCTCAACCAGCGGCTGGCCACCATCGTGTTCCACAAACGCCTGGGCACCATGGCCGACAAGCGCGACCGCCTGGAGGCCCTGGCCTTCCGCATCGCGGCCGACACCGGGCTGGACGCCGTCACCATCGACCACGCCGTCAAGGCCGCATCGCTGGCCAAGGCCGACCAGGGCGCGGTGCTGGTGGCCGAGTTCAGCGACCTGCAGGGCGAGGTGGCCGCGGTGTACGCAGAGCTCGATGGGGTGCCCGCCGATGTGTGCGCCGCGGTGCGGGAGCACTATCTGCCGGAGGGCCCCGACTCGCCGCTGCCCAGCGGTCCCGCAGGTGCGGTGGTGGCCCTGGCCGAGAAGCTGGACAACCTCACCGGGGCGTTCCTGGTGAACGAGGTGCCGAGCGGGTCGAAGGATCCGTACGCCCTGCGGCGCGCCGCCGCCGGGGTGGTTCGGCTGCTGCTGGACCGCGGCTGGGACACGCCACACGCCCCCTGGCTGTCCACCGCGGCGGAGGGGTTCCGCGGGCAGGGCGCCAACCTGGAACTGGACGACGCCACCGCCATCGGCAACCTGGAGGCCTTCATCGGCGACCGCCTGGCCTACACGCTGGCCGAGGAGGGCGTGGGTGCCGAGGCCAGCGCCGCGGCGCAGGGCGCCGGCCTGTCCAGCCTGGTGCGGGTGGCCGGCTGGGCGCGCGCCATCCAGGCCGCGCGCGGCACGGAGGCCTTCACGCACGCATGGACCGCGTGCACACGACTGGTCAAGATCGGGGCCCGCGCTGAGGACCCCGGTGTGCGCTTCGCGTCGGTTGGCGACGCGGGCGAGGACGCCCTGGCCGCCGCGCTCGCGGCCGCCCGGGCCGGGATCGAGGAGGGCCGCGCCGCGGGAAGCTTCACCGCGGCCCTCGACGCCGCACGGCCGCTGGCCGACGCGGTGGACCGTTTCTTCACGGACGTGCTGGTGAACGCCGACGACCCGGCGGTGCGAGCGCGTCGATACGCATTGGTGAACGAGGCCGCGGCGGTGCTGCTGCGCGTGGCCGACTTCACGAAAGTGACCGATCAAGGGGGCGAACGGTGAGCACGGTGGCCACGAAGCGGGTGTATGACTTCTCCGAGGGCTCCCGGGACATGAAGGACACGTTGGGCGGGAAGGGCGCGAACGTCGCCGAGATGACCCGCCTGGGGGTGCCGGTGCCACAGGGGTTCACCATCACCACCTCCACGTGCATCGACTACCTCAACAACGAGCACCGGTTCCCCGACGGCCTGGCCGACGAGGTCACCCAGCACCTCGCGAACCTGGAGGCGTTCGCCGGCAAGAAGCTGGGTGATCCCACCGACCCGCTCCTGGTGTCGGTACGCAGCGGCGCCAAGTTCTCGATGCCGGGCATGATGGACACCGTCCTCAACCTGGGCATGAACGACGCCTCGGTGGAGGGCATGGCGGCCCGCACGGGCAACCCCCGGTTCGCATACGACTCCTACCGCCGCTTCATCCAGATGTACGGCGACGTGGTGGCCGAGGTGGAGCGGGCCCTGTTCGAGGAGGCCCTCACCGCGATGAAGACGGCGCGCGGGGTGAGCGCCGACGTGGACCTCACCGCCGACGACCTGCGCGAGCTGGTGGGCCAGTACAAGGACATCTTCCGGCAGCACAAGGGCGAGGACTTCCCGCAGGACCCGCGCGCGCAGCTGGACGGCGCCATCCGCGCGGTGTTCGAGAGCTGGGACAACAAGCGCGCCCGCGACTACCGCCGGGTCAACCGCATCCCGCACGAGCTGGGCACCGCGGTGAACGTGCAGCAGATGGTGTTCGGCAACACGGGCCCCAAGTCGGCCACCGGCGTGGCGTTCACGCGCAACAACACCACCGGCGAGCACGACGAGCCGTTCGGCGAGTTCCTGGTGAACGCGCAGGGCGAGGACGTGGTGGCGGGCATCCGCACCCCCGACCCGCTGCCCGAGCTGGCCAACCACCTGCCCGAGGCGTACGACAAGCTGGTCCAGACGATGGCCATGCTGGAGAAGACCTACAAGAACATGCAGGACGTGGAGTTCACCATCGAGGATGGCCAGCTCTACATGCTGCAGACGCGCAACGGCAAGCGCAGCGCGCAGGCCATGGCCCGCATCGCGGTGGACATGGTGGATGAGGGCCTGGTGACCCCCGAGGAGTCCATGCAGACCCTGGTGGACGCCGGTCAGGTGCGCCAGCTGCTGCTGCCCCAGCTGGACGCCGAGAACGCGCCCCCGGCCGTCGCCACCGGCGTGGCCGCCAGCCCCGGCGCCGCCTGCGGCCAGGTGGTGTTCGACGCCGACGAGGCCGAGACCCTGGGCAAGGCCGGCACGCCGGTGATCCTGGTGCGCGACGAGACCACCCCGGACGACTTCCACGGCATGGTGGCCGCCCAGGGCATCCTCACCGCCCGCGGGGGCAAGACCAGCCACGCCGCCATCGTGGCGGTGGGCATGGGCACCCCGGCCGTCACGGGTGTCAGTGCCATCCACGTGGACGAGGCCGCGGGTGTGGCCACCGTGGGCGACCAGACCCTCAAGGCCGGCGACACCGTCACCATCGACGGGACGACGGGCAGGGTGTACATCGGCGCGGCGCCGCTGCTGCCCGCCGACCCGCACAACCCATACCTGGAGCGCATCCTGGGCTGGGCCGACCAGCACCGGGACCTCAACATCCGCACCAACGCCGACACCCCCGAGGACGCCGAGCGCGCCCGGGAGTTCGGGGCCGAGGGCATCGGTCTGTGCCGCACCGAGCACATGTTCGGCGGCGACGAGCGGCTGCCCATCGTGCGGGACATGATCATGGCCGACAACCACGACGACCTGGTGGCCGCGCTGGACAAGCTGCGCGTGTTCCAGGAGGACGACTTCGTGGGCATCTTCCGGGCCATGGCGGGCTTGCCGGTGACCATCCGCCTGCTGGACCCGCCGCTGCACGAGTTCCTGCCCGACCACACCGAGCTGCGGCTGCGGCTGGAGCGCGCGGAGCTCACCGGCACCTCCGACCCGGAGGCCGCCGAGCAGCTGCCCAAGGTGGAGAAGCTGATGGAGGTCAACCCGATGCTGGGCACCCGCGGGTGCCGCCTGGGCATCGAGATCCCCGACCTCTACCGCATGCAGGTGGCGGCCATCATGAACGCGGCCTGCCGGGTGAAGAAGGAGTCCGGCCAGGCGCCGCTGGTGGAGATCATGATCCCCCTCGTGGGCTTCGAGGAGGAGCTGCGCCTCATGCGCCAGGAGACCATCGACGTCTGCGAGACCGTGCTGCGCGAGCAGAACGAGACCCTGGACTACATGGTGGGCACCATGATCGAGCTGCCCCGGGCCGCCCTGGTGGCCGACGAGATCGCCCGCCAGGCCGACTTCTTCTCGTTCGGCACCAACGACCTCACCCAGACCACCCTCGGGTTCTCCCGCGACGACGCCGAGACCAAGTTCCTGGCGCGCTACCTGGAGCAGGGCGTGGTGCTGGTGAACCCGTTCGAGCACGTGGACGTGGCGGGCGTGGGGGCCCTGGTGCGCATCGCCAAGGACAAGGCCCGCGCCGTCAAGCCCGACATCAAGCTGGGCGTGTGCGGTGAGCACGGAGGAGACCCGGACAGCATCCGGTTCTTCGACTCGGTGGGCATGAACTACGTGTCCTGCTCGCCGTTCCGCGTGCAGACGGCGCGCATCGCGGCCGCCCAGGCGGCCCTGGATCGCAAGGCCGGCACGGCCGCCAGCTCGGCCGCGTAAACCGCACCAAACCGCCGGATGGCGGGCGGAACCACCACAGTTCCCTCGCCATCCGGTTCAAGGCCCACGGCACGAGGCCGATACGCGTGCCATGGCCATCAATCGTGTGACGCCCACCGACCGTGAGCGGCGGTTCGAGGCGCACGAGCTGTTCTTCTCCACCACCGACCGCAAGGGACACATCCTCAGCGGCAACGAGGTGTTCAGCCGCATCTCCGGCTGGGACCGGGACGAGCTCATCGGCGCCCCGCACAACATCATCCGGCACCCGGACATGCCGCGCGCCGTCTTCCAGGTGGTGTGGGACTACCTGCTGGCCGGGCACCCCGTGGCCGGCTACGTCAAGAACATGGCCAAGAACGGTGACGCCTACTGGGTGATGGCCACCATCGTGCCGCACGGCGACGGGTTCCTGTCGGTGCGGCTCAAGCCCAGCGGCCCCCACTGGGAGGCCGTCCAGGCGGTGTACCCCATCGTGCGGGCCACCGAGCTGGAGCTGGAGGAGCAGGGCATGCCGGTGCGCGAGGTCATCGAGCACTCGGTGGCCCAGCTGGTGGAGATCCTGCAGGGCGCGGGGTTCCCCACGTACACCGACTTCATGCGGGCCGCGCTGCCCACCGAGCTGCAGCTGCGGGGCCAGGCCATCGCGGGCCGCCCCCACGTGGGGCCCACAAGCGGCGGGCTGTACCACCTGGGCAAGCACCTGGACGACCTGTTCGCCTCGCTGGACCACTACCTCGACACCCACGAGGCCCTCTCCAAAGGGCTGGTGGGCGTGCGCAACTTCGCGGAGGACATCCGCCTGGGCGCCATGAACGCGCTGCTGGCCGCCACGCACCTGGACGGCCAGGCCGTGACGCTGGGCACCGTGGCCGACCTCATGGGCGCGTCCGCGCGGTCGGTGGCGGAGCAGGTGGGCGTGCTCACCGACGAGGCCGCCCCCATCATGAGCGTGCTGCACGACCTGGCGTTCAGCGTCTCGCTGGCCAAGGTGCAGGTGGACCTGGCCCGGTTCTTCGCCGAGGAGATCCAGGCCTCAGAGGGCGGTCACGCCGAGCACGGCGGCGACCTGCGCGACATCGTCGGGCTGGTCACCGGTGAGGTGCAGCAGGTGATGCGCGTGCGCGGCGACATCGAGGCCCAGCTGATGCCGTTGCGCGGCAGCATCGGCCAGCTGGAGGAGCGCATCAAGGTGCTGCGGTCGCTGGACGTGGCCGGCCGCATCGAGATCGCCCGCATCCCCGGCGCCGACCGGGTGGTGACCCTGTTCGACCAGATCCGCACCGAGCTGGGCACCGTGGGCGAGCGCATCACCGCAATGCACGCGGCCGTCGACCGCCAGGAGGCCGCCATCGACGTGGACGCCCTGGCGCGTGACGCCGCCGCGGCCACCGACGAGGCCGACCAGCTGGCCGCGGTCTGATCGCGGGCGCACCCCGCCCGGCCACCACGAATCGGAGCTCCATTGGCACGCGAACGCCCGGTCCCCACCTCGCATGAGTCCCGCTTCGGGCTCGAGGAGCTGTTCTTCTCGCGCACCGACCGCAAGGGGCACATCCGCTCGGGCAACGACGTGTTCGTGCGCGTCTCCGGCTGGCCGCAGGACACCCTCATCGGGGCGGCCCACAACATCGTGCGTCACCCGGACATGCCGCGGGCGGCGTTCCAGCTGGTGTGGGACCAGCTGCTGGCCGACCGGCCCGTGGCCGCCTACGTCAAGAACATGGCCCGCGACGGCTCGTACTACTGGGTGATGGCCACCATCGTCCCGCACGACGGGGGCTTCCTGTCGGTGCGCCTCAAGCCGACCGCCCCGCACTTCGACGCCGCCCAGGCCCTGTACGCCGCCGTGCGCGCGGTGGAGCTGGAGCTGGAGGCCGAGGGCACCCCGGTGGACGAGGTCATCGCGGCCTCCATGCCGGTGCTGGTGCGCGGCCTGAGCGACGCCGGCTTCCGGGACTACGCCGAGTTCATGCGCGCCGCCCTGCCGGCCGAGCTGAGCAACCGCGACGCCGCGGTGACCGACGACCGCCTGGTGGGCTCCGACACGGGCCTGGCGCTCCTGGGCAAGCACATCGACGGCCTGTTCGCCACGGTGGAGCAGTACGTGGATTGCCACGCGGCCGTGCACACCGGCCTGGAGGCCGTGCGCTCGTTCGCGGAGGGCATCCGCCTGGGCGCCATGAACACCCTGCTGGCCGCGGTGCGGCTGGACTCCCGGGCCGCCACCCTGGGGGCCGTCGCCGACCTGATGGGCCAGTCGGCCAGCGCCGTGGCCGCCGAGGCGGCCAAGCTGCGCGTGGAGGCCGAGCCCATCCTGGAGCTGCTGCACGCGGTGGCCTTCCAGATGTCGCTGGCCAAGGTGCAGGCCGACATGGCCCGGTTCTTCGCGCTGGAGATGGAGGACGGCGCCGGTGAGGGCGCCGCGGTGCGCGAGCTGGACGGGCTGGTGGGCATGGTGTCCGGCGCCGTCACGGGCGTGCTGGACCTGCGCACGGCCCTGGAGGGTCAGCTGCCCCAGCTGCGCAGCAGCATCGAGGACCTGGAGCGCCGCATCGGCGCGCTGCGCAACCTCGAGGTGGCGGGGCGCATCGAGGTGGCCCGCACCGACGACGCCGCGCGCGTGGTGACCATGTTCAACGAGGTGGGCTCCGAGCTGGAGCGGGTGGGGGAGCGCATCGGCCAGATGCACAAGGCCATCGACCGCAGCCAGGTGGGCGTCGACCGCGAGGCGCTGGAGCGTGACGGGCGCCGGGCCCGCGAGGAGTCGGCCGAGCTGTGCGCCGCCTGCGAGCTCAGCCTGGCGGAGACAGCAGCTGCAGCCGATCCCACGGAAAGCTCCGCATCAGCGCAGTCCGATCCGCCCCGTTGAGGGCTGAGGCGAAGGGGTCCACCGCCAGCGCGGTGGGGTCCTCGCCGTACATCACCACCACCCCCGCGGTGTCGCGCACGATGATGCCGTGGTCCTGCGCGGCGTGGGCCAGCATGGCCACGAAGGGGGAGAGCCCCAGCCTGTCCACGTCCACCGACGGGTCCAGCCGGAACCGCTGACCCTCCGCGGGCGCCGCGGCCTGCGGGTCGGCGCCGTCGGTGCGGGTGGCCGGGGCCACGAACACCTTCGCCCGCGGGTGCGGGATGCCCAGCGCCAGGGCGTGGTCGATGCGGCCCCGGGCCATGTCGTCGGCCGTGACCAGGCCGGCAACCAGCGGCAGGCCCGAGGCCGTGGCGCCGTAGGGTGACGGCAGCCACCCCGGGCTGGTGGACACGTGGGGGATGCGGGCCCCGTGCAGGGCGCTGGGGCCGTCGGCGTCGTTGCGGAAGGCCCAGAACTCCCACATGGTGTCGGTGGACGGCTGCCAGATCACCAGGTGCCCGTCGGTGCCCGCCGAGGGCCGCGCGGTGGACGGCAGGGGCACCAGCCCCCAGCCGTACGGTGAGTCCACCTGCGCCATGAAGCCGTCGTCGCGGTCGCGCACCCGCACCGCCGGCTGACTGCCGGGCACGATCACCACGGGCACGCTGTAGCGGTCGGTGTTGAAGTAGGCACCTGCCGCCGCCTGCCGGGCCAGGTTGGCCACAACGGCGGCCGAGTCGGCGGCCACCGGCGTGTCGCGGCTGAGCGGCGCGTTCCACACGCTGTCGGCCGCGAACCAGCGCTCGTCACCCCGCGCGCCCGCGCCGCTGGGCGCGTTGTTCCCAGGTCGTGAGAACAGCAGCGCCGCGCCGACCACCGCCAGCAGGGCGGCGGCCACCACGGCGCCGGTGCGGTGCCTCACGGCTCCACGTTGTGACGCCGGTACACGCTCATGCTGGGCGGGCCCACCAGCAGGCCGTCCACGCCACCGCGCTCCAGGGCCTGCCGGTACACCTCCAGGGCGGCCGCGAACGCACGGGCGGTGTGGTCCAGGTCGCGCGCCGTGTGGGCGTTGCTCACCAGCAGCGAGGGGGCCAGCACGCCGTTGCGGACCAGCTCCTGCAGGAACAGGGTGCGGTAGGCCTGCGAGGGGCGCCCCTGCGGGTCGCGGGTGCCGAACAGCAGGCCCTGGGGGCGGCCGCGCACGTCCACGGCGTCGCCCACGCCGGCGGCGTCGATCACCTGCCCCAGGAGGGTCCGCAGCGTCTCACCCGTCTGGGCCAGCCGGTCCACCACGCCCTCGCGGAGGTAGATGTCCATCACCGCCATGGCGGCGGCCAGGCCCGGCGACTCCGCGCCGTGGGTGGTGGACAACAGGAACACCCGCGGTGCCGTGGTGGCCAGGCCACCCAGCTCCATGAGGTCGCGGATGCCCAGCAGGGCGCTGATGGCCACGCCGTTGCCCATGGCCTTGCCGAAGGTGGACAGGTCGGGGGCCACCCCGAACAGCGCCTGCCCGCCGCCCAGATGGAACCGGAACCCGGTGGTCATCTCGTCGAACACCAGCACGGTGCCGCGCTCGCTGCAGCGCTGCCGCAGGCCCTCCAGGAAGCCCGGCGCGGGGTCCACGTCGGGCCGGCAGGGCTCCAGCATGAGGCACGCCACATCCCCGGGGTGCCGGTCGAACAGCGCATCCACCGAGTCCAGGTCGTTGAACCGGAACGTGTCGGTGAGGGCCTTGGCCTCGTCGGGGATGCCGGCGTCCACCGGGGTGATCCCCATGGCCCAGTCGTCGTACGAGAAGAACGGGTGGTCCACGCACAGGCCCACGAAACGGCGCCCGGTGGCGGCCCGCGCCAGCTTGAGGGCGGCGGTGTTGGCCGTGGAGCCGTCCTTGGTGAACTTCACCATGTCCGCGGCGGGCACCAGCGACAGGAGCGCCTCGGCCGCGTCGCCCTCCAGCAGTGAGGGGCGGTTGAAGTTGGTGCCGTCGCGCAGGGCGCGCGCGGCCGCCTCCACCACCTCGGCCCGGCCGTGGCCCAGCGTGACGCAGCGCTGCCCCAGGGCGTACCCGATGTACCGGCGCCCGTCGGTATCCCATTCGTGGCACCCCTCGCCGCGCACGATCAGCGGCGGCGCGGTGTCCGGGTACTGGTCGTCGCCCTTGGCGTAGGTGTGGCTGCCGCCGGGGATGAGGCGATGCGCGCGGTGCTGCAGCGCCCGGGCCTCGGGGGACGGTTCGTGCGGCGTCGGCTGCGGGCTCACGGGTTCTCCGGGGTTGTTGCGTTACATTCTCGTGCGGTGACCGAGACCCACGCGCCACCGTCGGTTTGCGTGATCACCCCCGTGTACAACGGGGGAGGGCTCATCGCGGACTGCATCCGCTCGGTGCAGGCCCAGGATCGCGGCGACTGGGTGCACCTGGTGGTGGACAATGCCAGCACCGACGACACGGTGCGCATCGTCGCGGACGCCGCCGCCGACGACCCGCGCGTGCGCCTGGTGCGGTTCGACCAGCACCTGGAGATGCTGGGCTCCTGGAACCGGGCCACGGCACAGGCTCCCGGGGAGATCCCCTGGGTGAAACACCTGGGGGCCGACGACCGCATGGTGCCGCAGTGCCTCACCGCGATGCTGGCGGCCGCCGCCCACCCGGACACGGTGATGGTGGCGGCGCGCTGGCGTGAGGGCAGCGTGGTGGCGCCCTCCCGGGCCGTCCCGCCGCCGCACCGCATGCCGGGCCGGGAGGCCATGCGCCGGTACCTGCTGGGGGGTCCGGACACGTTCGGCACGCCGTCGGCGTGCATGTTCCGGCGCGAGGCCATCGTGGACGGCGCCCACCTGTACCCGCAGGAGCCCTGGCCGCCCGGGCATCCCCACGGCGCGCCCGGCCCGGCCACCGACAAGATCGGCTGCGCCACGGTGCTGGAGCGCGGCGAGTTCGTGTTCGTGCCGCAGGTGCTCACGTACGACGTGGTGCGCGCGGGGGCCCAGAGCGGCTTCGCCATGCGGATGCGGATCCAGGTGCCCGGCGACCTCGACGCGCTGCTCATCGTGGGCCCGCGCTTCCTCACCCGGTCAGAGTTCGCGCGTCGCGTGCGGGTGATGACCTCGCGCTACAGCCAGAGCCTCATCAAGGCCACCGCCCTGGGCCGGCCGGTGCGCGAGCCGGAGTTCGCCACCCTGCACCACTACGTCCTGCGCCACCTGGACGGGGCGCTGGCCCAGGCGGGCCTCACGCGGACGCGAGGGCTGCTGGCGCCGCATCGGGCGGTGTATGCGGCGGCCCACCGGCGCGCGCAGCGGCGGCCTGACGCCGCGCGCTGAGCGGGCTCATCCACGGCACCGCCCCGGCGGTGATTCCGGCCCACAGGAACACCAGCAGGTTCGGCAGCATCTGGGCAAGCGGGGCGAACATCGACACGATGGCCCACGCGGCCACGATGGCCAGGTGCGCGGCCTGCCAGTCCTCCATGATGGGCCCGAGGCGGCGGGTCATGGGGCCCACCAGGGCCACGGTGACGGCCACCAGCCAGATGCCGGCGCCCGCCAGGCCCATTTCGGCGGCGTACAGCAGCGGCACGTTGTGCACCACCAGGCCCTCACCCTGCATGGGGTAGGTGTCGGCCTGGCGGAAGTAGGCGCGACCGTCCAGCGGGAAGCGGCCCCAGCCCAGCCCGAACAGGGGCTTGTCGTCGATCACCCGCGTGGCCGCCACCACCAGGTTCTGCCGGTCCCACACGGGCGACTGGTCGTTGGCGCGCTGCTGGGCCGAGCCCGCGAAGCCGGGCAGCAGCAGCAGGGCCATGGCCACGACGGCCACCAGCCCGGCCGCGGCGGGCAGCAGGTAGCGGCGGTGCCGGCGGGAGTAGCCCAGGGCGAGGCCACCGGCCACCACGCCGGCGATCCATGCCGAACGGGTGAGGGTGAGGGCGATGCCGAGGGTGCACAGCCCGCCCGCGGCGATGCAGGCCCACCTCCAGCGACGGCCCAGGTGCAGCGCTCCGTACCAGCAGGCGATGCCGCACATCACCATGACCACGCCGTTGGCCGAGGCCTCCAGGAACGGGCCGCGCGCACGGTCGGCGTGCAGGCCCACGCTGGGGTCGAGGATGAAACGGGGGAACACCAGGACGTGGGGGCCGACCCGCTCGAACACGGCGGTGGCCCCCAGGTAGGCCCCCATGATCACCAGGGTCTTCACCAGGGCCATGCGGTCGCGCGTGCCACGGAACGCGTACGGGGCCACCGCGAACGCCAGGAACGGCACCAGCCCGAAGTGGTCCAGCAGGGCGTACAGCCCCACGGTGGTGGTGAGCGTGTGCGCCACCAGCGCCGAGCCGATGGCCGTCACCGCGGCCACGGCCAAGCCCAGGTGCACCGGGCGGGTGGCCAGGGTCACCCGGGGGTCGCGGGCGGCGGCCAGCATGGTGGCCAGCACCCCGGCCAGCACGATCAGCCGGTCCAGGCCGATGGGCGAGCCCAGCAACGACCAGTTGCCCGACAGCATGGCCGAGGCGGTGCCGATGCACATGATGTGGGCGGGGGTCAGGCGGCTGCCCAGCACGGCCACCGACAGGGCCGCGATGCCGGCCAGCAGCAGCACACCGGTGCGCAGGGGCAGCGCGGTGAGCACCAGCGTCACCAGCAGACCGCTCAGGGCGGCCACGCCGCCCCACAGCAGGGAGACTCCGGGTAGCCGGAGACTAGGACGTGCGGGCATGCTGCGGCTGGTAGCTCGAGACCGGCTCGCGCAGCCACATCACCAGCACCAGGCCCACCAGGAGGCCCAGGGCGGTGAGGATCAGCACCCACCGCTGCAGCGCGGAGGCCCGGTCCGAGCTGGCGCGGGCGGCGGGGTTGAGGGTCTGGATCACGCGGGTGGAGGTCTGACCGGCCAGGCTCTCCTGGTACAGCGCCTGGTTGGCGGCCACGCGCAGTTGGGCGCCGGCCAGCCGGGCCCGGGCGTTGGAGACCCGCTGCAACGTGATGGGGTTGCGGTGCTTGGCGGCCACGCGCAGCGCGGCGCGCACGGCCGCGGCATCGTCTGCGCGGTCACGCACCGCCAGCTGGTACAGGCCGATGAACTTCACGGAGGTGGTGGTGTCGCCGTTGATGCGCGCCACGTACTCCTTCAGCGCCGAACCCGCGGCGTTGGCCGTGGCGATGGCGTCGGCCGACGACCCCGCGCTGGCCTCGATGCGGAACAGGGGGCTGCCCGGGATGGGGGAGGCGCTGAGGCGCCCGCGCACGGTGTCCTGACTCACGTTGAGGACATCCGCCGTGTCCTTGATCACCGCGTCGGCGGTGGTGAGGCGCGCGTACGTCACGGCCAGCGACTGCACGGCGGCGGCCATGGCCGGCAGGGCCTGGGTCTGCACGTCGATACGCGCCACGGCCAGCCGCGCCTCGGCGGTGTAGGTGGGCGTGCGCAGCAACCCGTACGCCAGGCCCAGCAGCAGGCCCACCAGGGTGGGCAACACGAGCAGGAGGGGCCGGTCGATGACGGCGTCGGTGAGGGCGCGCCGCGCGGAGGGCTGCTGAGCGGCCACGCGCACCAGATCGCCGGGATCGTCGGCCGGGATGTCGGCCGGCATGGGCTGCGCGGTGATGGGGGTCGTGTGCATCCGGGGTGTGATCGGCGTTGACAGAGCACCCTTGAGGCGCTCGGCAAGCCGTCCCAATTCGCGCGTCAGCGCGCTCAGGTTGGGGGGCGAGGGCATCGGCGCATGCTATTGGTCATCTATGCCCACCTTCCAGCCGACAGGATGTGGGCCGCATCCGCATCTCCCAACCCCCGAACCCCCCCGCGAGGCCCCGATGTCCCACCCCGCACGGCTCACCCTGATGGGCATGGCCATCGACCCCATCACCCAGGCCGAGGCCGTGGGCCGCATCGTGGGCGCCATCAGGCAGGGGCACGGCGGCGTGGTGGTGACCCCCAACCTGGACCACCTGCGCCTGTTCACCGCCGACCCCGGGGTGCGCGACCTGTACGCCACGGCCGATCTGGTGCTGGCCGACGGCATGCCCCTGGTGTGGGCCAGCCGCATCGCCGGGGACCCGTTGCCCGAGCGGGTGGCCGGGTCGGACCTCATCTGGAGCCTCAGCCAGGCGTGCGCCGCGGCCGACCTCAGCGTGTTCATGCTGGGCGGCAACCCCGGCGCCGCGGAGGAGGCGGGGAGGGTGCTCACCGAGCGGTTCCCCGGGCTGCGCGTGGCCGGCACCCTGTGCCCGCCCATGGGTTTCGACGCCGACCCGGCGCAGATGGATGCGGTGCGCGCCGCCCTGCGCGAGGCGGCCCCCGACGTGGTGTACGTGGGCGTGAGCTTCCCGCGGTCGGCGCGGGTGTCGGAAGCCCTGCGGGCCGATCTTCCTGCGGCGTGGTTCCTGGGACTGGGGGTGAGCCTCAGCTTCGTCTCCGGCGAGGTGGCCCGGGCCCCCGAGTGGGTGCAGCGCACGGGCCTGGAGTGGGTGTTCCGCATCATCCAGGAGCCGCGGCGGCTGCTGGCCCGCTACCTGGTGCGCGGCCTCCCGTTCGCCGCGCGGCTGGGCGCCTCGGCGGCACTGCAGCGCTTGCGTACGCGCTGACGCCTGCGGCCCCGAGGTTGTGCCCTCCGCTCCCGCTGGCGCACACGCGCCTTTCATATGGCAGGGAGGCGGGTCCCATGTGAAAGGCAGCGATCAACATGGGCGGGAAAAACAGATGGAAAAGCACTTGCTTTGGCGCCTACGGCGCCAAGGCCTGAATGTGGTCCCACGGGAACTGGCGCATCACCACGCCCATGTCCTGACCCGCCAGGGCGGCCGTGAATGGGTTCGATCCGGTGGACACCGGATCCTCACCGTAGAAGGACACCGACCCCGAGGTGTCGCGCACCACCAGGCCGTAGCGCTGCACCGCCAGGGCCACCATCCGGGCCAGGGGCGGAAGGTTGAGGGCGGCCACGTCCACCGCGGGGTCCAGCCGGAAGCGCTGCCCCATCAGCGGGTCCGTGGCGTCGGTGGTCCAGCCGTCGGTGCGGGTGGCGGGGGACAGGAAGCTGCCCGTGCGGATGTACGGCAGGCCGATCACCAGGGCGTGGTCGATGCTGCCGCGCGCCAGGTCCTGGGAGGTCACCAGGCCGGCGGCGGCCGGGATACCGCTGGCGGTGGCGCCGAACGGGGCGGGGATGGAGCCGGTGAAGGTGGACACGCCGGTGATGCGGGCCCCGTGGGGTGATTGGGGCACGCCGCCGGCGCGGCTGAAGTTCCAGAACTCCCACATGGTGTCGGAGGAGGGCTGCCACACCACCAGGTGGTGGTCGCCACCGGAGGGCCCCGCGGCCACGGCCGTGGTGGGGAGCGGGACGGTGCCCCAGCGCCACTGGCCCGCCAGGTTCATGTCGCCGTCATCGTTGTCCACCACGGTCACGCGGGGCACGTTGGGCCCCACCACGTACACCGGAACGCTCCAGGTGGTGGTGTTCATCCAGGTGCCCGTGCGGGCGGCCTGACCGGCCAGGTTTGCCGACAGGGCCGCGGTGTCGGAGGCCAGGGGCAGCCCCTCCACCCGGCTGTTCCACACGCTGCCGGCCGCGAACAGCCGCGCCGGCCGGGTCACCGCTGGGGTGGTCGTGGTGCCGCCACCACCGGTGGCGGGCGGGGTGGTGGACGGGGGACGCGGCGTGGTGGTGCCACCGCCGCCCGAGGGGGTCGTTCCGCCCGGGGTCGCAGGAGTGGTGCCGGGCGTCGTTCCGGTGGGCGCCGCGGTGGGGGTCACGCGGGCGCCGGTGGTGGAGGCCGCCCCCAGCACGAACACGCGGGATTCGGCCCGCAGCCGCACCGGCACCACCGCGCGGTGACCGGGCCAGGTGATGGTGATGCGCTGTGCCGACCGGGCCACGGCGATGCGCAGCGGGTTCGCGCCGGGCACCACCCGCACCGCCGGGCGGCCCTGGCGCACCACCCGCACCGCACCTCCGGGCCGGGACAGCACCCGGGCCCCGCTGGCCGGCAGGGCCACCAGCACCCCGCAGCCGGGCCGGCGTGCGGGGATGCGCACGGTCAGCCCACCGCCGGGCGCGGGCGCCACCGCGTGCACCACGGCGCCGGCACCCGGCGCCCCGGCGGGGCAGGCGGGTGCCGCGGACGCGGCGGCGGGCGGCGTGATGAGCACGGCCAGAATGGCCGCGCCGCGACGGCGCAGGATGGGCACGAAGTGAAGCTTATGACAGGATCGGGCGCGGCGTCGATCGCGCCGGGCGACTACGCCGTGGCGCGCCCCGCGGTGAGCCGCCCGCGCAACCGGTGCGCCACGGCGCCCAGCGGCGACGGCGCCCGCGTGCCCTCGTACCACGGCCGGACGGCGGGGACCAGCTGGCGCAGGGTCTGGTCGTACAGCCTGTGGCGCAGGCGCTCGGGCACCCCCGGGACGGCCTCCAGCAGGCGGAACGCCACCCGCACGCGCAGCGGCACGCCCGAGGTGCGGGCCGCACGGTGCCGGTCGGCGAACACCTCCGGGTTGGCCCGGCGCAGCTGGTTCATCAGCTCGGCGTGGCGGTCGGTGTCGCGCCGCAGCCCGCGCACCTCGGTGTGCTGGCGGTACTCCAGATGCACCCGGCCGATGTGGGCGCCGCGCCACCCTGCGGCGGCCAGGCGAAGCCACACGTCCCAGTCCTCATAGCCGCCCAGCCGCCAGCCGCCCACGTCGCGCAGCGCCCGCGTGCGGTACAGGGCGGTCACGGGGATGCGGTTGACGTACGTCACCAGCCAGGCGTCCAGCTCAGGCCAGTTGGGGAAGACGCCCTCGTAGGCCCCGAAGGCACGGGTGTCGCCCCACGCCGCGGCGGCCTCGGGATGGGCGTCCAGGGCGGCCACCAGCAGGGGGAGGGCGCCGTCGGCCAGGCGGTCGTCGGCATCCAGCGCGAACACGAACGGGGAATCGGCCACCGCCAGCCCGGCGTTGCGGGCCGCGGCGGGACCCGCGTTGTCCTGGCGCACCACGGTGGTTCCCGCCTCGCGCAGGCGTGTCAGGGCCTCCAGGGTGGCCGGGTCGGTGCTGCCGTCGTCCACCACCACCACGTGCACGTCCACGCCTTGGCCGTGCACCGAGGCCACGGCCTCCTCCACGTGCGCCCCGTCGTTCCAGCACGGGATCAGCACGGTTACGGGGGGTGGAGCCGGGGCGCTGCTCACGGCCGGGCGTCGGAGCCGGCCGCCACCAGGGCCAGGGCCAGGCCCAGCAGCAGCCCGGCCAGCACCGCCACCACAACGTAGTTCACCAGCGTCTTGCGGCGGTTGGACGCGGCCACCGTGGCGGGGTTCATCACCTGCGCCACGTTGGCGGTGGCCGAGCTGCTGAGGGCCTGCTGGTACAGCTGGGCCAGGGTGCTCGCCTTGAGGGACCGCGTCTGGGCCAGCGCTCGCGCCCGCGTGATGCGCGCCCGCTGGGTGGCGGTGGGGTGACGCCCACCGGCCCGCACGGCCGACTGGGCCGTCGCGTCGGCGCGCTGCTGCGCCCGGGCGGCCACCTCGTAGTCGCGCAGCAGGCGGTCGGCATCAGGGTTGGTGGCGCCGATACGCGCGATGTAGGTCACCAGGGCGCGCGCCACCACGTTGGCGGTGTTCACCGCCGCGGTGCTGCTGCCGCCGGTGCCGGTGACGGTGAAGAACGGCGATGCCGGCACGGGCGCCGCGGAGACGCGGCCGGCAAGACTGGTGGCGTCCACGTGCAGCTCGGTGGCGGCGGCCTGCAGCACCTCGGGGGCGCTGACCAGCGCCGCGAACGTGTTGGCCACCTGCGCCACCCCGTCCTGGAACGACGGCCCGGTGGCCGTTGTGGCGTCGATGCGGGCCACCGACAGGCGCGTGGAGGAGGTGTAGGTGGGCGACCGCAGCACCGCGGCCAGCACCGAGGCGATGGCCAGCACCACCACGGGCACCACCAGCAGCTGGGGCCGGCGCCGGACGGCGTGCATCAGCCCGACGTGCATGGGGACGCGTGCCTGCGGGGGGGTGGATTGGAGGGTGCTCACGAAACCGTCGCCGGGGAGGGGTGTGAAGGGGCCGGGCACGGGCCGCAGGGGTTCAGACCGCCGGCGACGCCGCCGATGTGACGTGGCCGTCCATCGTCAGCTGAACTTCGGCAGGATACCCACGATCATGAGCGTCGCCTACATCACCAGCCTGTACCCATCCCTGTCCCACAGCTTCATCCTCCGGGAGGTTCGGGCGCTGCGGGACCTGGGGGTGGACGTGCACACGTTCAGCGTGCGCCGCACCCCCGAGGAGCAGCTGATCGCCCCCGAGGACCGTGAGGAGGCGGCGCGCACGCGGGTGCTGCTGCCCCCCGATCGCGTGCACCTGGCGGCCGCCACCGGGCGCGCCATGGCGGCCGACCCCGCCCGCTTCGCCCGCATCACCGGGGGCGCCGTGGGCCGCGGCGGCAAGCTGGGCCCGCGCGCGGCGCTGTGGCAGGCCTTCTACGTGGCCGAGGCCGTGCTGCTGTGGGACGAGTGCCGCCGGCTGGGCGTGCGCCACGTGCACGCGCACTTCGCCAACGTGGGCGCCGACGTGGCGCAGCTGGTGGCCGCGCTGGGCGGCCCGGGATGGTCGTGGAGCTTCACCATGCACGGCCCCACCGAGTTCTTCGACGTCCCCGGCCATCGCCTGGCCGACAAGACGGCCGACGCCGCGTTCGTGGCATGCATCAGCGACTTCTGCCGCAGCCAGCTGATGAAGCTGGTGGACCGCTCCGAATGGGACAAGCTGGCGCTGGTGCGCTGCGGGGTGGACCCCGAGGTGTACGCGCCCGTGCCCCCCGCGGCCGACGACGGCGTGCTGAAGGTGCTGTGCGTGGGCCGTCTGGTGCCCGACAAGGGCCAGTCCCTGCTGGTGGACGCCATCGGGATGCTGCGGCAGCGCGGCGTCCCCGCCGAACTCACCCTGGTGGGCGACGGGCCCGACCGCCGGCACCTGGAGGACCACGTGGGGGCCAGCAGGCTGGGGGAGGCCGTGCACCTGGCCGGCGCGGTGGGCCAGGACACCATCCGCGGGTATTACGCCGACGCGGACGTGTTCTGCCTGCCCAGTTTCGCCGAGGGCGTTCCGGTGGTGCTGATGGAGGCCATGGCCATGGGCATCCCGGTGGTGACCACCCGCATCGCCGGCATCGGCGAGCTGGTGGAGGACGGGGTGTCCGGCACCCTGGTGCGTCCCGGGCGGGCCGACATGCTGGCCGACGCCCTGCAGGCGCTCACCGACCCGGAGCTGCGCCGCACCATGGGCACCCACGGCCGCGCCATGGTGCGCGAGGAGTTCGACGTGCAGCGCTCCGCGCGGCGCCTGGCCGAGCTGTTCGCCGGCACGCCGGGCAACCGCGCATGAGGCGCCTTGCGTGGACGCTGGCCGCGCCGTTCCTGGCGTGGTGGGGCGTGTGGCTGGCCGCGGTGCTGGCCGGGCTGGGCGCGGTGCGCCGCGCCGCCGGTGCCGTCCCGCCCGCCGCGAACGGCACCCTGGACGTGATCATCCCGGCCCACGATGAGGAGGCCAACCTGCCGGTGCTGCTGACCTCGCTGGGGTTGCCGGAGGGCGCCCCCGGCGTGGGGCGCGTGGTGGTGGTGGCCGACCACTGCACCGATCGCACCGCGGAGGTGGCGGGGGGCCTGGGCGCCACGGTGCTGCGCCGCGACCACGGGCCGCGCGGCAAGCCGGCCGCGCTGCGCGACGCCATCGCCGCCCACGGCCCACCGACGCCGCGGGCGTGCTGTTCGTGGACGCCGACTGCCGCTGCTCACCCGCGTTCGCCGCCTTCGTGCTGCGCGGCCTGGAGGAGCACCCGGTGGTGCAGACCGCCAACCTGGTGGGCGACGGCGGGGGCGACGCCGCGGCCGGCGGGGTGGCGCTGGGCGTGTTCCTGCGCAACCTGCTGCGGCCCGCCGGCCTGGCCCGCCTGGGTGCCCCGGTGATGCTGAGCGGCACCGGCATGGCCGTGCGCACCGATCAGCTGCACCGCATGCGGGACGTGGGTGATGAGCTTGCCGAGGACCTGGTGCTGTCGCGCCGGCTGCTTGCCGACGGCGTGCGCGTGGGGTTCGTGCCCGAGGCGCGGGTCACCTCCGACGCCCCGCCCGACCGCGCGGGCCTCACCGCGCAGCGCGAGCGGTGGGAGGGCGGCACCCTGCGGGCCATGGCCGGTGTGCCGGCCATCGCGGCCCGGTGCGCCGCCCGCGGTGACGCCCCGGCCCTGGTGACCCTCACCGACGCCTCCGCGCCGCCCATGGCGCTGGGCGTGGCCGCCTGGGGCGGTCTCACGGGCGGCGGGCGCCGCCCGGGTGCTCACCGGCCGGCGCGGGCTGCTCACCCCATGGCCCTGGCCGGGTGCATGCTGGCCGGGCCTGGCCGTGGGCACCACCGCCGCCCGGGGGCCGCGGGGGCTGCTGGAGCTGGCCCGGATGGTGCCCGGGTTCATCGGATGGAAGCTGGGCGTGTACCGCCGCATGACATCGGGCGAGGCCAGCGCCGAGTGGCGGCGCACCCCGCACCGCGACCGAGGAGCTGCCATGAGGGTGCTGGTGACCGGCCACGAGGGCTACATCGGCGCGGTGATGACCGAGGTGCTGGGCGCCGCGGGGCACGAGGTGGTGGGCCTGGACAGCGGCCTCTACGTGGGCTGCGACCTGGGACCGGCGCCGCGGCCGGTGCCCACCATCGGCGGCGATGTGCGCGACGTGACGGTGGGCGACCTGCGCGGGCTGGACGCGGTGGTGCACCTGGCCGCCATCTCCAACGACCCCATCGGCGAGCTCAACACCGACGTCACCTACGACATCAACCACCGTGCGTCGGTGCACCTGGCCGAGCTGGCCAAGGCCGCCGGGGTGCAGCGCTTCGTGTTCGCCTCCTCGTGCAGCCTCTACGGGGCCTCCGAGGGCGGGCAGATGCTGGACGAGTCGGCCGAGTTCCTGCCGGTCACCGCCTACGGCGAGAGCAAGGTGCTGGCCGAGGCCGGCATCTCGGCGCTGGCCGACGACGCGTTCTCGCCCACGCACATGCGCAACGCCACGGTGTTCGGCGTCTCACCGCGCCTGCGCGGCGACGTGGTGGTGAACAACCTCACCGGCATCGCCTTCGCCACCGGGAAGGTGCACCTCAAAAGCGACGGCTCCCCCTGGCGCCCGCTGGTGCACGTGCGCGACGTCTGCCGGGTGGCGCGGGCCATCCTGGAGGCCCCCCGCGAGCTGGTGCACGGGGTGGCCATGAACGGGCCGCAACGACCTCAACCACCGCATCCGCGAGGTGGCCGAGATCGTGGCGGCCGCCGTGCCCGGTTCAGCCTCAGCTTCGCCGAGGGCGCGGGGCCCGACCTGCGCAACTACCGGGCCGACTGCGGGCTGCTGGCGCGGCTGCTGCCGCACGCCGTGCCTGCCATGACCGTGGCCGACGGGGTGACCGAGCTGCTGGAGGCCTTCGCGCGCTTTGGGCTCACCGCGCAGGACCTGGAGGGGCCGCGCTTCACGCGCCTGGCCCGCATCCGCGAGCTCACCGCCGCGGGCGAACTGGACGGGGCGCTGCACCGGGCATGAGCGCCGGCCGCATCGACCCGGAGGCCCCCGCGGCACAGGACTCCGGCGCGCGCATGCTGGCGCTCATGCGGGAGACCATGGACCTGCCGCGAAGCCTCACCGGCGAGGGGTGCGCGACACGCTGCGGGCCATCGCGCGGCGGGTGCCCGTGGAGGTGACCGAGGTGCCCAGCGGCACGCGGGTGCAGGACTGACCGTGCCGCCGGAGTGGCGGGTGCACGCCGCGCACGTCACCGGCCCGGACGGGCGGCGCGTGGTGGACGTGGCCGACGGGCCGCTGCACCTGGTGGGCTACAGCACCGCGGTGCGCGCCCGGATGTCGCTGGCCGAGCTGCGGCCGCACCTGCACTCCCTGCCGGAGCACCCCGAGGTGGTGCCCTACCGCACCGCCTACTGGGCGCCGGAGTGGGGGTTCTGCATGCGGCACCGCGACGTGGAGGCGCTGACCGAGGGCGTCTACGAGGTGGTGGTGGACACCGCGCACGACCCCGGCGGGTCGATGACCATGGGCGAGATCGTGGTGTCCGGAACCACCGATGAGGAGATCCTCATCAGCACGCCGGTGTGCCACCCCGGCCTGGCCAACGACAATCTGTCGGGCGTGGCCCTGCTGGCCGAGCTGGGCCGGCTGCAGACGGCGGCCGGGCCGCGCGCCGCACCCACCGGCTGCTGTTCTCCGGGCACGGTGGGGCCCATCGCCTGGCTCACCCGCAACGCCGACCGGCTGCCGCGCATCCACGGCGGCCTCGCCGTGATGTGCGCGGGGGACGCGGGCGGGTTCACCTATCGCACCAGCTGGTCGGGGGCGGCGCCGGTGGACCGGGCGGCGCGTCTGGTGCTGGGGGCCCACGGCGAGGGCGCCCGGGTGCTGCCCTTCCTGCCCTGGGGCGGCGACGAGCGCCAATACGGGTCCCCGGGTACCGGCTGCCCATCGGCGCGTTCACGCGCACGCCCCCCGGCGAGTACTGGCAGAACCACACGTCCGCCGACGACCTGGACCTGGTGAGCGCCCCGGCCCTGCAGGCCGCCCTGACGGCCGTGCTGGAGATCCTCACCGTGCTGGAGGAGGACGAGCGGCCGGTGTCCACCAGCCCCCTCGGCGAGCCGCAGCTGGGCCGTCGCGGCCTCACCCGGCGCCGGGGCGGGGAGAAGGGCGGCGACCACGAGATGGCGCTGCTGTGGGTGATGAACCTGGCCGACGGCGCGCACACCCTGGTGGACTGCGCGGAGCGCTCCGGGCTGCCGTTCGCCGCCATCCGCGCGGCTGCCGACGCCCTGCGAGAGGCGGGCCTGCTGCAGCCGTAGCTCCAGGGCGCTAGTGCTGCCGCACGCCCCAGTCGTACGGCACGGTGTCCCCGAACGGGTCGGCGCGGGTGGTGCGGTCGGGGTCGTGGGTGTGGGTGGCGCAGTTGGCCACCAGCGCGAACGGGTCGGACATGCCCTTCATCCCGTTCCACAGGCCGGGCGGGATCACCACCAGGCTGTGGTTGTCGGGCCCCAGGAAGATCTCCATCAGCGACCCGCGGGTGGGGGAGCCCATGCGGTCGTCGAACACCACCAGCTTGATGCGGCCGTGCACGCACGCGTAGTTGAGCGTCATGTCCCGGTGCCGGTGCCAGCCCTTCACCACCCCGGCGTGGATCGACGTGAAGTAGATTTCCCCGAACCCGCGAAAATGTGCATCCGAGGCGCGCAGCATGTGCATGATCGTGCCGCGCTCGTCGGGCACACGGCGCAGGGGCACCACCATCAGATCGTGGATGGGGGTGCCGATGACTACGTGTGTTCCGTCGGGGATGCTCAACGCGAGCGGTTCACCTTCGCTTCCGGATCCCTGCACGTGCCCCAGCCTAGCGAAAGGTCCCTCCGCTGAACCCCGTGCCCCCACACGCACCCACCTGCCGGTTCTGCGCCGCACCGCTCACGCGCACCGTGGTGGACCTGGGGATGTCCCCGCTGTGCGAGTCGTTCCTGCTGCCCGAGCAGACCAACGGGATGGAGCCGTTCTACCCGCTGCACGTGCGGGTGTGCGACGCCTGCCACCTGGTGCAGCTGGAGGAATACGTCTCGGGTGTGGAGATCTTCGGCGGTGAGTACGCCTACTTCTCCAGCTACTCCGACAGCTGGGTGGCCCACGCCAAGCGCTACGCCGAGCGCCGCATCGAGATGATGCGCCTGGGCCCGGGGTCACTGGTGGTGGAGGTGGCCAGCAACGACGGCTACCTGCTGCAGCACTTCGTGGCGGCCGGGGTGCCGGTGCTGGGCATCGAGCCCGCCCAGAACGTGGCGGTGGCCGCGGTGGAGCGCGGCGTGCCCACCGAGGTGGCCTTCTTCGGCACCGAGACCGCCCGGCGGCTGGTGGACATGGGGTACCGCCCCGACCTGATGGTGGCCAACAACGTGCTGGCCCACGTGCCCGACATCAACGACTTCGTGGCCGGCTTCGCCATCATGCTGGCGCCCGGGGGGCAGGCCACATTCGAGTTCCCGCACCTCATGCGGCTGGTGGACGAGGTGCAGTACGACACCATCTACCACGAGCACTACTCGTATCTGTCCCTCACGGTGGTGCGGCGCATCATGTCCGCGCACGGCCTGGAGGTGGTGGACGTGGAGGAGCTGCCCACCCACGGGGGCTCCCTGCGCGTCACGGTGGGGCACAGCGGCGTGCACCCCATCCAGCCCGCCGTGATCGAGCTGGCCGAGCTGGAGGAGGCCGACGGCTACCTCACACCTGCGCCGTACGAGCGCTTCGGCGACTCGGTGGCCTCCAGCAAGCGGGCCCTGTTGCGCTACCTCATCGACGCCCGCGACCAGGGCCTGCAGGTGGCCGCCTACGGGGCACCGGGCAAGGGCAACACGCTGCTGAACTACTGCGGCATCCGCGGCGACCTGGTGGCCTACGCGGTGGACCGCAACCCCTACAAGCACGGCCGGGTCACGCCGGGCACCCACATCCCCATCTTCCCGCCGGAGCACCTGGAGGCCACCCGGCCGGATGTGATCCTGATCCTGCCCTGGAACCTGCGCACCGAGATCTCCGCCCAGCTGGCGTACACCGCCGAGTGGGGGGCGCGGCTGATCGTGCCGGTGCCCACCACCCAGGAGGTGGTGCGCCGGTGAAGGTGGTGCTGTTCTGCGGCGGGAAGGGCCTGCGGATGCGCGAGGCCTCGCGCCGCATCCCCAAACCCATGATCCGCATCGGCGACCGGCCCGTGCTGTGGCACGTGATGAAGTACTTCGCCCACCACGGCCACACCGAGTTCATCCTGTGCCTGGGCCACAAGCAGGAGGCCATCAAGGAGTACTTCCTCTCCTACAACGAGGCCCTGTCCAACGACTTCGTGCTGTCCGGCGGGGGCACCCGCGTGCGCCTGCTCAACGAGGACATCGCCGACTGGCGCATCACGTTCGTGGACACCGGCTACTCGGCCAACGTGGGCGAGCGGCTGCGGCGTGTGCGCGAGCACATCGGCCGCGACGAGTACTTCCTGGCCAACTACGGGGACGTGCTCACCGACGCCCCGCTGGACCGCATGATCGGCCACGCCCTGTCGCGGGTGAACATCGCCAGCTTCCTCATGGTGCGCCCCAGCTACACGTTCCACACCGTCACCGCCGACGAGGACGGGCGCGTGTCGGCCGTGAAGGACGTGGTGGAGTCGGACCTGTGGGTCAACGGCGGCTACTTCGTCCTGAACCGGCGCATCTTCGACTACATGGAGCCCGGTGAGGAGCTGGTGACCGACGTGTTCGCCAAGCTGGTGCGCGACGGGCAGCTCAGCGCCTGGCGTCACGAGGGCTTCTGGGCCCCCATGGACACCCTCAAGGAGCAGCAGGAGCTGGAGGCCCTGGTGGAGGCGGGGGGAGGCCCGTGGCGCGTGTGGGAGCGCGGCCGCACCGGGACCCGCGGATGAGCACCTTCACGGCCGGGCGCATCGAGCGCCTGGTGGCCATCGGGGCGCACAGCGACGACATCGAGATCGGCTGCGGCGCCACCCTGCGGGCCATCGCCGACGCCCACCCGGAGTGCCGCATGGTGTGGGTGGTGCTCACCGGCGACGCCGAGCGCCAGTGGGAGGCGCGTGAGAGCGCCGAGGCCATGTTCCCCGGGCGGCCGCCCACCATGGTGTTCGGCGGCATGCGGGACGGCCACCTGCCGTACGCCCACGCCACCGAGGCGAAGGAGCTGGTGCACCGCGTGCGCGACGAGCACGGCGCCGACCTGGTGTTCACCCACCACCGCGCCGACATGCACCAGGACCACCGGCTGTGCGGTGACCTGGCCCACCAGGCGTTCCGCGGCGTGGCGGTGCTGGAGTACGAGATCCCGAAGTGGGACGGCGACCTCACCACGCCCAACCTGCTGGTGCCCGTGTCACCCGATGCCGCGCGTGGCAAGGTTGACCACCTCATGCGGCACTTCGCCTCACAGCGCGGGAAGGGGTGGTTCACCCCCGACCTCTTCATCGGGCTGATGCGCCTGCGGGGTGTGGAGGCCGCGGCGGCCTCCGGCTTCGCCGAGGGCTTCCACGCCCGCAAGCTCGTCTGGGCGCCGTGAGCCGCGAGTCGTTCAGGCAGTCGCTGGGCAACGGCCTGCTCAGCTTCGGGGTGGTGGCCCTGATCGGGCTGGTGGGCAGCGTGGTGATCGCCCGCATCTACGGCGTCACCGTGATCGGCCAGTACGCCCTCACCCTGGCGCCGGTGGGTGTGCTGACCTACCTGTCCACGGTGCAGGAGCAGGCGGCCCTCATCCGCGAGCTGTCGGTGCTGGAGCCGCGCGACGAGCGCGTCACCGGGCTGAGCGCCGCGGTGTTCGGCTTCTCGTTTCTGCTGACGGCCCTGGCGGCGGTGATCGTGGCCGTCGGGAGCGCCTGGGTGCTGCGCGGGCCGTCCGACAACCCGGGCCTGGTGGCGCCCATGATCGGGCAGCTGGTCGGGTACGTGCTGGTGACCAACACCTGCTGGAACGTGGACAGCGTGCTCAACGCGTTCCGGTCGGGGCGCAGGTTGTTCTGGGTGCGCCTGGTGCAGGCCACCTCCTTCCTGGCCATCGCGGTGGTGCTGGGCATCCTGGACGGCACGGTGTGGGGCCTGGTGTGGGCCACCGTGGGCTCATGGGCGGTCTCGCTGGTGCCCCGCGTGCGGGCGCTCAGCACCGTGATGCGATGGCGCGTGCCGCGGCAGTCGATGCGCGACGGCCTGGCGGCGCTCCCGCGCATGGTGGCCTTCGGCGTGCGCGCCGCTCCGGGCGGGATCATCGTGGGCGTCAACGCCGAGGCCGGCGTGTGGATCCTGGGCGTCACCTCACCGCCGCCGGCACCCGCCGTGGGCGCCTGGAACCGCGCCCGCCAGCTGGGTGACCGCGTGCGCGAGGGCACCATCCGCCTCAACGAGGTGCTGCTGCCCACCCTGGTGGAGCGCCGCCAGCAGGGCGACGCCGAGGGCCACGACCGCGCATGGGCCGACTCGGTGCGCTACGTGCTGGCGGCCATGCTGCTGGTGGCCGCCGTCGGCGGCGGCGCGGCGCGCGGCATCATGCACGTGTTCGGGCCGGGCTTCTCCGAGGGCACCACCGCCCTGGCCCTCATCCTGGTGTACCAGGCGCTGCAGGCGGTGGACAGCCTGCACGTGACGGCGCTGTACGCCGCCAACCGGCCGACGCTCACCACCGTGGCGGCGCTGGTGAGCATGGTGGTGGGCGTGGGAGTGGCCATCCCGGCGGCCATGGCCTGGGGGCCCACCGGGCCGGCGCTGGGCCTGGTGCTGGGCATCTTCAGCAGCACCTGCGTGATGCACCCGGTGGTGCGGGGCATGTTGAGCACGCCCCTGACGCAGCTGTTCAGCGTGCGGCAACTGATGGCCATCGCGGCCGGCTATGCCGCGGGCTTCCTGTCCTCGCGCGGCCTGGACCGGCTGTTCAACGGCTATGTGGGCACGGCGGTGGCCATCGGCGTGGGGGCCGTGGCGTACCCTGGCGGCGTTCCTGGCGGTGGGGGGTCTCGGCCCCCGGGACCGCGACCGGCTGGCCGTCCTGCGCGACCGGCTCAGCCCGGCGCTGCGGCGTGCGGGGCGGCGTCCCGGGGCGTCCCCGTCCTGAGCAGCGCGGCGGCGCGGCGGTAGGCCACGTCCGCCAGCGCCACCTGGCGGTCGGCATCGCGCTGCAGCGCGGCGGCCATCTCGGGCGCCCCACGCCACGCCTCGTCGATGGCACCGGCCAGCTGTGCGCCCGCGTCCGCCGCCGTGAGCGCCACCACCCGGCAGCCGCCGGGGAACAGGTCGGCCAGGCCGGCGAACTTGAGGCGGTAGTACTCGGAGGCGGCGCCGCACACCACCGGCACGCCACGGGCCAGGGCGAACACGGCCAGGTGGTACGTGGTGGTGACCACCACGCGGCACCGGTCCAGGCGCCGCATCGCCCAGGCGGGATCCGCGTCGCCCGCGGGCGCCTCGTCCACGTGGGGGAATCCCCGGGTGAGGGTGGCGGTGCCGGGCCGGTCGTCGTCCCACTCCGACACGGGGATGGCCACCAGCGGCGCAGCGTGGCGAGTGGCTGCGGCCTGCACGGCCTCCCGCAGGAGCTCCGTGTCGCGGTCACCTGTGCGCAGGTACGCGGCCAGCCGGTGGTTGACGCCGATGCCGGCGCCCCGGGGGCCCTCGGCGGGCACCGCACGGGCCAGGCGCACCGCGTCGTCGCCGGTCACCTCCACGGCGTCGGCGGGCACGCCCAGGCGGGCCAGGATGGCCGGTCCCTCGCGTCCCTCGCGCAGGGCGATCATGCGCACCCCCGGCAGCGCCCTGCGGGCCAGCTCCACCAGCTCGGGGTCGTCCAGGGGCCCGATGCCCTGGCCGAACATCACCACCGGCGTGCCGAGGGCCTGGGCCTCCAGGACGGTGCCCAGCACCCGCCGGGTCTGGTCCGGGTCGGCGTCGGTGAGGTAGCCGCCGCCCACGCACACCAGCGCGTCCACAGACGCCACCGGCGGCGGTCCCGACCGCCGGAAGCGGCTCAGGCGGCCGCCGGGGGCCGTGCGGACGGGCGTGGCGTCGGGCAACAGGCGGGCCAGCGTCCCGGGGTCCCCGGTCATCACGTCCAGCCGGGCCTGGGGCCACATCTCCCGCAGCCGCTGCGCGGTGACCATGAGCATGGCCGCATCACCGCGATTGCGGTGCTGATGCTCACCATGTTCAAGCAGGAACCTCACTGAACCTCACGATAGAGGGGCGTGGCGCCGCCGACCACCCGCCGACCGGCTAGTGATGCCGCCGGTTAGCCTGTCGGGATGACCGAGCCCACATCACTGTCGGAGCGGCTGGTGGCCCACATGGTGTCCCAGCGGCCCGAGCTTGAGCGGTTGATGGAACAGGAGGGGTCCCGCGCCCTCCACGAGGAGTTCATCCTGGCCGAGGGCGGCACGCTGCCCGACCGCCAGTCCCGCCTGACCCGCGCCCGCCAGGTGGGCGCGCGCGCCTGGCTGCGCCACCTGGCCGCCGCGGTGGCGACCGAGTGGGGCCAGGGGCCACCCGACCTGCAACCCCGCCTGGAACGCTGGGTGAGCGCCAACCCCGAACGCCTGGAGGCGCTGGAGCTGGAGGAGCAGGCCGCCGTGGAACGCGAGGGCCTGGCCGGCGACGCCGACATCGACGCGCGCCGCGTGACCCTGGGCGCGTACATGCGCCTGTTCGCCGAGGGCCTCGGGGACATCGCCGGGCCCGTCGCCGGGGACGGCCCCGACCTGGGCCGGCGCGTGGCGGCGTACCTGCGGCGCGAGAGCGCGTTCCGGCGTCAGGTGGAGCGCGAGTCGTTCGCCGCCTGGACCGGCAGCCCCATGGAGGGCCTTCTGGAGGAGGCCCGCGTCAGCGCCGCCCCGCCCGAGCCGGGCACGCTGCGCATCATGGAGGCGGCCGCCGTGTGGTCGTACGTGCGGGTCACCGCAGACGCGCTGCAGGAGTGCCTGCCGGGGGCGGTCGGGTGAGCGGCGCCCGCCTGGTGGACGTGGCGCCGTGGTGCGTGGGGTGGGTGGCGCCCACGCCGGAGTACATGCACCGCACCTCTCACGCCGTGCTGGCGGGGGGTGGGGTGTGGTACCTCGACCCCGTCGACGACGCGGCGGCGCTGGAGGCCGCGGCGCGGCTGGGCCCGCCGGCCGGCGTGGTGCAGATGCTCGACCGCCACGGCCGCGACTGCGCCGCCCTGGCCCAGCGGCTGGGCGTGCCCCTGCACGTGCTGCCCTCAACCGCCCCCGCCGGCGCGCCGTTCGAGGTGCTGCCGGTGGTGGACGCGCCCCGCCTGCGCTGGCGGGAGGTGGCGCTGTGGTTCCCGGAGCATCGGGCCCTGGCGGTGGCCGAGGCCGTCGGCACCGCGCCCTACTTCACCGCGCCCGGCGCCACCGTGGGGCCGCACCCGGTGCTGCGCCTGGTGGCACCGCCCCGGGTGCTCCTGGGCCGCTCGGCCGAGCACCTGCTGGTGGGCCACGGCCCGGGGCTGCACGGTCCCGACACCGGCCGGGAGATGGACGCCCAGATCAGCGGCGCCCGCCGGGCCATCCCCGCCTGGTCAGTTGCGCTGTCCCTCATGGCGCTGGGCCGGCTGGGCGGTCAGGCCGCGGGCTGATCCGACGGCCGGGCGGCGGCCTCCCAGGCCAGCATCACGCGGTTCTTGCCGGCGTGCTTGGCCGCGTACAGCGCGGTGTCGGCATCCTTCAGCATGGTGGTGGGGCCATCGGAGATGTCCGGGAAGGCGGTGACGCCGGCGCTGAAGGTGACCCCCGCGTCGTCGCGCATGCCGGCGAGCATGCGCTGCACCACGTGCCTGGCGTCGGAGGCGGTGGTGTCGGGGAACAGGATCACGAACTCCTCGCCCCCGAACCGGGCGGGCGTGTCACCGCGGCGCAGCTCGTGCCGGATGCGCGCCGCCAGGGCCACCAGCACCGCGTCACCCTCCGCGTGCCCCCGCGTGTCGTTGATGGCCTTGAAGTCGTCCAGGTCCAGCAGCGCCAGGGCCACCGAGGTGCCGCCGCGCCGGGCCCGCGCCACCTCGGTCTCCACGGCCTGCTCGAACGCCGCGCGGTTGCCCAGCTTGGTGAGCGGGTCGGTCACGGCCTCCAGCTCGGCCCTGGCCAGCGCCTGCAGCGCCGACTGCTGACGGGCGGCCACCACGCCGCCCTGCACCGGGATCAGCGCGATCATGGCCGCGGCGAACAGCCCGGTCTGCAGGGGCGACATGTGCACGCTGCTGGAGGGGTCCCACACGGCGGCCACCACCAGGAAGGCCGCGGCCACCGCGCTGAGCATCAGCCCCACGCCCACGCCGATCCAGATGCTGGCCATCACCACCGTGCAGCACCAGATCAGGGTGGCGGGGCTGCGCACGCCGCCGGTCACCAGCACCCCGGCGCCAACCGCCAGCACCTCGATCAGCATGGTGCCGGTGGCCAGCAGCGGGGTCACCGGCGCCCCGCGCCGCAGGTGCGCCCAGTAGGCCCCCACGTTCACCAGGGCGGCCAGCACCAGCAGCGCCGCCACGATGGCCACGTGCGGCGTGCGCAGCCACATCACGAACGCCCCCACCACCACGATCACGGCAAGCCGAGCCGCGATGATCACCTCGGCCCCCAGCCGGAGGTCGAAGTGCGGGTGGCGGTGCATCGGTGCTCCACGGTGAAGCCGGCGCCACAGTGGCTGTCGCGTCGTCACCGCGGTGCGCCTCCTCAGCCGCGCCCGTCCGCCGCGATCTCCTGCGACACGGCCACCGCGCAGCGGCCCGTGCCGGCGCACACCTCGCACTCGTCCGCACGCCCCTCCACGTGCTGCAGGCAGTGCTCCACCCGCGAGGCCACCACGCGGGCCATCAGCGGGTGCAGCCCCAGGGGGGCGGTCACCAGGAAGGGCACGTCCGGGTGCGCCCGCGCGGCCTCCCGGGTGAGCTCGGGGATGTCCTGGTTCCAGTGGCGTCCCGGCAGCAGGAAGTACGGGCTCACCACCACCATCCGCGCTCCGCGCTGCACGCAGCGGTCGAAGGCGGTGGCGATGCTGGGCTCGGCCAGCTCCATATGAGCGGGCTCCACGATGCCGTAGTCCACGCACTCGGCCACCATGCGGGCCATGACCTCCAGCATCTCGTTGGAGGCCTCACGCCGTGAGCCGTGGTCCACCACGATGAGGCCGATCTGGGTGGGGTCGGGCGGTTGCATGCGGGCCATCCTACGCGCCGACCGGCAGATCGCGGCCGGTGTACGATCGAACCCGTATCCCCACCAACCACGGAGCGTCCGCATCCAGTACAGCGACCCCTACCGTCTCGGGAGCCTCGGCGATGTGGTGCAGCTGCTCGTGGACGGCTGGCAGATCGACCACCTTCACTATGCGGACCGGTGCGGGTTGTCCGGGGGAGGGGAGCGCCCCGCGGCGTTCATCGGCCTCGTGCGCGCCGAGCACCGCGAGTTCCTGTACGTGGTGGACGATGGTCGCGCGATGTCGCACCGCAGTCTCGTGATGCTGTTCCGCGAGCACCCGCACGTGTGGAAGCACCGCACCGCCCCGGACGTGGCCGCGTTCAGCGTGCCGGAGTCGCCGCCGGCCCCGCCGGCCCAGTGGAGCTCCGGTGTGCGTGAGCCGTTCCCCGAGTCGATGGTGATGTGCCCCACCACCCTGCGGGGGGTGCTGGCGGTGAACCAGACCCAGTCGATGGACGGCGTCACCGTGGCGGTGACCAGCATCGAGCGCTTCGACGACGGCTGCCGCGCGCACTACCTGTGCCACGCACCGCAGCTCACCTTCGCCAGCGAGGCGGTGGCGCTGGACGCCATCGTGGTGGACGACGCCGCCCGGATGTACCGGGTGGCCCCACTGCATCAGCGCCTGCGCGGGCCCCGCATCGAGGGGTCGCTGGCCATCGGCCCGGCGCTGCCGCAGGACACCGGGCAGCTCACGCTCACCATCGGGGCCATCGGCCCGGGCGTTGACGGGCGGCAGGCCACCGGGCCGTGGGTGTTCCCGGTGCCACTTGAACCCTCCTGAGCGGCGCTGGGTGCGGGAACCGGCCCTCGACCCGCGGGCCGCGCGGGCCGACATGGCGGTGCGGGACGTGGCCGAGGCCGAGTGCCCCTTCCGCACCGCCTTCCAGCGTGACCGCGACCGCATCCTGCACACCAAGGCGTTCCGCCGGCTCAAGCACAAGACCCAGGTGTTCGTGGCGCCGGAGGGCGACCACTACCGCACCCGGCTCACCCACACGCTGGAGGTGTCGGCGCTGGCGCGCACCGTCGCCCGCGCCCTGGGCCTCAACGAGGACCTGGTGGAGGCCATCGCCATGGGCCACGACCTGGGCCACGCCCCGTTCGGGCACGCCGGCGAGCACGCCCTGGACGACCTGCTGCAAGAGCGCTTCGGGCGCCGCTTCCACCACAACGAGCAGAGCGTGCGCGTGGTGGAGGTGCTGGAACGCGACGGCCGCGGGCTCAACCTGACGCGCGAGGTGCGCGACGGCATCCGGCACCACACCGGCCCCTCCCGCCCCGCCACCCTGGAGGGGCAGATCGTGCGCCTGGTGGACCGCATCGCCTACGTCAACCACGACATCGAGGACGCCGTGCTGGCCGGCGTGCTGCACCCCGGCGACCTGCCGCAGGAGGAGGTGCGCATCCTGGGCACCACCACCTCGCAGCGCCTCACCCGGCTGGTGGGCGACATCGTGGAGCACTCGGCCGAGGCCCCCGAGATCACCCAGTCCGACGAGGTGGGCGGGGCGTTCCTGCGGCTCCGCGCGTTCATGTTCCGGGAGGTGTACCTGGCCTCACCGGCCAACGACGAGTCCACCCGCGGGCGGGGCGTGGTGCAGGCGCTGTTCGACTGGTACCACCAGCACCCGGAGGAGCTGCCGGAGGCCCCGGAGGCCGATCACGTGCGGCGGGTCACCGACTACGTGGCCGGCATGACCGACCGCTTCGCCCTGCGCGCCTACCGGCGCATCTTCATGCCGCGCGAGGGACCGCTGTAACCCGATGCCCCTGATCAGCCAGGACAGCGTGCGCGAGATCATCGAGTCGGCCGACCTGGTGGAGCTGGTGCGGGGCCGGGTCAACCTGGTGCGCCGGGGCAACCGGTGGGTGGGCCGGTGCCCGTTCCACGAGGAGCGCACCCCGTCATTCGGGCTGATCCCGCCCGACAACCGGCGCTACTACTGCCACGGCTGCGGTGCCAGCGGCGATGCGGTGCGATGGATGACCGAGCAGGAGGGCGCCGGGTCGTTCCCGGAGGCTCTGGAGGCGCTGGCCGAGCGCTTCGGGGTGGGGGTCCGCTATGAGCAATCCTCGCCCCAGGAGGAGGCGCAGCGGCGCGCCGACCAGCGCCGGCTGGAGCTGCTGGAACGCGCGGCGTCGTTCTACGCCGAGTACCTGTGGCGGGCCGACGAGGCCGCCCCCGCCCGGGAGTACATGGCGTCCCGCGGGTTCCCCGAGGACGTGCTGCGCACGTTCCGGGTGGGGTACGCCCCCGCGGCGGGCACGGTGCTGTCCGGGCGGGCGATCAAGCAGGGTTTCTCCCGCGAGCAGCTGGCCGAGGCCGGGCTGGCCCGGCTGCGAGGAGGGCGGGCCCAGGACTTCTTCACCGCCCGCATCATGTTCCCCATCGCCGACGCCCGTGGGCGGGTGCTGGGGTTCGGGGGCCGCACCCTCAACCCCAACGAGCGCGCCAAGTACGTCAACTCCCCCGAGGGCCCGCGCTTCAGCAAGCGCCGCCTGCTGTTCGGGCTCTCCCAGGCGCGCGCCGCGGCGGCCAAGGAGGGTTGGATCATGGTGGTGGAGGGGTACACGGATGTGATGGCGCTCCACATGGCCGGAATCCCCCAGGCGGTGGCGTGCATGGGCACGTCGCTCACCTCCGAGCAGATCAGCGAGCTGCGCCGCGCCGCGCCGCACATCCGCCTGTGCTTCGACGCGGACGCCGCGGGGGAGCGGGCCGCCCTGCGCACCGCCCAGGCGGCCGGCGAGCACCTCATGGACCTCCAGGCGATCTCGATCCCGGACGGCCGCGACCCCGGCGACATGGCGATTTCGGCGGAAACGCGCGAAGAATTGCACGTTCGCGCGAACGAGTTCGATACTTTGGTAACGTTCCTCATCCGCTCACGCGCCGGTCGCGCGGGCGGCTCCGCAGCCGAACGGGAGCGCGCGCTGCAGGAGGTCGCCGACCTCCTCAAAGCGGTCCCCGACTCGGTCGAGAAGGATGAGGGGGTTCGGTTGACGGCGGGTCTGCTGCAGCTCTCGCGGGGCATGGAGGATCGTCTGCGCGAAGCCTCGCGGCGCGGCTCGGGCGGTGCCCCCACCACGCCCGTCACGCTGCCCGGCCTCGGCGCCGAACGGGCGCGCGAGATGCGCCTGCTGGCGCTGGCCGTCGCCCTCCCGGACCACATCGCCACGCACCTGGGCGACTTCCCGGAGGACGCCCTCTCGGAGCCCCTCCACCGCGAGGCCCTGCGGTTGCTGCGCTCCGGCGCCGCACCCGACCTGTGGCCCACGCACCTGCAGGACCTGGGCGCGCGCCTGCGCGCCGATGCCGCCACCACGGCGGCCACCGAAGCCGAGCTGCGCGAGGCCGCCTACCGCGTGCAGTTGCCGGGCCTGGAACGCCGGGCCGCGACACTGCGCGAGGCCGGCGATGCCGAGGGCGAACTGCGTGTCCAGCAACTGATCAACCGACTGCGCGCTGCGCTGCGAGTGGAGGGGTGACGGCGATGGAAGCCTCGATGGCCGTCTTCGGGGAAGTGCGGCTGCTGCTGGAGGAGGGCCGCGCCAACGGCGTGGTGCCCATGGTCCGCGTGGTGGACGTGGTGGAGGCCGAGGACCTCAGCGAGGACCAGCAGGAGCGCCTGCTGCAGGTGCTCGCCGAGCTCAACATCGAGGTGCTCTCCGACGCGGTGGACCCGCCCAGCGCCATGGGCGACCAGCCCTCGCGCCTTGACCTGTCGGTGAAGACCACCTCCAGCGACCCCGTGCGGATGTACCTGCGGGAGATCGGCAAGGTGCCGCTGCTCACCGCGGCCCAGGAGGTATCGCTCGCCAAGCGCATCGAGCGCAACGACCCCACCGCCAAGGCCGAGCTCATCGAGGCCAACCTGCGCCTGGTGGTGTCGGTGGCCAAGCGGTACGCGGGTCGCGGCATGGCGTTCCTGGACCTCATCCAGGAGGGCAACCTGGGCCTGATGCGTGCGGTCGAGAAGTTCGACTACCGCAAGGGCTACAAGTTCTCCACCTATGCCACCTGGTGGATCCGCCAGGCCATCACCCGCGCCATCGCCGACCAGGCGCGCACCATCCGGGTGCCGGTGCACATGGTGGAGACCATCAACCGCCTGTCGCGCGTGCAGCGTCAGCTGCTGCAGGACCTGGGCCGTGAACCCACCGTGGAGGAGCTGGCCGAGGAGCTGGAGGTCACCCCCCAGCGCGTCCGCGAGATCCAGAAGATCGCCCAGGAGCCGGTGTCGCTGGAGACGCCGGTGGGGGAGGACGAGGACTCCGAGCTGGGCGACCTCATCGAGGGCGAGTCGGTGATCGGCCCGGTGGACGAGGTGTCGCGCACCCTGCGCCGCGAGGAGCTGTGGGACGTGCTGGGCCAGCTGTCGGTGCGCGAGCGCAAGGTGCTGGAGCTGCGCTTCGGCCTGCGCGGTGAGGAGCCCCGCACGCTGGAGGAGGTGGGGCAGCGGTTCGGCGTCACCCGTGAGCGCATCCGCCAGATCGAGGCCAAGACCCTCACCAAGCTGCAGGGCTACCACGACTGCCAGCGCCTCCGGGAGTTCCTGGAGTAGGCGCGCCGCGGGTGCGCTGTTGCGGCGCACCGGGACGGCTGCCACATTTCCCCGCATGCTGGATGCGCCGGGCGCCGCGCTGCGGCTGTCGGTGGCGGACCCCACCGACCATCCCGATTTCCTGGACCTGCCGCTGCACCGCCCGCTGGACTCGTGGGTCACGCCGCGCCTGGTCCCCATCCCCGACGGCCTGCACCGCCACGTGGTGCGCTTCGTGGACTACGAGGGGGCGGTCTACGCCCTGAAGGAGCTGCCCCGCCGGCTGGCCCGCCGCGAGTACCGGCTGCTGCGCCACCTCCGGGAGCGGGGCCTCCCGTGCGTCACCGCCGTGGGGCTGGTGGACCGCGGTGCCGACGCCCAGGCCATCATCATCACCCGGTACCTGGACTACTCGCTGCCATACCGCGTGTTGCTCACCCACGAGCGCATGCCCCACCTGCAGGACCGGGTGCTGGACGCGCTGGCCGGCCTGCTGGTGCGGTTGCACCTCACCGGCTTCTTCTGGGGCGACTGCTCGTTGGCGAACACCCTGTTCCGGCGCGACGCGGGGGCGCTGGTGGCGTACGTGGTGGACACCGAGACCGGTGAGCTGCACGCGGAGCTGTCCCGGGGCCAGCGGGAGCTGGACCTGCAGATCGCCCACGAGAACATCGCCGGCGGCCTGGCCGACCTGGCCGCGGGCGGGCTGCTGCCCGAGGGGCTCGACCCGTTCGCCCTGGCGGCGCAGATCCGCGAGCGCTACACGGGTCTGTGGGATGAGGTCACCGCCGAGCAGGTGTTCCCGGCGGGTGACGGGCACCGCATCCACGAGCGGTTGCACCGGCTCAACCAGCTGGGGTTCGACCTGGAGGAGATGGAGATCACCCGCAGCGGCGACGGCGAGACCGTGCGGTTCACGCCGCGCGTGGTGGAGGTGGGCTTCCACGGACCGCGGTTGCGCGAGCTGACGGGGCTGGTGGCCCAGGAGAACCAGGCGCGCCGGCTGCTCAACGACATCGCGGTGCACCGCGGGCGGCTGGAGCAGCAGGGCAGGGTGCCGGTGCCCGAGACGGTCGCCGCGGCGCGGTGGCTTGACGCCGTGTTCCGCCCCACCGTGGAGCGCATCCCGCACGACCTGCGGGGCCGGCTGGAACCCGTGGAGGTGTACCACGAGATCCTGGAGCACCGCTGGTTCCGCTCGGAGCGTCACGGGCACGACGTGGGCATGCGGGAGGCCACCCGGTCGTACCTGCAGACGGTGCTGCGCGACGCTCCCGAGGAGCGCGGCGTGATCACCGTGGAGGAGGTCCCCGACGACCCCGCTGAGGACTAGTCGCGCGGCTGCAACACGGCCGCGGCACGTGCGCGGCGGCGCTGGTCGCCGGCCTGCACGGCGCACTCGGCGCTGAGCACCGGCCCGGTCAGCTCAGGGGGGCGGCGCGCCTCCGGCCCCACCCACGCGAGGCGGGGTGCGGGGCCCAGCATGGCCGCGCGCTGCGCCCACACCAGCAGCCTCGCCAGGGCCAGGGCCCCGGTGCTGACGCCGGCGGGCATGCCGCGGCTGCGCACGTAGCTGCCGTGGGCGGCCAGGCATGCCGCCGTGGTGACGGCATCCGCCTCGCCGTCGCGGTCCATCGCCAGCGACACGACGGTGGCCTCACCCGCGTCCGCCGTCACGGCCGGCCGCAGCCGGGAGAGCTGCGCCGCCACCGCCTGCCCGATGGCCTCGGCGCCGGCGCGCAGCTCGGGGTCCAGCCCGGCGATGGCCGTCGCCACGTCCTGCGACGCGCGCAGCGCCACCGCCGACTCCCGCGTTCGCTCAGCCGGCGTTGGCCGCCGGCTGGTCGGCCCCGGCGTCGTCGACGGGGGCCTCGGTGAACACGAACTCCTCCGGCTCGCCGGCGAGGCGGTCCTTCAACAGCCAGAACACCACGCCACCGAGCGCGAACAGCACCAGAAGCTTCTTCATTCCACCCAACCGCCCTTCACTCGCTCATCCGGTGAACCCAACCGTACCCTATGACCCGGTCCGCACCGCGCCCGCGGGGGTGGTGGGGGTCACATCTCCATCAGCCCGTCGGCCTGCACCGACAGCACCACCTTGCCCACGCTGGCGTCGGCCTCCACGCAGCGGTGGGCGTCGGCCACCCGCACCAGCGGCATCAGGTCGTGCACCTGTGGCCGCAGGCGCCCGTCGGCCAGCCGGGGCAGACCCCACGCCGCGAAGTGGGCCACCAGCTCGGTCTTCTGCGCCTCGGGCCGGGCGCGGAGGGTCGAGGCGATCAGGCTGGTCCTGCGGGCGAACAGCAGACCCATGTCCAGATCCACACGGCGTCCGCCCACCATGCCGATCAACGCGACCCGGCCGTCCATCGCCATGCACGCCAGGGTCTGCGGCAGGTAGGTGGCTCCCACCAGATCCACCACCACATCCACGCCGGCGCCGCCGGTGAGGGTCATGACCGCCTCCGCGAAGCCGTCCGGACCGGGCACCACCACGTGGTCGGCCAGGTCGGCGATGCGCTCGGCCTTCTCGTGCGACCGGGTGGTGGCGATGGTGCGAGCGCCCAACCCCCGTGCGATCTGCAGCGCGGCGGTGCCGACCCCCGACGCGGCGGCGTGCACCAGCACCCACCCGCCGGCGGGTGGCGGGGTCTGACGCCCCAGCGCCTGCCACGCGGTGAGGAACACCTCGGGCACCGCGGCCGCCAGGATGTCGTTCATGTTCGCGGGGATCGCCATCAGCTGCCCGGCCGGCACCGCCACCCGCTCCGCGTAACCGCCGCCCACCAGCAGCGCCATGGCCCGGTCACCGGGCGCCCAGCCCTGCACGCCGGGTCCCACCGACTCCACCACCCCCGCGGCCTCCAGCCCCAGCACGTCCGTGGCGCCGGCCGGGGGCGGGTAGTGGCCCTGCCGCTGCATCACATCGGCGCGGTTGACGGCCGTGGCCCGCACGCGCAGCACCACCTCGCCGGGTCGCGCCACCGGGTCGGGACGGTCCACCAGGCGCAAAACCTCCGGTCCGCCGGCGCCGTCCGCGATCACCGCCTTCATGCTGATCCTCCTGAGAAATGCGCAACAGTCAGCCGATGTCGCTCGGTAAACATTCGGTTCAGCATTGCGCGGACGAACAGGCGGTCGGCCAGCCGGCCGAGGGGGCCGAGGGGCAGCCGGTACTCCACGTGGTCGGTCATGCGCGTGGTGTGGGCGTCCAGGGCCTCGAACCGGTGCTCATGGCGCCACGCCGCGAAGGGCGACCGCTGGGCCACATCGGTCACCAGACGGTCCTGCTGCACCTCGGCGATCCGGACCAACCACGTCTGGGCAACCGGGATCGGGGGCTGCCGCACCCGCAGCCGCACGATGCACCCGGGCTGCACCGGGAAGTCGCCGGACACCTCCAGGAAGCGTGCGCCGGGGGGTGAGATCAGCGGGGCGTTGCGCGTGTCCAGATGGAACCGGAACACCACGTCGGCGGGGGCGGGGACGTCCACGGACCGTTGCAGCACGGAGGGTTGTGACATCGCGTGAGGGTACCCACCGCGCGGGGTCGGCGGCCACCCGGTGCGGGTATTGTCCCCCGGTCCCACGTGTGAGGAGCAGTCCCGTATGAGCGACCACGTCTCGGAATCCCAGCTGGCGGAGGAACGCCGCATCGCCCACAGCGGGCTGCTGGCCCGCATGACCGGGCACTTCGCGGCCCACCCGTGGCGGGTGATCGCGACCTGGGTGGTCATCCTGGGGGCCCTCATCGGGCTGAACGCCGCGTTCGCCGGGTCCCTGGCCAACAACTTCTCCGTGCCCGGCACGGACTTCCAGAAGGCCACCGACCTCATCAAGGCGCGCTTCGGCGGGCAGAGCGGGGCCGCGCTGCGCGTGGTGCTGGCGGCGCCGCCGGGGGAGACGCTCACCACCCCCGCGCGGATCGCGGCCGGCAAGGAGATGCTCGCCACCGCCACCAAGGCGCAGATGGCGATGAACGCCAGCCCGAAGGACCTGGTGCCGATCACCCCGCCGGTGGGGCCGCAGAGCCACACCATCTCCAAGGACGGGCGCATCGCGTTCTTCGACGTGCAGTTCGACCGCACCGGCTTCCAGCTGCATCGCGCCGACGTGGTGGCGCTGGAGAAGTCGATCCGCGACCAGGCCGGCAAGGTGGGGGTGCAGGCCGAGTTCACGGGTGAGGCCGAGCAGCCGCCGCCCAGCTCCGGCAGCAGCGAGCTCATCGGGCTGGCGGCCGCCTTCGTGATCATGCTGGTGCTGTTCCGGGCACTGGTGCCCACCTTCCTGCCGCTGCTGTTCGCGGTGGTGGCGGTGGCGGGGGCGTTCCTGCTGCTCTTCCTCGCCGCGCGGATCACCGACTTCAACACGGTGACCGAGATCCTGGTGCCCATGATCGGGCTGGGCGTGGGCATCGACTACACCCTGTTCATCGTGACCCGGGTTCCGGCAGCCCCGGCACGCCGGGCACAGCCCGCGTGAGGCCGCGGCCGCCGCGGGCGCCACCGCGGGGCGTGCCGTGATCTTCGCCGGCCTCACGGTGGCCATCTCCATCACGGGCCTGGCGCTGATCGGCATCGACTTCATCACCAAGCTGGGCATCGGCAGCGCCCTGGGTGTGGTGACCGCCGTCGCACTGGCGACCACCCTCCTGCCGGCAGTGCTCGCCCTGATCGGCCACCGCATCGACCGCGGCCGGCTGGGGATGCCCACCCTGGACGAGTCGAAGGCCGGGCAGACGACAACGCCGGTGGCGCGGTGGGGACGGCTGGTCAGTGGTCGCGCGGGCCTCGTGCTGCCGGTCATGATCGTGCTCCTGCTGGTGCTGGCCGGGCCGGTCACCCAGTCCCGCCTGGGCCTGGCGGACGCCGGCACCGCGCCGAAGGGGCAGACCATTCGCAAGGCCTACGACCTGCTGTCCACCGGGTTCGGGCCGGGCTTCACGTCCCCGATCCCCGTGGTGATCGACCTGGCGGGTGACCACGCGGCGGGGACCAAGATCGAGACGGCGCTGAAGGCGACGCCGGGCGTGGACGACGTGGTGGCACCCATCTACAACGCCAAGACCGCGGCCAAGGCCGACGTGGCCATCGTCAACGCGTACTCCAAGTACTCCCCGCAGGACTCCAAGACCGATGACATCGTCAGCGCGCTGCGCAAGCGCGTCATCCCGGCGGCGCTGTCGGGTTCGCAGGCCAAGGCATACGTGTCGGGCCAGAACGCGGCGTTCACGGACATCGGCGACAAAATCCTGAAGGGGATGCCGGCGTTCCTGATCTACGTCATCGGCATCACCTTCGTGGTGCTGGCCATGGCCTTCCGCAGCCTGGTGGTGGCCCTCAAGGCCGCCCTCACCACGCTGCTGTCGGCGCTGGTGGGCTTCGGGGTGCTGACCTTCGTGGTGCAGCAGGGCCACGCACTGAGCCTCCTGGGGCTGGATCACACCGGTCCGATCGAGAGCTTCCTGCCGCCCATCGCGTTCGCGATCCTATTCGGGCTCTCGATGGACTACGAGGTGTTCCTGATGAGCCGCATCCGTGAGGAGCACGTGCACGGGTCGGACACGGTCACGGCCGTCAGGGACGGCGTGGCCGGTGTGGGCCGGGTCATCGTGGCCGCGGCCCTCATCATGAGCGTCGTGTTCTTCGCGTTCCTGCTCAACCCCGACCGGGTGCCGAAGGAGTTCGGCCTGATGCTGGGCGTGGCCATCCTCACCGACGCCCTGCTGGTGCGCCTCACGCTGGTGCCGGCACTGCTCAGCCTGCTGGGGGAGCGCTCGTGGGCCATGCCGGCGTGGCTGGACCGCATCCTGCCCAAGCTCACGATCGAGCCGCCCACCGCGCAACCGGAGCACGGCCGCGTGCCGTCCCGGCCCGCCCCGAACGAGGTCTGAGCCGCGTTCCCAGGGGGCCGTGGCGCGCGCCACGGCCCCCCGGAACTCACGCCGGTGCGCCGCCCCGGATGGGGCGTGGCCTGCCGTGCGGGCTGGTGGTGAGCAGCTCGGCAAGGTCGTTCACCACGCGGTCGGCGCCGCCGTCGTACAGCCCCTCGGTGTGGCCGTCGCGGTCCACCGCCACCACCGCCCCGAAGCCCGCCTCCCGCGCGGCGCGCACGCCCTGCGGGGTGGTCTCGAAGGCGGCGGCCCGCTCCACGGGGACGCCCAGCCGGGTGCACGCCACCAGCAGGGTGTCGGGGGCCGGTTTCGCCCGCAGATCCAGCCCGCTGATGGTGTCGGCGTCGACCCGCTGGGCGATGAGGTGGGCCAGCCCCGCCTGCACCAGGATGGCCTCGGTGGAGGCGCTGGCCGACACCACGGCCCGCTGCACGCCGAACATGCGGGCCGCCTCCAGATAGGTGCGTGACCCGGCGAAGGCCCGCACGCCCTCGGCATGCAGGCGCTGGACCAGCAGGTCGTGCTTGCGCCGTGCCAGACCGTGCACGGTCTCGGCGGTGGCCGGGTCCCCGGGCTCACCCTCGGGCAGCTGGATGCCGCGGCTGGCCAGGAACGCCCGCACGCCCTGCAGGCGTGGTCTGCCGGCCAGCAGCCGTTCGTACTCGTGATGCCGGTCGAACGGGATCAGCTCGTGGCGGGCGCCCCCCACGTGTTCCACGAGGAAGCTGTCGAACGTGTCCTCCCACGCCGCCGCGTGTGCGTCCGCACTGGTGGTGAGGACCCCGTCCAGATCGAACACGCAGGCCTGGATGTCGTCGGGCAGCCCCAGCACGGCCCGTGCCGGGATGGGGCCGCCCAGCCAGTCGATCAGCGCGCTGTGCCGCCGCAGGTCCCGTGCGAAGCCCTGCAGCAGCCGGGCGGCCTCGCGGTGCTGCTCGGCCAGCACCTGCCCGTGGCGCTGCGCTTCGGTGGACCCCAGCAGCGGCGCGGCGTACCGCAGGCCCCGCTCCGCGGCCGCATAGGCCAGCCACCAGTCGGCCGCCAGGCCGTCCAGGTCCAGTGAATGCTCCGGGGGCCCGGCCAGGTGACGCGACAGGGTGGTCATGCGGACACCACGGCCATCGTAGGACACCCCTGCCGGCGCTCGCCGGGGCGTCGGCCCGAGAACGCCTCGGGGGATCGTGTGAGCGGCAATCGGTGACGGCTCGGATGCCCGCGCCGGGCGGACGACGGAGGTTGGGTACGGAGGGACGCTCAGAGGGAGGGTCATCATGGGTGAGACCGTCACACGCACCGGTGCGGACGTGGCGTCCGTGCCCGTGCATGCGGATGCGCACCGCCAGGCGGCCATCGCCCGGCTGCGCCGCCGTCGCAAGTTCATCCGCGACCTGGTCGGGTACATCGCCGTGAACGGCGTGCTCTGGCTGATCTGGGTCTTGAGCGACCGCACGGCGGACGGCGGGATGCCGTGGCCGGCGTGGGTGTCGGTGGTGTGGGGGTTCCTGCTCGCACTCGACGCCTGGCAGGCCTGGCGGCCGCTGGCTGCCCGGCCGGACGAGCCCATCACCGAAGAGGAGATCCTGCGGGAGATGGGCGGCCCGCACGTCACGCGGTAAGCGGCACTGGCGCCGTGGTCCCGCACCGCTGGGCCCCACGGCGGGGGCGTCACCGGACCGCCGGCGGCCGCCGCTTCGCGGCGAACGTCTGAATGGCGATGCTCTGGGCGCAGCAGGAACGTGTCGGTTGCCAGGACCACGTCGAAGCGACCCGCAGCGCGCGGTCCACACGATACGCCGTGTCCTTCTCCACGCGCAGGATCTCGAGGCTGAACTCGTAGGTCCCCGGGCGGAAGCCCTCCGACAGCAACTCCGCGAAGAACTCGCGGATCTCCTCGGGGCCGCGGAACACGGCGTCCTGGGTGATCAGCACCGACTCGTGTAGTCGGCCACCAGGGCGTCCAGGGTCGCCCCGGGAGGACCGCGCGCTCAGGTGCCGGTCGATGACGCTGCGGGTCGTCACTCCGGGGACGGTCATGGCCGCACCTCGTAGACGTGGTTGAACGGCGCTCCCGCGGCGCGGCGGAAGCGCGTGAAGCCGGCGCGCCGCTGGCGAGCTCCTCGATCCGGGCCTGGCCGGCCTGCGCGCCGAGCGCCAGCCCCACCTCCTGCGACAGCGAGGCCGGGGTGCAGAGCAGCGTCGAGAAGCCGTAGTAGGCCCGCCCGATGGTGAGGTTGTCCTCCACGCCGCCGCCCGCGGCGGGCTCCACGATCATCCAGGTGCCGTCGCCGGCGAGCGCTGCGGCGCACATGCCGGGCCGCCTCGCCGGGTCCCCCAGGTCGTGCAGGCAGTCGAACATGGTCACGAGGTCGTACCCGGCGCCCGCGAATCGCGACGCCGGCGCCACCTCGAACCTGCACGCGATCGGCCACGCCGGCCTCTCCGCCCGCCCGCGGGCCACCTCGATGGACGCGGGGTGGTAATCGGAGCTGAAGAACGTGGAGGCCGGAAGGCTCGGCCATCAGGACGGTGGAGGCGCCGTGCCCGCATCCCACGTCGGCCACGCGGGCGCCCGCCCGCAGCTTGGCGGCCACGCCGTCCAGCGCCGGCAGCCAGGAGGGGATCAGGTGGGCGTTGTAGCCCGGCCGGAAGAACCGCTCACAGCCGTCGAACACGTCGCTGTGCTCAAAGCACCAGCCCGCCCCGCCGCGGGCGGCCTCGGTGACCCGCGGGGAGTCCAGCACCGACCCCACCGCGATCTGGAAGAACCCGGGGAGGTAGGCGGGGCTGGTGGGGTCAGTGAGGGCCACCGCGTGCTCGAAGTGGCCTGTACCGGCCCGTTGCGGGGTCGTAGTCCACGTAGCCGCCCGCGGCCTGCGCGTTCAGCCACTCGCGCACGTACCGCTCGGCAGCGCTGGCGCGCCGGGCCAGTTCGCCGGGGCTCACCGGTCCGCGGGGACGGCCATGGCGCGGTACAGGCCCAGCTTGTCGCCCATCGTGACCAGGGCCGCGTTGAGGGTGGCGCGCCGACCTCGTCGACGGCGCGGAAGACGAAGGACATCAGCTTGTCGTGGTCGATCGGGGGGATCTCGCCGAGCAGGGCATCGGCGTCTTCGGTGGGCATCAGGAGCACCAGCGTCCCGTCCACCGGCGATTGATGTCCGACCGTGTCGCTGCAACTTGACCGCACGTCCGGAATCGGCGGCGCCGGGGTCGCGACGTGCATCCCAGTCCCGCCGGAACGGACGGTCCGCGGCGCAGGCGACCCACGACATGCTGTCGGAGGTGCTCCGCAACGTGCGCCTGCGCGGCGCGGTGTTCTACGACGTGCGGGGTGGCAGGTCGTGGTCCGGGAGGGCTGGCGGCACGCGACATCGCGGCGGCCGTCATGCCGGGCTCGGAGCACGTGATGGAGCACCACGTGGTGACGCGGGGGAGGCGTGGGGCGCCATCGTGGGCGAGCCCGCGGTGCGCATGGGCGTGGGGGACATCGTGGTGGTGCCGCACGGCGACCCGCAACGTGGCCAGCACCGTTCGCGCCGCCGGCACCTGCGGACGTGGCCTGGCACATCGCCACCGCCAACGACCCCAAGCCCATCCCGGTGATCCTCAACGGGCGCCGCCCGCATCTCGCCGGTCACCGAGGACGACGACGCTCCCACCGTTGTGGCGTGCGGGTTCCTGGGATGCGACCTGCGGCCGTTCAACCCGCTCATCGGGAGCCTGCCGCGACTGCTGCACATCCCGGCCGAGGGGGCGCGGGGCTGGAGCGTCGACGCCGTGCGTCACGCGGTGCGCGGCTGCACGAACGGCGCCCGGGCAGCGACGTGGTGCTGGAGCGGCTCAGCGAGATGATGTTCGTGCGGACGCGGTGCGCCGGTACATCGATGGCCTGCCCGACGAGGCCACGGGATGGCTGGCGGGGATGCGCGACGACTGCGTGGGCGCGGCGCTGGCGCTCATCCACGCACAACCCGGCCACGCCTGGACCGTGGATGCCCTCGGTGCGCAGGTGGCCTGTCGCGCCCGGCATTCCATGACCGGTTCACGCGCCTGGTGGGCGATGCGCCCATGCAGGTACCGGCGGCAGCGCTGCAGGTGGCCGCCACGCATCTGCGCGACACGGACGCGCCCGGGTGCTGGCGGTGGCCCAGCGGGTGGGCTACGGCTCGGAGTCCGCCTTCAGCAGAGCGTTCAAGCGCATCGGGCAGCGCGCCGTCCGGATGCAAGGCGCGCCCACGGCTCCGACTGACCACGAGATGGGGATGGGGGGAGTCGAACCCCCACGAGGTTTCGTGCGGTGTGCTTGAGACCACCGCGTCTGCCATTCCGCCACATCCCCGTGGCGCCGCATGGTACCTGCGCGGGCCGGCCGGCCGGTGTCCTGGGCCGGCCGGCGACCACGGGGATCAGGCCCGGCGGGCCAGGCCCTGCTCCTTGGCCACGCGGATGACCGCGGCGGACACGGCGGGCGCCACGTTGCGGTGAACACCGACGGGATGATGTAGTTCTCGTTCAGCTCGTCGTCGTGCACGCAGCCGGCGATGGCCTCGGCGGCCGCCACCTTCATCTCCTCGAGATCTTGCGCGCGCCACAGTCCAGCGCCCCGCGGAAGATGCCCGGGAAGGCCAGCACGTTGTTGATCTGGTTGGGGTGAAGCCCTGGAGCGGCCGGTGGCCATCACGCGGACGTAGGGGCCGGCTACCTCGGGCATGATCTCGGGGGTCGGGTTGGCCATGGCGAACACGATGGGGTCCTTCGCCATGGTCTGCAGCTGCTCCACCTTGAAGGTGTCGGGGCCCGACAGGCCCACGAACATGTTGGCGCCCCTGATGGCCTCGGTGAGGGAGCCCTGGATGCCGTCGGGGTTGGTGTGCTCGGCGTACCAGTCCTTCATGAAGTTCATGTGCTCGGTGCGGCCCTTGAAGATGGTGCCGCGGGTGTCGCAGCCGATGATGTTGCGCACGCCGGCGTTCATGAGGATCTTGGAGCAGGCCACCCCGGAGGCGCCCACGCCGGAGACCACCACCTTGAGGTCCTCCATCTTCTGGCCGGTGATCTTGAGGGCGTTCATCAGCGCCGCCAGCAGCACGATGGCCGTGCCGTGCTGGTCGTCGTGGAACACCGGGATGTCCAGCTCCTCCTTGAGCGTGTCCTCGATCTCGAAGCAGTCGGGGGCGGCGATGTCCTCGAGGTTGATGCCGCCGAACACCGGGGCGATCGCCTTGCAGATCGCGATGATCTCCTTGGCGTCGTGCGAGTCGACGCAGATGGGGTAGGAGTCGACGTTGCCGAACTCCTTGAACAGCAGTGACTTGCCCTCCATCACCGGCATGCCGGCGGCGGCACCGATGTCACCCAGACCCAGCACCGCGGTGCCGTTGGTGATGACGGCCACCATGTTGCGCTTGATGGTGATGTCGAAGACCTTGTCGCGGTCCTTGGCGATGGCCGCGCAGGCCTCGGCGACGCCCGCGGCGGACTCGGCGGGGGTCATGGTCCCGAACAGCTCGATCTTGCCGCCCTCGTGCATCCGGAAGGTGCGGTCCCAGTGCTCCACGACGGTCACCCCGTCCTGGGTGGCCACCACCGTGATCTCCTCGGCGTGCTCCGGGCTGGAGGCGTTGACCACCACGTCCTGCACGTCGGTGCCGTCCTGGCTGGACACGGCCTCCACTGCGGTGATGTCACCACCCACCTCACCCACGGCCGCCAGCAGGCGGGCGAGCGCGGCGGGGTCGGAGGCGCTCGTCTGAACGCGGAGGGTGACCGAGTATTGCGCGGTGGGCGTGACAGCCACGGGGTGTCCTTCCTTGAGGGTGTGCTCAGGACGGCGGAGCATAGCGGCGGGTGCCGCCGGCCCCGGCCGACTCGCTTGGTTGGTGAATGCAGGTGGGATCCTCGGCCAGGGGGTCGCCCGTGGCGGCCCAGGCACGGGCCCGGCTGCCGCCGCACATGGCCCGGAACTCGCAGCGCCCGCACTTGCCCTTGAGGCGCTCCGGGTCACGGATCGAGGTGAACAGCTCGGAGTGGTTGTAGAGGTCCACGGGTGACCGCTCGCGGACGTTGCCGGCGGGCATGGGCAGGAACCCGCTGGGGCACACCTGGCCGTCGTGGGAGATGAACATGAACCCGCGCCCGCCCAGCACCGGCGGCGGCACCCGGGTGCCGCCCCGCTGGGCCAGCACGCGCCGGTACGGCGGGGCCTCGGTGACCTTGATGCGCATGGGCACCACGTCGGCCAGGTCGGCGAGGCGGTTGAAGGCGGCCTCGTGCTGCTCGGGCGTCAGCATGTCCTCCTGCGCACCCCGGCCCACGGCCACCAGGAAGAACACGCCCACATCACGGCGCCGACGCCGGGTGACCTCATCTCGGCCAGCGCGTCCAGCTCGCCCACGGTATGGCGGGTGAGGGTGCTGTTGACCTGCACGGGCAGCCCGAGCGACCGGGCGTCGGCCAGGATGCGCGACCGGGCGTGCGAGCCCTGGATGCCGCGCATGCCGTCGTGGGTCTCGGGGTGGCCTCGTCGATGCTGATGGTTACCTGGCGCACCCTCGCGTCGCGCAGGCTGGTGAGCCGCTCGTGCGTGACCTTGGGGGTGGCGCTGGGAGTGAGGCCACGCGCAGGCCCAGGGAGTAGGCGTGCGCCACCAGGTCCTCCAGGTCGGCGCGCAGCAGCGGGTCGCCGCCGGTGAGAATGAGGGTGGCGTCGGGGAAGCCGTCGGCCAGCTGGCCGATCATGCGCCGGGCCTCATCGTCGGTGAGCTGACCCGGCAGTGGCCTGGGCTGGGCATCACCCGGCAGTGCAGGCATCGATACCCGCAGGCCTGGGTGACCTCCCAGGCCACCACCAGGCCGGGAGCGGACACTGGGCCGGGCGCGGTCGTCATCGCAACTGGAGGTCTATCGCACGCGGGGTGGTTCGCCCCAGGGCCAACCGTCTGTGACGGCGGCCGCGTGCGTAGACTCGCCCCGGTGGATGAGCCCGCAGTCCAGTCGTCCCTCGAGGAGGAGGCCGCCCCGGGGCAGCGGCTCATGCTGCTGATCGACGGCAACAGCCTGGCCTACCGTGGCCTTCTTCGCGCTGCCCGAGTCCATCGCGCGCGCCGACGGGTTCTCACCAACGCCTCTACGGGCTGGCGGCGATGATGGTGAAGGTGCTCACCGACGAGCGGCCGGGCCGGGTGGTGGTGGCCTGGGACGCCCCCGAAGGTGTTCCGGGTACGAGGAGTACTTGAGTACAGGCGCGGCGGCCGCAAGGAGACCCCGGCCTGCTGCGCGAACAGCAGCCCCCACTTCCGGCCGCTGATGGAGGCGTTCGGGTTCGTCACCACCGAGTGCCTGGGGTTCGAGGCCGACGACGTCATCGGCACCCTGGCCACGCGGCGTCCATGGACGGTGAGGACGTGCTGATCCTCACCGGCGACCGCGACGCGCTGCAGCTGGTGGACGAGCGCGTGGCGGTGCTGGCCACCGGGCGCGGGGTCACCGACACCACCCGCTACACGCCCGAGAAGGTGGAGGAGCGCTACGGGCTGCCGCCAAGCCTCATGCCCGACTTCCGGGGCATGGTGGGGGACTCCAGCGACAACCTGCCCGGGGTGCCCGGCATCGGCGAGAAGGGCGCCGCCCAGCTCATCGTCAAGTACGGGTCGCTGGACGAGGTGCTGGACCACGCCTCCGAGCAGACCCCCAAGCGGCGTGAGGCCCTCACCGAGCACCGCGACAACGCCCTGCTCACCCGGCGACTGGCCATCATCGACCGCGACACCCCCGTCGACCTGGACCTGGCCGACGTGCCGGTGCTGCGGATGGACGACCACCGGCTGGGGGTGCTGCGCCAGACGTTCACCGAGTTCGAGTTCGACAGCCTGGTGCGCCGGCTGGGCGACCTCACCGGCGGTGCGGTGCCCGAGGCGCCCCGGGTGGCGGTCACCCGTCCGATCACGGTGGTGGAGGTGGCCCCCGAGGAGTTGCCGCTGCGGCTGGCGGGCGCCACGGAGGTGGCCGTCGCGGTGGCCGAGGACCGCTGGGCCGTGGCCGCCGACACTGACGAGGTGCTCACCGGCGACCTGGGCGACGCCGGCGCGGTGGCCCGCGCCCTGTCCGGCGTGGCCGTGGCCGCGCACGACGCCAAGGCCCTGCCGGACGCCGTCTGGGACGAGGCCGTCAGGATCACCCACGACACCATGATCGCCGGGTACCTGCTGCAGCCCCGCCGTCGCGGCTACCCCCTGGACGAGCTGGCCGCCGAGGCCGGCATCGGCGTGGAGGGCGCCGACGAGCACCCGGCGGCACTGGCGGCCTCGCTGGTGCGCGACGTTACGCGGCGCCAGCGCGAGCAGCTGGACGCCGAGGGCCTCAGCCAGCTGTACGGCGAGGTGGAGCTTCCCCTGGTGGGTGTGCTGGCGGCCATGGAGCGCGCCGGGGTGGCGCTGGACGTGCACCGCCTCGCGGAGATCGGCGCCCGGGTGACCGACCGCATCGACGAGCTGCGCGACCAGATCTGGGAGTCGGCGGGGCAGGAGTTCGTGATCGACTCGCCCAAGCAGCTGGGGCACATCCTGTTCGAGGTGCTGGGGTTGCCGACGTTCCGCAAGGGCAAGACCGGCTACTCCACCGACCGGCAGGTGCTGAAGCTGCTGGAGCCCAAGCACCCCATCATCGGGCTCATCGGGCAGTACCGGGAGTTCTCAAAGCTTGAGAACACCTATCTGGCCGCGCTGCCCGCCATGGTGGGCCCGGACGGCCGCCTGCACACCACGTTCAACCAGACGGTGGCCGAGACCGGGCGGCTGTCGTCCACCAACCCGAACCTGCAGAACATCCCCATTCGCACGCCCCTGGGACGGGAGATCCGCGACGCGTTCATCGCCGCGGACGGCTGCGTGGTGCTGAGCTGCGACTACAGCCAGGTGGAGCTGCGCATCATGGCCCACTGCTCGGGCGAACCCACGCTGGCCGAGGCGTTCCGGCGCGGTGAGGACGTGCACCTGGCCACGGCCGCCGAGGTGTTCGGCATGGCCCCGCAGGACATCGACAAGACCACCCGCGACCGGGCCAAGGCCGTCAACTTCGGGATCATCTACGGCATCTCCGACTTCGGGCTGGCCGAGCAGCTGTCCATTCCGCGCGCCGACGCCAAGGCCTACATCGAGACCTACCTGGCCCGGTACCCCCGCATCCGCAATTTCATCGACACCACCATCGCCGCCGCCGCGCAGGACGGGTACGTCACCACGCTGCTGGGCCGGCGGCGGCCCATCCCGGAGCTCACGGGCCGCACCGTGCAGCAGCGGCAGCTGGGGGAGCGGCTGGCGGTGAACACCATCATCCAGGGCACGGCCGCCGACATCATCAAGGTGGCCATGGTGCGGGTGCACCGGGCGCTGGCCGAATCGGGGCTGCGCACGCGCCTGATCCTGCAGATCCACGATGAGCTGCTGTTCGAGGTGCCCGAGGACGAGGTGGACCGCGCCGTGGCGCTGGCCCGGCAGGCCATGGTGGGGGCGTATGAACTCACCCCGCCGCTGGCGGTGGACACGGGCATCGGCGCCACCTGGCTGGAGGCCAAGCGCTGACGGCGGCCGAGGAGGACCTGTACGGGATCCTCCAGGTGGCCCCGCACGCCCGCATCGAGGTCATCACCGCCGCGTTCACGGTGCTGCGCGAGGCCGCGGCCCGGGACGACTCGCCGGAGGGCGGCCGGGTGCTGGTGCGGCTGATGCGGGCCCACGCCGTGCTGGGCGACCCCGCCCGCAGGCGCGCCTACGACGACGCGCGGGAGGCTCCTTCACGGCCTGAAGGGTGTACGACTGGGCGAGACGCGCGGGGCTGGTCGCGCAGGCGGTGCTCGCCGTGCTCGTCCTCCGGGGCCATCACCCCGCCCTCGATGGCCTCCCACGGCACGCTGTCGTGCTCCACCAGCATGGTCAGGCGCATGCCGTGGTCCATCAGCGCGGTGATGATCTCCCCGAGCCCGCGGTTCCAGCTGTGGGTCACGTTGTGGGTGAACTCGGCGTCGGGGTCCACGTACGTCCTTGGCTCGTCGATCACGTCCGGGGCGTCCTGCTCGAAGTAGCTGAACCGCAGCCGGATCTCGCCGTCGTGTGACCGGTAGTCCATGGCCCACAGCCGGGGTGCCCCTCACGCAGGAACAGCCGCCCGCCGGGCCGCAGCAGCCCCGCCACGATTGCCGCCCAGCGGCGGATGTCGGGCAAGGCCATCCCAGGGCCCCCACGCCGGTGTACACCAGGTCGAAGCGCTCCCGTCCCAGCACCTCCACCGCCGAGTACACGTCGGCGTGCACGAACCGCGCGTCGGCCCCCGCCGAGGCGGCCAGGTTGCGGGCAACCTCCAGCGCGGGCGCGGAGAAGTCCAGACCGGTCATCCGCGCACCCAGCCGCGCCAGCGAGACCGTGTCGGTGCCGATGTGGCACTGCAAATGCACGCCCTCCAGACCGGCGACGTCACCCAGACGCGGCAGGTCGAAGCGCACGGTCCTGCTGAGGAAGGACGGGTCCTCGGTGAACCGGGCCACGGCGTAGCCGGGCGAGGCCGCGTGGGTGGGCACGCGCTCATCCCAGTGGAGGCGGTTGATCTCCAGGTACTCATCCGACGGGCACATGGCGCCCGCACGCTACCGGGATACGAAACATCCCAATCACCCTTGGGTATTGGTAGAATTGGTGGAGCACCCTCACGCCGATCCCCTCGGAGTTCCCGATGAGCGCACCGCCCACCGTGCACCCCCTCGCCCCGCGCTTCGCGCAGGGCATCACGGCCGCCCTCTGCATCGAGGCGCTGGCGTTCCACACGCCCGGTGCCGTGGTGGCCGCGTTCGTCCTGGTGGCGGTGGCCCTGTTCGCCCCCCGGTTCTCGCCGGTGGGGTGGGTGTTCCGCCGCGTCGCCCCGCCGCCGCGTGAGCTGGAACCCGCCGCACCCACGCGGTTCTCGCAGCTGCTGGCCGTGGTGTTCCTGGGGTTGGCCTCCGTGGCCCTGTTCACCGGCCTCACGCTGGTGGGGTGGATCCTCACCGGGATGGTGGCCTGCCTGGCCCTGCTGTCGGCCACCACGGGCCTGTGCGTGGGCTGCGAGATCTACCGCCTGGCGCTGGCGCGGCGCACCGACCACGGCGAGGACCCCGCTTCTACTTCGATGGGCCTGGACGGGGAGGGCCCGTGGCTGGTGATGCTGACCGCCCCCGGCTGCGCCCGCTGCGAGCCCGCCGCCCGCGAGCTGGAGGCCGTGGCCGGCCGCCCCGTGCGCCGGGTGGACCTGTCGCGCACCCTGTCGGCCGCCAAGCTGCCGGTGCGCAGCGTCCCCCGCCGCCCTGGCGGTGCCGACGGCCGCCTGCACGCGGTGCGCGCCGGCCGCCTGGACTACCGCGCCGTGCTGGCCGAGGTGGCCGCCGCGGTGTGATGCCGCCGGTGGCACCCCGCCGAGGCTGTCACCCGAGGCCACCCGCTGTAGACTGCTCGTTCGCCTGGTTGCCGGGAGCGTGTTGCACGTCTCGCGGCGATGACATCAACCGCAGTGCTCATCCCAAGGAAAACAACTGTCCATGACGACCGATACCGACGCCCCTTTCCCGTCGACCTCGACACCCTGGTTCGCACTGATGGCCCCGGAGTACATCGAGGTGGACGGCCAGATGGTGCCGAACTACGTGGACGCCACCATCCCGATCTTCGGCGAGGAGATGTGGTCACCGGGAGGGTCAGCATCGACAAGGACGAGCGTCCTCGTCGACATCGGCTACAAGAGCGAGGGCGTCATCCCGCTCTCCGAGCTGTCCATCCGCAAGAGCGTCAACGTCGAGGAGGAGGTTTCCTCGGCGAGATGATCGACGCCCTGGTCATGACCAAGGAAGACCAGGACGGACGGCTCATCCTCGTGGCAGGCGCCCGCTTCGAGGGTTAGCGGAAGCATCGAGGAAGCCGCGGGGGCGGGGCCGAGGGTCAGCACGTGGAGGGCACGGTCATCGAGGTGGTCAAGGCGGCCTCATCCTGGACCTGGGCGTCCGGGCTTCCTGCCCGCCTCCTCGTGGACATCCGCCGGGTGCAGACCTGGACGAGTTCCCGGGACGCAAGCTGGAGTGCAAGGTCATCGAGCCGAATCGCAACCGCAACAACGCGGTGCTGTCGCGGCGCGGTGCTGGAGGACGAGCGGCGCGAGGTGCGCCAGAAGATCCTGGACGAGCCGCAGCCCGGTCAGGTCGTGGAGGGCACCATCAGCAACATCGTCGACTTCGGGGCCTTCGTGGACCTGGAGGGCATCGACGGCCTCATCCACATCTCGGAGCTGTCGTGGAGCCACGTCAACCACCCGTCCGAGGTGCTGGCCATCGGTGACAAGGTCGAGGTGAAGGTGCTCGACATCGACCGCGACCGCTGCGCATCAGCCTGGCCTCAAGACCCAGGCCGACCGCAGAGCATGCGTCGACATCGATGAACTTCGACGTGGGCGGGCATCGGTGAGCAAGGCCTGGGCGAAGGTGGTCACCTTCAAGAAGGCAACAGTTCAGGAGAACCCACTGGCCAGTCGATTGAGGCCTGTGCATTATCTTCGAACTGGCCGCCCACTACGTGGAGAACCCGCGCGAGGTGGTCAGCCAGGGCGACGAGGTGGCCGTGCGCATCATCGAGATCGACGCGGGAGCGCCGCATGCCTGTCGCCGTCGCTCAAGCGCGCCGGTGACGGTGGCGACGTGGCCTACGACGACTACGACCAGGGCGAGTACGAGCACGACGGCGACTCGAGCAGGAGTGGAGGAGAGACCCACGATGCCGAGGTCCTGAAGACGACGACGCGGCAGAGACCGAGAGCTAGCCGCGCAGGCCGGAGGGGGCGTGACTGCTTCCTCCACGCCCCGTTGTCTGGGGCTGACGGTGGGATCGGATCGGGCAAGAGCACCGCTCCTTGCCGCGTTCGCCTGCTGCGCGGTGCCGCCACCCAGAGCAGCGACGAGGTGGTGCATGCGCTGTACGGGCGAGGACGTCATCGACGCCGTGGCCGCCTGCTTCGGCGCCGACGTGGTGGGTGCGGACGGGGTGGTGACCGCGCCACGGCTGGTGCCCAGCGTTCTGCACAAGACGGGGGCATCCGATTCCCGGAGGGCCTGCTGCACCCGCTGGTGGGCGAGGCCCGCACGGACTGGGTGCGCCGGATGCGCGCTGGTGGTGCTGCCACCGCGGCTGATCAGCAGGTGCCCTGCTGTTCGAGCTGGGGCCGTGCGAGCCACTTCGACGCCGTGGCCGTGGTCACCGCATCGCCTGGGTGCCGGGCCCGGTGGAGGCCCGGGGGCAGGCCTTCGCGGAGCGCGGGCCGCAAGGGCCGGAGGAGCGCAAGCAGGCGGCCGCCGACCGCGCGTTCACCAACGACGGCGACATGGCGGCGTTGCAGGCCTGGGTGTGCGGCCTGATGGACGAGCGGCACGGACACCCTGTCCATGACGCTGCGCCGCAGCGTCGCCCTGGTCCTGCTGGTGGTGCTGGCCGGGGATGGTGGACCGTGCACGAGACGATGCCGGGGTGGTGGCCACGCGGCCGTGGTTTCCGCTCTATCTTCGGCCACGGTGCGCAGGAGGCCGAGCGGTGCTCCTCGGCTGGACTCCGGCGCTGGTTGCCGCGGTGGTGCACGTGAGAGCCGGTGGACCCCGGATACCCACGTCCAAGGCCGGGGCGGCCTGATGCAACTGATGCCGGAGACCGCCTCGGTCTACGCCTCCCTGATCGACCGCCTGTTCGCCGCCGGACAGGCTCACCGACCCCGACGCGAACCTGGCCTACGGCACCCGGTACCTGCGGTACCTCATCGACCGCTACGACGCGGTGGTGCCGCTGGCGGCCACACGGGGCGCGTGGCCAACGCCGACCGCTGGCAGGCCGCCGCGCGGGGCCGAGGGACGGCGGCTGGATCCTGACCGCGACATCACGTTCCCCGAGACGCGGCGCTTCGTGAAGCGGGTGCTGGGCGACGCGGTGCTGTACCGCCGGGCCTACCCCACGCGGCTCGGCGCGGCCGTCCCCGGCCTGGCCGTGGTGGGCCCGGCCGCCCACGCCCTGCACCGCTGACGGCCCGCCGGCAAGCACCGTCCACACCTTGGTGGGGTTGGCGCGGTGGTGGGCCGGTGCGAGCCTCGTGCACGTCGGGGCGAGGCCACCGGAGCCCACCGGGGTGGCCCCGCCCCGCCGCGTGGGGTGGGGGCGACGTGCTGGCACCCCGCCCCGCGCGGCCCGCGCTCAGCGGTGCTCGATGAACTCGATGCGGTAGCCGTCCGGGTCGCCCACGAAGCAGATGCGCGGACCGCCGGGGTAGGGGGCGTACGGCTCGCGCTCCGGGGTGATGCCCTGGGACGCCAGGCCGGCCAGCATGGCGTCGAAGTCCGTGATGGACAGGGCGATGTGGCCGTAGGCGGTGCCGATGTCGTACGGGTCGGTGCGGCCGTCGTTGAGGGTGAGCTCCAGACGGTCGTCATCGCCGGGCAGGCCCATGAAGATGATGGTGGCGGTGTCGTTGCCCACGCGCTTGCGCCCGCGCTCCTCGAAGCCCAGCGCACGGTAGAACGACAGGGACCGCTCCTCATCGAGGATGCGGATCATGGTGTGCAGCACCTCGGTGGCGGGCATGAAGCCTCCTGTTGCGGTTCGACGCCGTCGCTGACGCTACCCTCTTGTGATGCCCACCGCCTTCGAGCTTCACACCGGTTTCGTGCCCACGGGCGACCAGCCGCAGGCCATCGACGAGATCGTCGCCGGGCTGGGCCGTGACGAGCGGTACCAGACGCTCCTGGGCGTCACGGGCAGCGGCAAGACCTTCACCATGGCCAACGTCATCGCCCGCACCGGCCGTCCCGCGCTGGTGATCGCGCACAACAAGACCCTGGCCGCGCAGCTGTGCAACGAGTTCCGGGAGTTCCTGCCGGGCGCCGCAGTGGAGTACTTCGTCAGCTACTACGACTACTACCAGCCGGAGGCGTACATCGCCTCCAGCGACACGTACATCGAGAAGGACAGCAGCATCAACGACGAGATCGACCGGCTGCGCCACGCGGCCACCGCGTCGCTCCTGGGCCGCCGGGACGTGGTGATCGTGGCGTCGGTGAGCTGCATCTACGGTCTGGGGTCGGCCGAGGTGTACCGCGACCGGGTGGTGGTGCTGACGGTGGGCGACGAGGTGCCCCGCGAGCGCCTGTTCCGCCGGCTGGTGGAGGTGCAGTACCAGCGCAACGACACCGCGCTGGACCGCGGCCGGTTCCGCGCCCGCGGCGACGTCATCGAGATCCAGCCGAGCTACGCCCAGACCGCCTACCGCATCAGCATGTTCGGGGACGAGGTGGAGAGCATCCACGAGTTCGACCCCCTCACCGGGGAGGTGCTGGGCACCCCCAAGCACTGCGCCATCTACCCGGCCACCCACTACGTGACGCCCCCCGATGTGATCCACCGGTCGCTGAAGGAGATCCGGGAGGAGCTGGAGACGCAGGTGGCCATGTTCGAGGCTCAGGGGCGGCTGGTGGAGGCCCACCGGCTGCGCCAGCGCACCGAATACGACATGGAGATGATCCGCGAGCTGGGCTTCTGCAGCGGCATCGAGAACTACAGCCGCATCCTGGACGGCCGGCAGCCCGGCGAGCCCAGCCACACCCTCATCGACTTCTTCCCCGACGATTTCGTGTGCTTCATCGACGAGTCGCACAACACCATGGGGCAGCTGCGTGGCATGTACGAGGGCGACCGCTCACGCAAGCTGGCGCTGATCGAGCACGGGTTCCGGCTGCCCAGCGCCCTCGACAACCGCCCCCTGCAGCTGGACGAGTTCCTGGAGCGCGTGCCGCAGATCGTGTTCGTGTCGGCCACGCCGGGCGAGTTCGAGCGGCGCTCCTCAGGCCACGTGGTGGAGCAGATCATCCGCCCCACGGGCCTCGTGGACCCCGAGGTGGACGTGCGGGGCACCACCAACCAGATCGACGATCTGCTGCGCGAGGTGCGGGCGCGCACCGAACGCGACGAGCGCGTGCTGGTGACCACCCTCACCAAGCGCATGGCGGAGGACCTCACCGAGTACCTGTCGGAGTCGGGGGTGCGCGCCCGCTACCTGCACAGCGAGGTGGACACCCTGGAGCGCATCCGCATCGTGCGGGAGCTGCGGCTGGGCCAGTTCGACGTGCTGGTGGGGGTGAACCTGCTGCGTGAGGGCCTGGACCTGCCCGAGGTGACCCTGGTGGCCATCCTGGACGCCGACAAGGAGGGCTTCCTGCGCGGCAACACCAGCCTCATCCAGACCATCGGCCGGGCGGCCCGCAACGTGCACGGCCGAGTCATCATGTACGCCGACAAGCGCACCGAGGCCATGGACACGGCCATCGCCGAGACCGAGCGGCGGCGCGGCATCCAGCTGGCCTACAACGCCGAGCACGGCATCACGCCGCGGTCCATCGAGAAGGGCGTCAGCGACATCGTGGAGCTCCTGGGCCTGGGCGAGTCGGTGCCCGGGGGGCCCAAGCGCGGCACCCGGCGGGTGCGCGAGGAGGCCAAGGGACGCACCGCCGACGAGCTGCACGCCATGCTGGTGGACCTGGAGGCCGAGATGTTCGCGGCCGCAGATGCGCTCAAGTTCGAGCAGGCCGCCGCGCTGCGCGACCAGATCGCCGAGGTGCGGCGCGAGCTGGAGGGACGCGACGAGGACGGCGGGGCCGGGGACGGCATGCGCGGGCGCGTGCCCGCGGCGCCGCACAAGCCCACGCGCTCGGGGCGTCGCCGGCGGTGAACTCCGCGCGGGCGCGACCGGTGACCGGACGCGTCCGCGGGGATGACCGTGATCAGCCGGGCTGGTGGTGGCGGGCGCGAGCCCGGAACACCCGCACGCCGCGCATGCCGGCGGTGAGGAACGCCGCGGTGTAGGCGTAGCCCTGGGTCACCGGGCGCGCCACGGGCACGCGCGGTGCGCGGCGGCGGCCGGAGCGGCGGTCGGTGGGGGCGGGGGCCTCGGCCTCCACGGGGACGCGCTCCAGGGTGGCCGGGCGGCGGCTGGGCACACGGCGGGCGGCCAGCTCGCCCAGGGTCTCCACGATCTCGTCGCGGTCCAGCTGCTCGCGGTCCAGCAGCGTGGCCGCCAGGTTGCGCAGCTCGGCCTGGTGCTCACGCAACATGGCGATGGCGTCGCGGTACGCGGTGTCCACCATGGTGGCCACCTCGTGCTCCACCATGCGGCGGGCCTCGTCGGACATGTCGCCGTGGGGGCCGGCCACCAGCGTCAGCTGGCCCAGGCGGGACGAGAAGCCCAGCTTCTCCACCGCGCCGCGGGCGAGCTCGGTGACCTGCTCCAGGTCGTTGGCGGCGCCGGAGCTGATGGCCCCGAAGCCGATCTCCTCGGCGGCGCGGCCGGCCATCGCCACCACCATGCGCTCGTGCAGCCGCTGGGGGGACGTGAGGGCGCGGTCCTCGGTGCCGTACAGCGCCAGGCCGCCGGCATCGCCGCGGGCCAGGATGGTGACCCGCTGGGTCTTCTGGTGGGTGGGGCACAGCTCGGCGGCCAGGCAGTGGCCGGCCTCGTGCCAGGCGATCACCTCGAGCTCGCCCTCTGCCAGCCGGCGGTCGCGCTTCTCCGGTCCGGCGATGGCGCGCAGCATGCCCTCGTCCAGGTCGGCGGTGGTGATGATCTCACGCCCGCCGCGGCCGGCCATGATGGCCGACTCGTTGAGCAGGTTGGCCAGGTCGGCCCCGGCGAAGCCGGCGGTGACGGTGGCGATGCGCTCCAGGTCGTCCTCCGACTGCAGTGGCTTGCCGTCGGCGTAGAGGCGCAGGATGGCCAGACGCCCCGCCTCGGCCGGGAGGCCCACCTGCACGCGCCGGTCGAACCGCCCGGGGCGGGTGAGGGCCTTGTCCAGCATGTCGGCGCGGTTGGTGGCCGCCATCACCACGATGCGGTCACGGTCGTCGAACCCGTCCAGCTCCACCAGGAGCTGGTTGAGGGTGGCCTCCCGCTCGGAGTCGGAGCCGCTCATGCCCGACCCGCGGGCGCGGCCGATGGCGTCGATCTCGTCGAAGAAGATGATGGCCCCGCGCTGCTGCTTGCGGGCCTGGGTGAACAGGTCGCGCACGCGGGCGGCCCCCACGCCCACGTAGGTGTCCACGAAGTCCGACCCGGACACGGCGTAGAACGGCACGCCGGCCTCGCCGGCCACGGCCCTGGCCAGCAGGGTCTTGCCGGTGCCGGGCGGTCCCCACAGGATCACGCCGCGGGGCATGCGGGCACCGACGCGGGTGAAGCGCTCGGGCTCCTTGAGGAAGGTCACCACCTCCTGGAGCTCCTCCACCGCCTCGTCGCAGCCCGCCACGTCCTGGAAGCGGGTGGTGGGCGGGGTCACGCGGGCGTTGGCCCGGATGCGCCCGTGCCCGCCGGTGCCGCCGCCCCGCCGGCCGGCGGGGGTGCGGCCGCGGATGATCATCCCCCCGGCCACGATGAGCGCGAAGCCCGCGGCGACGCCCAGCGGCAGCAGCAGGCCGCCACCGGACGAGGCGGTCGCCCCGGAGGTGGCGGCGGCCCCCGACGGGGTCAGCACCACCACGCCGCGGGCCCGAAGCCAGGCGGTGAGGTCGAACACGCTGGGGGTGGCCTTGCTGGCGGTGGCGGCGGCGGAGCTGCCGGCCATCTCCTGGGCGGGGGTGGGCATGGGGATGCGCGCGGCCACCACGGCGCGGCTGCGCTCGATGCCGGCCACCCAGTACCCGGCGGTGTCCACCACGGCGGCGTTGATGCGGCCCGCGCGGGCCTGCGCCAGCAGGCGGGAGTACGGGATCACCGCGGGGGTGCGCGTGGACCCGAGGGGGGCCACCAGGCCCGCGGAGGGCTGGGCCGCGGTGGGCGGTGCGGTGGCGGCGCCGGCCAGGTTGGGGGCCATCATCACCGCCACGAGCGCGAGCGCGAGGATGCATCGCCGGATCAGTGCGGTGAGAGCCATGGTGTGTCCCGTGCCGTGGGGGATGCCGCGTCGATCGCCCCGGGTGCCACCGTCATCGGCGCCGACGCCGCGGACCTGAGCGGCGGCGGTCTCGCCGTGGACACGATAGGGGGCACCCCCCGTCAAGCCGCCCCGTTCGGGTGTGACACCTGTCGGGGGGAGTACACTTGTTCGCACCGTGCCGCCGCCGTCCCGTCCCCACGCCCCCGACGTCGTGCGCGTCGTCGGGGCACGCGAGCACAACCTCAAGGACGTCACGGTGGAGATCCCGCGTGACGCGCTGGTGGTGATCACCGGGCTGTCGGGCAGCGGCAAGTCCAGTCTGGCGTTCGACACGCTGTACGCGGAGGGACAGCGTCGGTACGTGGAGAGTCTGTCCGCGTACGCGCGCCAATTCCTCGGCCAGATGGATAAACCTGAGGTTGATCACATCGACGGGTTGTCGCCCGCCATCTCGATCGACCAGAAGACGACCAGCAAGAACCCGCGGTCCACGGTGGCCACGGTCACCGAGGCCTACGACTACCTGCGCCTGCTGTACGCGCGCATCGGCGAGGCCCACTGCCACATCTGCGGCAAGCCCATCACGGGCCAGAGCGCCGAGCAGATCGTGGACCGCGTGCTGGAGCTACCGGAGGCCACCCGGTTCATGGTGCTGGCGCCGCTGGTGCGGGGGCGCAAGGGCGAGCACCGCGACGTGCTGGAGCACATTCGCGGCGAGGGGTTCACCCGCGTGGCGGTGGACGGCCAGGTGCTGCTGCTGGAGGACGTGCCGGAGCTGGAGCGCAACAAGCAGCACACCATCGAGGTGGTGGTGGACCGGCTGGTCATCCGCGACGACCTGCGCCGCCGGCTCACCGAGGCCGTGGAGACCGCAACCCAGCTGGCCGACGGCCTGGTGCGCATCCAGGAGGTCGGCGGCGCCGAGCGCACCTGGACCTACTCCGAGAAGTTCGCGTGCACCGAGCACGGGGCCTCCCTGTCCGAGCTGGCCCCGCGGGTGTTCTCGTTCAACGCCCCGCACGGCGCCTGCCCGGTGTGCACCGGCCTGGGGTTCACCCCCGAGGTGGACCCGGAGCTGGTCATCGCCCCCGAGCGCACCCTGTCCGACGGGGCGGTCATCCCGTGGGCCGACCGGACCACCGACTACTACGAGCTGCTGCTCACGGCCATCTCCGACGAGTACGACATCCCGCTGAACCGGCCCTGGACGATGCTGACGGCCAAGCACCAGGAGCTGATGCTGTACGGGCCGCCGGGCGGCCGCCGGCAGCGCATGTACCTGGGCAAGCGCAAGGGCGGCGGCAACCCGGTGGGCTGGTTCGAGGGCGTCATCCCGCAGCTGCGCCGCCAGCACACCACCTCGATGTCGCAGGCGGTGCGCGACGCCGCCGAGCAGTACATGTCACTGCGGCCGTGCTCGGCCTGCGGGGGCGCGCGCCTTCGCCCCGAGGTGCTGGCGGTCACGGTGGGCGGGCTCAGCATCCACCAGCTGTGCCAGCTCTCGGTGGAGGAGGCCTTCACGTTCCTGGAGGGGCTCGACCTGGACCGCACCCGCACCCTCATCGGCGAGCGCATCATCCGCGAGGTCTCCGCCCGCCTGCGTTTCCTGGTGGACGTGGGCGTGGGGTACCTCACCCTGGAACGCGCCGCGGGCACGCTCTCCGGCGGGGAGGCACAGCGCATCCGGCTGGCCACCCAGATCGGGAGCGGCCTCATGGGCGTGCTGTACATCCTGGACGAGCCGTCCATCGGGCTGCACCAGCGCGACAACCGCAAGCTCATCGGCACCCTCGAGCGCCTGCGCGACCAGGGCAACACCGTACTGGTGGTGGAGCACGACGAGGACATGATGCGTGCGGCCGACCACCTCATCGACATGGGGCCGGGCGCCGGCGAGCACGGCGGGCGCGTGGTGGCGCACGGCACCCCGGCCCAGGTGGAGGCCCACCCGGATTCGGTCACGGGGGCGTTCCTGTCGGGGCGCCGCACCATCCGCACCCCCGACGCACGACGGGACGGCCGCGGGTGGCTGCGCGTGAAGGGCGCGCGCGAGCACAACCTGCGCGGCATCGACGTGGACATCCCGGTGGGGGCCTTCACCTGCGTCACGGGCGTGAGCGGGTCGGGGAAGAGCACCCTGGTCAACGGCATCATCCTGCGGGCCCTGGCGGGGCGGCTGTCACGCCGGCCGCGGCGCGCCGGGCGGCACGACGCC
>JAXLSS010000009.1:0-109166 GCA_046330395.1 Thermoleophilia bacterium
CTTGGCGGTGACGAGGGAACCCGGCATGGCGCAGGCGATCCCGTCCTGCGGCGCGAAGTAGGTGAGCCAGTGCGTGTCGAGGTCGGCGCACGCGGCCACCGGGTTGGTGACCGTGCTCTGGCCCGAACCGCAGTCGATGACCGCCGTCGCGGCGCCGATGCGCACCGTCAGCCGGGTGGGGCCGGTGAGGGTGTCCGGAAGCGCCGGGGAGACGTCGGGCGGCGCGGCTGACCGGTCGAAGAACAGGCTGGAGGCGCGACCGAACTCGCCCAGGCTGGTGCCGTCGGCCATGCGCAGGCGGACATCGACGCTCACGGTATGCGGCACGACCGTCGCCAGGTTGATGCGATCGGGACCATCGTCGGCCAGCACCTGCTGAGCGGTTTCGACAGCGTCCAGCCGTACCGCTCCAACGCGCACGGGGAGAGCGGTCACCCCGCGCACATCGATGTGGGAGCCCGCCAGCCGCGTGCGTGCGAGTCGCACCAGGGCATGCGGTGTGAGGAGATTGTCGGACCAGTCGGGTGACAGCTGCTCCTGCTTGGCCCCCACGAACAGCAGCACGTTGATCCTGCTGAAGCCGGTCCGGCTCGCACGCCGGTGGATCTCGTCGCGCAGCACGGTCATTCGCCAGAGGAAGTCGACGGCGCTCGCCGCGCCGCGCGGCGCCCGCAACTCGACCTGTCGGGCCGAGACCTGCACGCCGACCAGCATCTGCGGTGCGCCGATCGCCGCGACGGCCGCCCGCACCGCCCGGGCGAGGCGGTCTGGCCCACCCACCACGGGCAGGGCCGCGGCAGCAGCCGTGGCCGCGGGCGCGACGCCATCGGCCCGTGCAGGTGAAGCGGTCGTCGATGTCGTTGCCAACAGGGCGGCCCAATCGGGCTCCGACGGACTGGCGGGACAGGACATGGAGGACCGCTCCACCGGGGTACCGTGGAACGTGCCAGTGATGGTCACCTCGAGGGGCTGCGCGAGTCCGAGGCACAACCTCGCGGCGAGGTTGGGCGGCAGATAGCGCAGCCAGTTGCGGTCCAAAGCCGCGCATACCGCCTGGGGGTCGGTGACGGTGCTGGAGCCACCCGCGCAATCCAGGATCTTCCGTTGTGTGGTGCCCGGCTGACCCTCGCTGAGGTCCACCGTCAGCCGTGTGGGACCGCCGAGGTCGGTGGGGATGGGCGGGCTTGCCGGCGCTGGATCGCCGGCATCGTCGACCCTGCCTCCCGGCCCCCCGCCGAGCCGCCCCACCACCGTCCGGTTGGGAGCCACCGTGATCAGCCCGTTCACCCCGGTGGGGACGATCGCGCGCAGTTGCGCGTAGGGCAGCGGCCGGTCCTCCAGGATCTGGCGGACGCTCATGCGTGCGGTCACGGACACGGCGCCGACGCCGACCGGGTAGACGTGCGTTCCCGTCACGGTGAGGGCTGACCGCGCCGCGGCCGTATGGACCTTCTGCCGCAGGGTGGCGAGATCGACCCGCGCGGCCGTCCGCACGGGCGTGCCGTTCACCGTCACCTCGCGCAGCGTGGAATCCAGCACGCGCAGTTCCTGCCCCATCACCTGGGCGAGCCACGTTTGGCGGGACGTTGGCCGGGGGCGCGACGTGATGGTGATCGTGTTGCGGTGGATACGCACCTCACGGATGCCGCCGTCCTCGCCCATCAGATGCGCGGCCCGGGCCACCAGCGTTCGCTGATGTGCGGTGCCCCCCGTCACCCGCATCGCGGCGACGGGTCCCGAATGAACGACGCCGCCGGAGCCTGGCTTGGGAGTCTTCTCTCCGACCTGACGGGCGGGCGTCCCCCGGGGCATCAGCACCACCAGGGCCGCGGCGGCGGCCACGATTCCCACCGCGGTCAGCGCGATGCCGCCGCGCGGCGCGGGCTCTGGCGTGCCATCCGGGTCGTCCATCGCCGCCAGCAGGCGGGCGCGCGCGGTCGCCCGCTGTTCGGCGGTGGGGGAGGGTGTTGCCGCCAGGTGCTTGCGTGCCAGATCGTCCACGTTCATCGCGTCAGCTCCTCCAGGTCCGCGCGCAGCGCCGCCCGGGCGCGGTGCATCCGGGATCGCACCGTGCCCACCGGGATGCCCAGCGCGGTGGCGATCTGCGGGTAGGTCAGCTCGCCGCAGGCCGCCAGCAGAAAAACCTCGCGGTCGCCGGTGCGCAGCCGGCCGAGCGCCGCGTTGATGCGCTCACCTGCGGCGGCCGCGTCCACGCGGGCGTCCAGCTCGCCGGTGGCGTCCTCGGGAGGATCCGGGCGCAGGTGGGCCAGGAAGCCATACCAGCGCCGGCGGGCGCGGTGGTGGTTGCGCATCACGTTGAGCGCGATGCCCAGCAGCCACGGCCGCACCTCACCGCCGGTGGCGTCGAAGCGCTCGCGCCGCCGGAAGGCCACGGTGAAGGTGTCGGACGTGACGTCGTCGGCCGCGTCGGCGCCCACGCGGGCGGCCACGAACCGGTGCACCTCGTCGAAATGCAGTTCGAACACCCGCACGAACTCCTCCGGGTCGGCACACGAGGCTCGCATGGCGGCCACGTCATCGGCGAGGGAGATGTTGCGCATTCACCTCGTATTGTCCGCCGCGGACCAGACGGTTCTCACCATCGCCTGGTTATGTGCTTGACAACACAACAATCGGTGGCACACTGAAGAGGACGGCAACCCCTGCGAAGGACGGCCAGCATGTCCAGTCTCACCGACACCTCCACCGGGGCCGTGCCCCTGCCGCAGGACGGCGGCGACCGCATCGTGCACGGGGCGGTGCACCTGGACGTCACCCGGCGCGACACGTCGCTGGAGTTCTGGCGTGACGCCGTGGGGCTGACGCTGCTGGACGACGACGGCGAGCGCCTGGTGCTGGGGGCGGGTGAGCGGCCGCTGATCGTGCTGCACCCCGGGGCGCAGCGCCCCATGCCCAAGGGCGTGGCGGGGCTGTACCACCTGGCCATCCACATGCCCACGCCGGAGGAGTTCGCGCGCACCATCGTCCGGCTGGCCGAGGCGCGGGTGGGACAGGCGCCCACCGACCACATCTTCTCGATGGCCACCTACGCCACGGCCCCCGACAACCTGGGACTGGAGATCACGCTGGAGACGCCGGAGCGCATGCGCAGCTTCAGCGTGCACGGGCGTGACATCCGGCTGATCGACGACCAGGGCAACGCCCGCGGCCCCGTGGAAGCGCTGGACGTGGATGCGGTGATGACGCGTCTGCCGGACATCCCCGCCGCCGACTCCGTCACGTCCGGTGCGTTCATCGGCCATGTGCACGTGCACGTGGGCGACCTGCCCGCCGCGGTGGGCTTCTACCGCGACGTCATCGGGTTCGACGAGCACATGGTGATGCCCGACTGGGGCATGGCCGACCTCACCGCCGGCGGCCGCTTCCCGCACCGCATGGCCGCCAACACCTGGATGGGCCCCGGGGTACTCCAGGCCCCCGCGGGCACGGCGGGCTCCGCGCGAGTTCGAGCTGCGATACCCGGACGAGGCGATGTTGCAGGCCGCCCTCGACCGGCGGCTGCGGCCGGCGCGGTGGACGGCGACCTGGTGACCGATCCGGCGGGCAACCGCATCCGCGTGGGCGTGCGCACGGCGTAGGCCGCGCCAGCGCGCGGTGTGCCAGGCTGCGAGGCATGGCCGGGGGTGGCGCAGCGCGGAGCACCGTCGAGGAACTGCGCCGCATCCAGGCGGACATCGCGGCGTGCCGCGTGTGCCCGGACATGGTGGGCCCGCCGGTGCACGGGCCGCCGGTGCCCAGCCCCGTGCTGCTGATCGGGCAGGCGCCGGGGCCGCGGGAGGCCGGTTTCGGGAAGCCGTTCGCATGGACGGCCGGCCGCACGCTGTTCAGGTGGCTGGAGGGCGCCACCGGTGCCGACGAGGAGCGCGTGCGCGAACGGATCCACTTCGTGGCGGTGGCGCGGTGCTTCCCGGGCAAGGCGCCCGGCGGGGGCGACCGCCGGCCCGCGCCTGATGAGATCGCCCGCTGCAGCCGCTTCCTCACCCGCGAGGTGCCGGTGCTGCAACCACGGCTGATCATCCCCGTGGGCACCCTGGCCATCACCGAGGCGCTGGGGCACACCGGCAAGCTGGCCGACGTGGTGGGCACCGTGCGGCGCGTGGGCTACTTCGGGGCGCAGGTTGACGCCATCGCCCTGCCGCACCCCAGCGGGGCCTCCACCTGGCACCGCACCCAGCCGGGGATCGAGTTGCTCGCGCGGGCCCTGGAGCTGCTGGCGGGCCATGAGGCCATGCGGGAGGCCCTGGCCGCCTGAGCGTGTGAGATGGTGGCCGCATGCCACCGCGCCTCTCGCTGATCACGCTCGGCGTCGCCGACACCGCCCGCTCTCGCGCCTTCTACGAGGCGCTGGGGTGGTCGGGGGAGTCACCCGACGGCGACGTGGTGTTCTTCCAATCCGGTGGCATGGTGCTGGGCCTGTGGCGGCGCGAGGCGCTGGCCGAGGACAGCGGTGTGACCGACTCGGGCGGCTGGGGCGGCGTGACGCTGGCGCACAACCTGGCGAGCCCCGCGGAGGTGGACGCGTTGCTGGCCCGCGCGGAGGCGGCGGGCGCACGGATCGCACGCCCAGGGGCGGAGACGTTCTGGGGCGGCTACTCGGGGGCCTTCATCGACCCGGACGGCCACCCCTGGGAGGTGGCCCACAACCCGTTCTGGCACCTGGACGCCGACGGCGGCGTGCACCTGCACCCGCCGGGCTGGATTCCGTCAGCGGCGCCCGAACCAGCGGCGCGGCGTCTCACCGGGCAGCGACGGTGCACCACCGCGACGCCGCCCATCACGGCGGCTGCTGCGCATGCGCACCAGCGGTGAGTCGGTGTCCACCCGCGGCTTGGCCCGGTCGCGGGCCTGGCGGAAGTCGCCCAGGAAGGCGCCGCCCTCCACGCTGACCCGCGTGGTGGGGTCGATGATCACGTCCACGCCGCCCCACATGGCGGTGGCGTGGATGAGCACCTCGGGCGCCGTGAACCGCGCCTGACGCAGGTCCAGGGTGACGCCGCCGCACATCGCCACCACGTGGTGCGTGGCGCCAAGCTTCCCACACGCCCTCGCGGTCGCGGCCGCCCATGATGGCCACGTCGCGTCGGCATGCGGGCGCCCCGAACGCATCCACGGCGGGGGCGGCGCCCCGCGGGGGCAGGTCGGCCAGCAGCGGGTCCAGATCGTCGTACACCCGGGCGCTGAGCGCCGCCGCCAGCCGGTGCCTTCGAACTCCCCGAACTCCAGCCGGCCCTCGGCGTGGGCGTCCCGCAGCAGCGCGGCGGCCCGGTCGCGCTCGGCATCGCTCCACGCGCAGCTGTCCGGGGTGGTGCGTCGTGCGGGAGCGGCGCCATGGCCCGAGGGTACCGCCGCGCCCGGCCGGAGCGAACGTAGGGCTCCGCGCCGCTGCTGGTAGTCGATGCGCCGGCCGGCGCCGCGCGTCACCACCACGGTGCGTCACCGCGCGCTCCCCGGGGGGCACCACCACGGTCACCTGGTACGCGCCCGGGGCCACGGTGCAGGGCAGGCCCGCAGGCACACGGTGAGCGCGCCTGGTTGAGCACGCCGAGGGCATCACGTTGACCCCGGCAAGCACCGCACCTACCGGCGCCGGGCGCAGCGGCCGCTTCTGGCCTGGTGCATCGGCCACCAGGATGGGTGTCGCCGGGCTACGCGCACGCGGCCAGACCGTCGGCGGGGGAGGTGACCCGCAGCGACGGGGTGCGCGCGATGCGGTACAGGCAGGTCCCGGGCGCGCCCGCCGGCGGGGCCACGCAGCGCACCGGCGGTTGCAGCAGCGGCAGCGTGCGCCGCACGGTCATGGCCTCGGTGCCGCCCCGGCCCGGGCGGCGGCCAGCCGCACCAGGATAGGCCCGCCGCCAGCACCCTGTCGCCGTCGGCGTACACGGCCCCGGTGGAGCTGCGCGGCCACAGATGCCGGCGGAAGGCGACCTCCCCGTCCGGGTGATGGCCACCACGTCCCCCTGGCCGGTGATCACCCACACATTGCCCCGGCCGTCCACCGCGGGCCGCGTCGGCCGCCGCCCACCCGCGCCGTCCAGCGCACCCTGCCATCCGCTGAGGTGGCGGTGACCCGGCCGTCCCAGATGGACGTGTGGTTGGTGAGCCCCCAACCCACGTACGCGGTGCCGTCCGCACCCACGCTCGCCGGCGTGGCGGCGAGGGCCAGGCCCTGCGGCGCGTCGGCGATGCGCACCTGCCAGGCGAGCGTGCCGTCGGCGGCGATGGCGCGGAGGTCGATGCCGGTGACGTCCAGGTGCTGCAGGTCGAAGCCGCCCCGGTCCACCACCGCGCGGGCCGTGCCGTCCGGGGCGGCGGCCACCGCCGCGTACGCCGAGCCGGCGTCCACCGGGGCGATCGCGGCCACGGTGCCGCCATCACCGACGCCGAGGATGGCCGGCGTGCCGCCCACCGCGAACACGCGGTCGCCGCTCAGCGCGAAGGGCGGGTCGGCGTGCGGCGCCTCCAGGGGCGCGGGTGCGGCGGGCCACGCGGTGTTCAGCGCTGCGTCCAGGCCCACCAGGCGCGCGGTGGCGTCCGAGTAGGCCACCGACCGCCCGTCGGCGGCGAACCGCCAGCCCACCAGGCCGGTGCGCTCGCCGGACAGCTCGGGCTGGAACCGCACGGGCCGCAGCGTCCCCAGGCCGGCGCCGCGGTAGATCCATCCGTACTTGCCCAGCACCAGTGCGTCCCCGCCGGGCAGCATCATCATGCGGAACGGCCCGGTGCCGTAGCCGATGCCGGGGGCGTCATCGGCCACCATCCGCGCCAGGTCCGGCGTGGCCACCGTGTGGGGCGCCGGTTCGGTGTCCAGCGCCAGTCCCAGCCGGCTCAGCACCAGCGCGTCGTTGACGTGGGCGGGGCCCACGGTGGCCGGCCGGGTGGGGCTCAGCGCGCCCGCCCACGGGGTGAGGACCAGGAGGCCCAGTGCGGCGAGGGCGGTGCTGCGGCCGGTCATGCGTGCTCCCCCGAGGGGCTCAGGCCGGCTCGGGTCCGCGGTAGGGGATCACCACCGGGAACAGGCGCCGGCCGACGGTCACCACGAACAATGCCAGCGCCAGCGCGGCGCAGGAAAAGATCAGGAGCGTCTTGGTGAGCCCGATGCCGTCGCTGAGGTACCCCAGCGCCACGGTGGGGACGGTGCCGGAGTAGGCGCACATGTACAGCACCGACATCAGCTTGCCGCGCTCCACCAGGGGCACGATGGTGCCGCAGATGACGGTGCCGCCGTACAGGATGGCCCCATTGATGAGGCCGATCGCGGCGGCGGCGATCACCACCACCGCGGCGCTGCTCACCGCCGAGGAGGCCACCACCAGGAACGACAGCAGCGACGATCCGATCACCCCGCCGATGATGCACAGCCGGGGGTCACGGCCGCGCAGGAACAGGGGCGCCAGGCCGCCCATGGCCAGCACCAGGAAGCCCAGCGACCCCACCACGGCCAGGTTGTGCACGTGCAGGTCCTCCACCACGAACAGCGGCACCACCGACAGCACGGTGCCCTCCACGAAGCTCATCAGGAAGGTGGCGGGGGCCACGAAGCTGAGGAACCCGCGGGCCTGCTCCTGCGGCACGCCGATGCGGATGCGGAACGGCGGATGCACGGTCTTGGGGTCGCGGCGCAGCGTCTCGGCCGCGGTCGCCACGGCCACGATGCCCACCGCCATCGCGGCCAGGTGCCCGAAGAACGGCAGGTGGCGGGGGTTGGGCCCATACTCGGCCAGCAGGCCCCCCAGGCCCGGGCCCAGGCCGAAGCCCACGCGGAAGAACACGCCCGCCAGCGCCGCGGCCGAGGCCTTGCTGCGCGTCGGCGTGGTCCACCACGAAGGCGGTGCTCACGCCCAGGAAGCCGCCGATGGCCAGTCCCTGCAGCACGCGGCCCACGAACAGCAGGGCCACCGAGTCGGCCAGGCCGAACACGATGCTGGCCAGGCTCATGATGACCATTGCGGGCAGCAGCAGCCGTTTGCGACCCAGGCGGTCGGCGAGGTTTCCGGCCACCAGCATGGTGGGGGCCACCGTCACCGTGTAGGTCACGAACAGCAGCGTGGCCGTGCCGTTTGAGAGGTGGAAGTGCGCCCGGTACAGCGGCAGCAGCGGCGTGATGATGCTGGTGCCCATCGTGAGCACCAGCAGCCCGATGAGGGCCTTCCACGAACCTGAGGTCACGGACCGTCCTTTTGTGTGGCGGGCCCGTGCGGCGGGCCAATCGTTGATGTCTACACCCATTACCCGGGGACGGGCCCAGGCATGGCTGCATTTCGTCCAAGCACAACAGATTGCTATCTTCGAGAACATGAAGATTGCAAGATGGCGGCCCTGAGTGCCGGCGCGCTCCGGGGCCACACCCGATCCGCTGTACGACGCCAAGGCCGACCTGTTCCGCGTGCTGGGGCACCCCGCCCGCGTGCGCATCGTGCAGGTGCTGCGCGAGGGCGAGCGTTCGGTGGGAAGCCTGCAGGATGCGCTGGGCCTGGATTCCGGCGGCACCTCGCAGCACCTGGCCGCCCTGCGGGGCCAGGGCCTGGTGGCCACGCGCCGCCAGGGCACCAGCGTGTTCTACCGCGTGGCCGATGACACGCTGCTGGGGCTGATGGACGCCGCCCGCGCGGTGGTGGCCAGCGGCATCGACCGCCAGAAGGCGCAGCTCGACGAGCTGGCGGGGTCGCTGGACGCGGCGGAACCCTCCGCGTGACCGCGCTGATCCTGGGTGGGGTGGCCCTGCTGACGCTGGGTGCCGGCGTGTGTGCGCTGGCCTGCCCGGTGCGCTGGGCCCTGGCCGTCCAGGCGGCAGGCGCCGCGCTGCTGGGCGTTGGGGGCGGTATCGCGGCCTTCACCGGCGGATCGTGCGGGAGCGAGTTCACCAGCAGCCTGTCGCCGCACGTGGGCGTCGATCGCCTCAGCGGCGTGCTGCTGCTGCTGGTGGGTGCGGTGGCGGCGCCCGCGTGCCTGTACGCGGCCGAATACGTGCGCCACCTGCGCAACCCGTCCGCGGTGGCGGCGCTGGGCGGGGCGTTCCTCATCGCGCTGGCCGGGGTGGTCACGGCCCGCGACCCCACGCTGCTGCTGGCCTCGTGGGAGCTGATGACACTGCTCCCCGCGCTGGCGACGCTGGTGGCCGACGCCGGTCCGCCCACGCGCCGGGCGATGGTGGACTACCTGGCGCTCACCCACATCGGCGGGGCCGGGGTGTGGATCGCCGTGCTGATGCTCGCCGACCACGGGGCCCTCGGCGGCGCGCCGCTGCCCGCCCACGGGGCCGCGGCCACCGCGGTGGGCGTCGCGGCCATCGTGGGCTTCGGCACCAAGGCCGGGCTGGTGCCCATGCACGTGTGGCTGCCCCGCGCGCATCCGGTGGCACCCAGCCACCTCTCGGCGGTGATGAGCGGCGCGATGGTGGCCGTGGCCCTGTACGGGCTGATGCGCGTGACGCTGCAGTGGACGGTGCCGCCCGCCTGGGTGGCGCCGGTGCTGGTGGCGGTGGGCGCCCTCACCGCGTTGGTGGGCATCCTGGTTGCCGCGACGCGGCGTGAGATGAAGCTGCTGCTGGCCCACTCCACCGTGGAGAACATGGGCATCGCCACCGCCGGCCTGGGCGCCGCGGTGTGGCTCACCCGCGCGGGCAGGCCCGCCGCGGCCTCGCTGGCCGTGGCCGCCGTGCTGCTGCAGCTGCTCACCCACGCGGTGGCCAAGTCGGCGCTGTTCCTGGGCGCGGGGGCAATGGCCGAGGCCACCGGCACCCTGGTGCTGTCCAACATGGGCGGGCTGGCACGCCGCATGCCGCTCACCGGCATCTCCACCGGCATGGCCGCACTCACCCTGGCCGCGCTGCCGCCCACCGCCGGGTTCGCCTCCGAGTGGGCGGTGCTGCAGGGTCTGGTGGCCACCGCCCGCGTGCGCTCACCCGCCGCCGCCGCCGTCGCCGGGATCGCGCTGCTGGTGCTGGCGGCCGCGGCCGGGCTTGCGGCCCTCACCATGAGCAAGCTGCTGGGGCTCACCCTGCTCGGCGCACCCCGGCACCCGCAGCACGCCACCGCGGCCGAGCCGCGCCGGCCCCTGGTGTGGGCGCAGCTGGCGCTGGTCGCGGCCGGCGTGGCGCTGATCGGCACCGCGGGAGCGGTGCTGCCGCGGCTGGCCCGCGTGGTGCCCGGCGCACCCGCGGCCTCGGACCGCGCCGACCTGCTGCGGGTGCCGGCCACGGGCGGCCTGGCGCCGCTGGGCACGCTCGCCCTCATCGGAGTGGTCGCAGTGGTGCTGATGCGCCTGCGCGGACGGCCGGCGCCGACGGCGCCGATCTGGCTGTGCGGGCAGCCGGCCTCGGCCCGCAGCCCATGGAGCGGTGCCGCCTTCACCACCAGCTTCCGGGTGGCGGTGGACGGGGTGCTGGGGACCGAACGCACCACCACCCGGGATGTGGCGGACGGGGTGCTGCAGCGCGTCCACACCCGGGGTGAGGTGCCCGACACCATCGAGCGGCGGGTGGTGGCCCCCCTCATGCGCGCCGTCGGCCACAGCGCGGCCCGGGCCCGGCGCCTGCAGAGCGGGTCGCTGCGCGGGTACCTGGTGTGGCTGGTGGCGCTGGTGGTGGGCGCGCTGGCCATGCTGCGCCTGGGGGCGCTGTGATCGGCGGGGCCACGATCCTGGCCGGGTGCCTCGCGGTGGCCGGTGCGGTGCTGGCCCCCGGCCTGGCCGGCATGGTGCAGGCCACCAAGGCGCGCCTGCAGGGCCGCCGCGGCGCGGGCACCGGGCAGCCGTACCGCGAGCTGCGGCGGCTGTGGCGGCGCACCGTGGTGAGCCCCGAGGGAGCGGGGCCGGTGTACCGGGCGGCGCCCGCCATCGCCGCCGCCGCCACCATGGCGGCGGTGCTGGTGGTGCCGGTCAGCGCCGCGGCGCCCGACTGGCCGGTGCTGGGCACCGACGCCCTGCTGCTGGTGGGCCTCCTGGCGTTGGCGCGGATGGTGATGGCGCTGTCGGCGTGGGACACCCAGGCGGCCTTCGGCATGATGGGCGCGGCCCGCGACATGGGGTATGCGGTTGCCGGCGAGGCGCTGCTGCTGATGACGCTGCTGGTGGCGGCCCTGCCGGCCGGCGGCACCGACCTGCGCGCCATGTGGGCGGCCGCGGCCCGCCCCGGGGTGTGGACCACGCCGGCGCACTGGGCCGGGTTGCTGGCCGTGGTGCTGGTGGCGGTCACCGAGACCGGGCGGCAGCCCATCGACAACCCGGACACCCACCTGGAGCTCACGATGATCCACGAGGGGCCGTTGCTGGAGTACGCGGGCCGCGACCTGGCGATGTGCCAGTGGACCGCGGCCGCGCGGCACTGGGTGGTGCTGGTGCTCGCCGCGGGGTTGTTCCTGCCCCATCCGGCCGGCGCCGTGACGGGCGCCCTGGCCACACTGGCGTGGCTGCCGCCCCTGTGCGTGCTGCTGGCGGTGCTGGAGAGCATGCAGGCCAAGATGCGCGTGGGCCGCGCCCGCGCCTGCTGGCCAGCGGCGCCACCCTGGCGCTGGTGGGCGTGGTGACCTGGGCGCTGGGGGCCGGGCTGTGAGCGCCGGCCTGGTGTGGGTGTGCGTGATCCTGGGGCTGGGTGCGGTGGTTGTGCGCCGCCGCACCGCGGCGGCGGCCATGGTGGCGGCCCAGTCCCTGTGCATCGGCCTGGCCGTGTCGGGGCTCGGGTCCGGGGGGCGTGCCGGCGACCCGCTGCCCGGTGGCGGGCTCATCCTCAAGGCCGCGGCGGTGGCGGCGCTGCTGTGGTGGGCCATCGGCCGCACGCGCCAGCCCCGCCCCATCGGCGACGACGCCGGCCCCGCGGTCAACGCCGCCCTGGCGCTGGCCCTGGCCGCCGTGCTGATCTGGCTCGTGCCCGTGGACGCGGTGGGCGCCCCCACCCCGGTGCGGGGCGGGCTGGCCGTGCTGGCCTGCGGGCTGGTGATGGCCATGATGCGGCGGGCCACGCTGTTCACGCTGATGGGGCTGCTGGTGGCCGAGAACGGCGTCACCATCGCCGCCCTGGGTGGGCGGCACGGCCTGCCCGGGGTGGTGGAGCTGGGCGTGGCCTTCGACCTCACCGTGCTGGTGGCCGTGGCGGTGGCCTTCCAGTCGCGCATCCTGGGTGCCTTCGGCACCACCGACACCACGGCCCTGCGTGACCTGCGTGACTGACGCCCTCCGCCTGGCCTGCATCGCCGCCGTGGCGGTGCCCGCACTCGCCGGCCTGGTGGCGCCGCTCTTGGGCACGCCGCGGGCCGTGCAGCGGTTGCTGGTGGCCGCAGGCGCCGTGGGCGGCGCCGTGGGCACCGGCGCCGGGGTGTGGGCCATGGCACGCGGCGGTCAGGTGGTGGACGGGGGCTGGTACCGCGTGGACGCCCCGGCGGGGCTGTTCATGCTGGTGATCGCCGTGGTGGGCGGGGTCAGCGCCATGCTGAGCCCCCCGTACCTGGCGCGCTCGGTGCGGTCGGGCAGCGGGGCGCTGGGGTCGCACCGCTTCTACGCCTGCGCCTACCTGGTGTTCTGGGCCGTCCTGGCGGCCATCCCGTGCATCGGCAACCTGGGCCTGGCCTGGCTGCTGCTGGAGGGCACCACGGCCGCCTCGGCGCTGCTGGTGGCCTTCACCGGCAGCCGGCAGGCCCTGGAGGCCGGGTGGAAGTACCTGGTGCTCACCAGTGCCGGCCTGTCGGTGGCGTTGCTGGGCGTGGTGCTGCTGGTGGTGTCGGGCGCCACCCGCGGGGACGGGCTGGCGTCGCTGGATTTCGTGCACCTGGGCGAGGGCGGCTCCGCCGACATCGGCCTCACCCGCGTGGCGCTGGTGTTGATCCTGGTCGGGGTCGCGGCAAAGGCGGGCTGGGCCCCGGTGCACAACTGGCTGCCGGACGCCCACAGTGAGGCGCCCCCGCCGGTGAGCGCCCTGCTGTCCGCGGCGACCCTGCCCACGGTGGCGCTGGTGGCCTGGCGGGTGGTGGACGCCCTGGCCCCGGTGGCGGGTGTGGGCACCGTGCGCACCCTCATGGTGGGCCTGGGATTGGCGTCCCTGGCCGTGGCGGTGCCGTTCCTGTGGCGGCCCATGGCGTGGAAGCGTTTCCTGGCGTACTCCAGCCTGGAACACATGGGTGTGATCGCCATCGGTATCGGCATGCAGCACCGCTGGGCGGCCGCGGGGGTGTGCATCCACGTGGCCGCGCACGCGGCGGCCAAGGCCCTGGGCTTCTGGACCGCAACGCCCCTGCTGCGGTACCAGCCGGACGCCGGCCGCCGGTCACCGCGGGGACTGCGAAACCTCGACCCCACCCTGGCCGCGGGCGTGGTGGTGAGCGCCGGCACCCTGTCGGGCCTGCCCCCGTCGCCGCTGTTCGCCAGCGAGATGCTCATCCTGTACAGCGCCCTGGTGGTGGGGCTGCCGTGGGTGGCGGTGCTGATGGCGGTGCTGCTGGCCCTGGGCTTCGTGGGCATCATCAACGTGCTGGTGGAGGCCGTGCCGGGGCGGTCCGTTGGACGCAGACCGGCGGTCAACGCCATGCTGCCCCTGCGGGCCGCCTGCTGGGCCGTCGGCGCGGCGCTGGCCGCCACCGCGCTGCTGGCGTTCGCCGCGCCGCACTCCGCGCTGGCCACCGCCCTGCTGGCGGGTGCCGCATGAGCGAGGCCCGGACATCCGAGGCCGTGCCCGCCGCCGAGTGGCGCACGCGGATGGAGGCCGAGCTGCGGCGTGGCGCGCGGTTCGCGGGCCTGTTCGCCGACCACGGACGGGTCCGGGCGCTGTGGCGTGACGCCGATCGCTGGCGGCTGCTGGAGGTGGCGGCCGAGCAGGGACACGTGCCGTCGGTGGTGGCCGTGGTGCCGGCCGCCGGCTGGGACGAGCGCGAGGCGGCCGACCTGGGCGGCATCACCTTCGACGGGCACACCCCGCACCGACCCCTGGTGCACCATCCGGAGGATCCCCTGGCCTGGGTGACACCGGTGGTGGGGAGGACGCCCACCGCATCCCCGTCGGCCCCATCCACGCCGGGGTGATCGAATCGGGCCACTTCCTGTTCGGTGCCGTCGGCGAGCGGGTGATGCACGTGGACGTGCGCCTGTTCTACAAGCACCGGGGCCTCGAGGCGGCCGCGCAGGGGCTCCCGCCCGCCGACGCCCTTGCGGTGCTGCGGCGCGCGTGCGCGGGGTGCGCGGTATCCAACGCCGTGGCCGTCTGCGGGGCGCTGGAGGAGGCCAGGGCCTCATGCCCGACGCGCACCTGCGCCGCCAGCGGACGCTGCTGGTGGAGCTTGAGCGCCTGTGGAACCATCTCAACGACACCGGCCAGCTGTGCGCCGGGGTGGGGCTGGCGGCGGGAGCCATGCTGTTCGCCGCGCTGAAGGAGCGCGCCCAGCGCGCCTGCGCGACGCTCACCGGGCACCGGTTCATGTTCCACGCGGTGCGGCTGGACGGTGGCATCACGCTGCCCGCCGCGGACGTGCTGGCGCGGGTGCGGGGGAGGTGGCCGACATCGCCGCCGAGGCCGAGACCACGGCCCGCGTGTTGCTGTTCGACGCCTCACTGCGCGACCGCACCGCGGGGGTGGGCACCGTCGATGCGCACGACGGCGCCCGGCTGGGCGTGGTGGGGCCTGCCGCCCGCGCCGCCGGCATGCCGCGCGACGCCCGGCTGGACGACCCCCGGCTGTGGTACCCCGGCTTCACGGTGGTGCACCCGGCCGAGCCGGTGGGCGATGTCGCCTCACGCCTGGAGGCCCGCTGGGTGGAGACGCGCCAGTGCGCCGGCATCATCGACGCGCTGCTGGCCGACGCCCCCGGCGAGGGCGGTGTCGAGGTGACCGGGCCGGGCGGGTCGCTGGGGGTGGGCGTCGCGGAGAGCCCGCGGGGCGAGACGGTGTGCGGTGCGCCTTGCCGGCGACGGCACCGTGGCGCGCATCCACCTGCGCACCGGCTCCTACGCCAACTGGCCGGCGGTGGCCGAGGCGGCCACGCGCGCCATCGTCCCGGACTTCCCGCTGGTCAACAAGAGCTTCGAGCTCTGCTACGCCTGCGTGGACCGGTAGGGGGACAGGGTGTACGTGCTGCTCACCAAGCTGGCCCGGCTGCGCCACGATGCCCGCCTGCCGCGCGGCCGGCGCGCCTCCTGCCAGCTGCGTCATGTGGACGCCGGCTCGTGCAACGGCTGCGAGCACGAGCTGCAGGCCGCCGCCGGCCCGCAGTACGACCTCGCACGGTTCGGCTTCTCCATCACCGCCTCGCCCCGCCACGCCGACGTGCTGCTCGTGACGGGGCCCATCACCACCCGCATGGTGGAACCGCTGCGGCGGGCGTACGCGTCGATGCCCGAACCCCGCCTGGTGGCGGCCCTGGGCGACTGCCCGCTGGGGACGGGCCCGGCGTGCGATCCGCGGCAGGTGGTGGGGGCCCTTGCCGACGTGCTGCCGGTGGACATCCGCATCCCGGGATGCCCGCCGTCGCCGGGGGAGATCGCGGAGGCCCTGGACGCCGGGTTGCGGGCGCTGCGCTCCCGGTAGCCGTGGAGGAGGGCCACGGCACGTGCGCCGTGGCCGTCTCCGTGTGGCTGGCACACCTCCCGACGCGGGTGGTCCCGTCAGCGGGTGGCGGCCAGGGCACGCTAATGCGCGCGCGGCGCGCGCGGGCCCCGCGTGCGGGGGGTTGGGACACCCCCATCCGGGGGATTTGGCGACGAAACCGGCGAGACTCGCCGGTTCAGCCGGGCGGCGACTCGGCGGCCTCGGCGGTGAGGATCCCGGCGCCCAGGGCCACCCGGACGATGTCGGAACGCGTGGTGAGGCCCAGCTTGGCCATCATGTTGGCCCGGTGGGTCTCCACCGTGCGGGGCGACAGGTGCAGCCGCGCCGCGATCTCCTGGTTGCCGTACCCCAGGGCCAGCAGCTGCAGCACCTCTCGCTCGCGGTCGGTGAGCGACCCCAGGGGGTCCTCGGCCGGGGGTTGTGCCAGCGCGGCGCCCAGGGCGGGGTGCAGGTAGCGCTCGCCCCGCCGCACCGCCTGGATGGCGCTGAGCAGCTCCTCGTCGGCCGCGGTCTTCACCAGGTAGCCGCCGGCGCCCGCGCCGAATGCGGCGCGCACGTCATCCCCGTTGCCGTGGATGGACAGCACCACCACCTGGGTCTCGGGGTGCCGCCGCCGCAGCTCGCGGATGCCCGCGAGACCACCCATGCCAGGCATCTCCATGTCCATCACCACCACGTCGGCGGGCTCGCGCTCGATGGTGCGCAGCGCGTCCTCGGCGGTGGCGGCCTCGCCCACGCAGTGCACGTCGGGATGGCGTTCCAGGATCAGCCGCAGGCCGGTCCTCAGCACCCGATGGTCATCCACAACCAGCACACGGATCATGGGTGAGTCGCGCATCTCGGTTCTCCGGACGTGGTGCCGGTGGGCCGCCCGGTGGGTGGAAACCCCGACCTCGCGGTCCACCCCAATCCCAACACACGCGGGGCCCCCCGTCACGCCCACGCCCGCAATCGCCCGCGCAACGGGTCCCGATCCGCCGGTACCGGTCACGCGGGCGGCGCGGTGTCACCGCGATGGGGGCTCCGTGCTTCCCCCGGTTGACCGGTGGGAAAGCGAGTGGCTACGCTCGCGCCACCACCCACTCTGGACGAGGTTCACATGGGCGAGTACCCGGACATCGACGTGGCGCTCTGGGAAGAGATCCCGGACACCTGGCCGGGCCCGGGTCCGGACGCGCGGCGGCCCTTCGCGGGCCGGCCGAACGCCGCGGAAGACGACGCATCGCTGCGGGAACGCGGCGACGTCGAGGTGGTCGAGACCTGACCCAGTAGGCCGGGCCCGCGCGCCCGGCCTACCTCCGCGGGCTGAGGGCGCGGAACCGCGTCAGCGCCTCGGCGCGCCGCAGCGCGTGGTCCACGATGGGTGTCTCGGGCCGGCCGTCCACGCCGTCCAGCCACCGCGCCACGTACGCCCCGTCGGGGTCGAACCGCTCGGCCTGCCGGTCGGGGTTGAACACGCGGTGGAAGGGCGCGGCGTCGGTGCCGCTACCCGCCGTCCACTGCCACCCGCCGTTGTTGTTGGCCGGGTCGCCGTCCAGCAGGTGCTGCATGAACACGCGCTCGCCGATGCGCCAGTCCACCAGCAGGTCCTTCACCAGGTAGGACGCCACCACCATGCGGGTGCGGTTGTGCATCCACCCGGTCTCGTGCAGCTGGTGCATGGCGGCGTCCACCAGCGGCACGCCGGTGCGCCCCTCCGTCCACGCCGCGATCATCCCCGGGTCGTTGTCCCAGGGCATGCCGGCGAACCGGGGGTCGAACGGGCCGGTGGCCACCTGCGGGTTCCACCACATGTGGTGGTGCATGAACTCCCGCCAGCCCAGCTGGCGCCAGAACGCGGCGCGGCCGCGCGACAGGTGCCCGGGCAGCCCCAGGGCGCGGCCCACCTGCGCGGAGGTGCACATGCCGAACCGCAGGTACGGCCCCAGCCGGGACGTGCCGTCCTGCGCCAGCAGGTTGCGGCCCTCGTCGTAGGCGTCGGCCCCGCCGTTCCTGATGAAGCGCACCACCGCCCGGCGGGCCGCGGCCTCGCCGGCCTGCAGCAGCGGCGTGCCGGCGGGGAGCACGTCCTCCGGGGTCACGCCGTCCACCCTGGGACCGGGGATCTCGCGGGGGGCGGCGTGGTGCTCCGCCGGCCGATGCCCCACCCACGTGCGGAAGAACGGGGTGAACACCCGCACGCCACGCCCGGATCCGCCGGGGATGGCGTCCGGCTCCACCAGCAGCTCGCCGGGATGCTCCACGCCGCGGCACCCCGCGGCCTGCAGCGCCGCGGCCACCCGGGCGTCCCGGTCGCGGCCCAGCGGGCTCACCTCCCGGGCCCAGTGCACCGCGGTGGCGCCCACCTCGGCGGCCACCCGCGGCACCACCGCCTCCGGGTCGCCATGGCGCACCACCAGTCGCGAGCCGCGTTCCCGCAGGTCGGCGTCCAGGGCCTCCAGCCCCGCCCGCAGGAAGCGCAACCGCACCGGCGCGCGGTGGTGCCGGCGCCCCAGGATCCCCGGGTCGGCCACCCACAGGCACATCACCGGGCCCTCGGCCACGGCGGCGCGCAGGGCGGGGTTGTCGGCCAGCCGCAGGTCGCGGCGGAACCACATCACGCTGGAGGCGGTGGCGGGCATCCACCCCTAGTGTGACCGCATGCGCGCGGCGGTGTACCACGGGGCGGGTGAGCTGCGGGTCACCGAGATGCCTGAGCCGGTGCGGGGGCCGGGGGACCTATTGGTGCGCGTCAGCGCCTGCGGGCTGTGCGGCAGCGACATCACCGCCTGGTACCAGGACCCCAGGGCGCCCATGGTGATGGGCCACGAGCCGGTGGGGGTGGTGGTGGACGCCGACCCCGGCGCCGCCACCCCGGTGGGCACGCGCGTGTTCGTGCACCACCACGTGCCGTGCATGACCTGCGAGCTCTGCCGCGCGGGTCGCCACACGCTGTGCCCGCGGTTCGCCGCGACGCGCATCGACCCGGGCGGGCTGGCGGAGGTGGTGCGCGTGCCCGCCGAGAACGCCCGCCTGGACGTGTTGGAGCTGCCCCCGCACCTCACCGACGAGGAGGCCACGTTCATCGAGCCGCTGGCGTGCGTGGTGCGCGGCCTGCGCGCGGCGGGCGTGGGCCCGGGCACCTCGGTGGCCGTGGTGGGCGCCGGGGCCATGGGGCTGCTGGAGGTGCAGGCGGCCATGGCGCTGGGCGCCCCGCGGGTGCTGGTGGCCGAGCCGCGTGCCGACCGGCTGGCCCGCGCCGTGGCCCTGGGCGCCGCGCCCGCCGTGCCGGGGGAACGCGCACAGGTGGTGGTGGTCACCACGTCGTCCGCGGCGGCCATCGCCGCGGGGCTGGAGCTGGCGGGCCCGGGGGCTGTGCTGCAGCTGTTCGCCCCGCCCCGCCCCCGGCCACCCGGTGCCGGTGGACCTGGGCGCCGCGTGGATGCGCGAGGTGTCCATCACGCGCAGCTCCACCTGGGTGGCCCCGTCCGCCGCGCCGGCCAGGACATGGCGCTCCGCGCCGTTCCCGTAGGCCTTCGGGGCGACGCCCTCCCAGCCGGACCCCGCCCTGCGACGCACGTGCCCCATCACCTGCCCCCGATCCGCAACGCGACTTGCCAGATGGTCGCGCTCCGGCCGCGGGCGGTGCGCTATCCTCCCGCCGTCCGGGCGACCCCCGGGTCGCGGTGAACGTAGCTCAGTTGGTAGAGCTCCTGGTTGTGGTCCAGGCGGTCGTGGGTTCGAGTCCCATCGTTCACCCTCCTCCGGCCGCCCTCCTGGGCGGGTGTGGCGGAACCGGTAGACGCGCTAGGTTTAGGTCCTAGTGGGGTAACCCGTGGAGGTTCGAGTCCTCTCACCCGCATCCACCATATGCCTGTAGCCGCCGAACTCACCCCACTCGAGAACGACCGCGTCCAGCTGGACGTCTCCGTCACGCATGACGAGGTCGAACACGCCATGGACAAGGCCCTCAAGAAGCTGGCCCGCGAGGTGCGGGTGCCCGGCTTCCGACCCGGCAAGGTGCCACCCCAGGTGGTGCTGCAACGCTTCGGCCGGGACGTGGTCCTGAACGAGATGCTCAAGACCGCGCTGGGGGAGTGGTACGACACGGCGGTGGAGGCGTCCGGGGTGCGTCCCATCGACGACCCCGAGCTGGACCTGGACGATGTGCCGGACGAGGGTGCCGACCTCACCTTCCGCGCCACCGTGCAGACCCGGCCCAAGGCCACCCTGGGCACCTACAAGGGCCTGGAGGTGGGCAAGGGCGAGCCCGAGGTGCCGGAGGGCCTGGTCGACAACGAGCTGGAGCGCCTGCGCCAGCGCGCGTCCCGGCTGGTGCCGGTGGAGCGGGCCGCCAAGGCGGGCGACTTCGTGGTGATCGACTTCGACGGCCGCGCCGGCGGCAAGCGCCTGGTGTCGGCCAGCGCCAAGGACCACATGGTGGAGCTGGGCGCCAACCGGCTGATGGAGGGCTTCGACGACGCCCTGCAGGGGGCCGAGCCCGGGCACGTGCACCACCTGGAGATCACGTACGACGAGGACGACAACCGCGCCGAGCTGCGCGGCCGCACCGTGGAGTACCAGCTCACCCTCAAGCAGGTGCACGAGCGCGTGCTGCCCGAGCTGGACGACGACTTCGCCGGCGAGATCAGCGAGTTCGACACGCTCGAGGAGCTGCGCGCCGACATCCAGAAGCACGCCGACACCCAGGCCCAGGCGCAGGTGGACGAGATGTTCCGGCGGCGCGCCATCGACGCGGCCGTGGCCGAGGCCACCCTCGAGGTGCCGGAGGTGATGGTGAACCGGCGCATCGGCAGCATCCTCAACCAGACCGCCGGCAACCTGCCCCGCGGGGTCACCTTCGAGCAGTACCTGGCCGCCACCGGCCGCACGCTGGAGCAGACCGTGGCCCAGCTGCGCCCCGACGCAGAGATGGCGCTGCGGCGGGAGCTGGTGGTGGAGGCCATCATCGAGGCCGAGGGCATCGAGGTGTCCGACGCGGACGTGGAGGCGCAGGTGCGCACCGACGCCGAGTCGATGGGCCGTGACGCCGACGAGCTGCTGGCCGAGGTGCGCGACAGCGGCGCCCTCGAGCGGCTGCGCGAGGACATGGCCATGAACCGGGCGGTTGACGTGATCATCCAGTCCGCCACGCCCGTCGCGCTGCCGGATCCGGCGGTCGAGGCAGAGGTGGTGGACGAGGAGACGGCCGAGGCACCCAAGGAGAAGGCGCAGGACGGCGCGAACATGGAATCATCAGACGCCGAACCGACCGAGTCGTAGAAGGAGCCCGTCCCCGGTGAGCCCGCTCATTCCCATGGTCATCGAACAGACCTCGCGCGGCGAGCGTTCGTTCGACATCTACTCCCGACTGCTCAATGAGCGCATCATCTTCCTGGGCACGCCCGTGGACGATCAGATCGCCAACCTGATCGTGGCGCAGCTGCTGCACCTGGAGTCGGAGGACGCCGACAAGGACATCAGCCTCTACATCAACTCGCCCGGCGGGTCGGTGTACGCGGGCCTGGCCATCTACGACACCATGCAGTTCATCAAGCCCGACGTGCAGACCATCTGCTGCGGCATCGCGATGAGCATGGGGGCGTTCCTGCTGGCCGGCGGCGCCAAGGGCAAGCGCATGGCGCTGCCCAACGCCAAGATCCTCATCCACCAGGTGTCCAGCGGGTTCTCCGGGCAGGCCACCGACATCGAGATCCACGCGCGGGAGATCATCCAGCTGCGCGAGAAGCTCGACGAGATCCTGGCCCACCACACCGGGCAGACGCTGGAGCAGGTCAAGAAGGACACCGAGCGCGACAACTTCATGAGCGCTGAGGAGGCGCGTGAGTACGGCATCGTGGACAAGGTCATCGCGTCGCACTGACGCGATCAGCCACGACACCCGCACATCATGGGGAAATCCTCCGAGAACAACGAGCAACTGCTGTGCAGCTTCTGCGGCAAGTCGCAGCGGCAGGTCAAGAAGCTCATCGCCGGTCCCGGCGTCTACATCTGCGACGAGTGCATCGACCTCTGCAACGAGATCATCGATGAGGAGCTGACCAGCCCGGTCAGCTTCGACCCGGACGCCCTCCCGCGGCCGCGGGAGATCTACAACGTCCTCAACGAGTACGTGGTGGGGCAGGAGGAGGCCAAGCGCACCCTCTCGGTGGCCGTCTACAACCACTACAAGCGCGTCCAGATGATGTCCGCCGGCGAGTCGGACATCGAGCTGCAGAAGAGCAACATCCTGCTGCTGGGGCCCACCGGGTGCGGCAAGACCCTCCTGGCCCAGACCCTCGCGAAGATCCTGAACGTCCCCTTCGCCATCGCCGACGCCACGGCCCTCACCGAGGCCGGCTACGTGGGCGAGGACGTCGAGAACATCCTGCTCAAGCTCATCCAGGCGGCGGAGTTCGACGTCAAGAAGGCCGAGACCGGGATCATCTACATCGACGAGGTGGACAAGATCGCCCGCAAGGCGGACAACCCGTCCATCACGCGGGACGTGTCCGGCGAGGGCGTGCAGCAGGCGCTGCTGAAGATCCTGGAGGGCACGGTGGCCTCGGTGCCGCCGCAGGGGGGCCGCAAGCACCCCCACCAGGAGTTCCTCACCATCGACACCACCAACATCCTGTTCATCTGCGGCGGCGCGTTCGCCAACCTGGAGCAGGTCATCGAGCGGCGCATCGGCACCCGCGGCGTCGGGTTCGCCGCCGACGTGCGCTCCCGGCGCGAGCACGACCCGCACCGCGCCTTCTCGCAGGTGCTGCCCGAGGACCTCATGAACTACGGGCTCATCCCCGAGTTCATCGGGCGCCTGCCGGTGATCAGCGCCGTGCACCAGCTCACGCGCGACGACCTGGTGAAGATCCTCACCGAGCCCAAGAACGCACTCAGCAAGCAGTTCAAGCGCTTCTTCCAGTTCGACCATGTCGACCTGGTGTTCAACGAGGAGTCCCTCGGCGCCATCGCCGACAAGGCCCTGGAGCGCGAGACCGGGGCGCGCGGGTTGCGTTCCATCATCGAGGCGGCCCTCCTGGACGTGATGTTCGAGCTGCCGTCACGCGACGACGTGGTCAAGTGCGTCGTCACCAAGGACACCATCGAGAAGAGCCTGCCGCCGACGCTCGTCACCGAAGCACCGGGACGGGAGCGTCGCGCGGAGGCCGGCGGGTGAGCGAACAGGCGGCGACGCGCTACGACCCGGTGGCCGACGAGCCCCGTTGGGTGGGGGCCTGGGCCGACTCCGGGGCGCTGCGGGCCGACCCCACCTCCGGGAAGCCCGCGTACACCATCGCGATCCCACCCCCCAACGTCACGGGGGCGCTCCACATGGGGCACGCGCTCAACAACACCATCCAGGACGCCCTCATCCGGCGTCACCGGATGGCGGGCTTCGAGACCATGTGGATCTGCGGCACCGACCACGCCGGCATCGCCACGCAGGCCCAGGTGGAGAAGGCCTTGGTGCGCGAGGGCACCCGCCGGCAGGAGCTGGGTCGCGACGCGTTCATCGAGCGGGTGTGGGAGTGGCGGCAGCGGTACGGCGGCACCATCATCGGCCAGCTGCAGCGGCTGGGCGCCACGCTGGACTACTCCCGCGAGCGGTTCACCATGGACGACGCCTACCACCGGGCCGTGGTGCGCGTGTTCGTGGACCTGTACCGCAAGGGGCACATCTACCGCGACCACTACATGGTCAACTGGGACCCGGGCCTCGGCTCGGCCATCTCCGACCTGGAGCTGGAGGACCGGGAGGTCACCGACCGGCTCGTCCACATCGCCTACCCGCTCACCGACGGGTCGGGTGAGGTGGTGGTGGCCACGGTGCGGCCCGAGACCATGATGGGGGACACCGCGGTGGCGGTGAACCCGGCCGACGAGCGGTACACGCACCTGGTGGGCAAGACCGTGACCCTGCCGCTGGTGGGGCGGGTGCTGCCCATCATCGCCGACGACTACGTCAAGACCGACTTCGGCACGGGCTGCCTCAAGATCACCCCGGCCCACGACCCCAACGACTTCGAGATCGGCCGCCGCCACGGCCTTGAGGCCATCAGCGTCATCGGCGAGGACGGCCGCATGACCGCCGCCGCCGGCGACGCGTACGCCGGGCTGGCGCCCGCCGACGCCGCCGAGCGCGTCATGGCCGACCTGGAGGCGCAGGGCCTGCTGCGCGGCGTGGACCCCTACACCCACGTGGTGCCCTTCTCGCACCGCTCCGGCCAGCGCGTGGAGCCGCTGATCTCCCTGCAGTGGTTCTGCGACATGAAGGAGCTGGCCCAGCCGGCCATCGCCGCCGCCCGCGACGGCCGGGTGCGGTTCACGCCCCACCGCTGGGGCGACGTGTACCTGCGCTGGCTCGAGGAGATCCGGCCCTGGTGCGTGTCACGCCAGCTGTGGTGGGGCCACCAGCTGCCGGTGTGGTACCGGGGCGATGAGGTGCATGTGGGCGAGGAAGCGCCCGCCGGGGAGGGCTGGACCCAGGACCCCGACGTGCTGGACACGTGGTTCTCCAGCGCCCTGTGGCCGTTCGCCACGTTGGGGTGGCCCGACCAGACCCCCGAGCTGGGCGCCTTCTACCCCACGCAGACGCTCTCCACGGCCCGCGACATCATCTTCCTGTGGGTGGCCCGCATGGTGATGATGGGCCTGGAGTTCATCGGCGAGGTGCCGTTCTCGGACGTGTACATCCACTCGGTCATCCAGGCGCCCGACGGCCGACGCATGAGCAAGAGCCTGGGCACCGGCATCGACCCGCTGGAGCTCATCGACGAGCACGGCGCCGACGCCCTGCGGTTCGGGCTGCTGCTGATGTGCAGCCAGCAGGACGTGCGCTTCTCGGCCGACAGCGTGCGTCAGGGCCGCCAGCTGGTGACCAAGCTGTGGAACGCCACCCGGCTGGTGGTGGGGCGCGGTGGCCGCGCCGGGCTGGCCGAGGCACCCGTGCCGGTCACGCTGGCCGACCGCTGGATGGCTGCCCGCGTGGACGCCGCCGCCCGGGAGGCGGGGGAGCTGTTCGACGGCTTCGACTTCAGCCGCTTCGCCGCCCAGCTGTACCGGCTGGTGTTCGACGACTACTGCGACTGGTACCTGGAGCTGCTCAAGCGCGACGAGGCCACCCCGGAGGTGGCCGGCCACCTGCTGGAGCAGGTGCTGGCGCTGGTGCACCCGGTGATGCCGTTCATCACCGAGGCCTGCTGGGAGCAGATGCCGGGCGCCGACGGGCTGATGATGCGGCACGCGTTGCCCCTGCAGAGCGGGGACGACCCCGAGGCCACGCGTGCCGTGGAGACGCTGCAGGCGGCGGTCACGGCGGTGCGCGCCCTGCGCAACCAGCTGGGCATCCCGCCGCGGGAGCGCCTGGTGGCCCAGGCGGTGGGCGAGCCCATCGGTCCGCTGGGCGAGGCCTTCGCGGCGCTGGCCGGGGTGGACCTGCAGGACGACGCGCCCCAGGAGGCGCAGGCCCTGGGCCTGCCCGGCGGGCGGCTGCTGGTGGCCCGCGCGCAGGGCACCGTGGACGTGGCGGCCGAACGCGCCCGGCTGCAGAAGACCATCGCCGCGGTGCAGGGCGAGCTGGAGCGCGCGCAGCGCATGCTGGCCAACGAGAAGTTCACCAGCCGCGCCCCCGCCGAGCTGGTGGCGGCCGAGCGCGAGAAGGTGGCCCGGTTCACCGCCGAGCTGGCCGACCTGCGCGCCCGCCTGGAGTCGCTGGGCACATGACCCACGCCGAGGCCGTCGCGTATGTCGAGGGGCTGGACCTCCTCGGCATGCGGTTCGGCCTCCACCGCATGCACGCGCTGTTGCGGGAGCTGGGCGACCCACACCGGCACCACCCCTGTGTGCACGTGGTGGGCACCAACGGCAAGACCAGCACCACGCGCTTCATCCACGCCCTGCTGCGGGCGCACGGCCTGCGCACGGGCGCCTACACCTCGCCGCATGTGACCGACTGGAGTGAGCGCGTCCTGGTGGAGGGGGCGCCCATCGCCCCCGAGGCGTTCGCCGGCGCGGGCCCCCCCGTGCGTGAGGCGGCCGACGCGGTGACCGGCGCCGACGACCCCGTCACCCAGTTCGAGGTGCTCACCGCGGCCGCGTTCGTGGCGCACGCCGACGCGGGGCTGGACGCCGCCGTCATCGAGGCCGGCCTCGGCGGGCGCTTCGACGCCACCAACGTGCTCGACGGCGGGCGCGTGGCGGTGCTCACCAACGTGGCCCTGGAGCACACGCGCCTGCTGGGCGACACGCTGCACGCCATCGCCGGCGAGAAACTGGCGGTGGTGCCCGACGGCGGCCGGCAGCTGGTGGTGGGGCGCCTCACCGACGAGGCCAGGCAGGCCGTCACCGCGGTGTGCCGGGCGCGCGACCTGGACGGCTGGTGGCTGGGCCGCCAGTTCGCAGTGTTCGGATCGGCCGAGCAGCTCACGGTGCGGGTCGACGAGCTGATGATGCGCGACCTGCGGCTGGGCGCGGGGGGCGGCTTCCAGCGCGACAACGCCGCCGTGGCGGTGGCGGCGGCCCACCGGTTCATGACCGGCGGCGTGCGCGAGGACCGGGTGCGCGCCGCCCTGGCGGCCACGCGGGTGCCGGGGCGCATGGAGGTGGTGCCGGGATCACCAACGGTGGTGATGGACGGTGCCCACAACCCGGCCGGCATGCGCGCCCTGATGGAGTCACTGCCCGAGGGCGTCCGCCCCGTGGCCGTGCTGTCGCTGCTGGACGACAAGGACGAGGTGGCCGTGCTGGGCCGGCTGGCCCAGGGGTGCGCGCACGTGGTGGCCACCCGGTCGGCGCACCGGCGCGCCACCGCGCCCTACGCGCGCTGGCCGACGCGCTCGGCCGGGCCGGCATCGCTGCACCGTGGTGCCCGAGGCCGCCGCCGCGCTGGATGAGGCCCGCCGGCTCGCCGGCCCCGAGGGGACGGTGCTGGTGTGCGGGTCGCTGTACCTGCTGGCCGAGCTGCGGCCCCTGGTGCTCGCCCCGCGCTGATCCCGGGCGCGCAGGGATCCGCGCCGGTGGGGCGAAACCCTCGCTGCCAACCGGGTTTCCGCGCTGAACGACGGCCCGTGCTGTTATGCTGCCGCGATTCCCCGTCCCGGGAGTGGAGGTTCCATGCCCGCGTTTGCGGCAGCGTCAACCGGCTCCGACCCGTTCCAGTCGGTCTCCAACTTTTTCAACTCCGGCCTGTGGAGCGTCATCGCGTTCGCGCTGCAGGCATTCGTCGTGGTCATGTGGCTGGCCCTGGTGTGGTGGACCTACCAGGATGTGCGCCGTCGCACCGACAACCCCATGTACCACGCGGGCGCCGTCGCCCTCGCCTTCTTCATCCCGTTCTTCGGCCCGCTCGTGTACCTGGTGCTGCGCCCCGCGGAGTCCATGCTGGAGGCGCGCGAGCGCGAGCTGGAGCTCATCGCGCTGGAGCGCCGGCTGGGTGAGGTGGGCGACCACGAGGGTCAGCGCATCGTGGGCCGCATCCTGGGGCGCGACGCCAGCGGCGGCGCCGACCAGGCCACCCTGGGCGCCCTGCGCCAGGCCGGTGTGGCCACCCGCGACGAGCTTCGCGACCTCGACATCCGGCTCACCGAGCTGGAGTTCCGGCTGCGCAACGTGGGCCGTGCCCAGGGCGCCGAGGGCGCACAGGCCGAGCGCCCCCAGGGCAGCGACACCGGCCGCACCATGATCCGGCGAATCCGCCGGGGAGTTTCAGATCCGGAGGCATCGATTGAGTAGTGAGCGCTCGTTCGTGATGGTCAAGCCCGACGGCGTGGCGGCCGGGCTCACCGGGGAGATCCTCAGCCGCATCGAGCGGCGTGGCTTCCAGGTGGTGGGCCTCAAGAAGACCGTCATGTCCACCGCGGCGGCCGAGGCCCATTACGGCGAGCACCGCGAACGCCCCTTCTTCGGGGAGCTGGTGGAGTTCATCACCTCCGGTCCGGTGGTGATGCTGGCCGTGGAGGGCCCCGAGGGCACCGTGGCCGCGCTGCGCACCATGATGGGTGCCACCAACCCGCTGGCGTCCGCCCCCGGCACCATCCGCGGGGACTTCGGCATCGAGGTGGGCCAGAACATCATCCACGGCTCCGACGGCGTGGAGTCGGCCCAGCGGGAGCTGGACCTGCATTTCCGGGAGCTGCCGGCCTGATCGTGCTCGCGTCGGGGTCGCCCCGGCGCAGTGAGCTGATCGCCCACCTGGGCGTGCCGTTCCGGGTCGTGCCCTCGGGCTTCGAGGAGCACGGCCCCGGCACCGACGCCCTGGCACGCGTGCGCGCCAACGCCACCGGCAAGGCCCGCGACGTGGCCGCCCGGGAGGGCGTCCCGGACGGCGGCGCCGTGCTGGGCGCCGACACCGAGGTGGCGCTGGACGGCCACACCCTCAGCAAGCCCGCCGACGAGGCCGATGCGCGGCGCATGCTCACCGCGCTGTCCGGGCGCACCCACCAGGTGCTCACGGCCGTCACGCTCATCACCGCGGCGGGAGACCGCTGCGAGGTGGCACAGGCGCAGGTGCACGTGCGGGACATCACGCCCGAGGTGATGGACTGGTACCTGGCCACGGGGGAGTGGCACGACCGCGCGGGTGCGTACGCCATCCAGGGCTCCGGCGGGGCGCTGGTGCGGGATATCGTGGGCGACCACACCGGGGTGGTGGGGCTGCCGCTGCCGCTTTTGGCCGACATGCTGGCGCAGGCCGGCCTGTGGCCGCCGGCGCACGCCGGCTGACGTTCCGGTGCGCCGGACCGGCGCCGCGTGAATCGGGGTGGGGGGTCCCGTAGGGTGGCCCGCATGCCCAACGTGCCCAGTAGGAAAACTCCCGTTTTTGCAGCCACGATTGCGGTGATCTGCGCCGCCGTGGCGGCGCCGTCGGCCATGGCCTCCAGCGGTGCCCTCCCCTCCGAGATCCTGCCGTACTCGCCTGACTCGGGCTTCCGGCGCCCCATCGCCGCCAGGCCGCGCATCGACCCGCGCAGCCGGGCCATCGTGGCCCGCCTGCGCCACAACCTGTCCCAGAACAAGGCGCTGATCACCACCGAGTTCGACGTGCCGCCCGTGTACGTGGTGCGGCCCTCCGACCCCATGCTCACCGTCAACGTCGGCGGCCGCGACGTGCGCTTCCGCGTGCCGAGGCGCGCCAACGCCGGCTCCGGTCAAGACCGGCCCCTGGAGCTGCTGGACCCCAGCAGCCCCACCCTGGGCAGGGACGTGGAGCTGCGCCTGTACCGGGCCTCCATCGACCGCTCGTCCGGGCGCGTCAACGCCAGCGGCGCCGGGCTGTTCCGCTACGGGCCCACGGGCTCGGGAGCCCCGTTCCTGGGCCACGGCACCGGGTCGGGCCTGTCGCTGCTCAACGGGCTGGTCCGCGGCCGGGACGTGGCCAGCGGCACCATCCGCCACGCCATCCGCTTCGCGTACTCCAGCGCCGACTTCCTGCCGCACGCCTTCCGGTCGCCGGCGCTGTCCTCCGACCAGCCGCAGGCCGGCTACACGGCCGACCCCGCGGGGGCGATGGTGATGGGGATGCGCCTGCAGCTGGACCCGCGGGTGAACTGCGACGCCCGCACCGTGCCCGGCCGCGCCGACGGCAGCGGCCAGACGCGGTTCCTGCGCATCCTGTGCCACGCGCTGCAGCGCTACGGGATGATCGTGGCCGACGGCACCGAGCCCGGGGTGATGGTGCTGCAGATGGAGAACGTGGCCACCGCGCCGTGGGGCGGCATCATCGGCAGCACCAACAACGGCAACTACGGTTTCATCATCCGCGACACCACCACCCCCGGTGACGGCCTGCACCGCACCTCCAGCTCCGGCATCCCCTGGGGGCGGATGCGCGTGATCGCCGGGTGACCCCGGCGGGCGGCGCTAGAACAGCGGCGGGTAGCGATCCAGCATGGCGCGGTGCCGTGCGGATCGCTCCTGCGCCGCCAGATGCGCGGGGTCGGCGGCGCTGTCGCGCAGACGGCGCAGCGTGTCCAGGATCTCCTCGCGGCGACGTTCGCGGCGCTGGGCCTCGGCGGCCTCGCGCCGGATGGCGCGTCGGTAGGAGCTGTTGTCGTCGGCGAACAGGGGCGGCATCGACCACCGAGGGTAGCGAACCGGGCCGGGGCCCGCGAGGCGCCGTTCGGGGGGTACGGTGTGCGCCTGCAACGCCGCATGCAGGCAGAACGCCGATCCCGGTGCGCCCCTCACCGTGGGTTAGACTCGCGTTCTCGCGCGCCAACGGCCGCCCCGCACGGCGGCAGCGTCAAGGAGCACACCCATCGGTTTCTGGAGCTACCTGACCGGGTTCGGCGGTCGTGACATGGCCGTCGACCTCGGAACCGCGAACACCCTCGTGTACGTCCGGGGCAGGGGCATCGTCCTGTCCGAACCCTCAGTCGTCGCCATCGATCAGCGCACCAGCGAGGTGCACGCGGTGGGCATCGAGGCCAAGCGGATGCTGGGGCGCACGCCCGGCACCATCACGGCCATCCGGCCGCTGAAGGACGGCGTCATCGCCGACTTCGACGTCACCGAGCAGATGCTGCGCCACTTCATCCAGAAGGTGCACCAGAACCGCTGGGCGCACCCGCGCGTGGTGGTGTGCGTGCCCTCGGGCGTCACGGGCGTGGAGAAGCGCGCGGTGGAGGAGGCCACCCTGTCGGCCGGGGCGCGTCAGGCGTACCTCATCGAGGAGCCCATGGCGGCGGCCATCGGCGCGGGCCTGCCCGTGGCCGAGCCCACCGGCAACATGATCGTGGACATCGGCGGCGGCACCACCGAGGTGGCCGTCATCAGCCTGGGCGGCATCGTGGTGGCCCAGTCCATCCGCGTGGGCGGCGACGAGATGGACGAGGCCGTCATCGCCTGGGTCAAACGTGAGTACAAGCTGATGATCGGCAGCCAGACCGCCGAGGAGGTGAAGCTGGAGATCGGCTCGGCCTATCCGCTGCGCGAGGAGGTGCAGGCCGAGATCCGCGGGCGGGACATGATCTCCGGGCTCCCCAAGACCGTGGTGCTGTCCTCCGAGGAGGTGCGCGAGGCGCTGGAGGAACCGGTCAACCAGATCGTGGACGCCGTCAAGAGCACCCTGGACAAGACCCCTCCGGAGCTGGCCTCCGACATCATGGACCGCGGCATCATGCTGGCCGGCGGCGGCGCGCTGCTGCAGGGCCTGGACGAGCGGCTGCGGCGCGAGACCGAGATGCCCATCCACGTGGCCGAGTCGCCGCTCACCTGCGTGGCCGTGGGCTCCGGGCGCTCCCTGGAGGAGTTCGAGGTGATGCGCAAGACGAGCAAGGGGCGCCAGCGGCGCCGGTACTAGGGCGGCGGCGTCCCTCGCCCGTGGCGACTCCACCCGATACACCGCTTGCCCGGCGCCGGTCCAACGTCCGTCGCGGCCTGCTGGCCGCGCTGGTTGTGGGCTGCCTGCTGGTGTTCACCGCCTACTCCACCGAGGGGTCGGGCGGGCCGCTGCACAGCGTGCAGTCCACCGCCGGTTCGCTGATGGCGCCCGTGCAGGGCGGGGCCACCACGGCCGTCAGGCCGCTGCGCGACGGCTGGCGGTGGGCCACCTCGCTCATCAACGCCCGCGACCGCGCGGCCAGCCTGCAGCAGCAGGTCAACGAGCTGCGCACCCAGGTGGCGCAGAACCAGTTCAACGCCGAGGAGCTCACGCGCCTGAAGGGCACCGCGGGCATCGGGGACGACTACACCAAGGACTACCGCCCGCTGACGGCCGAGATCTGGGGTTCATCGCCGTCGCCCTGGTACCACCGCGCCGTGATCAACCGCGGCAGCGCGGACGGGGTGCGCGTGCACTCGCCGGTGCTGGCCGCGGGTGACCAGTCCGGGTTGGCGGGGCAGATCACGCAGGTATCGTCGAACACCTCCGTGGTGACCTTCCTCTCCGAACCCCGCACGCGGGTTGGCGTGACCATCCCGCAGGCCTCCAACGCCAAGGGCATCCTGTCGCCCGGCACCCCCGGCACCCTGCAGATCAACGACATCCCGGCCTCCAAGCCGGTGTCCAAGGGGCAGCCGGTGATCACCGCCGGGTACTCGGACCTGTCGGTGCCCTCGGTGTTCCCGCGCGGCATCCCCGTGGGTCAGGTGGTGGACGCCGGCGGCAACGACAGCGACCTGGTGCAGCGGGTGCAGGTGTTCCCGTGGGTGCACCCCGAGGACCTGGCGTACGTGGTGGTGCTGGTGCCCACCAGCCAGGAGGCCATCGATCGCACCAAGACGCCGTGACCACCACCCCGCCCACCATCATCGTGTCCGGCGGCGGCAGCCGCCTGCAACCGCCCAGCGCGGCGCCCCGCCGGGCCCTGTGGGCGGTGGGGTTCATCGTGGTGCTGGCCGTGGTGCTGCAGGTGTCGGTGATGCCCTACATCCGTGTTGGCGACGGCATCCCCGACCTGGTGGCCTGCGCGGTCACCGGCGTTGCCCTGCTGCGTGGGCCCATGGTGGGGGCCGTGGCGGGCGTGGCCGGGGGGCTGCTGGTGGAGCTGACGGCACCCATCGGCACCCTGGGGGTGCTGGCGCTGCTGTACCTGGTGGCCGGGTTCTGGACCGGCGGCTACTGCGAGCGCGACGAGTCGCACGGCCTGCTGCCGCCCATCGTGCTGGTGATGGTGGCCGCCGCCGGCGTGCAGCTGGCCGGCGCCGCCGTGCAGCTGATGCTCGGGGTGCCGGTGTTCGCGGCCAACTACACCGCCCGCGTGCTGGTGCCCACCATCGTGCTCACCGGGCTCATCGCCGCGCCGGTGCTGCTGGTGTGCCGCAAGCTGCTGGGTGAGCCGCGGCTGACCGAGCCGTTCCAGGGACCGCTGGCGTGAGCACGTTCCTGCCACCCAGCGACCAGGGCGGCCAGGACGGGTCGCGGCGCTCGCTGCGGCCGCTGACCCCGCGCACCGCCTTCCGCATCGCCACTCTGGGCGTCATCGCCATGGGCGCGGTGGGCATCCTGGTGGTGCGGCTGTGGTTCCTGCAGGTCATCGGCGGCCAGGCCTACGCGCGAAGGCCACCTCCAACATTGTTCGAGACCATCGTCGCTCCGGCGCCGCGAGGCTCATCACCGACCGCAACGGCATGGTGCTGGCCCAGAACCGGCCCAGCACCGACCTGGTGGCGTTCCGCGCGAGCTGCCGCGACATCCGCATGGCGACCAGCGGCACCCGCGTGCTCAAGCCCGGCGCCCATCATCGGCGCCGGAAGCTGGAAAACACCTGCGGCGCCTGATGCACGACGGCGAGCTCAACTACCCTACCAGCCGGTGGTGCTGGCCCGCGACCTGCGTGGGCAAGGCCATGCCGCTGGGCGAGCGCATCCGGGACTTCCCCGGCCTGCAGCTGCGCGACTCGTTCGTGCGCGAGTACCCGCACGGCGACCTGGCGGCCAACGTCCTGGGCTACATCGGCGCCATTCAGACAAGCAGTGGAACACCACCTACAAAGCGCAGGGGATACCAACGCAACGACCGCGTGGGCCTCGCAGGGGTGAAGCAGTACGAGCAGTACCTTCGCGGCATCAACGGCGGCGCCGGAGTGGAGGTGGACGCGTTCGGCAACCAGGTGGGCCGGGAGTTCGGCACCAAACCACCCCAGCAGGAGGGCAAGAACCTGCAGCTCACCATCGATGCCAACGTGGAACGGGAGATTGCTGCAGGACCGGCTGGCCGAACGCGCTCGGCTGTTCGGCACGGCCGCGGCCGGCGTGGTGATGGATCCCAGAAGCGAGGACATCCTGGCCTGAGCTCGTACCCATTCCCTGCCCGACGACTTCGCACGAGGAAGTCGCGCGCGATCAAGGCCTACGCCAAGGCGTCCGGGGTCACCACGCCCATGCTCGACCGGGCCACCCAAGGGCGGTATCCGCCCGCCTCACGTTGACCCATCACGGCGCTGTCGGCGTTGAAGGACGGCATCCTCAGCCCCACCAGGCCCATCGACGGCCATCCAAGATCGTGCTGTTCAAGCGGGTGTACCACAACTACAAGAACGCCAGCCATGGGCAGATCACCCTGCCCACGGCCCTGGAGGTGTCCAGCGACACGTACTTCTTCCAGGTCGGCTGGCGGTACTACAAGGAAACGCACCTTCCAGCAGATCTTCTGGGACAACAAGTTCGGCTTCGGTCAGCCCGCACATCGACCTGCCCGAGGAGTACCCGGGGCGGGTGCCCACGCCGGAGTGGAAGAAGAGCTACCTGGGCAAGATCTACCCGGACGAGGCCACCTGGAAGGGTGGGGACGACATCAACATGGCGGTGGGGCAGGGCAACCTCACGGTCACCCCGCTGCAGATGGCCGTGGCGTACTCGGCCATCGCCAACGGCGGCACGATGCTGACCCCCGTGGTGGGCAGGCAGGTGTCCGACAGCACCGGGCAGGTGGTGCGCCACATCACCCCGGCAATGCCCCCGCGCAAGCTCGACATCCCCGCCAGGCTGTTCGACCCGGTGCACCAGGGGCTCATCAACGTCACCCAGAACGGCAACGGCACCGCCAACGGCGTGTTCAGCGGCATCGCCAGCGCCGCCAACATCGTGGTGGCGGGCAAGACCGGCACGGCCGAGAACCTTCCCCACAAGGACCACGCCTGGTTCGTGGGCTACGCGCCCGCCGAGCACCCGTCGGTGGTGGTGGCCATCGTGGTGCAGAACGGCGGCACGGGCGCCGTGGCCGCCGCACCGGCCGTATGTCGTACCATCGCCGCGGTGCCGGGCACGCGCTTCGACCCGAACCTGTGCGGCACCCCCACCCAGACGGTGTCCAACTGACCACCCTCGTCCCACAGCTCTCGCCCCATGTGGGCCTCGGCACCCGCATCCGCCAGGCGGTGCTGGGCGTGGACTGGATCCTGGTGGCCGCCGTGGGGCTGCTGCTGGGCTTCGGGCTTAAGGTGATGGACGCGGCCACCGTGAGCTACGGCAACTACTTCACCGACCGCCAGATGGTGTTCATCGCCGGTGCCACCGTCCTCGGCATCGCCCTGGCCGCCCTGGACATCACGCGCCTGCAGGGCTTCGCCTGGGTCATCCTGGGGGGCCTCCTGGGGGCGCTGGCGGTGGTGTTCGTGCTGGGCAGCACCGTCAAGGGCGCCCACTCGTGGATCAGCCTGGGCCCGTTCAACCTGCAGCCGTCCGAGATGGGCAAGGTGGCCATCACCGTGGTGCTGGCCGCGCTGGCGGTGGAACGCATGGCCGACATGGGCACGGTGCGCACCAGCCTGTTCCTCACCGGCGTTGCGGCCGCTCCGGCGGCGGTGATCTTCCTGCAGCCCGACCTGGGCACCGCCCTGGTGTACGGGGCCATCCTGGGCGCGGTGCTGTTCCTGGCCGGCGCGCCGTGGACGCACTTCGCGGCCGCCGGCGCGGCGCTGGTGGTGGCCGTGCTGATGATCCTGGTGGTGCTGCCCCAGGTGGCGGGGGTGCAGGTGCTGCACGGGTACCAGCGCGAACGGCTCACGGCCTTCGTGCAGAACGACCCCAACAGCGGCACCGCCGGCTACCAGCTGGACCAGGCCAAGACGGCCATCGGCTCGGGTGGGGCGCTGGGCAAGGGGCCCTCGGGGGCCACCCAGACGCTCAACCGGTTCCTGCCCGAATTCCACACCGACTTCATCTTCGCCGTGACGGCGGAGATGTACGGCTTCGTGGGCGCGGCCGGCGTGCTGTTGCTGTATGGCGTCATACTGTGGCGCATCCTGCGGCTCACGGCGCGGGCGGCCACCCAGATGGAACAGCTCGTGGCGGGCGGTATCGGCGCCATGATCCTGTTCCAGGTGTTCGTCAACATCGGGATGAACGTGGGGATCATGCCCATCACCGGCATCCCCCTCCCGTTCGTGAGCTACGGCGGCAGCCACACCATCACCAACATCGCCGCCATCGGCATCCTCACCTCCATTCACCGCCGGCGCGCCGGCCTGTAAGTCACCACTCCCCCCACGTTGCCCGTCGTCAAACGCTCCGTCTCGGTCGCAAAGCCCTACGCCCTCGCCGTCGGCATGTCCGCGCTGGCGGCGGAGAAGGACGTGCGCGTGGCCGTGCTGCACAACGGTGACGGCACCCGCACCGGTCTGGTGGCCGAGGCCGTGGGCGCGCCGGTGGGCACAGGACGCCCGGGTGACCTGCTGGTGACGGCGTTGTGGCCCCAGGACGACCCGGCCGCCGTGGCCGAGGTGCTGGGCGCCCACCGCCGCGCCGGTGGCGACGCCGTGGTGGGCCTGGTGGGCCGCCCCGCGCAGCGCCGCGTCCAGGAGCGCGCCCTGCTGGCGCACCCCGACATCGAGATGTCGCTCATCACCTACCTGGACGACTTCGGCGACGGCGGCCGGCGCGCCCTTCGCGACCGCGTGGTGCGGGCGCTGGGCACACGGGCGGTCGCGGCCGCGCGCACGGCGCCGGGCCTGCGCGCCGACGTGCAGCGCGTGCTCAGCCGCCGTTCCGCCAACCGTGCCGCCGTCGTGGGCGTGGCCGCCGGCCGCACCCGTGCGGCCATGCCCGTTCTCAGCGCCATGCAGGCGCGCCTGGCCGCCGACCTGGCCGGCCTGTCCGGTGGACGACCCGATGCCAAGGCCGCCGGTGGCGTCGTGGGCATCGCGGTCTCCGCACCCGTTTGGCGCGCCGTGGCGCGCCGTCTGATCCGGGCCGTACCCTCCGCCGCACCCCTGGTGCGCGGTGGGCTGGCCTACACCGTCACCCGGGGGATCGCCGTGCTGGCACAGCGCCTGGCGCCCACCCCGCAGCAAGCCCCACAGGAGGAGCGCTGAACACCAAGATCCTGGTCTCCGTCGACCCCTGGGAGACACGCGTCGCCATCCTGGAGGATGGCCGCACGGCGGAGTGCTACATCGAGCGGCGTGGACGGCGATCCGTCGTCGGCCACGTCTGGAAGGGCCGGGTGGGCAACGTCCTGGCCGGCATGGAGGCGGCGTTCATCGACGTGGGGCTGCCCAAGAGCGGCTTCCTGCACGTGGATGAGGTGGTCGCCATGGGCGTGCCCAAGCACAAGCGCCAGATCGCCGACCTCATCAAGAAGGGCGACGAGGTGCTGGTGCAGGCCACCAAGGACCCCATGGGCACCAAGGGCTGCCGGCTCACCATGCAGCTCTCGCTGGCCGGGCGCTTTGTGGTGTACGTGCCGTACGGCGACGGCGTGGGCGTCAGCCGCAAGCTGCTCGACGACGAGCGCAAGCGACTGCGCAAGATCTGCGGGGCGCTGCCCCTGCAGGGTGGTCTCATCGTGCGCACCGCCGCGGCGGGCGCCTCGGCCGAGGACATCGCCCGTGACTACCAGGCGCTGCGGCGCCTGTGGGAGGCGCTGAAGGCCCGCACCGACCAGATCAAGGCCCCGCAGCTGCTGTACAGCGAGGCCGACGTGTCGCTGAAGGTCATCCGCGACCTGCTCAACGCGCACGTGGACGAGGTCATCGTGGACGACCCCGGCCAGCACGAGCGCATCGTGAGCTTCCTCAAGCGCACCTCGCCCGCCATGGCGGCCCGCGTGCGCCTGTACGAGGGCGAGCAGCCCCTGCTCACCGCGTTCGGTGCCGAGAAGGCCATCCGCTCCACGCTGGAGCGCCGGGCCCCGCTGCCCTCGGGTGGCTACCTCATCATCGACGACACCGAGGCCATGACGGTCATCGACGTCAACTCCGGCGGCAACGTGGGCCGGGGCGGCAGCCGCTTGGAGGAGACGGTCACCAAGACCAACCTGGAGGCCGCGGCCGAGGTGGTGCGCCAGCTGCGCCTGCGGGACATCGGCGGCATCATCATCATCGACTTCATCGACATGAGCGACGCCTCCAACCGCAAGGCGGTGAAGGCCGCGCTGGACGCCGCGCTGGAACGCGACCGCACCCGCACCTACGTGGCCGACATCTCGCCGCTGGGGCTGGTGGAGATGACCCGCCAGAACATCTCGGACGGGCCCCGCGAGGTCATGACCGAGCCCTGCCCCCACTGCGAGGGCTTCGGCTTCGTCCTGAGCGACGAGACCGTGGCCATCGACAGCTGCCGCGCCGCAGCGCGCGTTGCGGCGGGGGAATCGGGCGACCACATCACCGTGCGGGTCAGCCCGCGGGCGGCCGAGCTGCTCAACGAGGACGGCCGCGCCCGGGTGCTGGAGGTGGAGGAGCTGGTGGGCAAGCAGGTCACGGTGGAACCCGACCGGGGGCTCGCCGACGGGGAGGCCAAGGCCAAGGGCCGCAGGGCCGCCTGAACCCGGGGCCCCTCGGGGGTCCCGGCCAAATGTGGCGCGGGATGGTGTACCATCCTGCGCCGTTCTCAATGTCCTTGAGGAGTGTCGGTGCCGGACTACGCAGTGATCGCCCTGTCGGGCAAGCAGTACACGGTGCGCGCGGGCGAGCGCCTGCTCGTCGATCGCCTCACGCACGAGCCGGGCGACACGTTCCAGCCCACGGTGCTGGCCACCGGCGTCTCGGGTGAGACCCTCAGCGACGGCGGCGCGGTCAGCGCCACCGTTGAGGAGCACCTCCTGGGGCCCAAGCTCATCGCCTTCACGTACCGGGCCAAGAAGGACAGCAAGCGCAAGCGCGGGCACCGCTCCCGGTTGTCCCGCATCCGCATCGAGTCGATCGGCTAGAGGGCACAGCTATGGCGCATAAGAAGGGTGGCGGCTCCAGCCGCAACGGTCGTGATTCCGCCGCGCAGCGGCTGGGCGTCAAGGTGTTCGCCGGGCAGGTGGTGCCGGCCGGGTCCATCATCGTGCGGCAGCGCGGCAGCAAGTTCCGTGCCGGCCTGGGCGCGGGCATGGGCCGCGACTACACCATCTTCGCGACGGTCGGCGGCCGGGTGGAGTTCACCAACGGGCGCAAGGGCCGGCGGGTGTTCGTGCACCCGGAGGCGCAGTCCGCCTAGCGGGCTGAAGGGCCATGCCCTTCACCGATCGGGCGCGCATCCACGTGCAGGCCGGGCACGGCGGTGGCGGCTGCCTGTCGTTCCGCCGTGAGAAGTACATCCCACGCGGGGGACCCGACGGCGGCAACGGCGGCCGCGGTGGCAACGTCGTGATCGTGGCCGACGACCAGCAGACCGACCTCACCTGGTTCCGCCACGCCGTGCACCACAAGGCGCAGGCGGGCGGGCCGGGGGAGGGCCGCGTCAAACGCGGCCGCGCCGGGGACGACCTGGAGATCGTGGTGCCGCCGGGCACGCGGGTGGTGCGCGACGACATGGTGCTGGCCGACCTGGAGCACCCCGGCGACCGCGTGCGGGTGGCGCGCGGCGGGGAGGGGGGCGTGGGCAACCGGGCGTTCCGGTCGTCCACCCACCAGGCGCCGCGCGAGACCGTGCCCGGCACGCCGGGTGAGGAGACGTGGCTCACGCTGGAGCTGCGGCTGGCCGTGGACGTGGCCCTGGTGGGGTTGCCCAACTCCGGCAAGAGCGCGCTGCTGGTGGCGCTCACCGGGGCGGGTGCCGTGGTGGCCCCGTACCCGCACTCCACCAAGGAACCGGCCCTGGGCCCGCTCACCGACGACGAGGGGCACCTGTTCCACGTCATCGACCTGCCGGGGCTGGCCGAGGACGGCACGCCCCGCAGGGACGCGCACCTGCAGCAGCTGGAGCGCGCCCGGGTGGTGCTGGTGTGCGTGGACGCCCGCGACGAGGACGCCGCGGAGCGGCTGGCGCGCGTGCGGGAGGGGGTGGCGCCGTTCATGCACGGCGCGGCGGAGTGGGTGGTGGCCACCCATGCCGACCCCGCCGAGGTGCCCGCGTGGGCCGACCTGGCCGTGGACAGCCCCGGCGGCGGGGGCGTGGCCGCGCTGCGTGCGCGGCTGGTGAGCCACCTCCAGGCGGAGCGCGCGGCGTGAGCGTGATGGTGGCCAAGCTGGGGTCGTCCAGCCTGGTCGACGGTGACGGCGGCATCCGGGACGAGCTCATCGACGCCCGGCTGCGCGACCTGGAGCGGCTGCGGCGGCTGGGACACCGCCCCGTGCTGGTGTCCAGCGGCGCCATCGCCTGCGGCTACCGGCACCTGGGCTTCCGCGAACGGCCCACGGCCCTGCCCGACCTGCAGGCCGCCTCGGCGGTGTGGCAGGGGGTGCTGTTCCGCCGCTACCAGGAGCTGTGCGCGCCGCTGGGGATCACCCCGGCGCAGGTGCTGCTCACCTCGGCCGACCTGGAGCGCCGCGCCGGCTACCTCAACGCCCGCAACACGCTGATGCGGCTGCTGGAGCTGGGCGTGCTGCCCATCATCAACGAGAACGACACCACCGCCACCGACGAGCTCACCTTCGGTGACAACGACGTGCTGGCGGCGCACGTGGCCGTGCTGCTGGGGGCCACCTGGCTGGTGCTGCTCACCGATCGCGACGGGCTGTACGGCGTGGGCGCGGACGGGCAGCCGGAGCTCATCGGCACCCTGGCGGCGGGCGTGGGCCCCTACGACGTCACCCTGGCCGACATGCGCGGGTCCGGCCTGGGGCGCGGCGGCGTGGAGAGCAAGCTGGCCTCGGCCGGCATGGCCACCGCGGCGGGCATCACCACGGTCATCGCCGGCGCGGCGCGCGAGGGGGTGCTGGCGGCGGTGGCCTCCGGACAGCACGTGGGCACGCGGTTCCGGCCGGCGCCGCGGCGCATGTCGGCCTTCAAACTGTGGCTGCGCTACGCCAAGCCGGCAATGGGCCGGGTGGTGGTGGACGCCGGCGCCGCCCGCGCCCTCCGGGTGAAGGGCACGTCCCTGCTGCCGGTGGGCGTGGTGCATGCCGACGGCACCTTCCTGGCGGGCGACGCCGTGGAGGTGGTCGACGACCGGGGGGCGCCGGTGGGCAAGGGCATCGCGGGGATGAGCGCCGACGAGTGCCGCATGGTGGCCGGGATGCGCTCGGAGGCCGTGGTGGACATCATCAAGGACGGCCCCATGGAGCTGATCCACCGCGACGAGTTCGTGCTGCACGACGCCACGTGAGCGACGGCCGCCGCATCGGCGTGCTGGGGGGCGCCTTCGACCCGCCCCACATCGGGCACCTCATCGTGGCCCAGGAGGCCTGGTGGCAGCTGGGCCTGGACGAGGTGTGGCTGGTGCCCCTGTCGGTGCCGGCCGACCGGCCCGCACCGCGGTTCCCCGCCGACGTGCGGGTGCGGATGGTGGAGGTGGCCGTGGACGGCCACCCCGCGCTGCGGTGCAGCGACATCGAGCTGCGCCGTGACGGGCCCAGCTACACCGCCGACACGCTCGAGCAGATCCGCCGGGAGCACCCCGGTGCGCACCTGTGGTTCATCCTGGGCGGCGACCGCCTGGAGGGCTTCCCCGGGTGGCACCAGCCCCACCGCATCCTGGCCGCCGCACGGCTCGCGGTGGTGACCCGCGCGGGGGAGGACGCCCAGCATCTGCGGGACACCGCCGAACGCGTCGCCCCCGGTGGCGTCGATGTGCTCACGGTGCCCCACATCGGTGTGTCCTCCACCATGCTGCGGCAGCGCATGGCGGAGGGCCGTCCGGTGCGGTACCTGGTGCCCGCCGGGGTGGAGTCCCTCATCGACGCACACGCTTGCGCTGGCGACGGCGGGGAACTACCGTGACGACCACTGCGTGCGAGCGAACAGGAGTTCCCCTCGGAACCGCATGAGATGGCGATGGTCGCGGCGGGCGCGGCCGACGAGAAGAAGGCCCGTGACATCGTCCTCATGGACATGCGCGAGGCGGTGGTCTACACCGACTTCATGGTGGTGTGCACCGGCGGCACCCCCCGGCAGACCAAGGCGATCTCCGACGAGATCCGCAAGCAGCTCAAGGAGCGTGGCGTCTCCCCGAGGCGCGTCGAGGGCGACCGCGAGGCCGAATGGATCCTCATGGACTACCTGGACGTGGTGGTGCACGTGTTCACCCCGCAGGCCCGCGAGTTCTACCGCCTGGAGCGGCTGTGGCGTGAGGCGCCGCAGGAGACGCTGGCCTTCGCGCCCACCGAGGGGGCCGGCGCCGCCGGCGCTTGAACGCCCGCGACCGTGGCTTATACTGACCCCTCCCCGGGGGATTAGCTCAGCTGGGAGAGCGTCGCGCTGGCAGCGCGAAGGTCGTCGGTTCGATCCCGTCATCCTCCACCTTCAAACCCCGCCCTCGTGCGGGGTTTTTCGTCGATGCGGCTCAGGTGGGGCCGCGACCCGCCCGATAGTGGCGATATGGGCGAGGACCCGCCGAAAACGCAGCTCACCGTCGGTGTCGCGGATGGCCGCCTGGTGCTGACCGGGCAGGGCGACGGGGCGGTGGTGCCCGCGGTGCTCATCGCCGGCGAGGGGGTGGTGCTGTCCCTGGACGGGGCACCCGCCGAGCGCCTGGAGGTGGAGCACCTGGACGGGGTCACGGTGGAGGTGGGCTCGTCCGTCCCGGTGGCGGACGTCACCGTGGAGGTGGCCGACGACGGCGCCTCCGCGTCACTGCTGGTCACCGCGGCCGACGGCGTGGAGTACGTCCTGGCCGACGCGCACCCGGCCGCCAAGCTCACGCTCATGCGCCGGGAGGTGTCGCGCACGCCGGCGTCGGTCGAGCTCGCGGCGGCGCATCGGGCCCTCGCCGAGGCCGGGGTGGTGGTGGGCATCGACGACGAGGCCGTTGCCGCCGCCGTTGCCGCGGCGGACGCCACACCCCGGGTGGTGGCGCAGGCGGTGCCGTTCACGCCGCCGGTGGATGCGGCGGTCATCGACACCTTCGGCCAGGAGCGTGAACGCAACCAGCTGTACACGGTGCCCAAGGGGGCGCTGCTGGCCACCAAGACCCCCGGGTCCGCCGGCGCCCCCGGGACGTCGGTGCTGGGCGACACCCTGCCGCCGCCCGAGCCCGCGGATGCCGCGCTCGCGGGCGGCACGGGCACCACGCGCCAGGTGGATGAGGATGGCAGCGTGCACCTGTACGCCGCCGTGGACGGCCGGCCCACCCACACCGGGGCCATGGTGATCGTGGAGGAACGCGTCACCTTCCACGGCGACATCGGGGTGGAGACCGGCGATGTGGACGTCAACGCCACGCTGGTGGTGATGGGCTCCGTGGACGAGGGCCGTGAGGTCCGCGTCGCGCACGACCTGGAGGTGCACGGCGACGTGGACCGCGCGCACCTGGAGGCCGGGGGTTCGCTCACCGTCACCGGGTCGTGCGTGCATTCACAGCTGCGCGCGGGCGGCCGTCAGGCCGTGGTGCGCCACCTGCTGGCGGCCCTCGGGTCCACCAGCGAGGACCTGGCGGTGGGGGGGCCCCCCCTCGAGCACATGGTCAGCAGCGCCCGGGACCGCGGGCAGCAGCTGCCACCCGGGCGGGCGCTCCTGGCGCTCATGGAGGGTCCGTACGCCGGCGTGCGCACCCACATGGCCGGGGTGGAGGCGGTCATCGACGCGCACGGCGCGGCCATGTTCCCGGAGGGGGCGGTGGCGGCCGCGCACGCCGTGTCGCACGTGGTGGCGGGCCTGGGCATGCACGAGCTCACCGGCGTCGACCAGCTGCGCGCCCTCATCGTCACGCTGGCCGACCAGGAGCACGCCCTGCGCACCCAGCTGGCCGATCCGTCGGCCGTCCGCACCGCCTACCTGCAGGCCTGCGACGTGGAGGCCAGCGGCGACCTGGTCATCACCGGCTCGGGCATCTTCAACAGCACCATCTTCGTGGGCGGGGACCTGTGGGTTGAGGGGGGGCGCTCCACCCTGCGCGGGGGGCACGCCATCGTGGGGGGCGCCATGCACGTGCACGAGCTGGGGGGCGACGGCGGTGCGCGCATGGACGTGGAGCTGCAGGGCCGCACCGTCACCCCCGATCGGCTGCGCGCCGACGTGGTGCACCCGGGCGTGCACGTCACCATCAACGAGTACCCCGTGGTGTTCGAGGACCTTCGGCAGGGGGTGGCTCTGGGCGCGGACGAGGAGGGGCACCTGCTTCCCCAGGCCGCGTAGGCCGGTCAGGGGGTGGGTTCCACGCCCGGCGGGTGCGGCGGCGGACCGCCGCGTCGTCGCCGACCGCCGTCGTCCGGGCGCACACCGCAAGGGTTGTTTGACACGCCCCCGGGGCGGGGCCGGGACGGGTGCGGCGGCGTATGCTCCCGCACCCCGTTGCCTCGTCCAGTGAGTCGCCCGCCTATGCACAACGCCCCGTTTCCGCCGCCGGACGGCTGGTGCGTCGAGATCGTCGACGTCGCCGCGGGTCACGTGGTGGACCGCCGCACGTTCGCCCTGGCGGAGGACGCGCGCGAGTTCGCGAAGCGGCACGTGTGGGCCAACAAGGGGCATCGCGCCGAGGTGTTCAACCGCGAGGCCGGCGAGACGGTGTTCACCACCACCGTCGTGTTCCCGCGCGAGCTGCGGGGCTGACCCCGGTCAGGTCCCGCGGGTGCGGATGAAGGCCGTCAGGCCGAAGCTGGTCACCGCCGCCATCCCCAGGCGGCGGTAGAAGCCCTCCGCGCCGCGCTCGGCGATGAGCACCTGATGGTGGAAGCGGTCGATGGGGTAGTGCTCCAGGATGGCCTCGGTCAGCGCCCGGCCGATGCCCTCCCGCTGGCGGTCGGGCGCCACCAGGATGTCGGCGATGTACACGGCGAAGGCCTCGTCGGACATCGCCCGGGCGTACCCGATCACCCGCTCGCCATCCAGCGCCACCACGTTGAACGAGGAGTGCTCGATGGCGATGCGCAGCCGCGTGGGGTCGCGCGCGTGGGTCCAGTTGTGGGCCCGGTACAGCTCCAGGATGCCCAGGAAATGCACCGCCACGTCGGCCGGCCGGATCGCCACGGGGCGCAGGGTCGTCACCGGGCCCCCCGATATACTCGCCGGCCGATGAGCGAGCCCACGGAGCACACCGACAGATACGACCCGCAGCCCATCGAGGAGCGGTGGCAGCGGGTGTGGGATGAGGAGGGGGCCTTCACCAGCGAGGTGATCTCCCGTGACGGTGTGACGGCCCGTCTGCCGGACCGTCCGAAGGCGTACGTGCTGGAGATGTTGCCGTACCCCTCGGGCGAGATCCACATGGGGCACGTGAAGAACTACACCATGGGCGACGTGGTGGCGCACTTCCGCCGTCGCAACGGCGCCGCGGTGTTCCACCCCATGGGCTACGACTCCTTCGGCCTGCCGGCCGAGAACGCGGCCATCCGCACGGGCGAGCCGCCCGCCCTGGTCACGGCGCGCAACATCGCCCGCATCAAGGTGCAGCTCAAGCGGCTGGGCTTCGCCATCGACTGGTCCACCGAGATCGCCACCTCCGATCCCGAGTACTACCGCTGGACCCAGTGGATCTTCCTGCGGATGTTCGAACGCGGCCTGGCCGAGCGCCGCGAGGCGGCGGTGAACTGGTGCCCCACCGACCAGACCGTGCTGGCCAACGAGCAGGTGGTGGACGGGCACTGCGAGCGCTGCGGCAGCGAGGTGGAGCTGCGCCAGCTCACCCAGTGGTTCCTGCGCATCACCGACTACGCCGAGGCCCTGCTGGACGACATGGCCCTGCTGGAGGACTGGCCCGAGCGCGTGCTCACCATGCAGCGCAACTGGATCGGCCGCTCCGAGGGCGCCCGGGTGCTGTTCCGCACCGATGACGGCGCCCACGAGATCCCGGTGTTCACCACCCGTCCCGACACGCTGTTCGGCGCCACCTTCTTCCTGATGGCACCCGAACACCCCCTGGTGCCGACGCTGGTGGCCGGCCGCCCGGAGGAATCTGCGGTGATGGACTACGCCCGTGCCGCGGCGCGGGCCTCCGTCGCCGATCGCAGCGCCGCCGACAAGCCGAAGACGGGCGTGTTCACCGGCCGCTCGGTGGTGAACCCGGTGAACGGCGCCCACATCCCCATATGGGTGGCCGACTACGTCCTGATGGACTACGGCACCGGCGCCATCATGGCGGTGCCGGCCCACGATGAGCGGGACTTCGCCTTCGCCACCCAGCACGGGCTCCCCGTGACCCGCGTGGTGGCCACCGAGGGTGCCGACATCGCCGCCGAGGTGCTCGAGGCCGAATCGGGCGACGGCGTGATGGTGAACTCCGGCTTCCTCGACGGCCTGCCCGTGAACGAGGCGAAGTCGGCCATGGCCGACTGGCTCACCGGGCAGGGCGTCGGCGAGGCCACGGTGGGGTACCGGCTGCGCGACTGGCTGATCTCCCGCCAGCGCTACTGGGGCGTCCCCATCCCCATCATTCACTGCGCGGAGTGCGGCGCCGTGCCCGTTCCCGACGACCAGCTTCCCGTGCTGCTGCCGGAGGTGGACGACTACGCCCCCCGGGGCCAGAGCCCCATCGCCGCCAACGCCGAGTTCCTGCACACCACGTGTCCCAGGTGCGGCGGCCAGGCGCGCCGCGAGACGGACACCATGGACACGTTCGTCGATTCGTCCTGGTACTTCCTGCGCTACACCGCGCCGCACCTGTCGTCGGAGCCGTTCGAGCGCGAGGTGGCGGACTACTGGTTGCCCGTGGACCAGTACATCGGGGGCATCGAGCACGCCGTGCTGCACCTGCTGTACGCCCGGTTCTTCACCAAGGTCCTCAACGACCTGGGGCTGGTTGGCATGCGCGAGCCGTTCGCGCGCCTGTTCACGCAGGGGATGATCTACCGCCACGGCGCCAAGATGAGCAAGAGCAAGGGCAACGTGGTGGCCCCCGACGAGCTGGTCGATCGCTACGGGGCGGACACCCTGCGGCTGTACGTGCTGTTCATGGGCCCCGCCGCGGACGACACGGAGTGGAGCGACCGCGGGGTGGTGGGAGCCCGGCGGTTCCTTGACCGCCTCTGGACCCTGGTGCACGGACTGCCCGGCGAGCGCGGCATCGTCGCGCGCCCCGACGGTGATGGCACCGAGGTGGTGCGCAAAGCCGAGGCCACCATCCAGAAGGTCACCGCCGACATCGGCGAGCGCTTCTCGTTCCATACGGCCATCAGCGCCATCCAGGAGCTCACGAACACCGCCGGCCGCGCCCTCGCCGACGGTGCGGACCCGGAGGGTGTGCGGTACGCCGCGCAGACGGCCGTCTCGATGCTGTTCCCCTTCGCTCCTCACATCGCCTCCGAGCTGTGGGAGGTGCTGGGGGGTGAGCGGCTGTGGGATCACCCCTGGCCCACCCCCGACGCGGCGCTGCTGGTGGAGGACGAGATCACGGTGGTGCTGCAGGTCAACGGCAAGCTGCGGGACCGCATCCAGGTGGCCCCCGGGCTGTCCGAGGACGCCCTCCTGGCCGCCGCCGACGGCTCGGAGAAGTTGCGCGCTGCCCTGGACGGCAAGACGGTGGTGAAGCGCATCGTGGTGCCCGACCGCCTGGTGAACGTGGTGGTGCGGTAGCACCCGCCGGTTCACGGCGTCACCCGATCGCGGATCGCCGCGAGCTTGGCCGGGCCGATCCCCGGCACGTCCAGCAGCTGATCGACGCTGGTGAACCCGCCGTGGTCGGTGCGCCAGCCGATGATGTGCTGAGCCAGCGTGGGACCGATGCCGTCCAGGGTCTCCAGCTGGTCCGCGGATGCCGTTGAGAGGGACACCGGGCCGCCGGTGGTGACACCCGGGGCTCCGGTGACCGGCTGACCGGCGCCGCCCCGTACGGGCACCACGATCTGCTGCCCGTCGCTGACGACCGCGGCCAGGTTGATCGCCGCCAGGTCCGCGGCCCGGGTGGCGCCACCGGCCCGGCGCACCGCGGCCATGGTCCGCGCGCCCGGCGCCAGCCGGTACAGCCCGGGGTGGCGGACGGCGCCCACCACGTGCACCAGCGGCCCCGGCTCGGCGGGAGGCGCCGCCATCGTGGCCATCGGGCTCATGACGGTGCCGGTGGGCACCGTGAACGACCCCGCGCCACCTGCGCGGCCGCCGAACCACACCGCGCCGGCGGCGAGCATCAGCGCGAGCCCGGCGTACAGCATCCGGGTGCGGGTGAGCCATGGGGTCAGTCGTTCCATGGCCGGCACGCTACGAGCCGGATGCGCGCCGGGGTGTCACGGATCGCGCCGGGCGGCGCGCGTCACGAGCGCGAAACCGTGTGTCCGCATGCCGTCACGAAGGCACGCGTCGATGGGTGCTTTCCGCGACCGGCCCGTGCGGCGCGGCCCCGTAGCGTCCGCGCCATGGATTCGGTGAGCGTCATCACGGGGCGGTGGCGGACGGCGGCGCCGCACGCGCTGCTGGTGGCGCTGCTCGCGGGGCTGATCCTGGCGAACGCGCGGACGCTGGCCGGTGGCGCCGCGCTCGCGGCGATGGGCGGGGCGGTGATGGTGGCGATGTCGGCCGGCGGCCGCGGCGCGCTGGCCGCGCTGGCGCTGGCGCTGTGCCTGGGGGGCTGGATGTGGGGCACCGCACGGATCCAGCAGACCCGTCCGGCGCGGCTGACGTTGCCCGTGCGCGTGCAGGCCGACGGGGTGGTGGACGCCACCCCGCGTCCCCGTGCCGCGGGGGGCTGGCGGGTGCCGGTGCGCCTCAGCGCCGCCACGCCCGGCAGCGCCGCCGGTGCGCGCGTGCTGGTGTCGGTGCATGCGGCGCCACCGGCGCTGGGGGCGATCGTGCGGTTCAGCGGGATGCTGCGATCGGCCCGCCGGCCGGGCGACCCGGCGTGGTGGCGCAGGTACCTCGACCGCCAGGGCATCGCGGCGGTGGCCGCGACCGGCGGGCTCACCGTGATCGGCGCCCGGGGCGGGCTGGCCGGGCTGCGCGACGCCACCGCGGCGTGGCTGCGCGACCGAATCGGGGCGCGCCTGTCGGGCGACCGGGGTGCCCTGGTGCAGGGCATGGCCCTGGGCGGCACGCAGGGGCTGTCGGCGTCGCGGCAGGGGCAGATGCAGGACGCCGGGATGACCCATCTGCTGGCGGTGTCCGGCCAGAACGTGGCGGTGGTGGTGCTGACCCTGGCGACGCTGCTGCGACGATTGGGAACGGGCCCGGGCCTGCGCATCGCCACGCTGGGTCCCGCGGTCATCGCCTACTGCTGGGTGTGCGAGCCCGGGGCGTCGGTGGGCCGGGCGGGCGTGGTGACGGCCGTGGCGCTGGTGACCGAGGCCGCGGGGCGGGCACGCGATCGCGTGCACGCATTGCTGCTGGCGCTGGCGGTGCTGCTTGCCTGGCAGCCGCGCGGGGTGTGGGACCCGGGGTTGCAGCTGTCGTTCGGCGCGGTGGTGGGGATCATCGTGCTGGGACCGGCGCTGCGGGAGGCGGTGCGCGGCTGGCTGCCCGACGTGCTGGGCGAGCCGGCCGCCATCTCGGCCGCGGCGGGCCTGGCCACCGCTCCCATCACGGCGCTCGACTTCGGCCGGCTGTCGCTGGCCGGATTCGTCACCAACATCGTGGCGGTGCCGCTGGCGGGGGTCGTGCTGGTGGCCGCGCTCACCGGGGCGCTCACCGCGCCGCTGCTGGGGGCGGCGGCGGGGATTCCGCTGGGGGTGGCGGGACTGGGCGCGGAGATGATCCTTCGCCTGGCGGCGCTGGCGGCCGCCCTGCCCGGGGCGGTGGTGCACATGCCGGCGGTGGCCGCGCCGCTGGCGGCCCTCCCGGCGCTGGCGGTGGGGCTGGCGGCGCACCACCCGAGGGTGCGTCGGCCCGCGTGGTGGGCCGTGGGCGACGCCGCCGGAACGCGTAGCATCGGGCCATGAGCCAGGCGCGAGATGCACTGCAGCCCGTGTACGCGATCTACGGGGAGGACCGCCCCAAGGTGGAACGCACGGTGGCCCGTCTGGTGGCCCGGGCGGGCGAGGAGGGCGGGCTGGAACGCGACCGGTTCACCGCCCTGGAGCACACGGCCGACGACGTGGCGGCGGCATGCCAGGCGCTGAGCTTCGCCGGGTTGCGGCTGGTGGTGGTGGAGGACGCCGACGCCTGGCGCGTGGGCGACGTGGAACCGCTGGTGGCCTACCTGGCCGACCCCAACCCGGGCACGGTGCTGGCGCTGGTGTCCGCGGCCCCGGTGCCGCAGCCGCTGCTGCACGCGGTGGAGAAGGTGGGCGGCGTGCTGCGGTGGGGGCCCGACCCCAAGGCCAGCGTCCGCGACCGCCGCAAGTGGCTGGAGAGCCACTTCGTGCAGGAGATGGCCCGGCAGGGTGGCAAGGCGAGCCCCACCGTGGCGCGCCTGGTGGTGGACCGGGTGTGCACCGAGCCCACCGATGCGGTCAAGACCTCGCTGAACGCCATGCTGCTGAGCACCGAGGCGGAGAAGCTGGCCGCCATGTGCGGTGCCCAGGCGCTGGACCGCGACACGGTGCTGGCGGTGGTGCACGCCAACCCGGAGGCGCGCGTGTACGAGCTCACCGACGCCCTGGTGTCGGGTTCGGCGCCGGCGGTGTTCGACCGCCTGCACGAGCTGGCCTCGGGGGATGACTCATCGGCCCCGCAGGTGATCCTGGTGGGCCTCATGCGCCACTACCGGGCACTGGCGGCGGCGCAGCAACTGGGGCGCGATGCCAGCCCCGACGCGGTGGCCGAGGCCACGGGGCTGCGCGGGTTCCCGGCCAAGAAGGCTGCCGAGCAGGCCACGCGGCTCCCACAGGGCGCGGCCGAGCGCGCGCTGGTCCGCATCGCCCGCATGGAGCTGGACCTGCGCGTCTCGTCCATCGCCGACCTGGGCACCTCGCCCGACGACGGCCGCCGCTTCGTCATCGAGCGCGCCGCGCATGACCTGGTGGCCATCGCGCGCGGCGGCGCCGACGGCGGTTAGCCTGCGGCGACGCCCGCGGTGATGCGCGCCACGCGGCTCTTCTTGCGGGCCGCGTTGTTGCGGTGGATCACGCCCTCGGCCGCGGCGCGGTCGATGAGGTGCTCCAGCGCACGGCTGCGCTCGGCGACGTCATCGGCGCCGTTGGCGACGGCCTCGGTGAGGCCGCGGGTGAGCGTCTTGATGCTGGAGCGGTAGCGCAGGTTGCGCTGACGCTGACGCTCCGAAATGAGAATGCGCTTCTTCTGCTGCTTGATGTTCGCCACGTTGGGCGTCCTCCGGCTGTCGAACGGCCGCGTATGGTACCAGCGATGACGCTCCTCGCCAGGCGGTCGTGACAAGCCGGTCGGGCGCGCCCCCGCGCGAGGGGCGCGGCGGTTCGGGACTGGGCCGCAGCACCGCGATCTTTGCCATCTGGACCGCCTCCAGCCGCGTCATCGGCCTGGTGCGCGAGATGGTGGCGGCCGCGCTGTTCGGCACGGCGGGAATCGCCCCGTTCGTCATCGCCTTCAACATCCCCAACGTGCTGCGCAGCCTGGTGGCCGACTCGGCCCTCTCCGCGGCGCTGATCCCCGCCTACACGCGCCTCCTGGAGGAGGGCAAACCCCGCGAGGCCCGCCGCCTGGTGGGGGCCATGGTGGGGCTGACCACCATGGTGCTGGGCGCCATCACGCTGCTGGCCATCGTGACCGCCCCGTGGGTGATGCCGCTGTTCGCGGCCGGGCTCACCCCCGACCAGCAGGACCAGACGGTGTGGCTGTCGCAGCTGATGTTCCCCATCGTGCTGCTGCTGGCGCTCACCGGCATCGTCGCCGCGGTGCTGCAGGCCAACGGCGAGTTCGGCGCCACCGGCTTCGTGCCGGTGCTGTGGAACGCCGTGATCATCGCGTGCATGGGCATCGGCGCGGTGATCCTGCCGCCGGGCCGCGACCGCCTCACCGCCTACGCGGTGGGCATCCTGCTGGGCACCCTCACCCAGCTGCTGTACCTGCTGCCGCACCTGCGGGGCAAGGGGCCGTTCCGGTTCGGCCGGTCCTCACCGCATCTGCGCGGCGTGCTGATCCTGATGGTGCCGGTCACCCTCGGGCTGGGCCTCATCAACATCAACGCGGCCGTGGACAACGAGGTGGCCTCGTTCATCTCCGGCGCGGCCGTGGGCGCCGTGGACAAGGCGTTCCGCCTGTACATCCTGCCGCAGGGGGTGTTCAGCGTCGCCATCTCCACCGTGCTGTTCCCCAGCATCGCCCGCATGGTGGCCCGCGGGGACCGGGACGGGGTGGGGGACATGGTGAGCGCCGGCATCCGGCAGATCTTCTTCATGCTGCTGCCCGCCTCTGCGTTCCTGATGGTGCTGGCGGTGCCGGTGACCCGCCTGCTGTACGCCCACGGCACGTGGAGCGCCAACGACACCTCGCTCACCTCCAAGGCCCTGGTGACGTTCACCATCGGCCTGGTGTTCAACGGGGCCAGCCTGCTGCTGATCCGTGCGTTCTTCTCGCTGCAGGACCCGTGGATGCCCACCAAGGTGGCCGCGGGCGGCGTGCTGATCAACGTGGTGCTGGACCTGGTGCTGTACATCCCGCTGGGCGTGGCCGGCATCCCGCTGAGCACCTCCGCGGTGAGCCTGTTCAGCTTCCTGGCGCTGCTGTACGCCCTGCGGGGGCGCGTGGGCCGCATCGACACCGCGTGGCTGCTGGACGGGTTCCTGCGCTGCCTGGCCGCGTCCGGGATGCTGGCCGTGATGTCCTGGGCCACGTGGCGCATCCTGGACGACCTGCTGGGGCGCAGCCTGCCCGCGCAGGTGGTGACCGTGGGCGCCGCCCTGGCGCTGGGCACGGCGGGCTACATCTCTGCGGCGCGGGCCTTCTTCATCCCGGAGCTGGGTCAGCTGGCCCAGCTGAGAAGGCCGCTACGATGAGCCGCGTGGACCAGTCACACATCCGGAACTTCTGCATCATCGCCCACATCGACCACGGCAAGTCGACGCTGGCCGACCGCATCCTGCAGCTCACCGGCGCGGTGAGCGACCGGGAGATGCGCGACCAGATCCTGGACTCCATGGACCTGGAGCGGGAGCGGGGCATCACCATCAAGGCCCAGGCGGTGCGCGTGTTCTACACCGCCACCGACGGCGAGACCTACCAGCTCAACCTCATCGACACGCCCGGCCACGTGGACTTCAGCTACGAGGTGTCGCGCAGCCTGGCGGCGTGCGAGGGGGCCCTTCTGGTGGTGGACGCCAGCCAGGGCATCGAGGCGCAGACCCTGGCCAACGTGTACCTGGCCATCGAGGGCGACCTCGAGCTGATCCCCGTGCTCAACAAGATCGACCTGCCCGCGGCCGACCCCGAGCTGCACGGCAACGCGGTGGCCGAGCTGATCGGCGAGGACCCCGACCATGTGCTGCGCATCAGCGCCAAGACCGGCGAGGGCATCCCCGAGGTGCTGGAGGCCATCGTGCGGCGCATCCCGCCGCCCAGCGGCGACCCGGCCGCCCCGCCCCGCGCGCTCATCTTCGACTCGGTGTACGACCAGTACCGCGGCGTGGTGGCCTTCGTGCGCGTGGTGGACGGCGAGTTCCGCAAGGGCGACCGCCTGGTGGCCATGCAGACCGGCCGCGAGGTGGACGCCGAGGAGGTGGGCGTGATGAGCCCCACCATGACCTCCACCGGCACCCTGCGGGCCGGGGAGAGCGGCTACCTGGTGACCGGCCTCAAGGCCGTGGGCGACCTCAAGGTGGGAGACACCCTCACCACCTCGCGCAACCGCGCCCCGGCGGCGCTGGCGGGCTACCGCGAGGTGAAGCCCATGGTGTTCAGCGGGCTGTTCCCCGTGGACTCCGACGACTACCCCGACCTGCGGGACGCCCTGGAGAAGCTGTCGCTCAACGACGCCTCCCTGCAGTGGGAGCCCGAGACCAGCCAGGCCCTGGGGTTCGGCTTCCGCTGCGGCTTCCTGGGACTGCTGCACATGGACATCGTGCGCGAGCGGCTGGAGCGGGAGTACGACCTGGAGCTGCTCACCACCACGCCCAACGTGGAGTACCGGGTCACCAGCACCGCCGGTGACGAGATGCCGGTGCGCAGCCCCGTGGACATGCCGCCGCCCACCAACATCGCCAGCATCGAGGAGCCGTACGTGCGGTGCACCATCCTGGTGCCCACCGACGGCGTCGGCGCGGTGATGCAGCTGTGCCAGGAGCGGCGCGGCACCTACGTCACCATGACGCCCATCGAGCAGCGCCAGCAGATCATCTACGACCTGCCGCTGGCCGAGATCGTCACCGACTTCTACGACCAGCTCAAATCGCGCACCCGCGGCTACGCCAGCCTGGACTACGAGCTGGTGGGCTACCGCGAGAGCCCGCTGGTGAAGCTGGACATCCTCCTGGCCGGCGACCCGGTGGACGCCCTCTCCATGATCGTGCACAAGGACATGGCGTTCCCACGCGGCAAGGCGCTGGTGGAGCGGTTGCAGAAGACCATCCCCCGCCAGATGTTCGAGGTGCCCATCCAGGCGGCCATCGGCGGCCGCATCGTGGCGCGCGAGACCGTGAAGGCGCGGCGCAAGGACGTGCTGGCCAAGTGCTACGGCGGTGACATCAGCCGCAAGCGCAAGCTGCTGGAGAAGCAGAAGGAGGGCAAGAAGCGCATGAAGCAGGTGGGCAACGTCGAGGTGCCCCAGGAGGCCTTCCTGTCCGTGCTCACCCTCAACGCCGAGCAGTCCAAGGGGAAGTGACGTTGCGCGGCGGCGCCGCCCACCTCTACGTCCACCTGCCCTTCTGCGCCGCCCGGTGCGGGTACTGCGCGTTCGTGGTGGAGGTGGGCGCCCTCGACCGGCGCGACGCCTACACCGACGCCCTGCTGGCCGAGTTCCACGCCGAGGCCGGGGCGCTGGCGCCGCTGCGCACCGTGTACCTGGGCGGTGGCACGCCCACGCTGATGCGCCCGGGGCGCATCGCCCGGCTGCTGGATGCGGTGCTGCGGCGGGCGGCGCCCGACGTGGAGGTGTCCATCGAGGCCAACCCCGAGACCGTCGATGCTCGTGCCCTGCGTGAGCTGCGCGCGGCGGGCGTCACCCGGGTGTCGTTCGGCGTGCAGAGCTTCCAGCCCCACCTGCTGCACGCCCTGGACCGCGCCGCCACGCCCGACCAGGCCGAGCGCGCCGTGGCGTGCGCACGGGAGGCCGGCTTCGCGTCGGTCAGCATCGACCTGCTGTTCGGCGTGCCGGGGCAGACGGACGCCCAGCTGGAGGCCGATCTGGCGGCGGCGCTGCGGCTGGCCCCCGACCACATCTCCTGGTACGAGCTGGAGATCAAGCCCCACACCGCGCTGCAGCGCATGGGGGCCGAGGTGCCCGATGAGGACTGGTCGGCCGACGCGTATCACCGGGTGGTGCGCGATCTGGAGGCCGCCGGCTACCGCTGGTACGAGACCGCCAACTTCGCGCGCCCCGGGCACGAGTGCCGCCACAGCCTGGCCTACTGGGAGGCCGCCGACTACCTGGGCATCGGGGTGGGCGCGGTGAGCACGCTGGGCGGCGTGCGCCGGCGCAACGCCCCCGGCGTGGACGCGTACATCGCGGCCCTGACCGACGGCCGGCTGCCGGCGCGCGACGTGGAGCCGCTGGACGACGACACCCGGCGGCGTGAGCGCTGGATGCTCACCCTGCGCACCGACGCCGCGCTGGACGTGGCGTGGGCCGGGCCCCCGGACCACCCGGAGGCGCTCGACCGGCTGGCCCGCGCGGGCATGCTGAGCTTCGACGGGCGCAGCGTGCGTCTCACGCGTGACGGGCGGTTCGTGCAGAACTCGGTGCTGCAGGCGTTGATGGAGTACGTGTGAGCTCCGCGCCACCCGACCTCACGTCCCGCCAGGAGCGCATCCTGGGCGCGGTGGTGCGCCGGTTCGTCGAGTCCGGGGCCCCGGTGGGCAGCAAGCACCTGGCGGGCTCGGAGGGCATCGACGGCTCGCCGTCCACGGTGCGCTACGAGCTGGCGCGGCTGGAGGAGCTGGGGTACCTCACCCACCCGCACACCTCCGCGGGCCGCGTGCCCACCGACCGCGGCTACCGCTACTTCGTGGACGTGCTGCTGCGCCGCGAGCCCGAGACGCTGCCCGCCGCACCCGAGTCCATCGGCCAGGCGCTGGAGGCGCCGGACATCAGCCGCGAGGTGGACACCGCCCTGCAGACCCTGGCCGAGGCCATGGCGAAGGTGACCAACCTGCTGGGGGTGGTCACCGCGCCCGCCGCGCAGGGGGCCACGGTGCGCCACGTGGAGGTGCTGCTGCTGCAGCCGCAGGTGGTGATGGTGGTGGTGATCTCCAGCACCGGCACGGTCACCAAGCGGGTGGTGGCCACCGACCGGCCCGTCGACCCCGGGCTGGCCGAATGGGCGCGCGCCGTGTTCGCCGAGCGGGTCACCGGCATGCCCGTGGGGTCGCGCAGCGCCGAGGCCCGCCTGTTCGACCCCGGCATGAGCCCGGTGGAGCGCGCGTTCCTCGGGATGCTGCTGCCCGCCATCCGCGACGCCGGTGAGGAGGTCACCGAGCACCTGTTCGTGGGCGGCCGGGCGCGGTTCGTGGCCGACGCGCGCCGCGACCTGGACACCGTGGACGCCCTCATGGAGCAGCTGGAGGAGCGATACACGCTGCTTGCGCTGCTGCGCGGGGCCCTGTCCCGGCACGAGGTGTACCTGCACATCGGTGACGAGCTGGCCGCCCCAGGCCTGACGGGCGTCTCCATGGTTGCCGCCAACTACGGGGTGGTGCGGCGTAATCTGGGCACGGTGTCGCTCTTCGGCCCCACACGCATGGATTACGGGCTGGCGATCGCGACGGTGCGCGAGGCGGCGCACCGCCTGTCGGCCTACCTGGAGGGGGTGTACGAATAGACGACCGGTTCGAGATCCTCGAGGTGTGGCGCCGTCCGCTGCGGGGTGAGCCCGCGGCCGCGGTGCGCGTGCTGGCCAAGGTGGAGGCGGGCGCCGCGGGTCCGGAGGAGTACGGCGTGGGCATCAGCACGCTGCCGGAGGCCCAGCTGGCGCCGCTCCTGGACGAGGGCGACCTGTTCACCGGCCTGTCCTACGCGGAGGCGCACTGGGTGGCCGCGGTCATCGCCAGCGCGTCCGATCGGCGTCAGGACGCCGAGGGGCTGCTGTTCGAGCTGCGCGTGCCCTCCGAGCTGAGCTGGCGCGACATCGAGCTGGCCGCCGAGGTGATCGAACCCGGTGGCATCCGCTCGGCGCCGCTGGTGCCGTGGGGCCCGGCCGGCGACGACCTGCCCGCCGGCACCCAGTACGCCATCGCCACCTACACGCTGGAGTGCGGCCACCAGGCGGTGGAACTGCTGCGTCAGGACCCGGACGCGGCACCGTTCTGGATCGAGGAGGGCGCGGTGGACCACATGGTGGCCCGCGACGCGCGCAGCCTCAGCCGGCTGCTGCTGTCGGCCGCCTCGCTGGAGGAGGCCCACCGCCTCATCGAGCAGGCCCAGGAGAACCTGGCCACGCACCCCGACGAGGGTGACGAGGACGACGACGACTAGGTCCCCTGGCGCCGTTCGCCCGCGGGCCCACTCCTGCTAACCTCGGCGGTCGCCGATGGCCGCTGAGAAGCAGGACTACTACGAGCTGCTCGGTGTTCCCCGCGACGCCGATGAGGACGCCATCAAGAAGGCGTTCCGTCGCCGCGCGCGCGAACTCCACCCCGACCTCAACCCGGGCGACGCCTCGGCCGAGGCCCAGTTCAAGCTGGTGGCCGAGGCATATGAGGTGCTGTCCAACCCGCAGTCCCGCGAGGCGTACGACCGCTACGGCCATGCCGGCCTGGGCGGGCGCGGCGCCGGGGACTTCGCCGACTTCGGCTCGTTCCAGGACCTGTTCGACGCCTTCTTCGGCGGCGACATGTTCGGCAGGCCCCGCGGCAACGCCGCCGGCCAGGACGCCGCCGTGCGGGTGGGCGTCAGCTTCGTGGAGTCGGCCACCGGCGTGGAGCGCGAGGTGGCCTACGACGCGGTGGACCCCTGCGAGGCGTGCAACGCCACGGGGGCCGCCCCCGGCGCCACCATCGAGCGCTGTGCCACCTGCGACGGGCAGGGGCAGGTGCGCCAGGTGTCACGCGGCCCGTTCGGGCAGTTCGTGCGGGCGCAGGTGTGCCCCACGTGCCGCGGGCAGGGCGAGGCGCCCACCGAGGCCTGCACCACCTGCGGGGGCGGCGGCCGGGTGGCCGGGAAACGGCGCATCAGCGTCAACATCCCCGCCGGCATCGCGTCGGGCCAGCAGATCCGCGTGTCGGGTCGCGGGCATGCGGGGGAGCGGGGCGCGCCCCCGGGCAACCTGTACGTCGAGGTGATGGTGCAGCCCGACGAGCGCTTCCACCGCGACGGCCTGGACGTGGTGAGCCACGTGTCGGTGCCGGTCACCGACGCCATGCTGGGCGTGCATCTCACGGTGCCCACGGTGGAGGGCGAAGCCGCCATCGAGGTGCCCGCGGGTACCCAGTTCGGCGACGTGGTGACCCTCAAGGGCAAGGGGTTCCCGGCGCTGCAGGGCCGCGGCCGCGGCGACCAGCGGGTCATCGTGGACGTGCGCATCCCCAAGGCCCAGTCCGAGGAGGCCCGCAGGGCCGTCGAGAAGCTGGCCGAGTCGCTGGACGACCGGGCCTACCGGGAGGACACGGGGTTCTTCGACCGTCTGCGTCACGCGTTCCGCTGACGACCCCCGCTCGCCTGCCGTGACCGGGTCGCCGCTGGCCCGCCTGCGCGTGCGCGTCCCCGCCGGTGACGCCGAGCTGGCGGTTGCACGCGGGTGCATGCTGCTGGGTGCCGGTTGCCGCGAATACCCGGAGGCCGACGGCACCGTCACGCTGGAGTTCTGGGTGCCCGCCGGCCAGGGCGATGCGGCCGCCGCGGCGCTGCGCGAACTGGGGCCCGTGGACGGCCCCCACGCGCAGGACGAGGGCTGGCGTGACGCCATGCGCGGGTTCCACCAGCCCGTCATGGTGGACGGCCGCCTGCTGGTGCGCCCGCCGTGGGGCGACCCGGTGCCCGGCGTGCCCGAGGTGGTGATCGACCCGGGGATGGCGTTCGGCACCGGGCAGCACGACACCACCCGGGGCTGCCTGGCGCTGATGCTCGACCTGCCCCGCGGCGGCCTCGTGGACGTGGGCTGCGGGTCGGGCATCCTGGCCATCGCCGCGTGCCGGCTGGGGTTCGGGCCGGTGTGGGCGTTCGACAACGACCCCCTGGCCGTGGAGGCCACCGTCGCCAACGCCCGCGTCAACGGCGTGGCGCTCACCACCGCCTGCCGCGACCTCACCCGCCAGCCGCTGCCCCGGGCCGAGGTGATGGTGGCCAACCTCACCTGCGAGGTCCTGTGCCTGCTGGCGCAGGCGCTGGCCGACCCGCCCGGGCTGGCGGTGCTGTCGGGTCTGCGGCCGTTCGAGGTGGACCGCACGCTGGCGGCGTTCGCCGGCCACGGCTACCGCCTGCGGGACCGCGACGACGGGGCCGGGTGGTGCAGCCTGCTGGTGGCGCGGTGAAGCACACGTTCCGCTACGTGGCCGGCGACGAGGTGCGCCCGGGGGCGCACGTCGCCATCTCCGAGGCCGACGCCCACCACCTCACCCGGGTGGTGCGCCGCCGGGCCGGCGACGCCGTGGAGGTGATCGACCACCTGGGACGCATCTGGCCCGCCACCGTGGTGGACGACGCCGGCCGCGTGTTGCTGCGGGCGGCCATGCACCCGCGTCCGGTGCCGCCGGTGGCGCCGCTCACCCTGTACCTGGGCCTGGCCGACTGGGGACGCCTGGACCTCGTGGTGGAGAAGGCCGCCGAGCTGGGCGTGGAGCGCGTGGTGCTGACGGCCACCGAGCGGGTCAAGCGCCGCCCCGACCCCGATGCCTGGCGCCGCCGCCGCGAGCGTCTGGTGCGCGTGGCCGAGGCCGCGGCCCGCCAGTCGGGGCAGGGTCACCTGATGCGCGTGGACGGCATCGCCACGCTGGACGATGCGCTGCAGCAGGCGGGCCCCGGCGCGCTGCTGCTGGACCCGCGCGGCACGGTGCCGCTGGGTGACGCCGTCCCGGTGCACGCCACGGACGCGGTCGCCCTGTTCGTGGGACCCGACACGGGGTTCTCCACGGACGAGCTGGCGCGGGCAGGCGACGCCGGGGCGTGCATTTGCACGCTCGGCGCTGCGACACTTCGCACCGAGACGGCGGCGCTGGTGGCCGTCAGCGTGGCCCTGCAGCTGATGGGGCACCTGACGCGTGCGCCGCGGCCAAACGACCACCCCTCGGAGGGCACCGCGTGAGCGCTGACTGCATCTTCTGCCGGATCATCGCCGGGGAACTCCCCGCCCAGATGGTGGCTCGCACCGATCACTGGGCGGCGTTCCCCGACATCGCGCCGAAGACGCCGGTGCACGTGCTGGTGGTGCCCACCGCGCACGTGGAGGGGATGCACGAGGTGGACCTGCTGTCGGCCGAGGCCCGCGCGGAGATGCCCGGTTTCATCGCCGACGTGGCGCGGCGCACGGGCGTGGAGGGCAGCGGCTACCGGGTGACCAGCAACACCGGTCCGGACGCGCGCCAGGAGGTGACGCACCTCCACTGGCACGTGATGGGCGGCACCCTGATGTCCTCCACGATGTGAGCGGGGCAATGGGTGAGCGACGCATCGAGGTGCCCGACGCGGTGGCGGTGGAGCTGGCGGGGGAACAGGACCGCGTGCTGCGTGACCTGGAGGAGCGGCTGGGGGTCAGCATCAGCCTGCGCGGCAACCGCGTGGACCTGGACGGCGAACCCGAGCGCGTGGACGCCGCCGTGGCGGTGATCAACGAGCTCACCGGGGTGGTGCGCAGCGGGCGCGAGCTGGGCCCGGGTGCGGTGGACGCGCTTGCCGGAGCGGTGGAGGCCCGCCAGCCGGTGGGCGAGATGCTGGACGACGTCATCTGGCGGCACCGCCAGCGGGTGATCACCCCGCGCACCGCCGGCCAGAAGTCCTACGTGCAGGCCATCCGCGACAACACCATCACCTTCGGCATCGGCCCGGCCGGCACCGGCAAGACCTACCTGGCGGTGGCGCTGGCCACCGCGGCCCTCACCCGTCGCGAGGTGGGGCGCATCATCCTCACCCGCCCGGCGGTGGAGGCGGGGGAGCGCCTGGGGTTCCTGCCCGGCGACCTGGCGGCCAAGGTGGACCCGTACCTGCGGCCGCTGTTCGACGCGCTGCACGACATGCTGGACGCCGACCGCGTGGAGACGCTGGTCACCCGCGGGCAGATCGAGATCGCCCCGCTGGCGTTCATGCGCGGCCGCACCCTCAACGACAGCTTCATCATCCTGGACGAGGCCCAGAACACCACGGCCGAGCAGATGCGCATGTTCCTCACCCGCCTGGGGTTCGGTTCGCGCATGGTGGTGACCGGCGACGTCACCCAGGTGGACCTGCCGCGCGATCGCCGTTCCGGCCTGATGGCCGTGCAGGACGTGCTGGAGGGCGTGCCCGACATCGCGTTCATCCGGCTTGACCGGCGCGACGTGGTGCGCCACCGGCTGGTGCAGCGCATCGTGGACGCCTACGCGCAGGCCGACGCCGCGGAGGACGTGGGGTGATCGAGGTGGAGGTCCAGGCCCCCGACGCCGTCGCGCCCGCGCTGGTGGACGCGGTCACCCGGGTGTGCGACCGCCTGGGGGTGCACCGCGCCACCATGGGGCTCATGGTGGTGGGTCCCGAGGAGATGGCGGGGATCAACGGCGAGCATCGCGGCAAGCCGGAACCCACGGACGTGCTGGCGTTCCCGGTGGACGGCCCCGAGGTGCTGGGGGGCTGGCCGCAGGACGGCCCGCCGCCGGAGCTGGGCGACGTCATCATCTGCCCGGAGGCCGCCCAGGAACCGCTGCCCGTGCTGGCCGTGCACGGCCTGCTGCACCTGCTGGGGCACGATCACGAAACCGATGACGGCGAAATGCTGGAGTTGCAGGACCGGCTGGTCGAAGAGCTCGGCATCGCATGACCATCATCCGTCCCACCCGACCCCCCGCCCGCGGGGGCCTTCGCGAGCGCCTGGCGCGTCTGCGCAAGCGCAGCCGCGCCACGGCCCTGCCCAGTCAGGGGTCGCTGCGCTGGTCGATGAACTGGGCGGTGGACGGCCTCATCTACACGTTGCGCACCCAGCGCAACATGCAGATCCACCTGGCCGCGGCCACCCTGGCCGTGGTGCTGGCGGTGAGCCTGGACGTCAGCCGCATGGAGCTGCTGGCCATCATCATCTCGGCCACCCTGGTGCTGCTGGCGGAGATGATGAACACCGCCATCGAGGCCGCCGTGGACGCGGTCATCACCGACTACCACCCGCTGGTGAAGGTGGCCAAGGACGTGGCGGCGGGCGCGGTGCTGGTGGCCGCCATGAACGCCGCGGTGGTGGCGTACCTGGTGTTCTACGACGCGCTCGACCGCTCGGGCCGGCACCTCATGAACGGGGTGCGCGACACCCCCACACTGCTGGTGGTGGCCGCGCTGATCCTCACCGTGCTGGTGTCCGTGGCGGTGAAGGCGGCCACCGGGCGCGGCACGGCGCTGCGCGGCGGCTGGCCGTCGGCCCACGCGGCCGCGGCCTTCTCGGCGTGGACGGCCATCAGCATCGTGGTGCAGCCCCTGCACCACGCCAGCCTGGTGTCGCTGCTTGCGTTCCTGCTGGCGCTCCTGGTCGCGCAGTCCCGCGTGGAGGGTGGTATCCATTCCGCGATGGAGACGCTGATGGGGGCTCTGGTGGGCACGTGCATGACCCTGGTGGTGTTCCACCTGTGGGGGTAGCGGTGCACCGCTCGGGCATGGTGGCCCTGGCGGGCCGTCCCAACGTGGGCAAGTCCACGCTGGCCAACGCCCTCTCCGGCCACCACGTGGCCGCCGTGTCGCCGCGGCCGCAGACCACCCGCCGCCGCCTGGCGGTGGCGGTGCACGGCGATGACTGGCAGGCCGTGCTGCTGGACATCCCCGGGTTCCAGACCCCCCGCGACGGCCTCACCCGCCGCATGCAGGCCACCGTCGACGCCACGCTGCAGGACTGCGACGCCGCCCTGCTGGTGGTCAGCGCCGACGAGCCCGTGGGTTCGGGCGACCGGTTCATCGTGGAGCGCCTGCTGGCCGCCCGCCTGCCGGTGATGGTGGTGGTGAACAAGACCGACACCAGCGACCCGAAGGGCATTGCCGACAGCATCACCCGCATCGCCGCCCAGCTGCCGGACATGGTGGCCCTGCACCCGGTGAGCGCCCTCACCGGCGACGGGCTGGGGGAGTTGCGCGCCGACCTGGCCACGCTGCTGCCGGAGGGCCCCGCCTACTTCCCGCCCGGCATGGCCACCGACCAGACCATGCAGGAGCTGGCCGCCGAGCTCATCCGCGAGGCCGCCCTGGTGCGCCTGCGCGACGAGGTGCCGCACGCCATGGCCGTGCACATCGAGGACATCACCCCGGCGCGCCAGGGCATCCGCGTGGAGGCCGTGGTGTACGTGGAGAACGACTCCCAGAAGGGCATCGTGGTGGGCAAGGGCGGCCAGATGGTGCGCGACATCGGCAGCGCCGCCCGCCGTGCCCTGGGCGTGGCCTGGGGCGAGGAGGTGCACCTGGACGTGATGGTGAAGGTGCGCCGCCGCTGGCGCAACGACGAGTCGATGCTGACGAGGCTGGGGATTTAGCTCCTACAGGGTTGCTTTTCACAGGGTTGCTTTTCATAGGGTTGGCCTCGCACGTTTTCGCTCTGTATGGCGGGTTCGGCGAGTTCATCGTCACCACCGCGCCCTCTCGGGCTGCCCGGACCTGAGTTGAACCTTCCCGTCCGTGGGTCGGGGGATTCACCCCTGCACCGTCCCCAATTTCGGGGGCCTCGGGCATCCCGGTTGGCGGAGACTTCGACATGAGGCGTGAGATCCGCCGAGCGGATCTCGGTGGTCAGAGGGTGGCTTCTCACAGGGTTGGCCGCTGACGCCGACGCTGCGTATGGCGGAGACTTGGACATGAGGCGTGAGATCCGCGCCGCGGATCTCGGTGGTCAGAGATGGCGTTTTACGAAGTTGGCGTCTGACTGCTGAACACGACTTGGTCGACGCTGTGCCCGGCGCGCATGTGGGCTCTGCTGATCTTGCGCAGCGCTGGCTCGCAGCTCGCAGCGGTCCTTGACCGTTCAGCGCAACGTCGATGGATCCGTTGCGCGCTTCAGCCCGGTGGTGCCGGCGGGGGCGCATCGCCTCCCAGCGGACCCGTCTGGGCCAGAATCCAGGTCCGGAACGGGGCCACCCGGCTGAACACCCCGGTGGAGGCCGTGCCGCATCCTCCCGCCGGCATGGTGCGTGCCGTGATGCCCACCACCCTGGTGCGGCCGTCGGGGCCGGGCCCGGTGAGCGGGCCGCCGCTGTCGCCCGGGCAGACGCCCCGAGTGTCCGCCCCGGCGCACATCTGGCTGCGGGCGAAGGCGTCCACCAGCGTGGCCACCACGCACGCGCGGGGATCCCGCACCGCCAGGGTCACGGCGTGGGCGCGTCCGTCGGTGGCGTCGGGTGCGGTGGCGGTGGCGCCGAAGCCGGTCGCGGTCACCTGCGCCCCCGGGGCGGCGAGCGCGACCTCCTCGTCCGGGGTCGCCAGGGGCACGGGCGGCCCCACGCGGCGGCTCAGGCTCAGCACCGCCAGGTCGAAGCCGTCCTGGGGCACCCGGCTGCGGTAGCGCGGGTGCACCACCACGCGGGTGATGCGCGCGGTGCGGGCCGACCGGCCCGGGTTGCCGGCGCGCAGCGTGCGGCCCAGCACGCGCACGCGCTCATCGGGACGCCGGCTGCGCACGCAGTGGGCGGCGGTGAGCACCTGCAGCGGGGCGATCACCACGCCGGTGCACTCGCCCTGCCCGCCGCCGCGCGCGACGGTGAAATGGGCCAGCGACACCGCCCGCGCACGCGGCACGGCGTGACCGCCGTAGGTGGCCGTCGCGGCGGCGGGCACCAGCAGGGCCGCACACACCGCCGCGGCCGCCGCACCGCCGGCGCGCCTCATCGCAGCAGCCGGTCCATACGCCGGTCGGCGTAGCGGCGCCCGCCGGTCTGGCAGGCCGGGCAGTACACCAGCTCGTACTCGCTGAACCCCACGCGCGCCAGCGTGGTCCCGCATCGCACGCACGCCTCCCCGTAGTGCCCGTGCACCATGGTGAGGCGTTTCTCCTTGTCGGGCAGGTTCGTGGTGATGCGCTCCCGCGCCCGCTCGGTGGCGCCCTCCAGCACCACGTCGGCCGCGTGCGCCAGCCGCTCCCAGGCCGCGTCGTCCAGGCGGTCGGTGCGGGCCAGCGGTGCCAGGCGCGCGGCCCACATGATCTCGGAGGCGTAGCAGCGACCCACCCCGGCCACGCGGCGGCCCTCCCGCATCGCGTTGTGTAGCACGCCCGGCGGGGCCGTGAGGCGCTCGCGCCACTCCTGGGCGGAGAGGCCGACGGGCTCCGGTCCGAGGTTTGCCAGCATGGGCAGCGTGCGCAGCCCCTCGGCGTCCACCACGTGGGCGCTGGCGCGCCGCTTGGTGGACAGCTCGCGCAGCCGCAGCTCGCGGCCGTCGGTGAGGATCAGCCCGAACCCGGCGCTGCGCACGGGGCGCGCCTTGGGGGGCGTGGTGATGCCGAGGCGCCCCGCGGACATCAGGTGGATGGCCACGGCCAGGTCGCCGTCCAGCCGCACCACCATCACCTTGCCGCGTCGGCCGACCCCCGTGATGTGACGGCCCGCCAGGGTCTCCAGCGGCGGGGAGGCCGTGCGCAGGTTGGCGGGGCTCCAGGCCACCGCGCGCTGCACCTCGGCGCCGGCCAGCGCCGCGTCCAGCCCCTCGGCCAGCGCCTGCAGCTCGGGCAACTCAGGCACGGGCCGGCCCGGGGCGCGTCGCTATACTGGCTCGAATGTCAGACCGGTGCCCGTGATGCGTCCCGAGGACCTCTCGAAAACGCTCGACCTCACGATTTTGGCGCCGGACACGAGCCTCGCCGAGATCGAAGCGGCCTGCGAGCAGGTGATCGAGCATCACTGCGCGGCCCTGTGCTCGTATCCGCAGTTCACGTCGCACATCGCCGACCGACTTCGCGGCAGCGACGTCAAGACCTGCGCGGCCATCGGGTATCCCGACGGCGCCGCCCACGCCGAGGCGGTGAAGGCGGCCGAGCAGGCCGTGTCCGACGGTGCCAACGAGCTGGATGTGGTGCTGAACGTGCCGGCCATGCGCTCCGGGGAGTTCACGCTGGCGCGCGACGGGCTGATGCGGGTGGTGCGCGCCGTGCGGTCCCGCGCCGCCAACGACGCACGCGGGGATGTGATCGTGAAGGTCATCATCGAGGCCCCGCTGCTCGACGACAAGCTCATCCGGCTGGCCTGCAAGATCGTGGACGACGCCGGCGCCGACTTCGCCATCACCTCCACGGGGCTGCCGGACCGCCTGGCCACCACCACCGCGGTGGAGATCATGCGTGACGCCCTGCCCGAGCGCGTGGGCGTGCAGGCCGCCGGCGGCATCACCACCCTCGAGGAGGTGCAGGCCATGATCTCGGCAGGCGCGGCGCGGGTGGGCACCGACCACGCGGTGCGGGTGCTGGAGGAGCTGATGGCCGCCGAGGGCGGCGCCGGCGCGTGAGCTCCGCGGCCCCGTCCGGTGACGCGGCCTCGGGTGTGCGCTTCGGCCCCGACGGGCTGGTGCCCGCCGTGGTGCAGGACGCCCGCACCGGCCGGGTGCTGACCGTGGCGTACATGAACCGCGAGTCGCTGGACCGCACGCTGCAGACCGGCGAGACGTGGTTCTGGAGCCGCTCCCGCGGTGAGCTGTGGCACAAGGGCGCCACCAGCGGCAACACCCAGCGCGTGGTGGCGGTGCTGTCCGACTGCGACCGGGATGCACTCTTGGTGCGGGTGGACCCGGCGGGGCCCGCCTGCCACACCGGGGCCGAGACCTGCTTCGAGGACGTGGTGCAGGGCGACGCCACCGCGCCGTTCACCGCCATCGGCGACCTGGTGGAGATCATCGGGCGCCGCGCTGCGGACGCCGACCCGGAGAGCTCCTACACCGCGCGGCTGCTGCACAAGGGCATCGACACGGTGTGCAAGAAGGTGGGCGAGGAGGCCACGGAGGTGGTGCTGGCCGCCAAGGGCGCCGAGCACGACCAGGCCGTGTACGAGAGCGCCGATCTGCTGTACCACCTGGCGGTGCTGTGGCAGGCGGTGGGCGTGCGTCCGGAGGAGGTGGCGGCCGAGCTGGCCCGCCGGTCCCCGCGCGGTGCGGCGCAGCGGTGACCGACCTGCGGATGCGTCTGCCCGAAGCGGACGCCGCCCCCCAGATCTACCCGGCCCTCGATGAACTCGCCCACCTGGCGGGAACCAGCGGGCAGGTGCCGCTGTCGCACACCTGGCTGGCCGACTGCGAGACCCCGGTGGGCGTGTTCCTCAAGCTGCGCGACGGTGACCCAGCGTTCCTGCTGGAGTCGGCCGAGCACGGCCGGCTGGGCCGCTACTCCATGCTGGGCGGCCGCCCGCAGGCGGTGATCCGCGGCACCGCCGACGAGCTGGTGTGCACCTGGCAGGACGGCCGCGTGCAACGGCTGGACGCCTCCGACCCGTTCGGGGCGGTGCAGGACCTGGTGGACTCCGTGGGGATGGTGCCTCCGCCGGGCGGCCGCGTGCCGCCGTTCACCGGCGGCGCCGTGGGCTACTTCGGGTACGACCTGGTGCGCCGGGTGGAGCGCCTGCCCGACGTGCCCGACGACGACCTGGGGTTCCCGGAGCTGCTGATGATGCTCACCGGCCCCGTCGTGGCGTTCGACCACGTGGAGCGCAGCCTCACGGTCACGGTGCCGTGCCGCCTGGACGGCGACCTGCCGGCCGCGTACGCCGCCACCGTGGCGAAGATCATGGAGCTGCGCGACGCCCTGGACGCCCCGGTGCCGCACCCGCACCGCGGCGACGCCCCGCCGCGGCTGGGCGAGGTCACAAGCACCCTCAGCCGGGAGCGGTTCTGCGAGGCCGTGGAGCGCTGCCGCGAGTACATCTTCGCCGGCGACGCCTTCCAGGTGGTGCCCAGCCAGCGCTTCTCCGCAGAGGTCAACCTGGACCCCTTCGCCATCTACCGCGGGCTGCGCGCGGTGAACCCCAGCCCCTACATGTTCTTCCTGGACTTCCCGGAGCTTGCGCTGGCGGGGTCGTCCCCCGAGATCCTGGTGAAGGTGGAGGGGCGCACGGTGCGCACCCGGCCCATCGCGGGCACCCGGCCGCGGGGCGCCACCGAGGAGGAGGACCGCCGCCTGGGCGAGGAGCTGCTTGCCGACCCCAAGGAGCGGGCCGAGCACGTGATGCTGGTGGACCTGGGCCGCAACGACCTGGGCCGGGTCAGCTCCATCGGCACCGTGCACGTGGAGGAGCTGATGGTGGTGGAGCGCTACAGCCACGTGATGCACATCGAGAGCTCGGTGGTGGGCGAGCTGGCCGAGGGCATGCGGGCCTGCGACGCGCTGCGCGCCACCTTCCCCGCGGGCACCCTGTCGGGCGCGCCCAAGGTGCGGGCCATGGAGATCATCGACGAGATGGAGCCCGTCAAGCGCGGCACCTACGGCGGGGCCGTGGGCTTCGTGGGCTACGACGGCGACCTGGACACGTGCATCACCATCCGCACCGTGGCCTGCAAGGACGGGCGCATCCACGTGCAGGCGGGGGCCGGTATCGTTGCCGATTCGGTGCCCGCCACCGAATACGAGGAGACCCAGAACAAGGCGCGCGCCATGTTCCGGGCCATCGAGGTGGCGGCGGGGCAACGGGACTGGTGAGATGGCCCGCGTCGCGCTGATCGACAACTACGACAGCTTCACCTACAACCTGGTGCAGTACCTGGGCGAGCTGGGCGCGGAGGTGCTGGTGCACCGCAACGACGCCATCGACATGGAGGGGCTGGACGCACTGGGTGCCACCCACCTGGTGGTCTCGCCGGGCCCGAAGACCCCCAGGGAGGCGGGCATCTCGGTGAATGCCATCCGCCATTTCGCCGGGCGCATCCCGGTGTTCGGGGTGTGCCTGGGCCACCAGGCCATCGGCGAGGCCTTCGGCGGCACCGTGGTGCGCGGGCCCGAGCCGGTGCACGGCAAGACCAGCAGCATCACCCACGACGGGCGCACGGTGTTCGCCGGGGTGGACAATCCCATGATCGCCACCCGCTACCACTCGCTGGTGGTGGATGCCGAGCTGCCGGACTGCCTGGAGGCCAGCGCGTGGTGCGACGGGGACATCATCATGGGGCTGCGCCACCGCGAGCACCCGGTGGAGGGCGTGCAGTTCCACCCGGAGTCCATCCTCACCGACCTGGGCCGGACCCTCCTGGGAAACTTCCTGCAGATGCGGACCTGACGTGAGCTCACCCCTGATCGCACACACCATCGACCGGCTGCTGGCCGGTGAGGACATCGGCCACGACGGCGCCGCCGCGGCGCTGGACCTGGTGATGAACGGCGAGGTGGACCCGGTGCAGACGGGGGCGTTCCTCATCGCGCTGCGCGCCAAGGGGGAGAGCGCCGCCGAGCTGGCGGGTCTGGCCAGCGTGATGCGCGACAAGTCGGTGCGCGTGCCGGTGGCCACCGACCACCTTGTGGACACCTGCGGCACCGGCGGCGGGCTGCCCACCTTCAACGTCTCCACGGCCGCCGCGTTCGTGGCGGCGGGCGCGGGCGCCACGGTGGCCAAGCACGGCGCGCGGTCCAACACCTCCTCCAGCGGCAGCGCCGACGTGCTGGAGGCCCTGGGGGCGCGCATCGACCTGGGCCCCGAGGCCATCGCCGAGTGCATCGCCGAGACCGGCGTGGGGTTCATGTTCGCGCCGAACCACCACCCGGCGTTCGCCTACGTCACCCCGGTGCGGAAGGCCCTGGGCGTGCACACCGTGTTCAACATGCTGGGCCCGCTGGCCAACCCCGCGGGCGTGACCCATCAGGTGATCGGGGTGGCCAACCGCGACCTCATGCGCCGCGTGGCCGAGGCGCTGGCCGAGCTGGGTGCGCAGCGGGGCCTGGTGGTGCGGGGCCGTGACGGCATGGACGAGCTGTCCACCGGCACCGTCAGCGACGCCTTCGAGGTGGCCGACGGGCAGGTGCGCGCCATCGAGGTGGACCCGGCGGCGCTGGGCATCCACCCGCCGCCCGAGGGTGCCCTGGACGGGGCCCGCCCTGAGGACAACGCCGACGTCATCCGCCAGGTGCTGCGCGGCACGGCCGGCCACGCGGCCGACGTGGTGGCCCTCAACGCCGCCGCCGCCATCTGGGTGGCGGGGCTGGCCGACGACATGACCCAGGGCCTGGACCTGGCCCGCCAGAGCATCGGCAGCGGGGCCGCCATGGACCGCCTGGAGCGGTTCGTGGCCGCCACCACCCGCCTGGCGCCCACCACCTGATGGCCATGGGCACCTTCCTGGACAACGTGGTGGAGCACACCGAGCGCCTCGTGGCCGAGCGCCGCCGGGTGATCCCCGAACAAACGCTGCGCGAACAGCTTCCCCTCATCCCGCGCAACCGGCCCTTCTCGGAGGCGCTCATCCGCGAGGGCGTCAGCCTCATCGCCGAGATGAAGCGGTCCAGCCCGTCCAAGGGCCCCATCCGTCCGGACGCGAGCGTCACCGAGATCGTCACGGCATACGAGGACGCCGGGGCCAGCGCGGTGTCGGTGCTGACCGAGCCCAAGTGGTTCGGCGGCGGCCTGGAGGACCTGGCGGAGGCGCGCGCGGCCGTCGCCCTGCCCCTGCTGCGCAAGGACTTCATCATCGACCCGTACCAGCTGGTGGAGGCCCGGGTGGCCGGCGCCGACGCCGCGCTGCTGATCGTGGCCGCCCTCGGGCGCACCCGCCTGACCGAGTTGATGGGCGCCGCCACCGAACTGGGCCTGGACACCCTGGTGGAGGTGCACGACGAGGACGAGGTGCGGGTGGCGGTGGACGCCGGGGCCGAGATCATCGGGGTGAACAACCGCAACCTGCACAGCCTGGACGTGGACCTGCGCACCACCTTCACCCTGCTGGCCGACATCCCGGCGGGCACCGTGGTGGTGGCCGAGTCGGGCATCACCTCCCGCGAGGACGTGCTGGAGCTGGAGGAGGCGGGGGTGGACGCCATCCTGGTGGGGGAGGCGCTGATGCGCCAGCGCGACCCCCGCGACGGCGTGCGCGCCCTGCTGGGGTAGCCTGCGGGGGTGACCGTGAGCGCCGAACCCCCCACACCCGTCCGGGGCTGGGATCGCCGTCGCACCATCTACCTGGTGGCCGCGGGCGTGGTGGTGGCGGCCATCGCCGCGCTGCTGATCACGGGTCTCACCCACGGCGGGGTGAGTAACCGCATCGACAAGGCCATCGCCAAGGGGGAGCGGGCGTCCGCCCCGGATCTCAACCTGCCGGTCTTGGCGGCGGGCCCAGACGTTGGCCCGGTGGGTGCGAATGTCGCGCTGAGCTCGCTGCGGGGCAAGGTGGTGGTGCTCAATTTCTGGGCGGCGTGGTGCGTGACCTGCAAGGACGAGGCCCCGCTGTTGGAGTCCGTGTGGCAACGTACTCGGGATCGTGGCGTGGTGGTTCTCGGTGTCGATACGCGGGATGAGGAGAGTGCGGGCCTCGGCTTCCGTAGTCGATACGGCCTGACCTTCCCGTCGCTCCGCGATGGCGAGGGGAACCAGGCTGGTCGATTTGGGACCGACCGGTACCCCGAGACGTTCATCATCGATCGTCAGGGGCGCGTGGCCGCGGCGTTGCGCGGACCGCTGGTGTCCGACACCGCCAGCGGCAACCTGGACAGCTTCAACCGAGTGCTCGACATCGTGATGAAAGAGCGGGCGGCCTGATGCCCCGGCGCGTCATCGCCGCCCTGCTGGCCGCGCTGGCGCTGCTGGTGGCCGTCACCCCGGTGGTCGCCGCCGGCGGCCGGGTGAACGTGATCGAGCTGGAGAAGGAGCTGCGGTGCGTCACCTGCGGCACCACGCTGGATGTGTCCAGCGCCCCCAGCGCCCTGCAGATCAAGGCCTACATCCGCGAGAAGGCGGACGCGGGCTGGACCAAGCAGCAGATCATCGACGCCCTGGTGGCGCAGTTCGGCCGCGAGATCCTGGCCACCCCGCCCAAGCACGGGTTCGACCTGGTGGCCTGGGTGGTGCCCGCCCTGCTGGTGGCCGCGGGGCTGGCCGCGATCCCCTTCATCACCCGCAGGTGGGCCAAGCGCCACGCCGCGGCGCCGGTGGAGGGCTCCGACGCCACCCCGGATGAACTGGCCCGCCTGCAGGACGAGCTCAACCGCATCGACCGCTGACGGACGGCGTCCGGGTCACGTGGCCGACCCGGTGGGCAGCAGGTCGGTGAGGGCCACCCCGGGGTCGGCCAGGCGCACCGGGTCCACGCGGCACCCGGCCAGGATCAGCTCCTGAACGTGCCCGATGGCATCGGGCACGTTGACGCTCATCCCGGCGTGCACGAGCCCATCCCGCAGCCAGAAGGCCATGAACGCCCGTTCGGCGCGATCGCCCCGGAACACGACGCGGTCCCAATCGGTGGCGTGGCCGGTGTACTCCATGGCCACGTCGTACTGATCCGAGAAGAACCGCGGCAGCCGCTCGTAGGGCGTGCTCTGGCCGAGCATGGCGCGGGCCGCCGCCGGGCCCTGATGCAGGGCGTTGCCCCAGTGCTCCACCCGGATGTGGCGCCGGTAGAACGGATGCCAGGCGCTGGCCACGTCGCCGGCGGCGAACACCTCCGGCACCGACGACCGCAGGTGCTGGTCCACCACCACCCCGTCGTCCACGCGCAGCCCGGCCGCCGCGGCCAGCTCGGTGCGGGGCCGCACGCCCACACCCACCAGCACGGTGTCGCACTCCACCGTGGTGCCGTCGGCCAGGCGCACGCGCTCCACCGACCGGCCGCCCTCGAAGCCGGCCACCGCCACGCCGCCAAGGAACCGCACCCCGTGGTCGGTGTGCAGGTCGCGGAACACGGCGCCCACCTCCGCGCCCAGCACGCGCTCCAGCGGCACCGCCGTCTGCTCGATCAGCGTCACCTCCAGACCCATGCCGCGCGCGGATGCGGCCACCTCCGAGCCGATCCACCCCGCGCCCACCACGGCCAGGCGCCCTCCCGCACCCAGGCGCGCGCGCAGGGCCTCCGCGTGGGCCACCGTGCGCAGCACCACCACCCCGTCCAGGTCGGCTCCCGGCACCGGGAGGGTGCGGGGCGCCGCGCCGGTGGCCAGCAGCACCGCCAGGTAGGGAAGACGCTCGCCCCCGGCCAGCACCACCTCGCGGGCGGCCACGTCGATGGCCTCAACCGGCGCGGACGTGCGCACCTCGATGCCGCGGTCGCGGTGGTGGTCGGCGGTGTGGACGTCCAGCGTCTCGCGGCCGGCCTCGCCCCGCAGGTACTCCTTCGACAGCGGCGGTCGCTGGTAGGGGCGGGCGGGCTCGTCGCCCACGATCACCACGGGCCCGTCGAAGCCCTCGTCGCGCAGGGCCTCGGCGGCTCGCGCCCCGGCCAGCCCGCCCCCCACGATCACCATGGCGCGATCTGTGCTGCTCATGCGGTCTCCTCCTCGTGTGCGTCCGCGCGAAGGAGCGCCAGCAGGCTGTCGTACTCCTCCTCGCACGCCGGGCAGCCGGCGAGATGGGCATGCATGCCGGGCAGCACCAGGTCGGCGCCGGCGCCGCGCAGCACCAGCTCGGCATAGCGGTCCAGGTGGGCGAAGCACGCGTCGCACCCGACGTCCGGGCCGGAGCGGCCCAGCATGCGGTCACGTGCGGTCCGGGCGGGGGCGCTCACGTCGACGGCCTCCCGGACGGTGCGTACCCGCGGCGGCCCAGCTCGGCCCGCAGCTTGCGACGCGCGTCGTGCAGCGTCTTGTACAGCGCCCCGCGGGTGGTGCCGGCGCGCTCGGCCAGCACATCGATGGGCACGCCGTTCAGCGCCAGCAACCCGAACACCTCCCGCTGGTGCGGGGTGAGCACGCGCCCGATCGCGTCGGCCAGCTCGGTGAGCCACTCCCGCTGCTCCAGCGTCTCGTGCGGTCCGGGGGCGGCATCCGGCATCCCGTCCCCGTCGCGGTCGTCGAGACCGGGGAGCTCCCGCCCCCGCCAGGCCCGCCGTCGCACCTTCACACCGGCCTCCAGCAGCGCGAACTTGTAGGCCCAGGTGGTGAAGCGGCTGTCACCCCGGAAGTCGTCCAGGTGGGCCAGCACGGCCACCAGGGCGTCGTGGGACGCCTCCTCGGCCAGCTCCGCGGCCTCGCGCGCATCCAGGCCGGCGCCCCGTCGGCGGGCCACCTCGAACCGCGCGGCGCGCAACAGCAGCGCGTGCAGCCGCGCGATGGCCTGGTCGCGCATGGCGCCCTCACCGCGCAGCTCGCGCAGCCACCGCCGAGAGTCGTGGTCGCCGACCGGCCGGGGTTCCACCGCCGCGATGCTATCCGGGCCGGTACGCATCCGGCCAGGCGGGGCCGCCAGGCGCAGCGGGGGGTGGTGCGGCGGGGCCGCCGGGGCCCGGGGAGCGAACGTGCTCATGTCCCATTGGTGTCATCACGGCGGCCGGTCTTACCTCGCCGTCGCGACATTTCCGCCGGGGGTAAGACCGTGCCGTGGAACGGCCTCCAAGTGGGCGACGCGGGCGTGCGGCCCGCGCATCCCGTGACCTCAGGAGGCACCGATGACTCGCAGCATCACGCGCACCGCGGCAGGCCCGTTGATCGTCGCGGCCCTGGCGGCCGCACTGGTCCTGGGGCTGACCCGGCTGAACGGCGCGGCCGCCCCGGCCCCCCACGCCCACGCGGCCGTCTCCACGACCCGCGGCGTGACCCTGCGGCTGGAGATGCGTCGGCTCTGGGAGGAGCACATCGCCTGGACGCGGATGGTGATCGTGGACGTGGCGGCCGGCCTGCCCGACCTCACGGTGGCGGAGGGACGACTCCTGCAGAACCAGGCCGACATCGGCCGGGCCGTCGCGCCGTACTACGGAGCCGTGGCGGGCAGCCGGCTCACCGCCCTGCTGCGCGCGCACATCCTCATCGCCGCCGACCTGCTGACGGCGGCCAAGAAGGGCGACACCGCGGCCCTGGCCGTGGCGCAGCACGACTGGAGCGTCAACGGGCGCCTCATCGCCGACTTCCTGGCGGCCGCCAACCCGGCGTGGCCCAGGTCCGCCATGCGGGCCATGATGCGGGAGCACCTGGCGCTCACCACACGCGAGGCGCTGGCCCGCCTGCACGGTGACTGGTCGGCCGATGTGCGCGCCGCCGACGCGGTGCACGGCCAGATCCTGGCGATGGCCGACATGCTCAGCGCGGGCATCGTGCGCCAGTTCCCGGCGCGCTTCCGGTAGTACAAGCCCGGCGTCCCGGTCCCGGGGAGAACCGGGCCGGGACGCGGCACGTCAGGCCAGCAGCTCCTGCCCCACGACGGCCCGCGCGGCCACCTTGCGCTCGTACATGGCGCGATCGGCCTGGGCCAGGGCGTCGTCGATGGACATCCCGGGTGCCAGCACCGCGCCGCCGACGCTCAGGGTGAGGGCCGGGCAGTCGGGCAGGGTCACCGGCGAGCACGCCGCCACGGCCCGGCCGATGGCGGCGTCCGCCTCGCCGGCCGGCACGGGCACGATGGCGGCAAACTCATCGCCGCCCAGGCGCCCCAGCAGGCTCTCGGGGCCCAGCACGGCGCGCAGGTGCTGCGCGGCGCAGCGCAGGGCCACATCACCGGCCCGGTGCCCGCGCGAATCGTTGATGCGCTTGAAGTTGTCCAGGTCGGCCATCAGCACGGCCAGGACCCGCTGGTCGCCGGGCTGGGTGCGCAGCCGCTCGGCCACCTCGAAGAAGCGCCGGCGGGTGGCCAGGCCCGTGAGGTCGTCCACGGCCGTCACGGTCTCCAGGCGCGTGCACGCGGTGGCCAGGCTGGCCACCAGCCGCACCGACCAGGTGGCCAGCATCGGCACCACGATCAGGGGGATCAGCGCCGCGGTGACCACGGCGGCCCACAGGTGGCGGGTGGGGTGGTCACCGGTGAACTCGATGCCCACGTTGATTGCCACCGACAGCACGATGGACAGCACGGTGAGGCCCACCACCATGCGCACGCTGCCCAGACGCATGTACACGGCCAGCAGCTTGCGCTGGCCGGATGGCAGCGTCAGCTCGTCATGCGCGAGGGCGGAGTGGTCGAATCGGTTCGGCATCCCGGGGCCCATTCAAACGCAGGATGGCCAAACCGAGAAGTGCGGTTTTCTTCATGATGCGTGGAAGCCCGCAGATGCGCAGGTTGCGGCCACCAACACCCGTGCCGTGCACTAGGCTCACGCGGGATTTTCGCCACACGAAGGGGATTCAGCATGGCGCAGCACCGCTACCTGCTCGCGGAGGACCGCATCCCGGACCGCTGGTACAACATCGCGGCCGACCTTCCCACGCCCATGCCGCCCCCGCTGGCACCCGACGGCAGCCCGATCTCGCCGGACATGCTCACGCCCATCTTCCCGATGGACCTGATCATGCAGGAGGTCAGCCAGGACCGGTTCATCAGCATCCCGGACCCGGTGCGCGAGATGTACGCGCTGTGGCGGCCCACGCCGCTGCACCGCGCCGTCAACTGGGAGCGGGCGCTGGGCACCGACTGCCGCATCTTCTACAAGTACGAGGGCGTCAGCCCGGCCGGCAGCCACAAGCCCAACACCGCCGTGCCGCAGGCCTACTACAACGCGCAGGCCGGCGTGAAGCGCCTGTCCACCGAGACCGGTGCGGGGCAGTGGGGCAGCTCGCTCTCCATGGCCTGCCAGCTGTTCGGCCTGGAATGCAAGGTGTACATGGTGCGCGTCAGCTACGACGCCAAGCCGTACCGGCGGCTCATGATGGAGACCTGGGGCGGCCAGTGCGTGGCCAGCCCCTCCCAGGACACCAACGCCGGTCGCGCCGCCCTGGCGAAGGATCCCAACTCCACCGGCAGTCTCGGCATGGCCATCTCGGAGGCCGTGGAGGACGCCGCCACGCGCGAGGACACCAACTACTCGCTGGGCAGCGTGCTCAACCACGTGCTGCTGCACCAGACGGTGATCGGCCAGGAGGCCGTCGAGCAGATGCAGATGGCCGGCGCGGCGCCGGACGTGGTGATCGGCTGCGCCGGCGGGGGCAGCAACTTCGCGGGCCTGGCGTTCCCCTTCCTGGCACAGAAGTTCGCCGGTGCCGAGATCACCGTGATCGCCGCCGAGCCCGCCGCGTGCCCCAGCCTCACCCGTGGCCACTACGGCTACGACTTCGGGGACACGGCCGGCATGACCCCGCTGCTGCCCATGCACACGCTGGGTCACTCGTTCATGCCCGCCGCCATCCACGCCGGCGGCCTGCGCTACCACGGCATGGCGCCGCTGGTGTCGCACCTGGTGAACACCGGGCTGGTGCAGGCGCGCGCCTACCAGCAGCTCGAGTGCTTCGAGGCGGCCGTGGGCTTCGCCCGCGCCGAGGGGATCATCCCCGGCCCCGAGCCCACCCACGCCATCCGCGCGGTGGTGGAGCAGGTGGAGCAGGCCCGCCAGGAGGGCCGCGCCAAGAACATCCTGTTCAACCTCAGCGGCCACGGGAACTTCGACATGGCCGCCTACGAGTCGTTCCTGTCCGGCGGCATGGAGGACTTCGCGCTGCCCCAGGAGGATCTGGACCGGGCCGCCGCGGAGCTGGCCGGCATGCCGGCCATCGCCTAGCGACAGGCCCCCCGGGTGGGGTCACCGCCCATGCGGCGGTGATCCACCCGGGAGGTGCAGGTTATGGCCGGTTCGGGGGTTGGGCATTTCCTCGGCCCTGCCGATGAGTTCCGTGCGGCAACACGACGTGGCAAGGAGGCCCGGTGCCCGCAGGAACACGACCCCCCGATGGAAGGGACACCGGGCCCGAGCGGCTGGCCGACGCCGTGCAGGCGCTTGCCGGTGCGGGCGACGTCGATCGCATGTGCGCGATCGCGCTGCAGGCGGCGCTCGCCCTGTCCGGGGCCACCTCGGGCCGCGTGGTGCTGGAGGACGGCGACACGGTGGCCGAGCGGGTCACGGCCGGCACGGCGCCCGCGGCGGACTGGGAGGACGAGCCGCTGATGGTGGGCGGCCGGCGCGCCGGCCTGCTGCAGCTGTCCCATGTGCCCGACGAGGTGCGCCCCTCCATCCGGGTGCTGGCCGTGCAGCTGGGGCTGGGGCTGGCCAACGTGGACATGGAACGGGCGGCCGAGCAGCAGCGCGACCGCGCCCAGCGGTTCGCGGAGGCCATCCGTGCGGTGCGCGTGGCGCAGCCCACCGACCAGGCCGTGCTGCGCTTGCTGGAGGAGGCCCGCGGCCTGGTGGACGCCGGGGCCGCGGCCCTGGTGACCGGCATGCCCGGCGACCCGGGCCCCACGGTGAGCGTGGGCCTGGACCCCGACACCGAGCGGGAGCTGGGCGCGCTGGTGGCGGGCCCCCTGAGCTCGCTGGTGTCGCTGGACCAGCCCTGGACCGGGCCGCTGCCGAGTGACATGGGCGTGCGCGAGCAGGGCCTGGCCGGTCTGGTGCTGCTGCCGGTGGGTGGGGAGGGGGACCGCATCGGCACGCTTGCGGTGGTGACCCGTGGGGCCTCCGGCGCCACCGCCGACGAGCTTGAGGCGCTGTGGGGGCTGGCCGACCACGCCGCCGCCGCGCTGGGCGCAGCCGCCCTGCGGCAGCGCCTGGACGACCTCGGCACCGTCGATCCGGTCACCCGGTTCTTCAACGCGCGGTACTTCACCACCCGCCTGGAGCAGGAGACCCACCGGGCCATGCGTGGCCGCGAGCCCCTCAGCCTGGTGGTGTTCGGCATCGACGGGCTGGAGCAGCTGCGCGCCGTGTCCGGTGAGCGCATGGCGTCGGAGGCGGTGTCGGCCCTGGCCGACCACCTGGTGCCGCGGCTGCGGGCCACCGACGTGGGGTGCCGCACCGGCGCCGACGAGCTGTCGGTGATCCTGCCCGGTTCGGAGGGGCTGGACGCCTTCCGCATCGCTGAGCGCATCCGCGCGGGGTTCATCGCGGAGGCCGGCCTCACCTACGGCGTGTCGGTGTCCGCCGGGGTGGCGAGCTTCCCCGACCAGGCCGGCGCGGCCGACCAGCTGTCGGGCTTCGCGCGGACGGCCCTGTCCATGGCGCGCCGCCACGGCGGCGAGCGCACGTTCCTGTACGACCGGGACGTCGCGGCGCTGCTGGACGAGGAGGACCGTCGCCACCGCGTGGTGGAGGAGTCGCTGGTCACCACCATCTCCGCGCTGGCGGTGGCGGTGGACGAACGGCACCCCACCACGCGCGACCACTCCCAGAACGTCGCCCGCGTGGCGGCGCTCATCGCCCAGGAGATGGGCATGGGACCCGAGCAGGTGGAGGAGGTGCGCCTGGCCGGGTTGCTGCACGATGTGGGGAAGATCGGCGTGAGTGATGAGCTGCTCACCCGCCCCGGCCCGCTCGAACCGCACGAGTGGGAGGAGATCCGCCAACACCCGGAGATCGGGTACCGGATGCTGTCCGGCACCCGTCTGCGCGGTGTGCGGACCTTCGTGCGTCACCACCATGAACGGTGGGACGGCGGTGGGTACCCGCAGGGTTTGGCGGGGGAGGACATCCCCGCCGAGAGCCGCATCATCGCGGTTGCGAACGCGCTGGACAGCATGACCAACGACCGTCCGTACCGTCTGGCGTTCGGCTTCGAGTACGCGGTTGAACAGATCGAATCACGGGCGGGCAGCCAGTTCTGTCCCGCAACTGTCGACGCGCTGATGCGCCTGATCGCTCGCGATCCGGCGTGGGTCCGCCCGGAACCCGGCGCGTAGGAAAGGAATCCGCCGACATGGGCACGCATTTCATGGCCGCGCGAAGGAACGCTGCGGCACCCCCCAACCCGCCCCCCCGCGCCGCGGCGCCGGCGGGTGCCCCGCCGACCGCAGGTGCGGGTCGCGGGCTGATGACCCAGAAGGCCGTCGCCGATGCCGCCGAGCGCCTCGCGGCGCCCTCGGCGGTGGTCAGCAGCGTCCTCGAGCTGCTCGACGGCTCCGCACCCGTGCGGGCCATCGCGCAGCGAGTGGCGCAGAGCCCGGAGACCGCGGCGCATGTGCTGCGCCTCGCCAACTCCGCGCTGTTCGGCGAACCCGTCGACTCGCTGGACCGCGCCATCGTGCGCATCGGTGACCGCAGCCTGCGCGGGCTGCTCCTGGCCGCCAGCACGTACCGGCTGCTGGAGGGCGAGCTGCCCATCTACGCGGCGCCCAAGCTGGCCCTGTTCCGCCACAGCAACGAGGTGGCGAACATGGCCCAGGTCATCGCCACGCGCCTGTCGGCACCGCACGCGCCGCACGCGTTCCTGGCGGGCCTGCTGCACGACCTGGGCAAGGCCATCCTGGCCGACGTGGCCCGGTCGCGTCCCGACCTGCCCGTGGTGACCTGCATCGCCGAGGAGCGGCTGCTGTTCGGCACCGACCACGCCCGCGTGGGCAGCTGGGTGGCCAAGCGCTGGTCGCTGCCCGAGGACATGTGCGTGGCCATGGAATGCCACCACGCCGACACCCCGCCCGACAGCGTGGTGGCCCGGTCGGTGTGGCTTGCCGATCTGCTGGTGCGCGCCCAGCAGGGCGAGGCGGAGAGCATCCACCGCCTGCCCGGTGCGGCCGCCGCCTGCGGGCTGGAGAACGACGCCCTGGAGTCGCTGCTCACCGCCAACACCACGGCGGACGGCGAGGAGCCGCAGCGCCCCTCCGGTCTCACCGACCGCGAGCTTCAGGTGCTGCGACTGCTGGCCACGGGTGCGGCAGCCAAGCAGGTGGCCCACCAGCTGGGCTGCTCGGTGTCCACCATCCACAACCACCTGCACCACGTGTACCGCAAGCTCAACGTCACCGGCCAGGCGCAGGCGCTGCTGCTGGCGCGGGAGATGGGCTGGGTGTAGCGGGTGGGTCCTTCGCGCGCCGGGTGCCCGGCGCGCGAAGTGTCGGCGTCACGGAAGCATGCTCCCGGCGCTGACAAGGGCGCGGTTGCCCGCGCGGGCATAGCGGGCCGCCCGAACGGCAGCGTCATGCGCGGCCGCGGGGTGACCCGCCAGCCGGGCCCTGCCGCTCTGTGCCCACCGGGCTCCGGCCTGCGCGTACGAGCGGAATCCCACCAGGGCGAGGTTCTGCGCCCGCCGCCCGTTCGCGCTGGACGGGTGCTGGCGCCGCACCGCCGCGATGGCGTGGAGCGCATCGATGCGGAAGCGCGTGGCGCTGAACGTCATCCGCCGGGGGTGGTGGGCGCGGGCCGCCAGGGCCACCGAGTGGGCGTCGATGCCCGTGGTGCGCGCCCAGGTGTGCACCTTGGCGCCGAGGGTGGCGTTGCTGGCGTTGACGGCCACGGGGGTGGCGGCCATGGCCGCCACCGCCATCACCGCCACCCGCAGACTCCGAACGCGTGCCGGAGCGGAGAGGTGTTTCACGGATCCTCCTGAGTTGTCGACGAGGAGCCGGGGCCGGCGCGGACCCACCGCACCGGCCCCGACGGGGGTCAGGAGTCCGTCTGACAGCTGTCGTCGGGTTCCTCGGAGTGGTCGTTCTGGCCCTGCTGGTCGCCGGCGACGTCGTCGGCGCCCTGGTTGTTCGCCTCCTGGGTGACGGCGGTGCTGGCGTCCAGGACGTCGCCCGCGGCCACCTGCTCGTCGTCACCCTGCTGGTTCAGGTCGTTCTGTCCGCGGCCGGTGCCCGTGGCGGGCGGCGCCGTGGTGGTGGTGGGCGCGGTGGTGGTGGGCGTCGTGGTGGTGGGCGTCGTGCCCGTCGTGGGCGCCGCGACGGTGGTGGGGCAGGAACCGCCCGATGACCCGTTGCCGCCGTTGCCACCGTTGCCGCCGTGGTCCGCCAGGACCCCCGACACCCCGAACCCCAGGGCGAGCGCTGCCGTCGAGCCGGCCACGGCCAGCATGCGTCGATCGATTCTCATGTTCACTCCTCTGAGCGTGGGACACGGCACGCCCGTGTGGGCGGGAGCACCAGAGTGCGTCGATGCTCCCGCGAACGCCCCCCTGCGAACACCTTGCGCTGGCAAGCGTTGGGTGCGCGGCGTTCCGGGATTCGGTAAGGCCGGGCGGCACCCGGATTGCGAAACCACCGGTATTGACACGGTGCGCCGCCGGATGAGAGGAAGCACCGAACGCGCCGGCCGCGCGGCCGGCCCGCCCGGGACGCCCATGACCGCACGTGTCCATCGCATCTCCCGCCTGGCCGCCGCCGTCGTGGCCGGCACGTGGCTGAGCGCCGCAGGTCAGGCATTTGCCGCGACGGGTGCCTACACGGTGGGTCAGATCCCGGCGCTGTCCAACCGCCTCGGTGACCTGTCCAGCCTGATGCGCACGGACGGGTCCACGGTGATGGTGTTCAGCGGGCAGAACGGCGAGCCCCGCGTGCGCGCGGCGCTGGTGCCCCTCGGTGGGACCCCGCGGGTGATCGGCAACCTGGACCTCGCGCCGAACGGCGTGGGTCCCAGCCTGGTTGACCTGGGGACCGGAGGGGTGTTCGCGGCGTGGACCCACAACACCAACGGCGGATCCGGTGCGTGGTCCCTGATGCCGGATGGGCTGACCGCCTTCGGCGGCCTCTCGTCCCTCCCCAGCGCCGGTGGGTCCGTCAGGGCGGCTCCCGGGATCGACGGCACCGCGCTGGTGGCCCGGCAGGAGATCGTGAGCCTTACCACCTATCGCGTTCGGGTGGAGTCCATCACGCCCAGCAGCGGCGTCGTGTCCAACATCGAGTCGTTGACGGCGCCCGTGACGGACCCGTACGCCGACCCGGTGCTGGCGGGCGCCGCCGACGGGTCCGCGGCGGTGGCCGCGGTGGTGGAGGAGTCACCCACGATGCACCGGCTCAGCATGGCGCGCAAACCCGCCGGTGCCGCCCTGTTCGGGGGGACGGGGAGCTTCACCAGCATCGACACGGACGCCGCCGGCATCGGGCTGCCGCAGGTGGCGCTCAACGGTCATCACCGCGTGTTCCTGGGGTGGACCGTGTACACCGGGCTCGTGTCGAAGGTCGCGGCCGGCGGGCTCACCGGGGCCATGGGGGCACCGGTCACGATCGGTGATGCGGGGACGAACATCGCGCAGATCATCGGGCTGCCCGGGGGCGGCGCCCTGGTGCTCACCACCGAGAACCTGGACGCCAACACCCACTCGGACACGGTCGCGTACTGGCTCGACGACACCGGCGCCGTCACCGCCACCGACACGCTGGCCCACACCGCCGCGGGGTCGGACGCGTACCCCGGGGTGGGCGCGGTCGATGCGAACGGGAACGTGATGGTCCCCATCATCACCGGCAACCGCACCGACAACGCCATCACCGTGCGGCTGGCCGTTCATCCGGCGGGCGGCGTCTGGACCTCGACCACGATGTTCAGCGGGGCCCCCCGCAGCCTCAGCCTGGCGCAGGTGGTGACCCGTGACGCCGGCGAGGGGGCCCTGGTGAGCTGGGTGCGGTACATCGACGCCGCCACCCCGGTGCTGGACGTGGCCGGGTACGACGGTGGCGCGGCGCCCAGCGTCACGCGCGTGGAGGTTCCCGCCGGCGCGGTGGCGGGAACGCAGACGTTCCTGGACGGGGCCGCCACGGACTTCTCACCCATCACGATCCACTGGGACCTGGGGGATGGCCGCGGCGTGGACGGCGCGCGGGTGCCCGTCACCTGGAACGCGCCGGGCACCTACCGGGTCACCATGCACGCCCGCGATGCGGCGGGGAACGAGACCACACGGGCCGTCAGCGTCGCCGTCGCCGCGGCGAGCGGCACGGGCGTGACCGCGCCCAAGCCCGTGCTGGTGCTGCCCGACCGGATCGGCGGACGCGTGCTGCGGCTGCGCGCCACCAGCGATGAGGCCGCGGTGATGGTGGCCACCCTCACCTGCCCCAACCCGGTCGCGCACCGTCGCGCGCTCACGCGCGCCGTGAAGCGATCACTCACGCCGGGGGTGCTCACCAAGCTGCCGGTGCCCATCCCGGCGGCGGCCACCGCCAAGCGGGCGTCGGTGCGGTGCGTGCTGGCCACCCTCACCACGAATGCGGCCGGGCAGGCGGCCCGCACACGGGCCCGTGTCACGGTGCATCGCCGCTGACGAGCGGCCGTGGGGCTAGTCCGCGGTGGTGCCGGGGCGGCGTCCCGAGGGGCGCGCCGGCCGCGTGCGCCGCCACACGGCGCTCACCTGCGTGGCCGTGAGGCCAAGGTGGGCGCCCAGCTTGCGCGTGCTCATCCCGTTCTCGAGCAGCTGGATGATCGCCCGGTCGCGCAGCGTGCGCAGCGCCACGGTGCGCTCCTCGGCGTCGCGCACATGGCCGGCCAGCTCCTCGGCCTGGCGCAGCACCCGCGCCTGGTCGAACCGCTCGCCGTTATCGTCGCCGGAGGCCATCGCGGAAAGCCTTACAGATCCGCACCCGGCTGAAAACCACGTGCGCCGCATGGTCTACTCACGGGCATGAGCGTTCTGGTGGGAACCGCCTCCTGGACCGACCCGGAGTTCATTAAGGCCGGGTGGTACCCCAAGGAGGTCAAGGGCGACGCCGAGGGGCGGCTGCGCTACTACGCCGAGCGGTTCCCCATGGTGGAGGTGAACGCCAGCTTCTACGCGCTGCCCACCATCGCCACCGTGGAGGCCTGGACCGAGCGCACCCCGCCGGACTTCCGCTTCTTCGTGAAGGCCCACCAGGTGGTGTCCGGACATCCCAGCGACCCGCGCCGCCTGCCCGAGCCGCTGCGCGGACTGCCGTTCACCGCCGACAACAAGGGGCGCATCCGCCGCCCGGGCCGGGAGCTGCGCGACGCCGTCATCGACGCGCTGCTGGAGGCCCTGGGACCCATGGGCGGCAAGCTGGGCGGTGTGCTGCTGCAGCTGCCCCCGTTCGTCACCGCGGGGGAGGCGCAGCGCACGGAACTGGAGCGCATCCTGCGCCGCTTCGCGCCCGTGCGGGTGGCCGTGGAGTTCCGCCACCGCTCCTGGGTGGCCGCCGAGGAGCGCGAGCGCACCATGGACCTGCTGGCAGCCCGCGACGCGGCGTACGTGTGCGTGGACGCCCCGCGCCTGGACACCGCCAGCGCCATGCCGCCCATCGCGGAGGTGACCTCACCGTCGCTGGCATACCTGCGCCTGCACGGGCGCAACGCCGCCACCTGGCACACGGGCACCACCGTGGCCGAGCGCTACGACCACGTCTACACCGAGGGCGAGATGGGGGAGTGGATCGATCCGGTGCTGGACATGGCCGAGCGCGCCCAGGAGATGGCGGTCGTCTTCAACAACAACGCGAAGGACTACGCCCTGCGGAACGCCGACGACTTTCGCAACCTGCTGCAGCACCGCATCGCCGAGACCCATCGCGAGGGCGCGAGCCTGCTGCCCGGGGCACCGCCCCACGCTCCCGAGGGGGCGTAGGGCGGGTGGGCTTCGCCTAGCCGGTGTGCCTGCTGTGACGGGAGATCCAGGTGGCCAGCGTCCGGATCTCACGCTTGGTGAGCGTCTTCGCGTAGTTCTTGGGCATCACGTTGGCGGGGTAGCCCTTCACGATCTCGGCGTTGGGGGAGACGATCATGGTGATGATGGCCGCGACGTCGTCGTCCTTGGCCAGCGTGTCCAGGCTGGGCCCCACCTTGCCGTGGGTGCCGACGGCTTTCAGCGCGTGGCAGCTGCCGCAGGCCATGGCCCCCGTGGTGGGCTTGCCCTTCAGGAACAGCCGCTTCGCGTTGATGACGGGCGCCCTGGATGACGAGGTCATGCCGCCGCCCACGCCCGCGCCGGTCACGCCGATCGCCACCGCCACGGCCGCCACGGCGATTCGGGTTCTCATGATGTCCTCCGGGTGAGGGGTGTCGGGGGGTACCACAAGACCGTACGACCCGAGCCGACGGGGAGAAACCCGCGGCGCGCGGCGCGGGACAGGCGTCCCCGGGCGCTGGGGACACCGTCGCGCCCCGGCGGTTCCCGCCGGTTCGTTCCGGCCCGGGACGGGTATCCCCGGCGGGACCGGAGGCGACGGATCGCGGGGTGGTGCGGGTGACCGTGACGGGCCAGGGCGGGGCGGCCGAGGCCTCCGAGCAGCTCAGCCTGGGCTCCGCCGCCGGGCGGTGGGTGCTGGCCACCACCGTGCTGGGCTCGGCCCTGGGGTTCATGGACGCCACCACGGTGAACGTGGCGTTGCCGGTGCTGGGCCGCGACCTCGGGGCGGACGTGGCCGACCTGCAGTGGGTGGTGAGCGGCTACGCCCTGTCGCTGGGCGCCCTGCTGCTGCTGGGCGGATCCCTGGGCGACCGGTACGGCCGTCGCCGGGTGTTCGTGATCGGGGCCGCGTGGTTCACCGTGGCATCGGTGCTGTGCGGGCTGGCACCCACCAGCGCCACGCTGATCTGGGCCAGGGTGCTGCAGGGCGTGGGGGCGGCCCTGATGACCCCGGGCAGCCTGGCGATCATCCAGTCGGGCTTCCACGCCGATGAGCGCGCCCGCGCCATCGGGGCGTGGTCGGCGCTGTCCGGCGTGGGCGCGGCCTTCGGGCCCATGTTCGGCGGGTACCTGGTGGATGCGGTGTCCTGGCGGGCGGTGTTCCTGCTCAACATCCCCCTGGGCATCGGGATCGTGTGGGCGGCCCTCCGTCACCTCCCGGAGAGCCGGGATCCCACCGCGGGCGCGCGCCTGGACGTGGCCGGATCGGCCCTCATCACGATCGCCCTGGCCGGCGGCAGCTTCGCGCTGATCCAGGCGCCCTCGGGCCACACCTCGCGGGTCGTCATCGTGGTGGCCACCCTGATGGGCATCGGGGGTCTGGCGTGCTTCGTGCTGGTGGAGCGCCGTCAGGAGCACCCGATGCTGCCGGCGGGGATCTTCAACGGCCTGTTCGTCAGCGCCAACGCCATCACGTTCGCGGTGTACGCCGTGCTGGGCGGCGTGATCTTCCTGCTGGTGATCCACCTGGAGGCCACCCTGCGCTACTCCCCGCTGCAGGCGGGCGCAGCGACGTTGCCCATCACCGTGCTGATGCTCGGACTGTCATCGCGGTCCGGGGCGCTGGCCAACCGCATCGGGCCCCGCCTGCAGCTCACGGTGGGGCCCCTCCTGCTGGCGGTGGGGATGCTGATGATGGCGCCCATCGCCACCGGCGACCGGTACGCCACCGCGGTGCTGCCCGGCCTGGTGGTGTTCGGACTCGGGCTCACATCGATCGTGGCGCCCGTCACGGCCACCGCCCTGGCGGCCGTGGACGACCGCCATGCCGGGGTGGCCTCCGGCACGAACACCGCGGTGGCGCGCATCGCCGGGCTGGTGGCGGTGGCGGTGCTGCCCGCGGTGGCGGGCCTCTCGGGCGCCGACTACGACAGCGCGGCGGCCCTGCACGCCGGGTTCCCCATCGCGATGCGGGTGGCCGCGGCGGTGGCCGCCTGCGGCGCGGTGGTGGCGCTGCTCACCATCCGCCGCGATGCCCTGGAGCCCGATGGGGCACGTCCCTGACGGGCGTGCCCCCGGTCCTCCCGCGGGCGGATGGCTATCGGATGGTGAGCGTCCTGCCGAACGTCAGCGCGGGAACGCCGCGTCCCGTCAGCGTGATGGTGTTCACCGCGTCGCCGCGGGGCGCGTTTGCCGCCACGGCGGCGTCCACACACAGCGTCAACTTCGCCTTGGCCGGGAGCGTGCCGACGCGGAACGTCAGACGCCGGGCCTTCGCGGTGAACCGCAGGGCCGGCGGCGCGGCGCGGTTGGCGGCCATCGAAACCCGGTCCAGCCCGATGCCCTTCGGGAGGACGCTCACCACCACCAGGCCGCGGATCGGCTTCCCGGTGGTGTTGCGCACGGTGTAGCTCAGGCGCGCGCGCTGCCGTCGCTGCACGGTCGCCACGCCGCCGGTCCGGAGTGTCAGCGGGGACGGGACCGTGACGGGTGCGCTGGTGGCCGAGACGGTCACGTTGAGGAGGGGGTAGGTGACGGTGGCGCGGCAGGTGATGGCGTGGGCCCGGTCGTCCAGCGTCACCAGGTGGGTGGCCGACGCCGTCTCCGTGATGGGTACCCCGTCCCGGGACCACAGGTACCCGTCGGCCGCCGTCCGGTCACGCAGCGGTTGGCGGCCCGCCCACGTGGACCACGTGTCGCCGCCACAGGTCAGCGTTGCGCCCAACCTGACGGTTCCCGTGATCGACGGCGCGGCGATGGATGCGTCCGGCACCCCCGTGCCGATCGCACCCACCGCCTGGGTGGCGCCGTTGTCGGTGAACCACATCCGCCCGTCGGGCCCCGGGGCGATGTTGGAGGGCGATGCGCCAGAGGTGAGGCCCCCCGAGAACAGGGTGATGGTGCCATCCGGGGCGATGCGGCCCACGGCACCGATCAGCGAGGGCCCCCCGTAGATCGGGGCGAGGGCGCGCTGGGTGAACCACACCGATCCGTCCGGTCCGGGGGCGATCCCCGCGACGCCGGAGGTGGGGTTGAGTCCGGATGTGAACGTGGTCGCGGTTTCGCCGCCGGTGATCCTCACGATCGATGTCGACGTGGTGGCGACCCACTCGTTGCCGTCGGGCCCGAGGGCCATGGCGTTGAGTCGGTAGGACCCGCTGAGCGGTGTCCGCAGCACCCCCGCGGTCGACATGCGCCCGATGGAGGACGAGCCGTCCACGAACCAGAGGTTGTCGTCGGGGCCCGCGGCGATCAGCTGGGGGAAGGCCGTGTCATCCAGAGGGAACTCCGTGACCGTGCCGTCCCGCGAAACCCGGCCGATCGCCTTGCTGTGGAACCCGAAGTCGGCATACCAGACGTTGCCGTCCGGCCCGATGGTGAGGCTCGGCAGGCTCGCGGGCTGCCCCAGGCCGGCGGTGATCCGCGTGAACACGCCCTGGGGCGAAACGCGGACCAGCGCAAGGGTGCCGGGCACCCAGAGGTTGCCGTCCGGGCCGGATGCGATGGCGCCGGCGGGGTTGGGGAAGCCACCCGAGCCCTCCTGGAACACCGTCAGGGCACCTCCGGTCGTGAACCGACCCACCGTTGTGCTCGACCTCGAGCCGTCGGTCACCCACACGTTGCCGTCCGGTCCGGATGCGATCGCGCCCGGCGAAAGGCCCGTCGCCGGTATTCGGTGATGGCCCCCACGCGGGTCGCGGCGGGGGCCGCCGCGGCTCCGGTCAGCACGGTGGCCATGGCCAGTCCCGCGATCACACGTCGCCGCCGCCCCATGATGCCCCCGATCACTCGCCACCGGATTCGGACGTCTCAACGGTAGGCGCGCGGGGGCACGCGGCCATCGGGTGGGGCACCGCTGGGGGATCCCGGAGCGGGCGGAGCGGGTCCCGGGGCAGCCCCGAAGCCGGGCGGGCCGCACCCGGGCCGAAACTGCCAGATGACCGAAAGCGCCACCCCCGTGGCCGGCGGAACCGGCCACGGGACGGCACGCACTCAGACGGTGAACTCCTCCACCATCCGGTCCAGGGCGTCGGCGCTGTCGTGCAGCGTCGAACCCGACGCCGCCACCTGCTCGGTGGCCGCGGCGGCCTGCTCGGCGTCGGCGCCCACCGAGCGCGTCAGCGCGGCGGTGCCCTCGGCGATCCGGCTCACCTCCGCGGTCTCGCCCACCAGCCGGTCGAGGTGCGGGCGGATCTCCTCGACGCTGCCGGAGATGGAGACGAACGCGTCGCGCGCGTCGTCCACGCGGGCGGCGCCTTCCAGCACCTGTGAGGTGCCCACGCCGACGGCCTCGACTGCCCGCGCGGTGCCGCGCTGCACCTCCCGCACCAGGCCCTGGATGGACAGGGCGGCCTCGGCCGACTGCTCGGCCAGCTGGCGCACCTCGTCGGCCACCACGGCGAACCCGCGGCCGGCGTCCCCGGCCCGTGCGGCCTCGATGGCCGCGTTGAGGGCGAGGAGGTTGGTCTGGTCGGCCAGGCTGGCGATGGTCTCCACCATGGCGCCGATCTGACCGCTGTTGGTCTCCAGTGCGGTCATTGCGCCGACGGCCTCCTCGGACGCGCTGCGGGCGCGGTCCATCGAGGCCGATGCCACCAGCGCCGTCTGCACCCCGGACTGGGCGGCGGTGAACGCCCGGTGGGCGGCCTCGGCGGCGTCGTCACCGGCCGCGCGGGCGGTGCGGATGCGCTCCACCTGCGAGTCGGCGCCCGCGGTGATGTCCTGGATGGACGACGCGATCCCGGTGGTGACCTGGCCCGACGCGTCGGACGCGGAGGCCAGCTCCATCGAGCTCTGCTTCACCACCCGCGACGCGTCGGCCACGCGGGTGATGCTGCCGCGCAGCGAGGTGATCATCTCCACCAGGGCGTTGCCGATGCGGTCCTCCGGGGACCGCGGCGTGACGGCCACGCGCAGGTTGCGCTGCGCCACCTGCTGCGTGGCGGCCACCGTCTCCTGCAGGTACTCCACGGTGCGCCCGAAGCTCTGGGCGAACTGCCCGATCTCGTCGCGCGTGTGGATGTCCACCGCCACGTCGGTGTCGCCCAGCGCCAGGCGGTCGGCCACCACCAGCACCTGGCGCAGCGCGCGGCGCGTGGCGACGATGATCCCCAGCACCAGATAGCCCGCCAGCAGACAGAAGATCGCGGCGATCAGCAGTTTGGTGTTGCTGTCGCGCTCGATGCCGCCGATGCGGGCCGCGATGAGCCGGTCAAGCTGTGGGTACAGCGAGGTGCTCGCGGCCGTGGTCGCGTCGATCGCGTCGGTGGCCGCACGCGTGACGGTGGCGGCGTCGCCGGCGCCCAGCGTGCCGGCGTCGACCGCGCCCCGCAGGCCGTCCAGCACGGGCTGCGCCGTGCGCTCAAGCGTGGCGATGGCCGGCTCCACGCGGGCCTTCAGGCCGGCGTCGTGGGTGGACGCGTATGCCGTGGTGAGGTCACCGCGGATGTTGCCCACGCGGGTCTCGATCTGCGAGGACAGCACCGCGAGCTCCACGCGGCGGGCCACCGGGAGCCCGGCGTCGCCGTAGCGGGCGCGGTCGATCGCCAGCAGGGCCTGCGCGCGCCCCAGCAGCTCCACCAGCGGGGCGCCCTGGTTCACCGCGGCGTCCATCATCCAGTAGGTGTCCAGGTCGGGGTCCAGCTCCAGCTGGGAGTTGTTGCCCACGTCGGGGATCAGCGTGCCGCCGCCGAACCCGGTGACCGCGTCCATCGCCGTCATGAGCGTCTCGGGGGATCCCGTTGCGGTGCCGGCGGCGGCGATGAGCGACTTCCACTTCGTCCAGTCACCGGCCACGTTTGCGCGACCGCCCGCCGCGAGGCGGGCGCCCACGGCGGCGTTCGCGGCGTCGAGCGCGCGGACGTCGGCCGCCAGGCGGTCCTGCGCGGTGGTGGCCGTGGCGCCACCGGCCGAGGCCCGGACGGCGTCGGTGCGGAGCGACACCACGTCCCGCTGCACCGCCGCGGCGCGGGTGAGGAAGGTCACACCGTCGCGCTCCAGGCGATAGGCGGCCGTGTTGCGGCCGTTCATGCCGGTGTACGAGAACGCCAGCCAGCCCAGGGGGATCAGCAGGGCCGCGGCCACGGCCAGCAGCTTCCAGGTGTACCCCACGCGCCCGGTCAGCCACACCACCGGGAACAGGGCACGGTCCAGCATTCGCGACCCGAGGGGGGTCCGAGGCATCGCTCACTCCTTGTGTTCTGCGAACGAGTGAGAGCGCGCCGATGCAGTCGGGAGGTGCTCCGAACGCTCTACGACCAGCGTTCGGACCATCGACCGCGGTGATGCGGTCTTGAGCGGGTGGGGGATCGGGGGTGGTGCCGCCGTGGCGGGCGGCGGCACCAGGCGTTGGGTCAGATGCCTCCGCCGGAGGCGAACACGCGCTCCCGCCGGGGGGTCACGAACACACGGTCGCCCTCATCCACGTCCAGCTCCTGGGCGTCCTCGGGGGTGAGCTGCGCCGTGAGGGCCACGCCGTCCTCACCCGCCAGCTCCAGCCGCACGGCGGGGCCCAGGTGCACCAGCCGCCGCACGCGCGCCGGGGCGCCGCCCACGTCGGGGTCGTCGGTCACGGCCAGGTCGTGCGGGCGCACGAACACGTTGCCCAGGCGGTTCACCGCACCCACGAACCCCATCACGAACGGGTTGGCGGGCTCCTCGTAGAGCTCACGCGGCGACCCCACCTGCTGCATGCGGGCGCGGTCCATCACGGCGATGCGGTCGGCAACCTCCATGGCCTCCTCCTGGTCGTGGGTGACCAGGACGGTGGTGACGTGCATGTCGTCGTGCAGCCGCCGCAGCCAGCGCCGCAGGTCGGCGCGCACGCGCGCGTCCAGCGCGCCGAAGGGCTCGTCCAGCAGCAGCACCGCCGGCTGCACCGCCAGCGCCCGCGCCAGAGCCATGCGCTGCCGCTGGCCACCGGACAGCTGGCTGGGGGCGCGGTTGCCCAGGCCCTCCAGCTGCACCAGTTTGAGCAGCTCGTCCACGCGGTCGCGGATCTCGTCCTTGGGGCGCTTGCGCACCTTCAGGCCGAAGCCGATGTTGTCGCGCACGCTCATGTGCGTGAACGCCGCGTAGTGCTGGAACACGAAGCCCACACCTCGCTGCTGGGGCGGCGCGCCGGTGACCTCGCGGTCGTCGATGCTGACCGTGCCGCTGTCCGGCGTCTCCAGGCCGGCGATGAGCCGCAGCAGCGTCGACTTGCCGCTGCCCGACGGACCCAGCAGCGCGGTGAGGGAGCCGGCGGGCACCTCCAGGCTCACATCGTCCAGCGCCAGGTAGTCGCCGAAGTGCTTGGTGACGTTGGTGACCACGATGCCCACTAGTGCTCCGTTCCGTGAGTTCGGTGGAATTCCGGCGAGTGAAAACCGAGCAGCGCAAGGACGCAGCGTCCCCCGCATATCGGGAATATTCGGGGGACCGAGGACGCAGCGCTGCGATGCGTTTGCAGCCGCCGGAAACCGTCGAGGCTTGCGGAGCGGAGCACTAAACGGCCTTTCGATTCAGCAGACGCAGGACGAGCACGGTGGACACCGCCAGCAGCGCCAGCAGCATCGATGCCGCGTAGGCGCCCACCAGGTCGAACGATTGGAAGCGCTCCTCCACGTGGAGGGTGAGCGTGTCGGTGCGCCCGGCGATCTTCCCGGACACCACGGCCACCGCGCCGTACTCGCCCAGGGCGCGCGCGGTGGTGAGCACCACGCCGTATGCCAGCCCGTGACGCAGGGCGGGCAGCACGACGCGCCATAGGATCTGCCAGCGGGAGGCCCCCAGGGTGGCGGCGGCCTCCTGCTGCTCGGTGCCCAGCTGGCGCAGCACGGGCACCAGCTCGCGCACCACGAACGGCAGCGACACCACAATGGTTGCCATCACGATGCCGGGCAGGCTGTAGATCACCTGGATGCCGGCGTCCTGCGCGAAGCCGCCGAACCAGCCGTTGCGGCCCCACACCAGCAGCAGCGACAGGCCCACCACCACCGGCGACAGCGCCAGCGGCAGGTCGATGAGGGTGCTCAGCGCCACCCGGCCGGGCAGGCGCGGCCGTGTCAGCACCAGCGCGGCGATGATCCCGAACACGGCGTTCGCGGGCACCGAGATCAGCACGGTCACCAGGGTGAGCTGCAGCGCCGACAGGGCGGTGTGCGTGGTGAGCGCCGACCACACGGGCGGCAGCCCGTGCTGGAACGTGCGCCACATGATCAGCGCCAGCGGTCCGCCCAGCACCGCCAGCAGGAAGACGACCGCCGTCAGGCGCAGCGTCCATTTAGCCACGGTGACCCGCCAGGCGCCGCTGCACGGCCTCCAGACCCAGGAGCACCCCCAGCGACATCACCAGCAGCACCACCGACACGGCGGTGGCCGAGCGCACGCTGTCGCTCTCGATGCGGCCGTAGATGAACACCGACGCCACCTCGGTGTGGAACGGGATGTTGCCGGCGATCAGCACCACCGAGCCGAACTCGCCCAGGGCCTTGCTGAACGCCAGCCCCGCGCCGCCGGCGATGGCGGGGGTGAGGTTGGGCAGCACCACGCGACGGAAGGTGGTCCAGCGGCTCGCCCCCAGGCAGGCCGCGGCCTCCTCCATCTCACGGTCCAGCTCCATCAGCACCGGCTGCACGGAGCGCACCACGAACGGCAGGGTCACGAACACCAGCGCCAGCACGATGCCCCAGCGCGTGTAGGCGATGCTGATGCCCGCGGGGCCCCTGGGGCCGTACAGGGTCAGCAGCGTCAGCCCCGCCACGATGGTGGGCAGCGCGAACGGCAGGTCGATCACCACGTCCATCACGGTGCGGCCGAAGAAGCGGTCGCGCACCAGCACCCACGCCACGATGGTGCCCATCACGGTGTTCACCACGACGGCGGCGAACGACAGCATCAGCGTCAGCCGCAGCGCCGCGACGGCCTGGGGGGCGGTGATGGCGTCCCAGAACCCGCCGAACCCCCCGTCGAACGATCGCCAGGCGATCGCCGCAAGGGGGATCAGCACCAGCAGGCTGAGGTAGCTCACCGCCAGGCCGAGGCCGAGCGCCGTGGCCCCCGCCCCCCCACGGCGGGCCGCCGGGGTGGGTGGGGCCAGCGTCAGCGCCGGCTCACGTGCGACGTCAGTTCCCAACGCTGATCCCGCGGTCCTTGAAGATCTTGGCCACCACCCCGTTGTCCGGGTCGAAGAAGGTGGTGTTCACGGTGTCCCAGCCGCCCAGGTCGGCGATGGTGAACAGCGTCTTGGGCGTGGGGAAGTTGAACTTTGCCGCCACCGCGGGCAGCACGGGGCGATATCCGGCCGCTCCGAACACCGCCTGGCCGGCCGCGGACTCCGCGTAGTCCACGAACGCCTTGGCCTGCGCGGCGTGCTTGGAGTTCTTGGTGACGGCGATGGGGTTCTCGATCAGCAGCGTCTGGTCGGGAACCACGTGGGTCACCTTCTGGCCGCTCTTCTCGGCCAGGATCGCCTCGTCCTCGTAGCTCAGCAGCACGTCGCCCTTGCCGGCGGTGAACGTCTGCAGGGCCTCACGCGCGCTCTTGTCCTGCACCGACACGTGCGAGTAGAGGTCGGCCAGGTACTGCCGGGCCTGCGCGGGGTCTTGCCGTGCTTGATCACGCCCCGTACGCAGCCATGGTGTTCCACTTGGCGCCGCCCGGGTGAACACGTTGGGCGTCAGCACCTCCTGGCCACACCAGATCGGCGTGTGGATGTTCTTGAGGGTTGCCGGGGCGCACCACGAGGGCTTCACCACCGAGTCGGTGACCATGCCCTTGGTGGGACCCGAGGCCCAGCCGGCGTCCACGATGCCCGCCTTCACCAGCCGGTCCCGCGTCGGGCGCCAGCGAGAAGTTCACCACGTCGGCCCCAGCCCCGAGGCGACAGCTCTGCTCACCCGAGGCGCCATGGCTCTGGTCGAAGTTGACGCCCTTGCCCGCGGAGGTGGCCTGGACTTCCAGGATGAACCCGTACACCTCCTTGGGGGTGGAGTAGGCCACCAGGCTCGGTTCCGGGCGCCGAGGCCGCCGCATCCGCTCATCAGCATTGCCGTGGCGCCCAGCGCCGCGGCGGTGAAGTGGTGATGGTGCCGGAGGTGAACCTGGCGTCGCGTCATTCGCTGCTCCTTGTCGCGCCGGCGCCGTAGCGGGCCTGAAGGGCGATTCGAAGCTTGCCCATAACGCGCCAGCTCGCGGCATGTGCGCGCGGGCATCGCCGAACGCAAGCCCGGCGGGGCGCGCCCCTCCGGCCGGTGCGGTCCGGCTCAGGCCGTGGACGCGGCCGAGGTGGCGGAGGCCACCCCGCCGGCCACCACGCCCCAGCCGCCGCGCCCAGGGCCGCCACCCCGCCGAGCGCGATGGCGACGCGGGTGCCACCCGCATCGGCCAGCGCGCCCATCAGGGGGCCCCCGAGCCGGGGTGGTGCCGATGAAGAGCACCGCCTGCAGGGCCAGCACGCGGCCCAGCATCTGGGAGCGTGGACCGCGGCTGCACCATGGCGGTGGTGGCGGTCATGAACGACACCGCGGCCGCACCCCCGCCGCGGCGGTCACCACCAACGCCAGGGAGAAGGTGGGGCCAGCGACAGCAGCGCAGGGCCGCCCCCAGCCACCCGGCGCCGGTGGCCACGGTGGCCAGGGTCACCTCCGGCGTCGCGCCACCAGCAGGCCACCCACCACCGAGCCCACGCTGAGCACGGAGTACAGCACCGTGAACATGGCGTCCGAGCCGTTACGCGTGCGCTCAACCAGCAGGAGGGAACAGCACCAGGAAGTTGTAGGAGAGGGTGCCCACGATCAGCAGCATCACGAACGGGAGCGTGCAGCTCGGGCGTGGTTCGCACGTACCACGCCGCGCGCCTGCAGCGCGCGGCACCCCCGGGGTGGGCAGCAGCTCGGATCGGCGCATCATGGCCAGCGCCGCCAGCACCGCCGCGTAGGACACGGTGTCCACCACGAAGCACCAGCCGAAGCCCGTGCGCAGCACCAGCAGGCCGGCCAGCGCCGGTCCCGCCGCGCGACAGGTTCACCATCATGCTGTACAGGGTCACGGCGTTGGGCACGTCCGCGCGCAGCGCCATCTCGCTCGCAGGCGGCCGCCGCGCGGGAGTTGTCGAACGCCAGGAGGCACCGCCCACCAGGGTGGCGGCGTCGAAGCCCCACACGGGCACCCCGGGACTGAACGCCAGCACGGCCAGCACCGCCGACTGCACCATCTCCAGGCTCTGGGTGAGCTGGCGTCGCAGCTTGTCGCTGCGGGTCACCACCACGCCCGCCCCACGCCGACAGCACCAGGATGGGCCCGAACTGCCGCGCGGTGAGGATGCCCACGTCCACGCCCGTGCCGCCGCGATGCAGCACCAGCGTCGGCACCACCATGGTGAGCCAGTTGCCGGTGTTGGAGATGGTCATCACGATGAAGAACAGCCGGAAGTTGCGGTGCCGCAGGGATGCCGTGATGTGCAGCTCGACGGCGCGTCGCGGCGTCGCCCCCGCCGGCCGTCACAACCGCTGGGCGAACTGGATCGTGGTGCCGCCTCGGCGCCAGCCGCGCCAGCTCGTCATCGTGAAGCCCTCGGCCAGACCGCGGGTGAGCAGATCCGTGCGCACACCGCGGTCAGTCGAGGCGCGGCCAGCCTACCGGGTGGCCGAGCAGCAGCGTGCCGGCCGTCGCCGGGTCGGGTTCGCCGCGCACGAAGCCGCGCTGTTGAGGGCCTTCACCGTGGCGGCGCCATCGAGCTGGGCTGATCTGCACCGCCCGCGCCAGAGCTGGCCGTGGTGGGGCCGCGCACCTCCAGGTGCGCCATCACGGCGGTCTCCGACAGCGACAGCACGCCGGGTTCGCGCACGCGCCGCAGGGTGTGCAGCAGCATGCTCACGCTGGTCTGCAGGGCCACCGCAACGGCTCGCGTGTCGGGCGTATCGGCCATATCATCAGTTTAGCCTGAACAGTCTGACCTGACGATTGGAGACGTCGTGCCGCTCACCACGCTGGATCCGACGCCCGCCCTGGTGGTCATCGACCTGCAGCGCGGCATCGGCGCCAACCCCCTGGTGCACCCCTTCGACGACGTGGTGGGCCGGGCGGTGGACCTGGCCGGCGCGTTCCACCGGCGGGGCTTCCCGGTGGTGTGGGTGAACGTGGACGGTGGGGCACCGGGGCGCACCGAGACACCGCGCCCGGCGGACCGGCCCGCCGACTGGGCCCAGCTGGTGGACGCCATCCAGCCGCTGCCGGAGGACATCCGCATCACGAAACAGCGCTGGGGCGCCTGGCACGACACCCGCCTGGACGAGGAACTGCGGGCCCGGGGCGTCACCCAGGTGATGATCGTGGGCGTGGCCACCAGCATGGGCGTGGAATCCACCGCCCGGGGTGCACACGAACGCGGCTACAACGTGGTGCTGGTGAGCGATGCGATGACCGATCGCAACATCGAGGTGCACGAGAACTCGATCCAGCGCGTCTTCCCGAAGCTGGGCGAGGTCACCACAAGCGACAAACTCATCGCCGCCCTCGCCGAATGAAAAGCGGCTGCCGAATTCGGCAGCCACAACATTCAGGACCCGTCAATGAGACGGGTCACGCCTCATGTCGAAGTCTCCGCCTGCCAGGGTGCGGCTGCGCCCGAGAATTGGGGATGGTGCAGGGTGTGAGTCCCCCGACCCATGGATGGGGAGGTTCGGCTCAGTTCCGCGCAGCCCGCAAGGGCGCTGTGGTAGCGATCAACGATCCGAACCCGCCATACGCAGCGTTCGGTCAGAGGGCAACTTTGTGAGAAGCCACCCTTAGAAGCGCGCGCCGTCCAATGCGGTGACGCAATGCGGGTCCGGCTCGTCCGGGATCCTCTCGATCACGTGGGCCAGCAGGTCCTTCACGCGGGCGTTGTTGGCGTGGAAGGTGGCGATCACCTCGTCCAGGCCCACCGGCTGGACGCCCTCGGTGCCCTCCAGGCCCACGTCCAGGTCGGTCACCAGTGACACCGTGGCGTAGGCAAGCGTGAGCTCCCGCGCCAGCCACCCCTCGGGGTAGGCGGTCATGTTCACCACATCCCATCCCATCTGGGTGAACCAGCGGCTCTCGGCGCGGGTGGAGAAGCGCGGGCCCTGCACCACCACCACCGTGCCGCCGTCATGCACGGGGATGCCCAGTTCGCGGCAGCCGTCCACCAGCAGCCGCCGGAGGACGGGGGAGTAAGGGTCCGCACCGGCGACGTGCGTGGTCTCCGGGCCGTCGTAGAACGTGTCCGGCCTGCCGCTGGTGCGGTCGACGAACTGGTCGCACACCACGAAGTCGCCGCGGGCGATGCGCGGCTGCAGGCTGCCGGACGCGCACGGGCCCAGCACCCAGCGCACCCCGAGTTCGCGCAGCGCCCACAGGTTGGCCCGGTAGTTGATGCGGTGGGGCGGGAACTCGTGCCGGTCGCCGTGGCGGGGGATGAAGGCCACCCGCCGCCCGGCGTGCTCACCCACCACCGGCACGGCGGAGGGCGGCCCGTAGGGCGTGTCCACCGGGACGCGCTCACCGTCCTCCACCAGCGCGGCGAACCCCGACCCGCCGATCACGCCGATCTCCGCCCGCACACCCGCCTCCCCGTCGATGACCCGGTCAGCCTACCCACGCCATCCCGGGATGCTGGCGCTTCCGGAGGCCGCCGTGAGATGGTCGCGCAATGCGTGTCTCGTCGCGTCGGTGCCCACCGTGGCGCGGGTGGATCGGGGTGGCCGGAATCCTGGGGTGCGTCGCCGCCTCCCCGGGCGTGGCCGTCGCCGCCGGCGGCGCGTGGGGTGCCCCGGTGCAGCTCAGCGCCCCGGGCGTGGCGCAGGGCTTCGCGGTGCGGGTGGCCGTGAACACGCGGGGCGACGCGGTGGCCACATGGACCCAGTCGGACGGGGCCAACGACACCGTGTGGGTGGCGACTCGCCCCACCGGGGGCGCGTGGAGCGCACCCGTGAAGCTGTCCAGCGACGACACGCTGTCGGGATACTCGGTGGCCGGCATCGACGCGGCCGGCGATTCGGTGGTGGCGTGGATCGCGACGCAGGGTGGTCTCGGAGTGCAGAAGGCCGCGATCCGCCCGGCGGGCGGGGCGTGGGGGGCGGCGAAGGCGATCTCCGCATCGACCCCCAGCACCACGTTCCCGGTGCTGGCGGCCAACGCGGCGGGCGACGTCGTGGTGGCATGGGTTCGCGCCACGGGCTCGGCCCAGGTGGCCGAGGCCGTCCGCGGCGACCTGCGCACCGGCGTCTGGGGAACGCCCGCCATGCTGTCCAGCACCACGGCCAAGCAGGAGGCCAACGTGCCCCGGGTGGCCATCGCCGCGGACGGCCGCGCGGCCGTGGCCTGGCAGCAGGGCACCAACGGCCAGCAGAACTCCGGCGTGGAGGTGTCGCGGTACTCCCCGGGGCTGGGCGCCTGGGATCCCACGCCCACCGATCTGGCGTTGCCGACGGCGGTGAGTTCGTCCACCCAGCCGGACGTTGCCGTGGGTCCCGGCGGCCGCACCCTGGTGGTGTGGCACCAGACCGGCCTCGGATCGTCCGCGATCCGGTCGAGCACCAACACCGACGGCACCACGCTGTGGACGGATCCCGGGGCGCTGACGTCCGTGGGGGTCACCGGCAGCGATCCCGCGGTGGCGATTGGCGCCGACGGCGCGGCGGTGGCGATGTGGGTGCAGACCCCCGCCACCGGCGTCACGGTGCTGCACGCCGCGCGGCTCCCCGCGGACGCCGGCGGCTGGACCGCCCTGAGCTCGCCGGTGGACCCGGTGGGACCGCAGCTGCCGCGCGTGGTGGTGAACGGCCGGGGCGACGTGTTCGCCGGGTGGCAGAGCCCCAACGGCACCACCAACGAGGCGATGGCCGCCGAGCTCCCCGCGGGCGCCGCCGCGTGGACCGTGCCGCAGGACGTGGGCACCGTCACCGCGGGGGCCATCCAGCTGATCAGCCCGCTCCTCACGCCCACGCCCGCCGTGGACGGCGCCGGCGACGCGCTGGTGGGGTCGGCCAACATCCCCGATCCGGCGCGCGCGCCGATGGCCATGGTGGCCAGGGTGATCCCGTTCGACGCCACCCCGCCGGTGATCGACGGCGTCGGCCTTCCCGCCCGGGTGGTGGCCGGGGCTCCGGTCACCCTGTCCGTCACGGCGCACGACGCATGGTCGGCGATCCCCACCATCTCGTGGGACCTGGGGGACGGAGCCACCGCCTCGGGAGCCACCCTCACCCACACCTACCGCGATGCGGGGACGGCGGTGGTGCGCGTCACGGTCACCGATGCGACCGGCCAGACGGCCTCCACCAGCCGCACCCTCACCGTGCTCCCGGCGGGCACCACCACCGGCGCGCTCGCCATCGGTGCCCTCACCCAGAGCCACCGGGCGTGGCGCACCACTGGGGCGGGGCGCCGGGGCGTTCCCGTGGGCACGGTGTTCGCGTTCACCCTCACGCGGGCGGCCGACGTGCGCCTCACCTTCACGCGGCTCACATCGGGTCACCGCGCCGGGGGGCGCTGCAGGGCCTCCGCATCACGCGGACCGCGGTGCGTGCTGCGCACCACCACCAGGGGACCGCTGGTGCACGGGGTGGCGGGGCGCAACCGGGTGGCCTTCGGCGGTATGGCGTCCGGGCACCGTCTCCGGCCCGGGCGGTACGTGGTGACCGCCACCGCGACGGTGGCGGGGATGTCCGCCCGCGCCTCCCGCGGGTTCCGGATCCTCACCCCCTGAGCCGCGCGCCCTCAGTGTCCCGCGTCGGACGTCTTGTCACGTTCTCGCGGCTGCAAACACTTCGCATCGCGGCGTCCTCGGTCCCCCGAATATTCCCGATATGCGGGGGACACTGCGTCCTGACGCTGCTCGGTTTTCGCTCGCGAGAAGCGCAACGAACGTCCGACGCGGGACACTACGGGCTGACCGCGGCGAACGCGTCGGCCAGGGCCTGCACGCCGTCCTTCAGCCGCTCCCGGTACGTGGTGTGGTTCCAGGGGTCCCAGGTGAACCGCAGGCCGGTGCGCGCCCCGTCGGCGTCGAAGGTGAACCCGATGCCCCGCACCGCCACCATCCGCGCCGGTGTGCCCTCGCCGAGGGCAAGCCGCGAGGAGGGGTCGGCGAGGCCCAGCATCGACCACGGGATGCGCAGGTGCACCGTGCGGTGCGCCGCGTCCACCTGCCAGGTGGCGTTGGAATCGCCGTCCTTGGCGGTGGGGTCCCAGTCACCGCGGATCAGCTCGCCCACCGACTGGAACTCGGCGGGGAGGGTGCGCCCGTGCACGTGGTACACGCGGTTGGTGATCAGGGCGTAGTCGTGCCAGGGCAGCGACTGCCCCTGCCGGTAGGGACGCTGCGGGGTGTCCAGCCGGATGGGGTCCAGCGCCGCCCGCACCTGCAGCCGGGCCTGACCGGTCACCGTGTCCGCCAGGATGCGTACGTCGGTGGACCGCCCGCCCGGCACCACATCGGCGTCCACCGCCAGCCGGCGTGGCAGCGCATCCCGCATGGCCACGTCCATGTACACCCAGGACGCGTCGGCGTGCACCAGCACATCGGCGAACGACCCGCCGGCCGGGCTCACCTCGGCGGAGGCGTCCGGCAGCGGTTGCGGATCGGTGGCCACCAGGCCGAACCACTGCTCGTTGGTGAGCGGGTCGTGCCACAGCTGCCGCCGCTCCGGATCCTGGTGATCCATGGTGTTCCAGGTCCGCTTGAACCACTCGTCCTCCCAACTGAACACCATCCCCCCGGCCAGGCCGAGGTTGCGGAACATGCGCAGCATGGAGGCGTCCATCGCCATGGCCTCGCGCTCGTTGTGTCCGCCCTGGTCCCGCCCGTTGGTGCCGTAGTGGGCCATCCCCAGTGAGGCGGGCACGCCGAACTCGGCCACCATCAGGGGCATGTGCGCGGCGTAATGCCGCTTGAGGCGCAGCAGGTAGCCGGCGTACCGGTCGGTGACCCCGTCCACCGCCACGTCCAGTCCCGGCTCGTAGCGCAGGAAGTCCGGGTAGTACGGGTAGGCGTGGAAGCTGGCGAAGGTGCCGCCCGGCCAGCGCGGGGTGGGCAGCACGTGGTTGGCGTCCACGCCGGCCAGGTCCTCGTTGGGGTTGGGCTCCTGCGGATGCCGCAGCGGGTCCGCGGTGGGCCAGTTGGCGAAGGCGATGGGCATCGACACGCCGCGCGCGGCCTCCAGCCCGGCCAGCAGCTCCATGTGCCGCGCGATCCAGCGCTCGGTGGGGCTGGCGTCGGCCGTGCTGCGGAAGTACGTGCCGTGCACGGCGGGGGCGTCGGCGTTGCGCCGGTTGGTCTGCAGCACGCCGGTGGGGTCCCACTCCACGCCCACGATCCACGACACCAGCCACGGCGAGACGTCGGTGGTGTAACTGCCCCAGGCGCGTCCCGGCGTGCGGGGACGCACAAGGTGGCCGTGCACCGCGGCGGACAGGTCGCGCAGCTCCCGTGTGAAGGCGCGGTCGATGGCGGGGGTGTACAGCGAGCGCCCGGGCTGGTTGTAGGACTCGTCGGGCAGGTACACGCCCTGCACCAGGTACAGGGGGGCGGTGGGGTGGGCCGTGTTGTAGGCGGCCAGCTCCCGGTAGAACGCGGGCGGGTGGAGGGTGTAGATGCGCACGGTGCGGATGCCCAGCCGCCCCATCTGCGCGAACCAGGCGCGGTAGTGCCCGGCGTCCAGCAGGTTCACCTCACCCGGCTGGTGCAGTGGCAGGGTGCTGCCCAGGTTGACCCCCGACAGGAAGGTCTCGTCACCCGAGCCCGTGTGCACCCGGAAGCCCGCGGCATCGGACTGCGCCAGGGTGCGCAGGCCGTCCACGGCGGCCGGGCGCGGCGACCAGTCGCGCGCCGCGGGCCGCCGTGGCGCGTCACCGCAGGCGGTCAGGGCCAGGGCACCGCCGAGCAGTGCTCCCGCCAGGAGGGCGATGGATCGACGCACCCTCCCTGCATCGGTGGATGGCGCCGCGCGGTCAAGCGGTGCGCCCGCGCCTCACAGATGCACACAGGCTGCACACGTTTCGCGGGCGTGCGGCCGTGGCGCTCACAACTCGCCAAATCTGCTTACAGACGCACGACGCTCCCACACGGTTCTCACCGCATCGCCCGCATGTGCGGCGCGCAGGATCACTCCAGCGCTTCATTCGTTCCCTTTCGCTGGAGGCATCAACCCCATGAACGCTCGACACCTCTTCATCGTGGCCGCCGCGGCCGTCGCCGTGGCCGCCCCCGTGGCCTCCGCCGCCACCCTCACCGGCACCGACAGCCCCGACCTGCTGCGCGGCACCAACACCGCCGACACCATCACCGCGATGGGCGGCAACGATCTGGTGCTGGCCTTCCACGGCCCCGACGTGGTGGACGCCGGCGCCGGTGACGACGCCGTGTTCGCCGGGTTCGGCGCCGACACCGTGTTCGCGGGCAGGGGCAACGACATGGTGGAGGCCGGGCCCGGGCGCGACGTGGCCCTGGGCCAGGCCGGCAACGACGTGGTCACCGGCGGGTTCGGCGACGACGTCCTGTCGGGTGGCACCGGCGACGACCGCGTCATCGGCGGCCCGGGCAACGACACCCTGTTCGCCGGCATGGGGGCCGACATCCTGCTGGGCGGCCGCGGCGCCGACGTGCTGCTGTCCCGCGCGATGGACAACACGCCCGACGTGCTGGTGTGCGGTCCCGGCCGCGACCTGGCCATCGCGCGCCCCGAGGACCTCGTGGACCCGTCGTGTGAGCGCGTGATCCGCCTGGCGGCCACCAACGCCTCCAGCGACCCCGGCGACGAGTCGGCGGCGCCCGCCGCCCAGGCCGCTCCCAGCGGGGCCCCGGTGAGCACGGGCACCACCGAGCAGTAGCCCGCGACGGCATCCGGGGGGCACGGACGCCCCCCGGCCATGGGCGTGGCGACGGGTCGGCCTGTTCCCGGACATCGTCGCCACGCACTACCATCCCGGCGATGCAACGCCCCGCCGCCGGAGGTGCGCCGATTCCCGGCATGGCGGCCGGCCTCGAGCCGGCGGCCCGTCGGCGGTCCATCGACCGCACCGTCGCGGCGCGATGAACTTCGCCCAGCTCGGGCTGATCTGTGCGGTGGCCATCGCGGGGCCGCTGCTGTCGCTGCCGCGCTGGCTGCACCTGCCGGTGGTGGTGGGTGAGCTTGCGGTGGGCCTGGCGCTGGGCGCCACGGGCCTGCGGGTGCTGCACGCCGACGACCCCGTGTTCGCGTTCCTGGCCCAGGCGGGCTTCGCGCTGGTGATGTTCGTGGCCGGGTCACACGTGCCCATGCGGGACCGCGCGTTGCGGGCGGGGCTGCGCAGCGGCCTGCTCCGGGCGGTCGCGGTCGGGGTGCTGGCGGGGGGCGCCGGCGTCGGCATCGCGCACGCGTTCGGCAACCACCACGGCCCGCTGTACGCGGTGCTGATCGCATCGTCGTCCGCGGGTCTGGTGATGCCCGCGCTCAGCGGGGTGCCCCTCACGGCCCCGGCCGTGGTGGCGATGCTGCCGCAGATCGCCGTGGCCGACGCCGCCTCCATCGTGGCCCTGCCGCTGGCCATCGACCCGCGCCACGCACCCCGCGCGGCCGTGGGCGCGGTGGTGGTGGCGGTGGCCGCGCTGCTGGTGTGGGGGGTCTACCGCTGGGCCGAGCGCTCGGGGCGGCGCAAGCTGGTGCACACCACCTCCGAGGAACGCAAGCTGGCCCTGGAGCTCCGGGTGATGCTGGCCGTCCTGTTCGGGATGGCCGGCCTGGCGCAGCACGTGCACGTCTCGGTGATGCTGGCCGGCTTCTCCCTGGGGCTGGGCGTGTCGGCGGTGGGTGAGCCGCGGCGTCTGGCCAAGCAGCTGTTCGCCCTCACCGAGGGGTTCTTCGGGCCGATCTTCTTCGTCTGGCTGGGCACCTCCCTGGACCTTCGCGACCTCATCGATCACCCTTCCGCCGTGATCCTGGGTGTGGTGCTGGGGGTGGCCGCGGTGGCGGTGCACGGGGTGATGGGGCTCACCGGGCAGCCCTGGCCGCTCGCCGCCATCACCGCGTCACAGCTGGGCGTCCCGGTGGCCGCCGCCGCGCTGGGCAGCCAGCTGGGCGTGCTTGCGCCGGGGGAGTCCACCGCGCTGCTGCTGGGGGCCCTGGTGACCATCGCGGTGACGGCCGGCCTCACCGGCCGGGTCACGGCCATCGCCATCGCCGGTGCCCCGCCGCAGGCGAAGGCAAAGGCGGGCGGGGGGACGGCGCATGCATCCTGAGGGCACGGCGCCCCACGGGGACGGACACGGCCACGGTGTGGGCGGCACCCTGACGCCGCCCACCGCCGACACCGACACGATGCCCAGCGACGGTCCCGGCCCGCCGCCGGAGGCCCGGCCGCCGCGGCTGCGTCCCGGTGACACGCTGGCCGGGTACGTGGTGCAGGGCATCGCCGGCGAGGGCGGGATGGGCGTGGTGTACCGGGCCCTCGAACCCGAGCTGCGCCGGGTGGTGGCCCTGAAGGTGCTGTCCGGCCGAAGCCCCGCGTGGGATCGGTACCGGGAGCTGTTCCGGCACGAATCCCAGCGGGGCGCCGCGCTGGAGCACCCCAACGTGCTGCCGGTGTACCGCAGCGACGAGGTGGACGGCGTCCGGTTCATCGCGATGCGGTATGTGGACGGGGCCGACCTGCACCGCACCATCCGGCGTCACGGCCGGTTGCCGCTGGGCGCGGTCACGCGCATCGCCTCGGAGGTGGCCGACGCCCTCGACGCCGCGCATGCCAAGGGCCTGGTGCACCGCGACGTCAAGCCGGGCAACATCCTCATCTCCGACCCCGGCGGCGATGAGCGCGTGTACCTCAGCGACTTCGGACTCGCCGCGCCCGCGTCGGAGCTGGCGCGGGGAGGACACCAGGGCGGGACCCCCATCTACAGCGCCCCGGAGCAGCTGCGCGGCGGGGCGGTGGGGCCCGCGGCGGACATCTACGCCCTGGGGTGCACGGTGTACGAGGCGCTCACCGGCCGGCGGGCGCCCGCCACCGGCCCGCTGCCCTCCGTGGCCGACGACGTGCCCGGCGTCCCGGCCGGCGTCGATGCCGTGCTGCGACGGGCCACGGCGGAGCACCCCCAGAGCCGCTACGAGACCGCCTCGCAGTTCGCGGACGCCCTGCTGGCCACCCGCCGGTCGGTGGTGGTGCTGCACCACCCCCAGGACCGGCGCGCCGCCGGCGACGTGGTGGCCGCCCTCCGCGCCAACGGGCTGGAGGCGGCCCTGGCCGGCGCCGCCCCGGGCGACGATCTGGCCGGTGCCCGCGCCGGCGTGGTGCTGGTGGGCCGGACGGGCCTCACGCAGTGGGCGCGTCCGCTGCTGGCCGTGCTGCGCGGGATGTCCAGCGCCGACCCGGCCCTGGTGCTGGCGGTGGGCCGCCTGGAGGGGGCGCCGGAGCTGCGCGACCCGCCGTCGCCGCTTGCCGGCCGGCCGGTGGTGGATCTGCGCCGCTGCGACGGTGACGGCATGGACGAGCTGCTGCACATCCTGGACGCCCCGCGGCGCGCGATGCACGTGTCCGGCGGCGATGTGGCGCCCTACGTGGGGCTGGCCCCCTTCCAGGAGGCCGACCAGGGGTTCTTCGTGGGGCGCGAGCAGGAGGTGATGCGCCTGCTGGACGAGCTCGGCCGCGGGCGCTTCCTGGCCGTGGTGGGCGCGTCGGGATCGGGGAAGAGCTCGGTGGTGCACGCCGGGCTGGTGCCCGCCATGCGGGCCCGGCACGTGGGCATCCGCGTGTGCCGGTGCACCCCCGGCGCGGCCGCCGCAGGCAGCCTGGCCGCCGCGGTGGGCGACGGCCTCACCGCGCGGGGGATCCTGGACGACCCGCGGGCCCTCGATCGCGCCACCGCGGGCGACCTGGTGCTGCTGGTGGTGGACCAGTTCGAGGAGGTGTTCACCCTCACCGACAGCCCGGCCGAGCGCCGGGCGGTGATCGACAACCTCCTGTTCGCCGCCACGTGTCCCGGCGGCCAGGTGCACGTGGTGCTGACGATGCGCTCCGACTTCTACGGGCGCTGCGCCGAGCACGCCGAGCTGCGCGCCATGCTCACCGAACACCAGGTGCTGCTGGGGCCCATGGACGGCGCGGCGCTGCGCCGTGCGGTGGAGGAGCCCGCGGCCGCGGCGGGGCTGGTGGTGGACCCCGGCGTGGTGCGGCGCATCGTGGGCGAGGTGCGGGGGCGGCACGGCGCGCTGCCCCTGATGGAGCACCTGTTGCTGGAGCTGTGGCGGCGCAGGCGGGCCAACCGCCTCACCATGGAGGCCTACGAGGCGTCCGGCGGGGTGGGCGGCGCCCTGGCCCAGCGGGCGGACGAGGTGTACGCGGGGTTCGACGACCGGGAGCGCGGGGTGGCGCGCCGTGCCCTGCTGCGCCTCACCAGCGTGCGCGAGGACGGCGTGGACGACACCCGCCGCCGCGTGGACGTGGACGAGCTGGCCGTGCAGGACGACGAGGCGCCGGTGCTGACGGGGGTGCTCGAACGGCTGGCCGCCGCGCGCCTGGTGACCCTCGCCACCGACCCCGCCACGGGCCGGCGCACCGCGGAGTTCACCCACGAGGCCCTCATCCGCGCCTGGCCGAAGCTGCGGGCCTGGATCCGGGACAACCGTGAGGCCCTGGCGCTGCACCGCCGCCTCACCGACGCCAGCACCGAGTGGCACCAGTCGGGCGGGGATGAGGGGCTGCTGTTCCGCGGCGCGCGCCTGGGCGCGTGGCAGGACCGCTCCACCGAGGACCTCAACCCCAGGGAACTGGCGTTCCTCACCGCCAGCCGGGACCGCGCCGACCGGTCGCGGGCCGTGCACCGCCGCCGCGTGCGCCTGCTCATCACGGGGCTGTCCACGGGCGTGGTGATCCTGGGGACCGCGACCGCCGTGACGGTGATCGAGCGCAACAACGCCGACCATGACGCCGGCGCCGCACGCGCCAGCACGGCGTCGGCGCTGGTCGCCGAATCGCAGCTGGCGCTGTCCACCAACCGGGGCGACCCGTTCACGCTGGCGCAGCGTTCGCTGGCCCAGCGGCGCACCACGGCCGGGCTGGATGCACTGCGGGCCGCCGCCGGCCGCCCGCTGCGCCGCCTCATGGTGGCCGGTGGGCCGCTGTGGTCGGTGCGGCGGCTGTCCGATGGCCGGCTGGCCATCGGGGGTGACGACGGCGTGCTGCAGATCTGGGACGTCGGCAGGCCCCAGACGCCCATCGCCAGCGTCCAGTGTGGCGAGCAGTCCATCTACGGCATCATCGAGCTGTCCAACAACCGGCTGCTCACCGTGCATCTCAGCGGCGCGGTGCAGGTGCGTCCGCGCGCCGAGCTGGGCACGGTGACCGCTCAGCGCAACCTCGGCGGGAAGCCGGTGTACACCGCGCAGCTGCTGTCGGACGGCCGTGTGGCGGTGGGCCGTGACAACGGCCAGGTCACGGTGCTGGACCCCGACCACGGTCTGCGCGTGGACGCCACCGTGCAGGCCAGCGATGCGGGCGTGGAGGCCCTGGGGCAGCTCCCCGACGGACGGCTGCTGTCCGGCGATGACAACGGCACCATCAAGGTGTGGGATCTGGCGCACCTGGACCACCCGCTCCAGACCATCGACACCGGGCACACGGCGGTCGCATCGTTCGCGCTGGTGGCGGGGGGCCGGCTGGCCTCCGGTGGCAACGGCTACCTCGACCTCTGGAGCGTGGGCACGCGCCTGCGGCACATCAACCAGGCGGCCCCGGGCGCGGGGCTGGTGATCGCCTCGACCATGCAGGACGGCAACCTGCTGCTCGCCAGCCAGGCCGGCGTGGCGGAGATCCGCAACCCGGACCGCCCGCGCCAGACCGTCGCGTCGATGTCCATCGGTGACGCCGCCCTCAACTCGGCCGTCCCACTGCCGGATGGCACCGCCGCCACCGTGTCCGGTGCGGGTCAGCTGCAGCTGTGGGATCTGCGCAGCGCCCCCGGCGTGGTGAGCTCGGCCGAGGAGATCACCGTGCGGCCGGACGGCAGCGTGCAGCACCGGAGCGTCAGCGCCCTGGGTGCGGTGCCCGGCAACCGCATGGTGTCCCTCAGCGGCGTGGGCCGCCTCACCATGTGGGGCACCACCCCGCCGCGCGCCCTGTGGGGGGTGCCCAACAAGGACGTCAGCACCACCACGCTGGCGGTGCTGCCCGACGGCCGGGTGGCGACGGGGGACGACCAGGGTGACATCAACATCTGGCCGTCCCGGCGGCCCACGGGACGGGCCCACCCGGTGCGGCGCGTCCAGGCGCATGCCGGCCGGGTGCGCCAGCTTGTGGTCGCGCCCGACGGCATGCTGGTGGCGGCGACCGACGACGGCTTCGTCCAGGTCTGGGACCCCGCGCACATGACCGCACCCGTCGCCACCGGCCGGGCCGGGATCGCCGTCCTGCGGGCGGTGGTCGCCCTCCCCGGGGGACGGGTGGTGGTGGGCAGCGACGACCACCGCGTCACGTTCCTCACCCGGCGCGGCTCCCGGCTGGTGGGAACGTCCGTGGAGAGCGGGCATCAGAGCGTGATGGCGCTGGCGGTGCTGGCGGATGGCCGGGTGGCCTCCGGCCAGAACGACGGGTTCATCCAGGTGTGGGATCCGGCGGCGCCCGCCCGG
>JAXLSS010000010.1:0-104792 GCA_046330395.1 Thermoleophilia bacterium
ACCGGCCGTCCATGAAGCGGTCGTTGCCGGAGGCGGTGGCCAGCGAGGTCACCGTGATGTCACGGATGCGCAGCACGATGCCGTCACCGGGCTCGGCGCCCTCCACGGCCACCGGCAGGGTCACCTCGTGGCCGCCCTTGATGGCGGGCGTGATCATGGGCCCCCAGCAGCCCGGCGCGGTGTTGGCCACGATGTGGCCCCCGTCGCGCACCGTGCCCAGCACCTCGGCGCTGGGGCCGATGATGCCGTCGCAGAAACGGTCCACCATCACCGTCTCGGCGGCGACGCCCGTGGTCGTGGCCATGTCACACCCCCTGGTCGGCGCTCTCCGGGTTCGACCGTACACCGGCCGCCCGGGGGTGGAACAGGCTCAGCCGCGGGCGGCGTCCCCCAGCAGGTCGCGTGCGATGACCATGCGCTGGATCTCGCTGGTGCCCTCGTACAACTCGGTGATCTTGGCGTCGCGGTAGTAGCGCTCCGCCGGGTACTCGGTGGAGTAGCCGTACCCGCCCAGGGTCTGCACCGCCACGTCGGCGGCGTTCACCGCCACACGCGAGGCGAACAGCTTGGCCTTGGCCCCGACCGCGCCGTGGGGCTGTCCCTCGTCACGCAGGCGGGCGGCGTGGTGGGTGAGCGCGCGGGCCGCCTCCAGCTGCGCGGCGATGTCCGCGATGGGGAACTGCACGCCCTGGAACCGCGCGATGGGCCCGCCGAAGGCGTTGCGCTGCTTGGCGTAGGAGACGGCCAGGTCCAGGGCGCCCTGGGCGATGCCGCACGCCTGCGCGGCGATGGTGATGCGGCCCCCGTCCAGGGTTGCCAGGGCCAGGCGCAGCCCCGTGCCCTCCTCGCCCAGCAGCCCCTCACGGGGGATGAGCAGGTCGTTGAAGGCCAGCTCCACCGTGGAGGAGGTGTGCAGGCCCATCTTGGGGATCTCACGGCCCACCGTGAACCCGGGGGCGTGCCCGGTGAGGAAGGCGCTGATGCCGTGGGCGCCCGGCCCGCCCGTGCGGGCGAACACCACGAACACGTCCGAGATGCCGCCGTTGGTGATCCACTGCTTGGCGCCGTTGAGCCGCCACCCACCGTCCACGGCCGTGGCGCTGGTGCGCAGGTTGGCGGTGTCCGACCCGATGTCGGGCTCGGTCAGCGCGTAGCTGCCGAACACCTCGCCGGTGGCCAGCCGCGGCAGCCATTCCCGCTTCTGGGCCTCGGTGCCGGCGCGCATGAGGGGCGACACCACCAGGCCGTTCTGTGCCGCCACGGTGACCGAGCAGCCCGCGTCCACCCGGGCGAACTCCTCCACCACCAGCGCCAGCGCCAGCGCGCCGAGGCCGGGGCCTCCGTACTCCTCGGGCACCAGGAGCCCCAGCATGCCCGTGTCGCCCAGCCGCCGCAGCACGTCCACCGGCACGTGGTGGTCGCGGTTCCACTCCTCGGCGTGCGGGGCGATCTCGCCGTCGGCGAAGTCGCGGGCCAGCTCCTGGATCTGCCGGTGCACCTCGGTGAGCTCGGTGGTGTGCTGCAGGGACACGGTGCGCCTCCGGGCGTGCGGTGGTGGGGTAGCGTAAGTATGTCGCCAGAAATTCGGATGTCAATCTATCTGATGTCGATATGCTTGCCGTGATGGCGGAGCGCATGGATCAGGCGACCGACCCCGTGGAGCTGGCGCGCGCCCAGTGGGCGGCGCGTCACGACGGGGAGTCCGGCTTCACCGTGCTGGTGTCGATGCTGCGCAGCTACGCCACGGTGCTGCGGGACATCGAGCGGCTGCTGAAACCCCTGGACCTCACCCTGTCACGGTTCGAGGTGCTGCTGCTGCTGTCGTTCACGCGCAACGAGCGGCTGCCGGTGATGCGCCTGCGCGACCTGCTGCTGATCCACGGCTCCAGCGCCACCTACCTGGTGGACCGCCTGGTGGAGGCCGGGTGGGTGGCCCGCGAGGCGGACCCCACCGACCGGCGCGTCAGCATCGTGCAGCTCACCGCCGCGGGCCGCCGTCGGTGCACGGAGGGCGTGCGGGCCCTGGTGGACGCGGGCTTCGGCCCCATCGCCGGCCTGGACGACGCGGAACTGCGCGACCTGTCGCGCCTGCTGGCGCGGCTGCGCGGCGCGGACGCGCCGCGGATCGGAGCCGGCGCGTAGGTTTCGGCCATCACGCCGTACCGCACGAGGAGCGCACCATGACGCAGCCCGGAATCTCGGACGCCGCCCGCCAGACGGCCGAGCACCACATCACCGAGCACGTCGAGGGTGAGGCCGCGCGCATCGAGAAGCTCTCCCGGGTGCGCGAGCTGATCCTGGGGTTCCAGGACGGCCTGCTGGTGCCCCTGGGGGTGGTCAGCGGCATGGCGGCCGCCCACCCGGCGCGGTCGGTGATCATGGTGGCCGGTCTCGCCGAGGCGGTGGCCGGGTCCATCGCCATGGGCGGCGGGGCGTACCTGGCCAGCGAGGCCGAGGAGCGCCTGTACCACTCGGAGATCGAATCGGAACGGCAGGAGATCATCGAGGAGCCCGAGCGGGAGACCGCCGAGCTGGCGCTGATCCTGGAGCGGGAGGGGCTGGAGCGGCCCATGGCCGAGCAGGTGGCCCTCGGGCTGGCCTCGCACCCCGAGGTGTTCCTGCGCACCAAGGTGCAGAAGGAGCTCAACCTGTCCCCCGACGTCGGCGGGGCCGCCTTCGGCGACGCCATGGTGGTGGGCGGCAGCTACGCCGTGGCCGCCGTCGTACCGCTGTGGCCCTACGCCACGCTGCCCCTGGGCACCACCGCGCTGGTGGTGAGCATCCTCTGCACCCTGGTGGCGCTGTTCATCCTGGGTGTGGTGAAGGCGCGGGTCGCCAGCCAGAAGTGGTGGTTCGGCGGCTTCCAGGTGATGGTGATCGGCGGTGCCTCCGCCGGCGTGGGGTACCTGATCGGGCACCTCATCACCGCGCTGGCGGGGTGACTCAGGTCACATGGACGACACGGAGCACGTTGGTGGCGGGTGAACGGGCGTCGTCCCCCGCCAGCACCACCGCGATGTCCCCTCCGCGCAGGTGCCCAGCGTCCTTCGCCACCGCCACCGCCTCGCGCACCATCTCCTGGTTGGTGCCGAAGCCGGGCAGCACGATGCTGGTTGCGCCCCAGCTGATGGTGAGCTGACGGCGCACACGCTCGTCCGGTGAGAACGCCAGGATGGGCGTGCTGGGCCGGAACCGCGCGATGGCCCGCACCGTGAACCCGCTGCGGGTGAGGCACAGGATGGCGTTGGCGCCCAGCTCGCGGGCCACGCGCCAGGCGGCGTCGGTCATGGTGTCGGTGACGCGGTGGAACACCGTGTCACCCTCCTCGGCGGCCCCGTGCAGGCGGGCCACGGCGATGTTCCAGCTCTCGACGTCGAACTCGGCGTCCGCCTGCGCGCACAGGCGGGCCATGGTGGCCACCACGTTCACCGGGTCGCGGCCCACCGCGGTCTCCCCGCTCAGCATCACGGCCGACGACCCGTCGAACACGGCGTTCACCACGTCCGAGGCCTCCGCGCGGGTGGGGGAGGGTGCGTTCACCATCGACTCCAGCATCTGCGTGGCGGTGATGGCCGGCCGCCCGTGGGCGATGCACGCCCGGATGATGCGCTTCTGCAGGTGGGGCAGCTCCTCGATGGGGCAGTCGATGCCCAGGTCGCCGCGCGCCACCATCACCGCCCCGGCGGCGTCCAGGATGCCGCCGATGTTGTCCACGGCGCTGCGCGTCTCGATCTTGGCCACCACCAGCGGCCCGTTGGGGTGTGGCTCGGTGCCCAGGCGGCGCACGTCGTGGGCGGAGCGCACGAACGACAGGGCCACCATGTCCACGTCGGCGTCGATGAAGGCATCCAGGATGCGCAGGTCGTCGGGCGTGGGGGTGCTCACGCGCAGCCGCTCGGAGGGCACGTGCACCCCGGGGCGCCCGCGCAGCCGCCCGCCGTGGGTGACCACCGCCTCCAGGCGGTCCGGGCCGGCCTCCACCACCGTCATGTCGATGGCGCCGTCGCCGAAGCTGACGCGGTCGCCCACCTCGATGCCCGTGAGCAGGTCGGGGTAATCCACCTGGATGGTCTGTCCGGTGGAGCGCTCCTCGCCGGGCACCAGGTGCACCCGGTGCCCCTCCGTCATGTCCACGCCCTCCGACCCGAAGCTGCCGGCGCGCAGCTTGGGCCCGGGGAGGTCCACCAGCGTGCCCACGGTGCGGCCCACCGAGGCCGCCACCCGGCGGATGCGCCCGTGCAGGTCCAGCGCGGCCTCCAGCGTGCCGTGGCTCAGGTTGAGCCGCACCACGTCCATGCCCGCCAGCATCATGTCGCGCAGCACCGCATCCGATTCGGAGGCGGGCCCCACGGTGGCGATGATCTTGGTGCGCCGGCCCTGGGTCATGGCGGGCAGCTTATGCGCATGCGCACCGAATGCGGCATCCTGGTACGCCCACCGCGACGGAGGTGCCCATGCGCGAGGCCACACCCACCGACCTGCCCACCATCCGGGCGCTGCTGGCGGCGGCGGACCTGCCGGTGGAGGGCCTGGCCGCCGCGCTGGCCGACACCGTGGTGGAGCCCGACGCGCACGGGGCGGTGGTGGGGGCCGCCGCCATCGAACGGCACGACGGCGCCGCGCTGCTGCGCTCGGTGGTGGTGGCACCGGGGGTGCGTGGCACCGGACTGGGCCGGCGCCTGGTGGCCGACCGGCTGCGGCACGCCGCCGCGACGGGGCTCACCGACGCCTACCTGCTCACCACCACGGCCGAGGCGTTCTTCACCGGCCTGGGGTTCCGCACCGTGCCGCGCACCGAGGCGCCCGCCGGCATCGCCGCGTCGCCGGAGTTCGCCGCCCTGTGCCCGGACACCGCCGCGTTCATGCACCGCGCGCTGGGCTGAGCCTCGGCGCGGGTCGCACGCGCTACGAGGTGCCCAGCGCCGCCTGGGCCATGATGGGGCCCTCCGGCTTGGCCCGGTGCGTGGCCGGTTGCGCGGTGATGGCCAGCTGCGTGACACCCTGCAGATCGCCCACGGTGGCCGATCCGGCGGCCCCGGCCGTGCGCAGCAGCGCCACCGACACCGGTGCGGCGTTGGGCCGCAGCGCCCACAGCTGGTAGGCCTGCCCGGCGGCCAGCCGCGGCAGCCCGGCCAGCTCCACCACGGCCGCGTGCTGGCCCGGCAGGTAGGTGACCCGCCCCGTGGCGCCGGGCAGCGCGTCGGTGCCGTTCATGGCGGTCACCACCGTTCGCGGCGACGAGGTCCCGGAGTGCCGGAGCGCGGAGGTGAGGTTGCCCGCCAGGGACGCGATCAGCGCGACGGCCAGCACGGCGAACACCATCCGCGGGCGCGGGGCCATGCCGAGGGTGGGCAGCCGCCACCGGCGGCGCGGGGCGGCGACCGGCGCCGCCGCGGGCTCGGTGACACCGGCCTCCGCGCGCACCGTGGCCATGAGGGACGCCTTCAGCCGCGGCGGGGGCTCGCGCTGCGGCACCGCCACCGCCAGCCGGTCGGCGGTGGCCCGCAGCGTGGCCAGTTCCTCTGCGCACACCACGCAGACGGCGGCGTGGGCCTCCACGCGGGCCGTCTCGTCCGGGCTGGCGGCGCCCAGGGCCACGATGGCCACCAGGTCGTGCACGGCCTCGTGCTCGGCGCCGTTCATTCCCCGTCCCCCGTCACGCCCAGGTCACGTCGCAGGCGCTCCAGCCCCAGCCGCACCCGGCCCTTCACCGTGCCCAGCGGCACGCTGAGCATCTCGGCGATCTCATGCTGGGTGAACCCCCCGAAGTACGCCAGGCGCAGCACCTGCTGCTGCTCCTCCGGCAGGGCGCCCACGCCCGCCCGCACGCGGGCGCTGAGCACGCGCTCCACGCCCTCCCCGGCCGTGTCCGGGCCGTCGCCACGCTGGACCTCGAGCAGTTGCAGGGCCTCCTGCCGGCGGTTCATGGCCGTCGCGGTGCGCAGACGGTCGATGCCCCGATTGTGGACGATGGCGAGGATCCACGTGCGCACGCTCCCCCGGCCGGGGCTGTAGCGCGAACCGCCGCGCCACACGGCCAGGAAGGCGTCCTGCACCAGGTCCTCCGCCGCGGGGCCGTTGCCCAGCAGGCGGTAGGCAAGCGAGTACGCCCCCCGGGAATGCCGGTCGTAGACGGCCTCGAACGCGTCGGCGTCGCCGTCCTCCATGAGGACCAGCAACTCCTCGTCCGAGCAACGGGCGTACAGGCGGGATGGATCGGGTGGGCTCATGCGCTGGGTCTACGTACCGCGAAACCGGTCGGATCACACCACGTGTGGGTGCATCGGCGCGACCCGGAGTGATCCGGCCCGGCGGGACGCTCGTAGTGGAGGGGCATCACCCACTCACAAGGAGTGTTCCATGTTCGACGTCTCGCCCATCCAGATCATTCTGGTGCTGGCAATCGCACTGGTGGTGTTCGGACCCAAGCGTCTCCCCGAGCTGGGGCGCAACCTGGGCTCCGGCATCCGTGACTTCAAAGACGGCCTCACCGGCGAGTCCACGCACAACGATTCCCCGGCCGAGCACCTGGGTGCCGGCATCCGCGACCTGAAGGACCAGGTCACCGGCGAGTCCCACAATGGCGACGCCGGCGTGAAGGACAAGCTGGCCGCCGCGCACACCGTCGCCCGGACGCCGGAGGACTGATGCCCGCCCGGACGGTGCTTCCACGACGCGCCGGGCGAGAGGACCTGCTCAGCGTGACCGACCATCTCACCGAGCTGCGCCAGCGGCTGATGGTGAGCGTGACGGCGTTGCTGGTGGGGTTCGCGGCCGCCTACGTGTGGCGGGACCGTCTGCTGGAACTGCTCACCCGCCCGCTGCCCGGCCACGCCGAGCACCTGGTGACCCTGTCGCCCACCGAGCCGTTCATGACCACGCTGAAGGTGTGCCTGTGGGCGGCCGTGGTGGTGAGCGTCCCGGTGTGGATCGCGCAGATCTACGCGTTCGTGGCCCCGGCCATGCCCACGCAGCCGCGGCGGGTGCTGATCGGCCACGTCATCACGCTCAGCGGTCTGTTCCTGGCCGGCGTGGCCTTCACCTACACGTTCGTGCTGCCGCCCGCGCTGGGGTTCCTGCTGGGCTTCGGCGGTCCCATGTTCAACGCGCAGGTGCGGGCCGGCGAGTACTTCTCGTTCGTCACCACGCTGCTGCTGGCCGGGGGCCTCGTGTTCGAGATCCCCGTCGCCATGGCCGGGCTGGCGCGCCTGGGCGTGGCGAGCGCGCAGCTGTACCGGCGCCAATGGCGGCTGGCCATCGTGGCCATCGCCGCGCTGTCGGCCGCGCTGCCGGGCGGTGACCCCGCCAGCATGATGCTGCTGATGGTGCCCCAGCTGGTGCTCTACGCCGTGGGCATCGCCCTGTCCTCGCGCGTGCAGGCCCGCGCCGAGCGCCCCTGGTGGGTGTCCGGCGACGCCGCCCCCGACTCCTGACGCTCCGCGACCCCCGCGCATCCACGCGCCCGCCACCCGGCGGGCGTCCACGACACAGACACGGAGGATCGAGACACATGACCGAGACACTCGCGGCACGCAGCCGCAAGACGTTCCTGCGCGACGCCGCCCTCGGCAGCGCCGCCCTCACGGGCATGGGTGCCATCGGCGCCCTTGTGCCCGCCGCCTACGCCGACGGGCACCACCACCACAAGAAGGGCGGCGTCACCAAGGACGACGTGCAGATCCTGATCGCCGCGGAGATCGCCGAGGCGCTGGCGGTGACCACCTACAGCAACATCATCAACACGGCGCCGTTTTTCGCACACCTGCCGGACGACGACCAGGGCTACATCAAGGCCGCACTCCAGGAGGAGATGTCGCACTACGCGCTGGAGATGGGCGCCACCAAGAAGGGCACGCCCTACACCCAGTTCTACTTCCCGAAGACCATGTTCAGCGACGCGGCCACCACCCTCAACACGCTGGTGACCCTGGAGGACGCGTTCATCGCGGCCTACCTGGTGGGGGTGCGGCGCTTCTCCACACCCGACCTGCGGGTGACGGCGGCGCGCATCATGGGCATCGAGAGCGACCACCGCACGTTGGCGCGCGTCGTCGCCACCTCGGTGACGCCCGCCGACGGCGGCCCCATCGAGACCCTCACCGGCGCGCAGAAGAAGGCCGAGTCGGTGGACCCGCCCAACAACAACGGGTACGAGCGCACCCTGGGCTGGACCAACATCGGCCAGGCGGTGGACGCGCTGCTGCCGTTCGTGGACAAGGCAAAGGCCATGGCGGCCGGCTTCGACACGACCACCAGCTACATGTTCACGCCGTTCACGCCCACGCTGCCCGAGCCGCTGGGCGAGTTCCACTCGTTCAACGGCTGAGCGTGGCGGAGGCCGCCCGGCGCCGGGCGGCTCTCCGCGACGCGGTGCGCTCAGCGCATCCTCGGGTCGATGTAGATGTCGTCCACCCGCAGCGGGCTGTTGTCCGGGGCGGTGACGGTGATCTTGATGCGCCCCAGCCTGCGGCGTCCAGCGCGATCTTGTCGGTGCGCACCCGCGCGGGCGCGGTGAGCGTCCAGGTGCGCCTCGGCGTGCCGAGGTCATCGACACCGCGCACCGTGCCGCCGGCGTTGTCCAGGTAGGTCACGTCCACCCGGTAGTCGTCGGCCTTGGCCGACACGGCCCTCAGGAACATGCGGAAGCTCGTGGTGACGGCGTTGGCGCAGATGGGCGGGCTGGTGGCCGAGGCGCCCGGGGCCAGTTGCAGGGAGGTGGTGTCGCGCACCAGCCCCCACGCGTATGCCGGGTCCGGCACCTGGGTGGCGCCGCCGGTGATGGTCCACCCGCTGATGTCCCCCTCGAACGACCCCTGCGGGGCCAGCGCGAAGCCGAGGTCGCCGAACGGCAACAGCGCGGGGAAGTAGGCCTGCGCGGTGCACCCGGTGGGTGCCACGGGCCTGGTGGTGGCGGAGGCCACCTGGGCCCCGGCGGACAGCGCGGTGAGCGCGAGGATGGCGGCGCCGGTGCGGCTGCGCAGCTGCATTGGGGGTGTTCCTCTCAGGCGGGGGAAGCGACTGGGACAGGCCCTGTATCGGCGGATGCGAGGGGATGACCGGATCCCCGTAGAGGAATCTCGTGACCCCTCGCCGCCCGAAGCCGGACGGTGTGCTGACCGCTTCCTGACCGGGCCGCTCCTACGCTGGGTGCACCGCCTCCCCACAGCGGACGATTCGCGTCATCTCCAAGGAGGCACACATGTTCCGACGGGCATCCATGCCCATCCGCGCGGCCCTGCTGGGCGTGGCCATGGTGGCCGGTCTGTCGCTGTACGCGGGCGCCGCGGTGGCCGCGCCCACGCTGCACGGCACCTACACCACCCCCACCGCGCACGGCACCCTCAGCTACACCGCGGTGCGCGCGTTCCGCGGTGGCAGCGAGGGCAACTGGGTGGTGGGCGGCAAGCGCTACCCGGGCAGCCTGTACAACGCGGTGGGCGGAGGAACCGGCATGGCCTGGTACTTCGGCACCTCGGGCATGACCGCGGGCAACGCCCTGGTGAAGCTGCAGCCGGACGGCACCTACTCGGGGCCGGTGTGGTTCTTCAACCGTGCGGGGGCCACCACCGATACCGGGACGGTCACGATCACCTTCCCGTAGGGAACCGCCCATGAGGGGGGTGGGCGCGGTGCGCGAACCGCCCATAGGCTCACGGCGTGCGTCGTCCGCTCACCGTGCTCGCCCCCCTGGCATGCCTGGCCGCGCCGGTGGGCTGCGGGGGCACCTCAGCCCACCGTGACCGGGATCCGCCGGGGCCCGTCCACCCGGTGGCGCTGGTGGTGAGCCCCGACCGCGTGGCCGTGGCCCCCGGGGAACCGGTGCGGCTGATGGCGGTGCTGCGCTCCTCCGACGGCTCGGTGCGTGACGTGACCGGCGGGGGACGGTGGGCGGCCGACGGGGCCGTCCGGCTGACGGGCCCGGGGCGGCTCATCGCCCGCTCTGTGGGCAGGGCGCGCGGACGGTGCGCCGGGAGGCCGCACGGCCACGGCCGAGGTGGTGGTGGACCCGCGCACGGCGGGCGCCCTGCGCTTCGTGGCCGGCAGCCCCTTCCCGGTGGACCCTCGGCCGTGGCGTGGTGCTGGCCGGGGCGCACACGTGGGCCGACCTGCAGGACTCCGGCACCAGCGATCCCCCGCCCGTGTTCGACGACACCGGCTATCTGGACATGCTGCAGGTGCACGGGCTCAACCTCACCCGCCTGTGGACGTGGGAGCAGGCCCGGTGGACCACCGAGACCACCGCCGACTACCACTTCACCCCCACCCTGTTCGTGCGCACCGGCCCCGGTGACGGCCTGGACGGCAAACCCCGGTTCGACCTGACGCGGGTGAACCCGGCGTACCTTGCGCGGTTGCGCGAACGGGTGCGCGCGGCGCGCCAGCGGGGCGTCGCCACGGTGGTGATGCTGTTCAACGGCTGGAGCGTGACGCGCAAGCTCAGGGACAAGCAGGACCCGTGGCGGGGGCATCCCCTCAACGCCGCCAACAACGTCAACGGCGTGAACGGCGACCCGAACGGCGACGGCAGCGGGGTCGACTCCCAGACCCTGACCTCCCCCGCGGTGACCGCGGTGCAGGACCGCTACGTGCGCGCGGTGGTGCGCGCGCTGGCCCGCGAGCCCGGCGTGCTGTACGAGATCAGCAACGAGAGCGACGGCAGCTCGGTGGCCTGGCAGCAGCACATGGTGGCGGTGGTGCGCGATGCCGAGCGCGACGGGCCGCTGCACCATCCGGTGGGCATGACGTTCCCGTACCCGGGTGGGAGCAACGACGCCCTGTACGCGGGCCCCGCCGACTGGGTCTCGCCCGGCGGCAAGGTGAACGACCCGCCCGCCTTCACCGGCAAGCCCATGCTGATGGACACCGACCACCTGTGCGGCGTGTGCGGGGACGCCTCGTTCCCGTGGCGCGCCTTCACACGCGGTGGCAACCCCATGTTCATGGACCTGTACGACGGCACCGCCACCGGCCTGGGCGCCGCGGACGGCGATTTCCGCGACCCCGAGTGGGAGCGCCTGCGCCGGGCGCTGGGCATCGTGCGGCAGGTGTCGGAGTCGGTGGACCTCACGCGCATGCATCCCGACGAGGGGTTCTCCTCGTCCCGGTACGCCCTCACCACCGGCGGCACCCGCCCCGAGGCCGTCGTGTTCGCGCCGGGGGGCGGGGCGGTGACCCTGGACCTCACCGGGGCGTCGGGACGTCTTACCGTCACCTGGATCCACCCGCGCAGCGGCGCGGTGCTGGGCCACGATGCGGTGGACGGCGGGGCGAAGGTACGCCTGCGGCCGCCCATCACCGCGGACGCCGTGCTGGTGGTGCGACCAGCCTAGTGGGGCACTAGAACAGCCCGCGCACCCAGTCCACCACCGCGCGCCCCAGCGTGATCTCCAGCACCACGCCGCCGGTGCCCACCACCACGCCCAGGCCCACGATGAGGGCGTCCTCCAGCAGCACGCCCAGCGACATCAGCACCACCCCGAGGGCGGGCAGGGTGTCCAGGCCCGTGAAGGGGGGCGCGAAGAACGCCCCCGCGCAGAACACCAGCACCAGCACGCCCCACACCACGGTGGCCACCCGGTTGTGCACCAGCCGGGTCATGCGGGGCCGTGACACCCGCTCCAGGGCCCGGATGAGCCGCAGCAGCCCGCGCATCAGCTTCCCGTTGCCGTCACCCCCCACCCGCAGGCCCCGCCAGCGCCTCGGGATCCACACCTCGTCCCGGCCGGCGATGAGCTGCAGCGCCCCCAGCGCGGTGATGATCTCGAACACGTGGGTGGCGCCCCCGGTGGGCAGGGGCAGCGCGGGCAGCGCCATCAGCAGGGTGAACACCACGGCGAAGCTCTTCTCGCCGAACAGGTCCACCAGCCCGCCCAGCGTGGTGTCGTCGCCGGCGAGCCACCGCTCGAGCCGTTCGCTGAGCCGCTCCTGCGCGTCGACGGCGGGTGGCGCGCTGTGGGTCACGGCCACATGAGTAGCGGGTGGCGCCCGGCATCACCAGGGAGCCGGGCACGGATGCGGCCGTCCCGATGCCGCGTGACCCCGTCGGTCTAGCGCATCTTGGGATCGACGTAGAGGTCGTCGATGCGCATGGCGGTGTTGCCCGGCGCCACCACCGCGATGCGGATGCGGCCCCAGCCGGTGGAGTCCAGCGCGATCTTGGTGGTGTCCACCTGCACCACGGCGGTGAGCCCCCAGGCACCGGCGGTCGGCTTGATCAGCGCGGCCTTGTGGACGTCGGCCCCGGAGGTGGACAGGTACCCCACGTCCACGGTCGCGGCGTTCGGGACGCTGTTCGCCGGGGCCTTCATGAACAGGCGGAAGCCTGGCGTGGAGGTGTTCGCGCAGATCGGCGGGCTGATCACCTTTGTGCCGGCCGCGATCTCCAGCGAGTACTTGTCGGCCACGGGCCCGGTGGGGAAGGCGGGGTCGGCCACCACCTTCGCGGTGCCGTTGACGGTCCACCCGCTGACCACGCCCTCGAACGACCCCTGCGGGGCGAGCCCGTACAGGTTGGTGTCGCCGAACACCGACAGGGCCTGCGTGAACACCTGCGTGCCGCAGCCGGAGGTGTCGACGGTGGCGGCGGAGGCGAACGACGGGACGGCGACGCCTGCGAGGGCGAGCGTGAGGGCGCTGAGGGTGAGCGGGCGAACGGCGAGCTTCACACGTGTCCTTTCGGGATCCGACGAGCACCGTGTGTATCGACCGGGGCCGCGTGCCGGCGCACCCGGTGGGGGCCGCGCCTAGAGGGATCTCACGATCCGGCGGCGCACGGGGCGCGCGCCGCGAACTCCGCTACGATGCCCCGGTCAGCTCGTCGAGCTCACGCACCGAGCTGTCCGCCCGTCGAAGCAGCCGTGGCTGCTCCGTGGCGAGGCCATCCGAACACCTCGGATCCCGGCCGTCGGCGAGACACCCGAGACAGATGGCGTTTTCTTGACCTCATTCGCACAGCTGGGCGTGCCCGCACGCCTGTCCACCGTCCTCGCCCGCCAGGACATCACCACCCCCACCCCCATTCAGGCCGCCACCCTGCCCGACGCGCTCACCGGGCGCGATGTGCTGGGCCGCGGCCGCACCGGCTCCGGCAAGACCCTCGCGTTCCTGCTGCCGCTGGTGACCCGCCTCGCGGAGGGCCGGCGTGCCCGCCCCCTGGCACCGCGCGCGCTGATCCTGGCCCCCACCCGCGAGCTGGTGGACCAGATCTGCGTCGCCCTCGGCCCGCTGGCGGCCTCCACCGGGCTCACCACCCGCACGGTGTTCGGCGGTGTCGGGCAGGCCCCCCAGGTGAACGCCCTCCGTCGCGGCGTGGACGTGGTCATCGCGTGCCCGGGGCGGCTCGAGGACCTGATCCGTCAGGGGCACTGCAACCTCGACCGCGTCGAGATCACCGTGCTGGACGAGGCCGATCACATGGCCGACCTCGGGTTCCTGCCGGCGGTGCGCCGCCTCCTGGAGGCCACGCCCGCGCGCGGCCAGCGGCTGTTCTTCTCGGCCACGCTCGACGCGGCGGTGGATGGCCTGGTGAAGCGGTTCCTGAACGATCCGGTGAGCCACCAGGCGGACTCGGCGCGCGCATCGGTGCCTGAGATGTCCCACCACGTGCTGCACATCGAGCGCGAGCACCGGTTGCCAGTGCTGGTGGACCTGGCAAGCGCCCCGGGCCGGACGGTGGTGTTCACACGCACCAAGCACGGCGCCGTCAAACTCGCCCGGCAGCTCAACCTCAGCGGCGTCCCCACCGTGGAGTTGCACGGCAACCTTGGCCACAGCGCCCGTGCCCGCAACCTCGATGTCTTCCAGAGCGGCCGTGCCGCGGCCCTGGTGGCCACCGACATCGCCGCCCGCGGCATCCACGTGGACGGGGTGTCGCTGGTGGTGCACGCCGACCCGCCGGACGAGCACAAGGCCTACCTGCACCGCTCGGGTCGCACGGCGCGGGCCGGGGAGGCCGGCACGGTGGTCACCCTCATGACGTCCGACCAGGTGCGGAACGTCCGGGACCTCACCCGCGCCGCCGGCATCACGCCCACCACCACCCGCTTCCAGGGCCCCACCCACCCGGTGCTGCTGGAGCTGGCCCCCGGTGAGCGCACCCTGGGCGCGGGCCTGGAGCCGATCACCGCGCCGGTACCGCAGAAGCGCCCCGCCGGTGCCCCCGGTGGGCGCACCCGGCCGCGGCACAGCGGTCCGGGCGCGGGCACCCCCAAGGCCGCCCGCGAGTCGGTCCAGGGTGAGCGCACCCCGGCGGGGGCCGGAGGCGGCGGCCGCGTCGGCGCCGCAGACGCGCACCGGTGGTGCCCTTGCGGGCGCAACTGCCCTCGGTGGCGGTCAGGGCCCCGGCAGGCCCACCGCGGCCCCGGGCACCGCGCCGCGGCGTCGCAGCGCCCGCTGAGCCGGGTCTGACACCACGGGCCGGCCGGTGGGTCCGAACCGGCCTGGAACGACGAAAGCCCCGCGCGGGCGGGGCTTTCCGAGCGGGAGTGACGGGGCTCGAACCCGCGGCCTCCGGATTGACAGTCGCCGGTAACGTTTTCGGTGGCCTCCTCCGACCTGGAAACTACCTGCTCTTAGCGATACTTCACCGGCTTTCAAGCCTGTTCGCTCTCGGCCATTCTCGGATGGTCCATGTGACACCTCTGTGACACCCCTGCGGCTGGCACCTCGAAGAACACCGGGTCGGGGAGATCATCGGAGAGCAGGTGAACGTAGGTCGCCAGGGTGAATGCGGGGGAATGGTGGCCGAGCCACACCTGGACCTGCTTGGCGTTGAGACCAGCACGGAAAAGGCGGGTGGCGCACGTGGCGGAGCATGCGGACCGTCGCCCAGCCAATGCCGGCGCTCCGCGGCGGGCTTGAGCATGCGCGCGTACACGTTCTCACGCCTGTACGGCGTCCCTCGTGAGGTCGAGAACACGAAGTCCTGATCGACGGCAAACGTTGTCTCGGCGCGGTGGCGCCAGAGGTCTCGGGCGAGACTCTGCGAGAGCGGGACGTCCCGTCGCCCGTATCGGCTCTTTGGCCCGGCTCCTGGCCCCTGGAGGCGCCGACGAACGCGGACCCGGCGGGCGCCGAGGTCGATGTCCTCCCATCGGAGGGCGATCATCTCGCCAACGCGCAGCCTGGTCTCGGCGAGGAAACGGATGATGAGCCGCGGGTGCCGGAGAGCTCTGCGAGCAGGTCATCGAGCTGTTCATCGCTGAGCGCTTTCACGATCTCAGAGTCGGGCTCATCGGGCCGGCGAGCGGGGAGGCGCACCCCAACCGCGGGGTTGTGGCGGATGAGACCTCCTCTTCCACCGCGGTTGCAAGCAGCCTGGACGGGCGCCACCAGATTCCTCACCGCCGGTGAGGCGCCCTGCGCGGCGAGCTGGCTGGCGAACTCCTTGATGTCTCGGGCTTCGATCTCAGCGAGGAGACGACGCCCGAAGAACGGGATCAACGGGCCTCGAGGGCCCGTTCGTAGTCCGCCTGGTGGCCGGTCGTAGACCCCGGCCGGTCCGTCCCTGGTACAGCCGAATCCACTCCCGAGCGTAGGCCTCAAAGTGGACCCGCGACAACTGCCGAAACTCCCACGGTGCACGTCGGTTTGGAGCGTCGCTCGGAGGGTCTTGGCCTCGGCGATCGTCCTCGCCGACCGCTGGCGCATCCTCCCTTGAGGGTCCTTGAAGCGCACCGCGTATCTGCTGCCGCGGCGGTAGATACCGGGGTGGCGCTCGAGCGGAATGAGGGGTGCCGGCACGGTGGTGAGAATCCCACGTTTTGCTTGGGTCGGCCACTGGGCCACGGACTCGAGACGCCGCGGTCCCGAGGCGCGCCTTGGGTTCCGGCGGAGAGGCTCTGGGTGGGCGGGAAGCTTCCCGCGGCGTTGCAGGATTGCCAAGACGAACTACAGAGCTACTCGGCGCCGTGGGGACTGGGGTTCCGAAACCTGTCCCTTAGTCTGGATGTGTGTTCCAGCTACACCGGCTCCAGCGCCGCACGTCGAGCCCTCCGTCTACCTTTCGCTATCGGTATGAGGAGATCTCTAAGTCGAGCTATCCTCGTGGTCGTAGAACCCGGAAGTTCCATGCCGCGGTTGCTTCAGGCGCAAGCGTGTCGGGTTTGTTGCCAAGGACACGCCAGTTTGCACTTATCACCGTATAGGGACCTAGCGCGTCTCTCGGAACGGTCATTTCGGCCCATCGGTTCGCCCCATCGCTGATCTGACGGATTTCGATTGAACCGGGACTGAGAGTGCCCCCTGCTGCTCCCAAGGTCTTTGGGCTCGGCTCGGCGGAAAGCATGTGCTCGGGGGCACTGTTGCCGGTTGGCCGAGCACTGAAGGAAGTGACATAGGCCTGAAAAGGCACTGTCGGAGAGTAGATGCGCACGACCTCACTGGACTCGCATTCGTAGGCGAAGCACTGGCGCGCTTTCCCAGCGGTCCTGGATCCCTGAGAAGTCCGAATCTGTGGAGTACCGCGGCTTCTTCCACCATGTATAATATAACGGCAAGGCCCGCTCAGAACTACCGTCCCATAGCGTCGCGTGAGGCGCTGCTGAAGGTGCCAACACGCGTTCGATAATGGCCTCACTGGATCTATATTGCGTTCGCCGCTACCCAGCATCACGATGACGAGCGCGGTGCTGCCCAACGCTGTTAACAGGATGATCAGAGTGAGACATTTTCTGCTGCACGGCCAGGTCCTCAGCAAACGGTCTTTCCGGGGCGCTCTTCTGTCCTGTGAAGGTTCCGGACGCCTCAATGCTGATGCCGCTGCCGTGAGATACGTAGATGGAGCCTGAGCGACACGGGTTCTCCTTTGAAGAGCCGCCCACGATTCTTACCCCGTTGCCGATATAGGAGTAACCATCACGATCTCCGATTGGCGTTGGCACGCCCGCGATCACGCGGAAGAGGACCGGAATGTACGTTAGTTGAGCGACAGGCAGGATGCAGTTTGTCGTGCCGTCACCGCTTGCCGCTCCCTTCACCCTGTCCGAGGGGTGGGCCCAGTTTGGCTGAACAGCGCAGCCAGACGGACTTGGAAGCCCTGCGGCTGGCGCAATACCCTCTCCTGGTGCCGCGATCTTCGTCAAGGTCGCGGAGCCCCCGACTATCGCTGGACCATCAGGGCCCGCGACTTGCGACCCAACCTGCGGGAGTGGTGCCCCCGAGGCAGCAAGGGCGACGGACGATGCCAGACCCAAAGCCGCTGCTGAAATGGTGAATGGCATAGCGCGACGCTTCATAAGGCGAACTCCCGAAATTGGTAGTAATCGGCCGGAAGCGTAAGCGAAAGCGATTCAGCCTGTCAATCCCGTTCGGGCGCCAGAGCACGAAGGAAGGGAATCCTGTCGAGCCTCCAGATGTGAATCCTTGTGGCCTCGACGTAGGTCTGCGCGCGCGGGCTACGGACACGTACTTCGGTGGGTCCGTCAGCGTGCGAGGGTGAGATCGCGTTCGGGTGCTGCGTATGGCAGCTGACCCCTTTGGGTGGACACGGGGTTATGCGGCACTCACGGTGTCGTGCTCGTATTCGGCGGGGGTGCGGTGCCCGAGCCGGGTCTGGTGACGCTGCCGGTTGTAGAACACCTCCAGGTACTCAAACAGGGCCGCCCGCAGGGCGATCCGGGTCGGCCAGATCCGGTGGCTGTGGATGTGTGCGAGCTCGCGTTTGAGCGTGGACCAGAACGCCTCCATGGCGGCGTTGTCGGCGCAGGTGCCGACCCGCCCGAACGACAGGGCGACCCCTTCATCGAGGGCCCGATCGGTGAAGCGCATGCAGGTGTACTGGCTGCCGTGGTCGGCGTGATGGATCACCCCGGCCTCGGGTTGGCGGCGTGCCAAGGCCATTACCAGGGCGTCCACCACTAGCTCCCCGGTGCGCCGGGGGCCCATCGCCCACCCCACGATCCGGTTGGCGTACAGGTCCATCACCCCCGCCAGATACAGGCGGCCCTCAAGGGTCGGGAACTCGGTCAAATCGGCGACCCACCGGCGATCCGGCGCCGGGGCCGTGAAGTCCCGGCCGATCAGATCCGGGTAGGGCACCACCCGCCGGCCAGCGTGCCGACGCGCCTTTGCGCCGGGGCCTCCGACACCCCGGATCCGGTTGGCGCGCATCAGGCGGGCGACCCGCTTGTGGTTCACCCGGATCCCGCGCCGCTGCAGCTGCCCCTGGATCCGCACCCGCCCATAGGTCCCCAGCGAGGTCGCATGGATCTCCCGGATCACCTCCAGCAGCCGCACGTTCGCCAAGTGCCTGGACCCGGGGGTCCGCGATGCCCACGCATAGAAGCTTGAGCGCGGCACCCCCGCCGCAGCGCACAACCTCCTGACCGGATACGCCGCGCGGTGGTCATCGACGAAGCGGTAGCGGCTCACCGCATCGTCTCCCGGGCGAAATACGCCGCGGCCTTGCGCAGGATCTCCCGGTCCATCCGCAGCTCGGCGACCTCCCTTCGCAGCCGCACCAGCTCCTGCCGCTCAGACTCGGTGAGCGCTTGGGGATCCGCCCCGCGCTCCTGGGCCTCCCGCTCGGCTTTGACCCAGTTCCCCAGCGTGCCATCACTGATCCCCAGGGACCGGGCGACTTCGGCCATCGGCTGCCCGGAGGACCGCACCAACTCCAGCGCCTCAGCGCGGAACTCGGCGGTGTACTTCATCGGACGACCCATCAGCAACACCTCCTGCCGGGGCTACCGCCCCAGAATCAGGTGTCCAACACCGAGGGTCAACTGCCTATTGACGTGAGGCGAGGGGCTGACTGGCGGGAACGTCGAGGTGCCGAATCACGCGGGTCACGTTGGGGCCGGTGGGTGTGTCGGGGTGGTCGGGGGTGAGGTAGAGGCGGGTGGTGTGTTTGTGGCGGGTGAGGGCGACGTAACCGAGTTCGCGGAGGGCGGGGGCGTCGGGGGTGAGGATGAGGGTGTGGTCGGTGGTGAGGCCTTGGGCGGCGTGGATGGTGATGGCGTAGCCGTGTTGGAGGTGCCGCTCGGCGTAGCCGCGGGGGATGTGCAGGGTGCCGTCGTCCACGGCTCGGGCGGTGATGGCCTCGTGGGTGATGTGGGTGATGGTGGCGCGCGTGCCGTTGCGCAGGCCATGTTCGCGGTCGTTGCGTTTGAGCACCACGGCGTCGCCGACCGCGAGTCGCAGGCCCCCGATAGGGGTGTCCGGACCGAGCCTGCCGTGGGCATGCATATGAGCTCGTGCCTGTTGGTTCAGCTCGCGGATGTCGTGGTTGGTGTGGGCGAGCATCACGACGGTCTGGTCGGGGTGCGCCTGGTGGGTGTGCCACCAGTCCTCGCCGATGCGCTGGTGCAGCTCGGGGATGGTGTCCTGGATGTGGATGCGGCCGTGGGTGGCGTAGGCGGTGAGGGCCTGGAGGGTTCTGCCGTGGCGCAGGTCGCGGAGGGCGTCGCGTTCCCACGTGTTCGTTTGGCGGTTGTTCGCCTCAAGACTGACGGCGTCGCGTTCGGCGGCGATCGCGGCGAACAACCCTCCGGGCCCGACGGCCGGGAGCTGGAGGGGGTCGCCGACCATGACGACGCGGGTGTCGCGCTCACGGGCGTGGGTGAGGATGCTGGTGAGAGTGCGGGTGTCGGCCATGGAGGCCTCGTCGATCACCAGCACCCCGTCGGTGGGGATGTGGCGATCCGGGTTGGCGAGGGCGGCGTGGAGGGTGTCGGCGGGAATGCCCGCGTGGTGTTGGAGCTGGTGGGCGGCGTTGGCGGATGGGGCGAGGCCGGTGACGGGGATGCCGTCGTGTTGTAGCGCCCGGGTGGCGGCCTGGATGGCGGTCGTCTTGCCGGCGCCGGCCGCGCCGATCACCACCCCGACCCGGTCGACCCCGCGCGCGACGGTCTCGGCGAGGCGCTGTTGCTCATCGGTGAGTGCGTGCGCGTGCGTGTCGATCGCCTGCTGCAGGGATGCGGTGTGTGCGTGGTGATGCCCCCGGCCGGCTCCCTCGCGCGCCAGCCGGAGTCCGCGGGCCTCAACCTGGAGGAGTTCGTGGGTGGTGTACCGGGCGGTCCCGCCTGGGTCGCCGGGCAGGTGGGCGACGCGTGGGTCGGTGCTGATCCCGGCGGCCAGGACACGCAGTCGGTGGGCGCTGGCGCCATGGGGGTGGGCTTCTGCGATCGCCCGGACGAGGTCGGGGTGCGTGAAGGCCTGGGCGTGGGCGGTCATCCCCTGGGGGCCGAGCAGGTGGTCGGCGAGTTCCCGGACATCCGGGGCGGCGGCGGTGCGTGCGGGTTCGCGTGGGTGCGCGAAGGTGCGCGTGGGCCCGCGCCGGTGCCCCTCATCCGCTCTTCCTGGGGTCAGGCGGGCGCGGAGGGCCCGGAGGCTCTCGCGCACCGCCCCGGGGGTGGGTTCGCCCGGGTTCGCGGGGGTGTGCGTGGGTTCGCGCTGGTGCGCGGGGGCTCCAATAGCGGTGAGTGGGTGAGGCCGTGTTCGGTGGCCCGCGCCCACCAGTCCCAACGGCCTGGTGCCAGCTGAACCCGTGTTTGGCGGGGCGGGTGGCGCGCTGGGCGACCTCAAACCCCTGGGGGTGGTGGTGTTGTGGGCGTGGGCGTGCTCGAGCACCTGGCGGCGCCGGCGACTGAACTCACCGATCACCCCGGTGGGGATCGTGGTCAGGTCCGCCTGCCCCTTGGTGACCGGCCCCCACTCAAGGCCGAGCTGCTGGGTGAGCTCCTGCCGCAGCCGCGCCTGGTACGTACCCGGCGGCCTGGCGCCAGCCGCCCAGCAGTGGCTGCCCGTCCAGGGCCCTCATGCGGCCGTCGGAGGCCCGGGCGGTGTTGGCCCGACGACGTGGGTGTGCAGGTGCGGGTCCCCCTCGCGGCTGGTGCAGTGCTGGAACCCGCGGCGATGAACCCGGATTGCTCACGCACCAACCCCCCGGGCCCAACGCGCACCCAACACGCCTCCCGCTCAAGCAACCCCATCGCGTCCGCCACGCCTCCCGATGCGCGCGCCACCACCGCCCGTGTCTCCGGGGCTCCGAGGGCGTACAGCAGGCTCACCGACTTCGGTGCCGCGGTGACCTGGTCAAACCCGGCCACCGGACGCCGCACCCTGGTGTCCTCAACCCCCCGCCCGTCTCGGGTCCAGGCGCCGCCACGGCATCACCCGCTCACACGGCAACACCCGCAACACGTCCCCATCCACCGGGCTCCGGCCCGCGAGCAGGTCGCTGAGCTGACCGTCAAGGACCTCCCCGGCTAAGGCCCAACTCGCCGGCACCGCTGCCGACCCACTCCCCGGCGGCCTCCCCGCCGCCGGCGTAGTGTCCTCACGGCTGCTGGCCACCGCCCGCTCTCGTAATAGGTGCGGGCAGCCCCATCCGGCCAACCGGGCGATCGTCACCCCTGCTGGCACCCGATACGCACATCCACCCCCAACCAACGAACCAGCCGCCGATCCGCGGGGTGCACGCTCGTGCATCTGTGCCGACAGAACCTCGAGCCATGCTGGACGCACACGGCAGGACCACTCGGCGACCGCGAGGGGCCGTGGGGTGGAGCGCGCTGGCCTCATTCAAAGCGTGTCGTCAGGGCGATGACGCATGAGTCCTGTGGGCGGGCTCGAAGCGAAGGGACCCTCAAAAGTCCCAAGCCGGGGCCGTCCATCAGACAGCGCGTCTCCACCCGGAGGGGGCGTCGTGACCCCTGCTCTGCGGCGCCTGCATCGTTGATGAGTGCATGGAATCCGTGACTTACCACAGCCAACCCTGGGCCCAGCACGGAGCCTTCGGGGGGCATGTGACACCGCCGAGCGTGACCGTCACCGTCCAGCTGACCAGCGTCCAGCTGGAGGTCATCGCCGAACGCGCGGCCCAGCTATTGACTGCACGCCAGCCCGCCCCCACGGCCGAGTCGCCGTTCATGACCATCGTGGAGACCGCGGCCTACCTGCGCGCCCGCCGCCAACGCGTCGACGACCTGCTCAGCCAAGGTGTCCTCACTCGCGTCAAAGACGGCAGCCGCACGCTGATCCGCCGAACCGAGGTGGAGGCCTACCTGGCAGCGGGGCCAAGGCGCCGGCGCACCGAGGGACTGCACCCGGTGGCCTGATCTCGCGGCCTCACCGTCGGTGGACCTGGAGGGGATGGCAGCGACTCGAACATGACGTTGCCTGTGACGCCGTTGCGGGTCTTAGGTCGGTTCAGCTCGCCTTGGGGATGTCGGTGCCGGGCGGCCTCTTGGAGGCCCGGCCAGAATTCGAGCGCCTCGTCGTTCACGCCTCTCCGACGGGCGTCGGCATCGGTGATGAGGAGATGTGACACTTTGAGTGACACCCCGGGCCTTTCGCGCATCCCTACAAAGCCCACAGACGAAAAAAGCCCCGCCTTTGCGGGGCTTTCTCTGAGCGGGAGTGACGGGGCTCGAACCCGCGGCCTCCGGATTGACAGTCCGGTGCTCTAACCAAACTGAGCTACACCCCCCTGCTGAACCGAATACCCGGGTGGAGAGTGGGCGGTGACAGGATCGAACTGCCGGCCCCCTGCTTGTAAGGCAGGTGCTCTACCGCTGAGCTAACCGCCCGGTTCGGCGGCTCGGGAGGATAGCACTTCGCGGGCACCGCGGCGGCCCCGGCGCACCGTACCCCGGCACCCTCGGGCCGGTAGATTCCGCGCGTTCCGTCCGTCACGCGGGAGCGCGCGAATGTGGCTTGTGGTGAACACGCCGGGTCAGCCGGAGCGGGTGGTGCAGGCCACCGGCGCCGAGTGGGTGCTGGGGCGCGACCCCGGGTGTGACCTCGTCATCGACGACGAGCGGGTGTCGCGGCGCCACGCCACGCTGCGGGTGGCCGCCGACGGCACGGCCGAGCTGCGTGACCTGGGGTCGGCCAACGGCACGCGCGTGAACGGCCGGGCGGTGGCCACCGACCCGGTGCTGCTGCGCGGCGGCGACGACATCCAGGTGGGCAGCACCCGCCTGCGCAGCTCGCTGCGCGCGCCCGGCGCGGTGCAGGTGCCCGACGAGAACGCCACGCGCGTGGGCGAGCCGACGCCGGATTTCGCGCCACCCCGCCCCTCGGTGATCGAGCGCCAGCGGCTCAGCCGGTCGGTGCGCACCGCCACGGTGGTGGGCGTGGCGGCCATCGCCTCCGTGCTGACGCTGGTGGTGCTGTTTGCCACCGGGGTGCTGGGCGGGGGTGGCGGCGGCGGGAAGACCGTGCCGCAGATCGTGGCCCAGGCCACGCCCTCCACGGTGCGCGTGCTGGCCGTCAACGGCAGCCGTGGCGCCAGCGGCACCGGCTGGGTGCTGGATGCCGCGGCCGGGCTGATCGTGACCAACCAGCACGTGGTCAACGACGGCCAGTCCTTCCAGGTGCAGGTCAACGGCGCGGGCCGTGAGGCGCACGTGATGGGGAGCGCCCCGTGCGACGACGTGGCGGTGCTGCGGGTGGACGACACCGCGAGCCTGAAGACCCTGCCCCTGGGATCCCAGTCCGACCTGAAGGCGGGCGACTCGGTGGTGGCGCTGGGCTACCCCGGCAGCGACTCCAGCGTGGACCAGCTCACCGCCACCACCGGTGTGGTGTCGGTGGTGTCCACCTCGTTCGACCAGCCCAACGCCATGGACGTGCCCAACTACCCGGACATCGTGCAGCACACCGCCGCCATCAACCCCGGCAACTCCGGCGGCCCGCTGGTGGACATGCACGGGCGCCTGGTGGGCATGAACTCGGCCGCCACCACGCTGCGCGACAACCGCGTGATCCAGGAGCAGAACTACGCCGTGGGCGTGGACCGCATCAAGCAGGTGGTGCCGGCGCTGCGGGCGGGCCACTCCGACCACTGGATGGGGCTGGGCTGGGAGTACGAGCCCGACGGCAGCGCGGTGGGCATGACCCAGCCGGGCCTGCTGGTGCGCAACGTGGTGCCCGGTTCGCCGGCCGCCACGGCGGGGTTCCCGGTACCCGCCTACATCACGGCGGTGAACGGCCAGCAGCTGGACGGCACGCTGCAGAGCTACTGCAGCGCGGTGCGGTCCGGGCCCGCGGAGGCCGCGGCGCTGACCTTCGTGCGCGACGGCGCCAGCACCACCGAAAACCTCACGGTGCCCTACGCCACGGCGGCGCCCTGACCGCATCCCACCCCCCAGATCGGCCATGACGACCTGAACGCGCGGCGACGCCCGCACCCGTCGGGCGGCGGTGGTTCCACGGGCGCATCGGGGGGAACATTGCGCTGAGTACGGCCCCGCCGATCCGGATTGATCGCCATGAACCTGCGGCACCGCCCCCACCCGCGCCACGCCGGCGAACCCACCGCCCTGGTGCTCTCCACCCAGTACCGCTCGGGGCCCTGGTGCGTGCGCGCGCTGCGTGACGCCGGCTTCCGCACCATCGGGGCGGAGCGCACCGGCCACACGCCCGGCCAGGGACGCTCCATGGCGTGCCCCAACCCGGTGCGCTACCCGTCGCCCGCGACCCGCCCCACGGCGTTCCTGGAGTGGCTGGAGGACATCTGCGCCCAGCAGGGCGTGGACGTGGTGCTCCCCAACTCCGAGGACGCGGTGCGCGTCATCGCCCACGGTGCGCCCAACCTCAGCGGTGCCGTCGTCGCCGGGCCGGACGCGCCGCAGTACATCGCGCTGTGCGACAAGGCCGGTCTCGCGGCCAGCGCGCAGGCGGTGGGCGCCGGCCACCCCGCCACCGTGGTGGTGACCGACCCCGGCGGGCACCCCGCCCTGCCCTCCGCACCGGTCATCGTGAAGGCCGCATTGTCGGGCGAGTCGCTGAAGGAGGACCTCGGCACCGTCCTGGCCCACAGCGATGCCGACCGGGACGACGCGGTGGCCCACATGCTGGCGGCGGGCTCGCCCGCCCTGGTGCAGGAGTTCGTCACCGGCGTGCCGTGGGTGGTGCACGGGGTGCGCACCCGCAGCGGGCGCCTGGTGGTGGTGGCGGCGCGCGTGGCCACCACGTACCCGCGCACCGTCGGCGTGTCGTCCATCTCCACCAGCGTGCCGTGCCCGCCGCGGCTGCTGGAGGACACCCGCCGCCTGCTGAGCCACGTGGCCTACGTGGGTCCCTTCTGCACCAACGCCATCGAGCGCGACGGGGCGTTCTTCACCCATGACATCAACCTGCGCGTGGCCGCGTCGGTGGGCCTGGCGGTGAGCGCCGGCCTGGACGTGCCGGGGCTGGGTGCGCGCGCCGCGCTGGGGCAGCAGGTGGATTTCCCCGACGAGCGCCGCGAGGTGACCTACCTGCGCCTGGACGGCGAGGCCAGGGCGCTGATGGACGCCATCCACGGCGGCGGCGACGTGCGCTCGGTGCTGGGCGACGGCCTCGCCGCCCTCCCCGGCCACCGCGTGCTCGACCCCAACCCGTTCGACCCCCTGTTCATGGGGATCACCACGGGCCGCGCCCTGCGCAAGGCGCTGCGCAGGTAGCCCCACCGGCCCTCCGGGGCGTGCGCGTCCCGCAGCCGCATACCCACGCGTTCGCCGTCCGCCCCGAACGGGAAGGAACCATCACCCGGACGGGTGAAAAGCGGATGGGGCCATGGCGCTCCGAGAACCGCCGGGCGTAGGCTCGAAAGCGAATCTGGGGGGCGCACGTGGAACGGATGGACACGGACGTTCTGGTGATCGGTGGCGGCGCCACCGGCCTGGGAGTGGTGCGTGACGCGGCGATGCGCGGGTTCCGCAGCATCCTGCTGGAACGCGTCGATCTGGGTCAGGGCACCACCGGCCGGTTCCACGGTCTGCTGCACTCCGGTGGCCGCTACGTGACCCGCGACGTGGAGGCCGCCAGGGAGTGCGCGCACGAGCGCGACGTCCTGGCGCGCATCGTTCCGGACGCCATCGAGGAGACCGGCGGGCTGTTCGTCACCACCCCCGTCGACGACCCGGAGTACGCGGACAAGTTCCTGGCCGGCTGCGGGGCCACTGACGTGTGGGTGCGGGAGATCGAGCCCGCCGAGGCGTTCGCCCAGGAGCCGCGGCTCAACCGGGGCATCACCCGCGCCTTCCGGGTGAAGGACGGCGCGGTGGACGCCTGGAAGCTGCTGTGGGCCAACGCCCGCTCCGCCGAGGCGCACGGCGCCCGCATCCTCACCTACCACTGGGTCACCGAGATCCTGCGCGACGGCGATGCCGTGGTGGGTGCCGTGGCCCGCAACGACCTCACCGGCGAGGAGGTCCGCATCGAGGCGGAGTTCACGGTGAACGCCGGCGGGGTTTGGGCGGGCCACCTGGCGACCATGGCGGGCGCCGAGGGCGTCACGGTGGTGCCCGGCAAGGGCGTCATGATCGCCATGGCCCACCGCCTGGTGAACACGGTGGTGAACCGCTGCGACCCGCCCGGCGACGGCGACATCATCGTCCCCATCCGCACCGTGTGCGTGATCGGCACCACCGACCAGCAGGTGGACGACCCCGACCACCTGGAGATCACGGACGCCGAGGTGCAGCAGATGCTGGACGCCGGCGAGGTGCTGGTGCCGGGGTTCCGTGAGGCACGGGCGCTGCACGTGTGGAGCGGGGCGCGGCCCCTGTTCAAGGACGCCCGCGCCGCGGCCACCGACACGCGCCACATGAGCCGGGGCATGGCGCTGGTGGACCACCTGGCCCGCGACGGCGTGCGCGGAATGCTCACCATCACCGGCGGCAAGTTCACCACCTACCGGCTGATGGCCGAGGTGGCGGTGAACGCCATGTGCGAGCAGATGGGCGAGGACCGTCCCTGCCGCACGGCCGACGAGCCCATGCCGGTGTCCTCCGAGACGGGCGCCACCGCCATCGGGGCGCGGCTGGCCAACCGCGAGCGCACCCTGCACGACCAGCAGGTGGTGTGCGAATGCGAGCTCATCACCCGCGGCCAGATGGTGGAGGAGATCCAGCGCAAGCCCCTCGGCAACATGGACGATCTGCGGCGCGTGCTGCGGCTGGGCATGGGACCGTGCCAGGGCGGGTTCTGCGCCTACCGCGCCGCGGCCCTGCTGCACGAGTGCCGCGACCTGCCACCCGAGCGGGTCAACGAGCTGCTGCACCGCTTCTTCGAGTACCGCTGGCTGGGGCTGAAACCCATCCTCCACGGCGACCAGCTGCGGCAGGCCGTGCTGGACGAATGGATCCTGCACGGCAACCTCGACCTGGAGCACCTGCCGCGGGAGGTGGTCGCGTGAGCGGGCCGCGCGTGGTGGTGGTGGGCGCCGGCCTGGCCGGGCTGGTGGCGGCCACCCGCCTGGTGGGCGAGGGCGTCGCCTGCACCGTGCTGGCCAAGGGCCTCGGCGGGCTCACGCTGTCGCCCGGCACCATCGACGTGCTGGGCTACGCCCCGGAGACGGTGGTGGAGGACCTGCCCGGCGCGGTCGCGGCGTTCGTGGCCGACAACCCCGACCACCCCTACGCGCAGCTGGCCGGCGGCGCCATCGGCCGCGGCATCGACGTGCTGCGCGACGCGGTGCAGCCGGTGCGGCTGGAGGGTGACGGGCAGCGCAACATGCTGCTGCCCACCATCATCGGCGGTGTGCGGCCCACGGCCTCGGCGCCCGGCGGACTGGCGGCCGGGGCGCTGGCGGCCGGCGCCCGGTACCTGCTGGTGGGCTTCGACGCCATGCGCGACGCGCCAATGGGCCTGTGCGCGGCCAACCTGCCGCTCAGCGCGGCGGCGCGGGGCATCCCCGACGTCACCGCCCGCGCCGTCACCCTGCGGTCGTCGCCGCGTCCCGGTGAGGCCGACGTGGGCACCGTCACCTTCGCGCGGGCGTTCGACGACCCGGTGTTCATGGCGCGCGTTGCGGCCGAGCTGCGGCCCATGGTGCGCCCGGGGGAGCTGGTGGCGTTCCCGGCGGTGCTGGGCATGGACCGCTCGCTGGAGGTGATCGCCGAGCTGGCGGCGCGCGTGGGGGCGCCGGTGTGCGAGATCGCCACCATCCCGCCCAGCGTGCCCGGCATGCGCATGGACGCCGCGCTGCGCCGGCGCCTGGCACAGGCCGGTTGCCCGGTGGTGATCGGGCCCACCGTGCTGGACCTGGAACGCGACGCCGGGGGCCGCGTCACCACCATGCGGGTGGAGGCCGGCGGCGGGGTGGACCCGCGCGCGGTGGACGCGGTGATCCTGGCCACCGGCGGGCTGGCCAGCGGTGCCATCCACGTGGATTCGCGCGGCACCATGCGCGAGACGGTTGCGGACCTGCCGCTGGCCCACGACCCGGGCGTGGACGCCCGCTTCGACGCCTCGGCATCCGGCCGGCATCCGGGCATGGCCATCGGCGTGGCGGTGGACGGGGACATGCGGCCCCTGGCCGCGGACGGCACGCCCTGGGCGCCCAACGTGTTCGTGGCCGGCGCGCTCATCGGGGGTGCGCTGCCGTGGCGTGAGGGCTCCGGTGAGGGCATCTGCCTGGCCAGCGCGGTGACGGCGGCCGACGCGGCCGCGCGGGCGGTGAACGTGGTGGCGAGCGGCGGGGGTGCGGCATGAGTGACCGGGTGCGCGACACGCTGGACCACTGCGTGAAATGCACGATCTGCGAGACCATGTGCCCGGTGGCGGCGGTGACGCCGCTGTTCCCGGGACCCAAGTACGTGGGCCCGCAGGCCGAGCGCTACCGCGACCCCGCGGGGGAGGTCAGCCCCGACCAGTCCCTGGACTACTGCTCGGGCTGCGGCACCTGCACCCTGGTGTGCCCCCAGGGCGTCAAGGTGGCCGAGATCAACGCGCAGGCCCGCGCGGCGATGAAGGCGCAGCGGGGCATGCCCTGGCGCGACCGCTTCATCAGCAACACCATCCTGGGCGGCCGGCTCAGCATGCTGGGCGCGCCCGTGTACAACCGGGTCATCACCAACCCCCTGGCGCGCCGCGCCATCGAACGGGGGATGGGCGTGCACCGGGCGGCGCCGATGCCGCGCGTGCAGTCCACCTCCTTCCGCACGTGGACCTGGGGACGGGCGCTGCGCGGGCGCAAGCTGCGCTCGCACCGGCGGGTGGTGTACTTCCACGGCTGCGCGGCCAACTACTACGAGACGCGGCTGGCGCGGCGCGCCGTGGCGGTGCTGGAGCACCAGGGCCTGGAGGTGCTGATCCCCAGGCAGGGCTGCTGCGGGCTGCCCCAGCAGAGCAACGGGCTGTTCGACGAGGCGCGTGACAGCGTCACCCACCTTGCCGCCCAGCTGGCGCCGTATGCGCGGCGCGGGCTGGACATCCTGGGCACCTCCACGTCCTGCAGCCTGATGCTGCGCCGGGAGGCGCGCGAGGTGCTGAGCCTGGAGGACCGCCCGGACATGCGCGACCTGGCGCCCCGGGTGTTCGACATCTGCGAGTACCTGCTGGCCATGCACCACCGCGGCGAGCTGCGCACCGACTTCCAGCCCATGCCCATGACGGTGCCCTACCACCCGCCGTGCCAGCTGAAGGCGCACAACATCGGCACGCCCGCGGTGGAGCTGCTGGGGCTGATCCCGGGCATGCGGCTGATCGACTCCAACGTCACGTGCTGCGGCGTGGCCGGCACGTACGGCCTGAAGACCGAGAAGTACGACATCGCCATGGCCGTGGGCGAGCCGCTGTTCCGTCAGGTGCGGGGCAGCGAGATGGCGTGCTGCGACTCGGAGACGTGCCGCTGGCAGATCGAGACGGCCACGGGCGTCACCACGGTCCACCCGGTGGACCTGCTGTACATGGCATACGGTCTGGGATAGAAGCGGGCGATATGGTCGGCCTGGTGGTGGTGTCGCACAGCTATACCCTGGCCTGCGGCGTGGTGGAGCTGGCCCGGGAGATGGGCGGCCCCGACCTGCGGATCGAGCACGCCGGCGGCATGGACACCCCCGACCATGCAATGGGCACCGACCCCACCCTCATCCTGGACGCCATCCAGCGCGCCTCCGGCGACGACGGCGTGGTGGTGCTGATGGACCTGGGCAGCGCGGTGCTGTCCGCGGAGATGGCGCTGGAGTTGCTGCCCCCGGAGGTGGCCGACCGGGTGACCCTGTGTCCCGCGCCCATCGTGGAGGGCGCGGTGGCCGCCGCCGTGGCGGCCCGGCTGGGCCAGTCCGCGGACGAGGTGGCGGCCGAGGCCAACCGGGGGCTGGCGGGCAAGGCGGCGCACCTGGGCGGCCCACCCCCGCCCGCGGCCGCGCCGGCCGATGCCCCCGCCCACACCGGGCCGTGGACCGAGGACACCATCACCATGCGCAACCGCCTGGGGCTGCACGCCCGGCCCGCGGCGCTGCTGGTGACCGCCCTCGGCGGCCTGGACGCCGAGGTGCAGGTGGGCAACGCCACCACCGGCACACCGCCGGTGAGCGCGCGCAGCCTCTCGGCCGTGGCCACCCTGGGGGTGCTGTCCGGGCAGGACCTGCTGGTGCGCGCCCGCGGTGCGGGGGCCCAGGCGGCCGTGTCGGCCGTGCATCAGCTGGCGGCCCGCAACTGGGGCGACGACGACACCGAGGCGCCGCCGCCGGTGCCCGCGGCGGAACCCCAGGCACCCCAGGCCCACGGGGTCATCACGGGGCTCCCGGGGGCGCCGGGGCTGGCCCTCGGCCCCGTGCGCCAGGCGCACCAGCCCGAGACCCCGGTGCCGGACCGGGCCGCCACCATGCCGGCCGAGGAGCGCGCGGAACTTGACGCGGCGCTGGAGGCCTCGCGTGCCGAGCTGATGGACCTGCGCTCGGACATCGCCTCGCGGGTGGGCGCGGGGCAGTCGGTGATCTTCGACGCCCACATGCTGCTGCTGGACGACACCGAGCTGCTGGACGCGGTGTGGCACGACATCGACGCGGGCCGCTCCGCCCCGGTGGCATGGGATGCGCGCGCCCGGGCGCTGGAGACGCGCTTCGCCCAGCTGGGCGACCCCTACCTGGCCGAGCGCGCCGCCGACGTGGGCGACGTGCGCCGCCGGGTGCTGGCCCACCTGGCGGGGGTGCCGGTGCGCGCCCCGGTGGTGAACGAGCCCGGCATCCTGTTCGCCGGAGACCTGGCCCCCGGGGAGACCGCGGCGCTGGACGCATCGGTGGTGCACGCCATCGTGACGGCGGCCGGCGGGCCCACCTCGCACACCGCCATCCTGGCGCGCGCCCTGGGCGTGCCCGCCGTGGTTGGGGCGGGCCTGGGCGTGATGGAGCTGCCGGCGGGGACCATGGTGCTGGTGGACGGCACGGCGGGCACCCTCACCGTCGACCCCGACGCCCAGCAGGTGGCCGCCTACCACGCGGCGCGCGGGGCCCTGGAGCGCCGGCGCCTGGCCGAGCTGGAGGCCGCGGCGGCGCCCGCGGTCACCGCCGACGGCCGCCGCATCGAGGTGGCCGCCAACATCGCCCGGCCCCAGGACGCCGCCGGGCTCCTGCGGGCCGGCGCGGAGGGGGTGGGGCTGTTCCGCACCGAGTTCCTGTTCATGGGGCGCGACACCGCGCCCACCGAGGATGAGCAGCTGGCCGCCTACCGCCAGGTGGCCGAGGCGCTGGACGGGCGGCCCCTGGTGGTGCGCACCCTGGATGCGGGCGCGGACAAGCCGGTGCCCTACCTCAACCAGGCGCCCGAGGCCAACCCGTTCCTGGGGGAGCGCGGCGTGCGGCTCACCCTTGCGCGGCCCGAGCTGATGCGCACCCAGCTGCGCGCCATCCTGCGCGCGGCCGCCGAGCACCCGGTGCGCATCATGTTCCCCATGATCGCCACGCTGGAGGAGTTCCGCCGCGCCCGCGCCCACGTGGAGGAGGTGCGCGGTGAGCTGGCGGCCCAGGGCGTGAGGGTGCGCGACGACCTGCAGGTGGGCCTGATGGTGGAGGTGCCCGCCGCGGCCCTGTGCGCGGCCACCCTGGCCGGCGAGGCCGACTTCTTCTCGGTGGGCACCAACGACCTCACCCAGTACACGATGGCCGCCGAACGGGGCAACCCGGCCGTGGCCGGGCTCAACGACCCGCTGCACCCCGGCGTGCTGCGCCTCATCCAGGCCGCGTGCGTGGCCGCCGAGGCGGCGGGGGCGTGGGTGGGCGTGTGCGGTGAGGCCGCCGCCGACCCGGTGGCCATCCCCATCCTGGTGGGGCTGGGGGTGCGCGAGCTGTCGATGAGCGCCACCGCCATCCCGGCCGCCAAGGCCGCGGTGCGGGCCCTCACCATGGATGTCGCGCGGGCCCGGGCGGCCGCCGCGGTGGGCATGGGCTCCGCCGCTGAGGTGCGGGCCGCGGGCGCCTAGCGTCGCGGATTCAGGCTCAGGCCGGCGGCTTGGACGGGAACAGCCGCTGCTTGGTCACCACGAAGTAGTAGGCGCCGCTGATGATGGTGAGCACCAGGGCCACCCACAGCATGCCCTGGTCGAGCCACCCGGGTGTCTCCGGGGCCAGGAGCAGCCCGATGGCCGCCGCCTGGGCGGTGAACTTCCATTTGCCCAGGCGGTTGGCGGGGATCACCAGGCGCTCGTTGATGGCCACCATGCGCAACCCGGTCACCGCGAACTCCCGGGTGACGATCACCATGGTGGCCCATGCCGACACCTCGTGGGTCTGCACCAGGCACACCAGGGCACCGGTGATGAGCAGCTTGTCCACCAGGGAGTCGAGGAACGTGCCCAGCACGGTCACCTCGCCGCGCGAGCGCGCCAGGTAGCCGTCCACCCAGTCGGTGAGGGTGGCCAGCAGGAAGATCACGGTGGCCCACCACCGCCAGTCGGTGGCGTGGCTGTGCAGGATCAGCCACATCAGCAGCGGTGTCATCACCAGCCGCACGAGCGTGACCACCATCGCCGGGTTCAGCACACGCTCGGACATCGCCCTCATTCTAGGTTGCGACGCGGCCCCCCCGGGGGAGCGGCCGCAGAAGGGGCGCTACAGGGTCTCGGCGGCGGGGCCGCGACCCCGGAACTGGAAGCGGTGCTCGGTGCCGCGGACCAGGCGTCCGATGTTGGAGCGGTGCAGGGCCACGATGGCCACGGCGCCGCCGAGGGCGAAGAGGGTGACCGGCAGCGGGGCGTCCAGCAGCAGGCACAGCACGGGGGCGGCGATGGCACCCGACAGGGACGCCACCGACGAGTAGCGGCCCACGCCGAACACCACGGCCCAGATCACCAGGGTCCCCACGCTGGCCAGCGGCGCCAATGCCAGCAGCACGCCGCCGCCCACCGCCACGCTCTTACCGCCGCGCTTCATCCGGAGCGCCCACGGCCGCCAGTGGCCGATCATGGCCGCGCCACCCGCCAGCACCGCGGCCCATGGGCCGCCCAGGGCGTTCCCGATGAGACCGGTGGCCACGCCCTTGCCGATGTCCAGCGCAACCACCGCCAGGGCCATCCTGCTGCCCGCGGCCCGGGCCACGTTGGCGGCGCCCACGTTGCCGCTGCCGTGGGTGCGCACGTCCACGCCCTTGACGAGCTTGGGCAGCCAGTAGCCCCACGGCATGCCGCCCAGCACCCATCCGACGACGATCGCGATGGCGATGCTCACGGGCTGCATCATGGCACTAACCGGCGGACGGTGAGCCGATCAGCCCCTGCTCCCGGTACCAATGCACCATCCGCCCCACCGACTCCTCGATGGGCGTGTACTCCAATCCCAGCTCGCGGGTGGCGCGTGACCCGTCGTAGGTGTGCCCGTGCAGCAGGGTGCGCACCATCTCCGGGCAGAAGCTCACCCGCCGCTTCCGGACCCGCCCCACGGCTCCCACGGCGGCGCCCATCACGGTGGCCGCCCAGGCCGGCAGCATCCGCATGGGGCGGCTGATGCCCGACGCCCGCTCCAGCATGGCCACCGCCTCGCGGATGGGCATGGCGGTACCGCTCAGCACGTACCGCTGCCCCGAGGCGCCGTGCACCTCGGCCAGCAGGTGGCCGCGGGTGCAGTCGGCGATGTCCACCACCGACAGGGTGGTGTCCACCAGCACCGGCATCTTGCCGTTGAGGTAGCTGAGCAGCAGCTTGGCGGTGCCGCGCGTGCGGCCCGGCCCCTGCACGAGGCGGGTTGAGCGCACCACGTCCATGCCGCGCGCTGCTCCGCCAGCTGCAGCACCTTCTCGGCCAGGTACTTGCTGCGCTCGTAGTGCGACAGGTACGTGCCGTTGCGAGGCCTCGTTGCCCACCGTGCCGGTGGCCTCGCCAGCGTGGCGGCCGAGGACGTGCACCACCCGCCGCACCCCGCGCGTCGGCGGCGGCGGCGATGACGTTGGCCGAGCCGTCCGCAATGCCAGTACGCTCGGCGGGGTCCGGCAGGCGGAACGCGTTGACCCCGGTGGTACACCACCACGTCCACGCCCATGGCCCCGCCAGCGTGGCGCGCTCCACGTCACCACCGCCACCTCGGCGCCGGCGTCGAACAGCGCCGCCTTCACCGGCGACCGGGCGGACTTCCCGCCGGCCGCGGCCAGAGGGCGTGCACCAGCTCGCCGCCCAGGAAGCCGGTGGCGCCGAGTACTTCCACCCCGTACGGGGCGGGTTGGAAGCGGCGACCCTTGTGGCCGGTGCTGCCGTCATTCTGCCCGGCGGATTCCCTGGTCGAGGCCAGCGAACGCGTCGAGGATGTTCGAGGCGCACGTCGAATGATCGGCCCTTCCAGGCCACCCGGAACTGCGGTTGCCGCCAATCGAGCGGCTGCAAGGCCGACGATACCAATGATGGCGAACTCCGCGCCGCGTGCGCCGGTCGACCAACTCCGGCGGCTACCGCGTCGATGCGGCCTCGATCACGAAAGGACTCTTGGCGCCGGGGCGGGGCGCGTCTTCGGCCCGCGGGTGTCGCGGGGTTCCTCGAGGCGATGTCCGGCCGTCGAGGAAACGCCTGGGTCGACCCGGTCGAAGGTGCGGGTGACCGCCTTCTTCCACCAGGGCGTATTCCTTCTCCACCGCGCCTTGTCCATCTTGGGGTCCCACTCGCGCTTGTCCTTGCCCCAGTTGGCCCGGAGGTCCTCCACCTGGGCCCAGAAGCCGAGCCCGCCGCCAGCCGGCGCCGGTAGTGGTCTCCGCCACGGTGGGCCGGTCACCGGCACGCCCAGGGCGTCGGCACGGAACTGCATCGGCAGCTCGTTGGCCACCGCCGTCCGCCCAGGGGGCGGTCAGCGCCACGCCGGAGTCGGCGTTGGCGTCCACCACCTCGCGGGTCTGCCAGGCCGTGGCCTCCAGCGTGGCGCGCGATGTGGCCCTTGTTGACGTAGCGGGTGAGGCCGGCGATATTGCGCGTCGCTCTTCGAGCAGCGCGAACGATGAACGCCGGCTTTGGCTACACCGTTGTCGTCCACCGACTTGGCCAGCTGGCTTCCTCTGCGTCGAGGTTGCGGATCATGCCGAGGGTTGTCGCGCAGCCTGCACCAGACGGTGATGGCGATGGACCCCTCCAGCATGTAGTGCGCCGGCTGGTCGCCGATCTTGTACGCCACGCCGGTGATGAGGCCGTTCTTGGACGGCGTGGGCGTACCGGTGTTGAGCAGCTGCTTAGCTTGCCCGGTATAGCGTGTTCTTGGCCTGCAGGGGCTGGTCTGGAACAGGGCCGCCGCGCCCAGGTCACCACGGGGATGCCCGACAGCCCCGGTGGCGTGCCCTCTCGAGGAGGCACATTGGCCGGCAGCATGGCCTTGGAGCACGCCGATGGCCGCGCTCGAGGGCCTCGTCGTCCACGACAGCTTGCCAGGTCCATCAGCATACTGGCGTTGGTGACGTCCGTGATGTGCACGCCGCCGTTCGGGCCGCCCGTGAGGTTCCAGATGACCCACGTGTCGATGTTGCCGAACAGCTTCGCCGGCCTGCCACGCGCCCGCGCCCCGTCCACGTTGTCCAGGATCGATCCAGAGTCCTTGCGGGGCCGAAGTACATGGCGATGGGCAGGCCGGTCTTGGCCAGGCGAATTCGACCGCCTGGCCGTAGCTGGTCACACAGCTTGTCGGTGCGGGTGTCCTGCACACCAGGGCGTTGTGGATGGGCTTGCCGGTGGCCTTGTCCCACACCACCGTGGTCTCGCGTTGGTTGGTCCGCACCAACCGCGGCGATGTCGCCGCGACGCCCGTCTTCAGACCCTCGATCACGTTGGTGCAGGTGATGATCTCCATGGGGTCGTGCTCGACCCGCGGCTGGGGAAGATCTGCTCGATGCTCGCTGGTCGATCCCGACCACCGAGCCCGAATGGTCGAACAGCATGAAACGGGTGCTGGTGGTTCCAACGCCCACTGTCAGGTGTCCCTTTCAGTCCGCGGCCCACGTGTCGGCGGTGCGGAACCAGCAGGTGCGTCGAGGTGGCGCCGGTCCCCTGATACCGGCGCTGTCCCCCAGGTAGCTGGCGCGGCCCCTTCCGGGCCGGCAGCTGGTGTCGTGCATGCCCTGCTCGGCGGCGTCGGCCGCCGCGCGCAGGGACGTCGACAGGTCGAGCCGCCGTCAATCACTGTGCAGCGCCGCCACCGCGGGTGAAGGCGTCCACCATGGTCTTGTCGCCCACCTCGGCCTTGCCGCGGGCGATGATGCCCGCCAGGCCGGCGTCCATGGCCGTCGCCCAGTCCTGGGGCGACAGCTCGGACTTGCCGGTGCACGTGGTCCCCATCTGCAGGAACAACGTGCCGTACAGGGGCCCGCTGGCGCCGCCGACCGTGGAGATGAGCTTCATCGCCACCGCACGGAACAGCCCCCCGACGTCGCCGGGGGGCTGGGTGTCCAGCACCGACTCCACCGCCGTCATGCCGCGGTGCATGTTGATGCCGTGGTCGGCGTCGCCGATCGCGGAGTCCAACTCGGTCAACGCATCCTTCTGCTCCGCCACCACCGCGGAGAAGGCCCGCAACCAACGGACGACGTCCTCATATCCGATGCTGGTCATGGGCCTTCCTCCCGGGGTCGGATGAGTGATGGCGCGGTCACGCGCCCCAGCGAAGCGCGGGTGTCAGCACCGGCGCGTCCCACAGCCTGGTCATCTCGTCGTCGAGCTTGAGCAGGGTGATCGAGCAGCCCGCCATCTCCAGCGAGGTGATGAACGGCCCGATCAGGTGACGGCTGATGGTGATGCCCTTGCTGTCCAGCAGCTTCTTCAGCTCGTTGAACACCACGTACAGCTCCACCAAGGGCGTGCCGCCCATGCTGTTGACGAACGCGAGCACCCTGTCGCCCGAACCGAACGGCAGGTCCTCCACGATGGGGTTGGCCAGCAGCGCGGTGATCTCGGCCGCGGACTTCAGCTTCATCCGCTCGCGACCCGGCTCACCGTGGATGCCGATGCCGATCTCCATCTCGTCGTCGCCCAGCTCGAAGGTGGGCTTGCCGGCGGCGGGGACCGTGCAGGAGGTGAGCGCCATGCCCATGCTGCGGGCGTTGGCGTTGACGTCCCTGCACAGCTGGGTGACCTCGGCCAGCGACTTGCCCTCCTCGGCAGCCGCCCCGCAGATCTTCTCCGCCAGCACGGTGGCGCCCACACCACGGCGTCCGGCCGTGTACAGGCTGTCCTTCACCGCGACGTCGTCGTCGATGACGACGGCCTCCACCTGGATGCCCTCGCCCCGGGCCAGCTCTGCGGCCAGCTCGAAGTTCATGACGTCGCCGGTGTAGTTCTTGACGATGTGCAGCACGCCCGCGCCGCCGTCGACGGCCTTGGTGCACTCCAGCATCTGGTCGGGCGTGGGGGAGGTGAACACCTCGCCCGGGCAGGCACCGTCCAGCATGCCCCTGCCCACGAACCCGCCGTGCATGGGTTCGTGCCCGGAACCACCACCCGAGATGATCGCGGCCTTGCCCTGCTTGGGGGCGTCGGCACGCACGATGTACTTGGGGTCGTGGTTGACCTTCACGAGATCCCCGTGCGCCGCCTCGACGCCCAGCAGGGCCTCCTTGACGACGTCCGCGGGATCGTTGATGAGCTTCTTCATGACCTACCTACCCTCCCAGCGGGTACAGCCCCTTGAAGGCCAACCCTGCGAGGACGCCCCCGATGATGGGACCGATGACGGGCACCCACGCGTACTCCCAGTCGGAGCCGCCCTTCCCGGGGATCGGAAGGAGCTGGTGCACGATGCGCGGACCGAGGTCACGCGCGGGGTTGATGGCGTAGCCGGTGGGCCCACCAAGCGACAGGCCGATGGACAGCACCAGGAAACCGACCAGCAGCGGGACGATGCCGTTGCTGACGGCCGAGTACATGGCGTCGTTGCCGGCGGCGGTGCCGGGGGACGCGAAGTGGTCGCCGATGGCCAGCACACCGAACACCAGCACGAACGTGCCGATGACCTCGGTGACGACGTTGGCGGCGTAGTTGCGGATTGCGGGGCCGGTGCTGAAGATGCCGAGTTTCGCCCCGGCGTCATCGGTCTCCGACCAGTGCGGCAGGTAGGTGAGGAACACCAGCACCGCGCCGATGATGGCGCCGGCGAACTGGCCCACCAGGTACTTCCAGATGTCACTTCCACCGTTGCCGCTCTCGGCCCAGAGGCCGAAGGTGACGGCGGGGTTGAGGTGTGCACCGCTGTACTTGCCCACGGAGTACACCGCCACCATCACCGCCATGGCCCAACCCATGGTGATGACGATCCATCCTGCGTTCTGCGCCTTCGACTTCGCGAGCAGGACGGCCGCCACCACGCCGTCACCAAGCAGGATCAGCAGCGCTGTCCCCACCAGCTCGCCCATGATGATGTGCCCAGTTGTCATCGTGCCTCCCGGTTGAGGGGCCGTCCGGCGAGGCTGAGCGACGCCTCACGAGTTGCATGGACGGTCCCGAAAGATGCCCTGAAAAATCGGGGCACCTCCGTCCTACGCCCACCGTCGAAGCGGTGTCAACGGCTGTCGCGTCACCGTTGCGATGTGACTCACCCGTTCGGGTGGACTCTTACGCTTCGTCCCGAATTGTGGCCACTTCACGCAATCGGTGCAGCACGTCCACCAGGGCCCCGTCCGGGTCGCCCGAGGCGGCCCAGCCCCCGTTGCCCTCCACCACCACCGCGCCCTGCGCCGTGGGGGCGATGTCCCACCCCACCACGGTCACCTCCGGAAAGGCCTCCGCGGCGCGCAGGGCCAGCTCGCGCACCTGGTCCCACAGGGGCAGGGCGGCACCCTCCAGGGTGCGGCCGCTGTCGGGGTGTGTGGGAACGCGCACCAGCCCGCACCCGCTGGGGTGCACCCCGTAGGGCAGGGCGAGGGTGCCCTGCCCGGTGACCCGCGCGATGAGGTTGCCGGTGGTGCGTCCGTTGGCGGCCCGGAAGTTGTCCACGGCGGCCCCGCCCGTGGCGATGCGCAGCGCGCTGTACAGGGCCTCGGGCGGCCCACCGCCGGGGGGCCGCACGGTGATGACCCGCACGGTCTGCGGCGCGTCCTTGCCCGGTGAGCTCGCGCAGCGTCGGGTGCGGCGCCAGGCGCTCTGGGCGATGAACGCGGCCGCCGGGTGGGCGGCCCGGCGCGCCGGGTCGGCCCAGCTCATGGCGGCGCCCGTGTGGTCGGTCACGCCCGCGCCGTCGCCGTCGCGGCGCACCACGTGCACCCCGGCCGCCCCCATGCCGTCGGCGGGCTTGATCACCAGCCACTCCGGGGTGGTGGCGCGAAGCTGGTCGGCCCACGCCGCCACCGTGGCGTCGGTGCCGTCGCGGCGTTCCAGGGTGGCCACCGCGGATGGCGTGGGGATTCCGCGTTCGGCCGCGGTGCGGGCGAACCAGCGCTTGTCCTGGATGCGGGCCACCGCGGCGGGGTCGTTCAGCGCGTCCTGCGCGGCGTCCATGTCGCGGCGGCGCACGGCCCAGGCCTCACGCGCCGGCCCCTCCTTGGGATCCAGGAGCCCCAGCAGCGTGGCGTCTGCCAGGCGCCACCCGCCGCGGCTGAGCCGCGCGGCGCGCACCGCCACGGCGGCCAACGACGCGTCATGCGCGCGCGACGCGGCTCGCAACCGTCCGATGGCGCGAGCCGCGCGTGCGCGTGGCATCAGCGGCTGTTCACCCCTGCGCCCAGGCGCGCGATGACGGCGTCGGCCACCGCGGAGGTGCCGGCGGCCGCCGGGTCGTCGCGGTGCACCTTGAGGTCGTACGTGACGGTGGCCCCGTCCCGCACCACCTCGGCGATGGCCCGCTCCATGCGGTCGGCGGCGTCCGTCTCGCCCAGGTGCCGCAGCATCATCACCGCGCTCAGCATGGTGGCGATGGGGTTGGCCCGGTCCATCCCGGCCATGTGCGGGGCGCTGCCGTGACCCGGCTCGAACAGCACCGCGGCGGTGCCGTGGTTGGCGCCCGGCATCATGCCGGGGCCGCCGATGAGGCCGGCGCACTGGTCGCTGATGATGTCGCCGTACTGCATGGGCATCACCAGCACATCGTAGGTCTCCGGGTGCTGCACCAGGTGCATCGCCAGGGCGTCCACCGCCACGTCGTCGAACTCGATGTCCGGGTAGCCCGACGCCACCTCACGGGCGGCGCTGAGGAACAGGCCGTCGGTGGCCTTCACCACGCCGGCCTTGTGCACCACGGTCACCTTGCGGCGGCCGTTGTCGCGGGCGTACCGGAACGCGAAGTCCACGATGCGCAGCGATGCGGCCTCGGTGATGGGCTTGATGGTGATGGCGGCGTCCTCGGTGAGGCGGGCGCCGGGCAGCACCTCCTTGACGCGCTGGATGATGGCCCTGGCCTCATCCGAGCCCGCCGTGGCCTCGATGCCCGCGTACAGGTCCTCGGTGACGTCGCGGATCACCACCACGTCCACGCCCTCGAACCGGCTGGGGACGCCGGCGAAGCTGCGGCAGGGCCGCACGTTGGCGTACAGGCCGCTGGCCACCCGCATGGCGATGTTGACGCTGCGGAACCCCTTGACCTTTGGGGTGGACACCGGGCCCTTGAGGGCCACGCCGTTGGCCACCACCGACTCGGCCACCGAGTCGGGCAGCGGGGTGCCCAGCTGCTCCAGCGCGGGCTCCCCCACGATCTGGACGTCCCAGTCGAACTCCACGCCGGTGGCCTCGAGCACCCGGGTGGTGGCGTTGATGATCTCCGGGCCGATGCCGTCGCCCGGAATGAGCGTCACACGATGCGCCATCACTTGGCCTCCCCCTGTGCCATCACGGTGTCCGGGTCCTCGTCCTTCATCCGTTCCATGGATGCGAGGTCCTTCTTCTCACGGTTCGCGGCGTCCTCCAGGACCTCCGCGATGAGCCCGGCGGGCACGATCACCGCGCCGGCGGCGTCGGCGTACACGTAGTCGCCGGGGATCACCCCCACGCCCCGGACCTCCACCGGCACGTCGGCGGCCATGGCCATCACCTGGTTGCCGCCCTGGCGGATGGTCTCGCCGTTGCAGTAGGTGACGAAGCCGTAGGTGCCGATGCCCTCCAGGTCGCGCAGGCGGCCGTCGGTGAGCACGCCCGCCACGCCGGTGTGGCGCAGGCGGGTGAGCTTGCGGCCGCCGCCCAGCGCGGCGTCCGGGTACCCGCCGTTGGACATCACCAGCACCACGCCCTCGCCGCCGCCCTGCGCGCCGATGGCGCGGTAGAACAGCGCCGCGAAGTCGTTGTCCACCGGGTGCTGCACGTCCTTGCGGGTGGGGAAGAACTGGATCGTCGCCGCCCGGCCGAACAGCACGGCGCCCGGGGTGGGGCTCTTCAGGTCAAGGATGTGTGCCGGGTGGGTGATGCGGGCCAGCAGGGCGTCCAGGATGGACGAGCTGCTCACCTGCGGCAGCATGTCCCGAAGCGCGCTGTCGGACATGAGACCTCCTTGTCGGTCGGACGTTGAAAGCGGTCAGTGGCCCGCGACGGACGCGGGCGAGGAATGGGTGATGCGCCGCGCCGGGTCCGTGCGGCGGTCCGGCTGGTCCGGGGTCCAGGTGCGGCCCGGCGGCGCCAGCTCACGTGCGCGGGTGCCCACCTTGGTCCCCACCAGGCTCCACAGCCACCAGGGGCTGAGGGGGGAGGGGTCCAGCATGCCGTTGCGTCCCAGGCCCACCCGCAGCACCCGCATGAGGTTGCCGCCGAGGGCGCGGGCGTCGCGGCGCTTGGCGGACGAGATCAGCGCCCGCAGCTCCTGGTCGAAGCGCATGTGCACGGCCCGGCGGTCGGGCGACCCGTCGAAGGGGCGGTCGTTGATGCCCAGCACGGCCTCGACGGCGCGTCGCGGGAAGTCGAAGCCGCAGTTGATGGACGCCGCCGTGGTGGCACCCAGCCGCAGGTTGACGTCGTGCGGGTAGAACCGGCCGTTCTGCTCCAGAAAGCTGATCCCGGAGGGGCCGAGGTAGTCCACGTGGTCCAGCAGCGCCTTCGCCGCCTCGGCCAGCCGGGCGGGTGCGGGCAGGGCCTGCTTCATGGTGGCAAGCCCGCAGCCGCGGGGCCACTCCAGGCGCACCGCGTGCACCACGTGCTCGAACACGCCGCCGGGGCCGCGCACGCTGTGCACCACCCACCGGGGACCGTCGATGCGCTCCTGCACGATGGCGCCGTACCCGGAGTCCACCAGCCGCCCCACCATGGCGTCCCGCTCCTCGGCGGTGTGCACCATGGCCGGCGCCTCCACCTCCGACCCGGAGGTCTGGGGCTTCACCATGGATGGCAGGGGCGGGTAGGCGCCCGTGGGGCCGGTGGCGTCCACCTCCACGGTGGCGGGGGTGTCCAGGCCCAGGAGCAGGGCCGTCTCGGCCAGCCGCCGCTTGTCGGACAGCGCCCGGTACTGCTCGGCCGTGGGGCCCACCACGGTGATGCCGTCCAGCGCCGCCCGGTTGTGCGCCACCAGGCGCACCACGTCCTCGTCCACGGGCAGCACCACGTCCACGTCGTACCGCGCGCACGTGGCCACCAGCCACGGCATGAACCCCTCGGGGGTGCTCACCGGGGAGGGGTAGCGCAGGGGCCGCGGGCACGCCGCCGACCGGCCGCCCGCACGGTCCCGGGGGAAGGCGCCGATCACGTTGAAGCCCGCGTCCTTCAGCGAGCGGACGATGCGTGCCCCGTTGGGGAACCCGCACCACAGAACCAGAACCGTCGGGGCCATCCCGGGGACTCCTTGCATGCGTCAATGCCGATGGGCTGACACCGACTCTCCCCGATCGCACCCCGTTCCGTCGTCACCCGTTGGTTGAGACCGCCCACCCCCCCATCGCCCCGTTTGCGGCGGGAACCTCCCCGATCGTCCAAGGCCGGCCTGTCACATCGCCTCCCCCCGGACGCGCGATGGGAAGCGTCTTCAGCGGATCCGGCGGTGATCACCCACGAAAAGGTCACATTTCCCAGACCCACGGTGGGTGAAACCCGGTCGTCCGGGGGTGTCGCGCGCGGGGAGCGCACGCGAGCCTTGTCGGCATGCCACGTCCCCACGTCGTGACACGTCGCCGCGCCCTTCCGCTCGCCCTGCTGGCCGCCCTCACCGCGGCCGGCGTGGCGCTGGCCGCCGCCGGGGACATCACCACGGTCGCGGGCGGTGGCGGCAACGACGGTGACGCCGCGGCCCTGTCGGCCCGCCTGCGCAAGCCCCGCCGCGTGGCCTGGCTGCCCGGCGGTGGCATGCTGATCTCCGAGTTCGGCGAGGTGAACAACGGCAACTCGCCGCAGTACGGTGACGGCCGCATCCGGGAGCTGAAGAACGGTCAGGTCACCACCGTTGCGGGCGACGGCGTGCAGGGCTTCAAGGGCGACGGTGGTCCAGCTCTGGCCGCCGAGTTCGACGGCCCCTCGGACGTGGCTGTCATCCCGGGGACCAGTGACTACCTCGTGGCCGACGAGTTCAACAGCCGAGTCGAATGGTCGACGCCGCTGGGAATATCAGCACGGTTGCAGGGAACGGGAATCACGGATGCCAAGCCCTGAGTGGCTTGGCCGTCAACGCTCCGATGCAATGGGTGCGCGGACTGGCCGTCTATCCCGACGGCAGCTACCTCATCGTGGACGAGCTGTGCAACATGATCCACAAGGTGACCATGGCGGCGCGGACGGGGAGATCGGCACCGCCGACGACCACATACAGACGGTCGCCGGCACCGGAGGGTTTGGCTACAACGGCGACAATCGCACTGCGACCTCGGCGCAGCTCGCCAATCCGCGCGGGGTGGCTGTTTCCTACGACGGCGGCTTCTACATCGCGGACTCGCTGAACCAGCGCGTACGCCGCGTGTCACCCGGAGGCACGATCTCAGCCGTTGCGGGGACCGGCGTGTCGGGATCCAACGGAGACGGCCTACCCGCCACGAGCGCGGATTGGACACGCCTCGCGATGTGGATGAGGCACCCGACGGTGGCTTCGTGATCGCCGACAGCAACGCGAACAAGGTGCGTCGTGTCGATCCGCAGGGAGTCATCAGCACGATCGTCGGCACCGGTGATCCTGGGCACACGGGCGACGGTGGAGCGGCGAGTTCTGCGGAGATCACCGAGCCCCACGGCGTGAACTTCGACGGCAGCGGCAACCTCTACGTCTCGGGCGCCGGACTCTGGACGTCGGTCCCGGCGATTGGCGGTGCGTCGGGTTGAGCAGCCGCCGAGGAGTGGTCGCGCATCACTCGGCCGCCGGCACCCGGCATCACCAGCGCCCCATCCACCACCGTCCCGGTGACGCCGCCCATCACGTTCAAGTTCACCGGGGTCGCGAACGCCATCTTCAAGTGGGATGTCCGCAACAAGCTCACCAACCAGCTGGTGAACGGCGTGTCGGGCACCACCACTGCCGGCACCGCCACCATCACCGCGATGGCTCCCGGCGGCTACTACTTCGAGGTGGCGCAGACGGCCAGCGGCCTCACGGGGCCGTACGCGTCGTCCGCGTTCCTGGTGCAGACCGTGCTCCGGCGGCGCCCACCGTGACGGGCCTGCCCGACCCCGCGGCCACCGGGCCGCAGAGCTTCACCTGGAAGGGCGACGCGGCGGCCGGTCCGTACACCTGGCAGGTGGTGGCCACGGGCGACATCACCGTCGCGGGCCCCACGCAGACCAGCGGGACGTCGGTGACGCTGCCGGAGGCGCTCACCCCCGGCGCGTACACCTTCCAGGTGCGCCAGGCCGACCTCTACAACAACCAGGGCCCGTGGGCCACGGCGGCCTTCACCGTTCCCACGCCCGCCCCGCCCGGTGGTGGCGGTGGTGGGGGCGGTGGCGGTGGTGGTGGTGGTGGTGGCACGACGCCACCCAGCGTGGTGGACGCCGTGCCGCACACGCTGCGCGCAACGCTGCTCACGCCGGCCCGGGGCGCCAAGGTGGTCAACCTCAGCGGCCTGCGGCTGCGCTGGCGCGCCACCGCGGCCCGTGCCGGCTACCGCGTGGTGCTGGCGAGGGAGGTGGGAACCACCCTCACGCCCATCCTGACGGTCGCCACCACGCACACCGCGATCGCGGTGCCCGGCACACGCCTGGCCTGGAACACCACGTACGTCTGGCGGGTGTACCCGCGCAACCGTCGCCGTGGGAAGATCGTGGTGGCGAAGAGCCCCGGGGCGGTGTCGTACTTCCGGACGGCCGACCCGGGCTGAGTCTCACAGGGGTGCATCTCACAGGGTTGCCCTCTGACGCGAACGCTCAGGATGGCGCGTCCGGATCGTTTGGCTGTACCACAGCGCCCTTGCGGGCTGCGCGGAACGAAGTCGAACCTCCCCGTCCGTGGGTCGGGTGACTCACCCCCTGCACCGTCCCCAATCCGGGGCGCAACCGCGCCCCGGTCGGCGGAGACTTCGACATGAGGTGTGGACCCGCCTCATTGGCGGGTCCTCTCGGTGATGCTGCCGAGTCGGCAGCGGAGCAGGGACCGCCTTCGGCGGACACCCCAGGGACGCTAGGCCAGCACGTTGAGCGCCATGGCGGTGGACTGCTGGCCGGCCTGCCGCTGCAGCTGCTGCATCTGATCGACGATGGCTTTGGCGCCGCCGCCGCCCCCGTCGTCACCGTCGCCGTCGTTGTCCCGCCCGGCGCCCTTCAGGGCCTCCATCATCTCCCTCGACGGCATGGTGCCCGTGGGCGCGCCGGCGCCCGCGGCACCCCCGCCGTGGCCGCCCGGGCCGCCCTGGCCGGGCACCCGGTTGATCATGTCCGTGGCCATCTTGGTGAGCTGGTCGTCCGACAGCGCGGGCGCGCCGCTGCCCTGGGCGCGGTCGGAGATGGTGGACTTGACGGCCTTCAGCAGGTCGTCCTGCGAGATGCCCGTGGTCTTGGCGAAGTCGGCCAGCGTGGTGCCCGCCCTGCGGGCCTGCTGCAGGTCCTGCGTGCTCACGCCAAGGGCCTGGGCCAGCTTCTGGGGTCCGCCCCCGCGGTGCATGCCCTCGCCGGAGGGGGGAGTGGTGCCTCCCACGATGTTGATCTGCACGCCGTCGGCCTTTCGGTGGATCACCGTCCACCACTGTCATCGGCCGTGCCGGCGGGGCCCGGACCCCGCGCGATGAACTACCTGGGGGGCTTGTCGGGCGGCGCGATGCCGCGGGCCGTCAGGGCCTCCCCCACGCCGTGGGCGAACCGGGCGGCCTCCACCACGGTGGGCACCGCGAACGCCCGCAGGCTGCGGTGCAACCCGCGCGCCCGGCGGGCGTCCAGCACCTGGCGGCTCACCACCCACAGGTGGGTGAGGCCGCGCAGCAGCACGCCCACCGCCACCCCCGCGCGGAACACCCGGTCGGGGCGCATGCGGCAGCGCACCAGCAGCCCCTCCAGCGTGGCGATCATGTCGGGCTGGGTGGTGGTGAGGGTCACCGACAGCGACAGCATCGCCACCGCCGTCAGAGCGCGTCGCGGCCAGCAGGCCGCGGTCCGGGTGGCCCAGCGGCAGCTGCACGGCGGCGATGAGGGCGGCCACCAGGGCGAACGGCCAGGCCTGACGGCCCAGCACCCGCCACGGCACGCCGCACGCGCGCACCGCCACGGCCACCACCACGGTCACCGCCACGCTCAGCCAGGTCCACCCCAGGGCCACCACGCCCGTGCCCGCCGCCAGCAGGGTCAGCAGCTTGGCCCCGGCGGGCGCCCGGTGCAGGGGTGAGTGCCCCGGCCAGTGCAGCGACAGGGGCGGTGCGGCGTCATCGGCGGCAGCGCGCCTCATGCCGCCACCCGCGCCAGGTACGCGGCGATGCAGGCCTCGGGGGCGCCGTCGGCGGTGACCGCCCCGTCGTGCAGCAGCACCGCGCGCGGGAACCCGGCCACCAGCTCGAGATCGTGGGAGACCACCAGCAACCGGGGGGCCAGCCCGTCCAGCACCTCCACCACCCGGCGCCGGTTCACCAGGTCCAGCGCGGTGGTGGGTTCGTCCAGCACCAGCCACTCGGGGCCCAGCGCCAGCACCCCGCACAGGGCCACCAGGTGTTTCTCGCCGCCGCTGAGGGTGTGGATGGCCTGGTCGGCCCTGGAGCGCAGCCCCAGCTGGTCCAGCGCGGCCAGGGCCGCGGCGCGGGCGTCACGCCGGCTGAGGCCCCGGGCCCGCAGCCCCAGGGCCACGTCCTCCAGCGGCGTGGGGTAGACGATCTGGTGGTCGGCGTGCTGGAACACGAAGCCCACGCGGCGTTGCACCTCGGCGCGCTGGGCCACCACGTCGCGGCCGTCCACGCTCACGGTGCCGTCGGTGGGCAGGGTGAGGCCGTTCACCAACCGCGCCAGGGTGGTCTTGCCGGACCCGTTGGCGCCGATCACGGCGGTGCGCCGGTCGCCCACCTCCAGCGTGGTGGGTTGCAGCAGCACCGCACCCGCGCCGGTGCGCACGCACGCCTGCGAGAAGCGGATCATGACGCCGCCCAGGTGCCGAACCGGGCGGCCACGCCCATGCCGCCGGCGATGGCCGCCATGGCCAGCCCCTCGCCGTCCCCCGGGGCCGCCGTCATGTCGGCGAACAGCCGCACCACCTGCACGGCGCCCGAGGCCCCCCAGGGATGACCCAGCCCGATGGCGCCGCCCAGCGGGTTGACGGGCTCGGCGTCCATCCCGAGCGCATCCAGGGTGGCCAGGGTCTGGCTGGCGAATGCCTCGGTGAACGCCACGTGCCCGGCGCGCTCCGGCCGGAAGGCGGGGTCACGGTGGCGCAGGCGGCGCACGGCGGGCACGGCGCCCATGCCGCACTCCCGGGGATCCACGCCCGCCACCGCGCTGTCGATGTGCACCAGGCCGCGGTCACCCAGTGCCCGGGCCACCTCCGGGGCGGCCACCAGCACCGCGGCCGCGCCATCGGCGATCCGGCTGCTGCTGGCCGCCGTGACCGTGCCACCCGGGAACAGCGGGGGCACCCGGGCGATGCGCACCGCCGTGAGGGTGGGGCGCGGGCAGTCGTCGGTGTCCACCGGGTGGCCGTCGATCATCACCGGGGTGATCTCGGCGCGGAAGCGTCCGTCGGCCACCGCGCGGTGTGCCAGGCGGTGGCTGCGGGCGGCGAACGCGTCCTGGCGTTCCCGGCTCACCCCGTGCTCGCGCGCCACGATCTCGGCCGACTCGGCCATGCCGGGGTCGTCCCAGCCCCCCGCCGAGAAACGGTGGCGGGGGAAGAACCGCTCGCCCGGCCGCGCCAGGGCGCGCAGCGGGCTGGTGCTGGCGCTCTCGGTGCCACCGGCCACGTACAGCCGCCCCGCGCCGGCCTCCACCAGCCGGCACGCCAGCGTCACCGCGTCCAGGCCGCCCCCGCACTGGCGGTCCAGCGTGAGCCCGGGCACCGACGGGTCCAGCCCGGCCGCCAGCGCGGCGCGGCGGGCGGGGTTGCCGCCGGGACCGGCGGCCGTGGCCAGCAGCACGTCGTCCACGGGCACGTCCACGTCGCGCAGCAGCGCGGTGATGACCGTCGCGGCCAGCTCCTCGGCGGACACGTCGCACAGCGGTCCGTCCAGACGCGTCATGGGGGTGCGCAGGGCGCGCACCACGATGGCCGGGCGATGGCTCACCGCAGCTCGGCCTCGGGGGGCGTGGCGGCCAGGATGCGCACCACCTCCTCGCGGTCCACCTTGCCCGTGCGCCCCAGCGGCAGGGCGCCCGCCACGGCGTAGTGCCGTGGTCGTTTGCCCTGCGTCAGGTGCGCGGCCACATGGGCGCGCACATCGGCGCGGGTGAGCGTGGCGCCGGCCCGGGGCACCAGCAGGGCGCACACCCGCTGGCCCCACCGCGGGTCGGGCAGCCCCACCACGGCCGCCTCCGACACCCCGGGCGCGCCGCACAGCACGCGCTCCACCTCCTCCGGCTGCACGTTGGCCCCGCCCGTGATGATCAGCGCGGTGCCACGCCCGGCCACGCGCAGGAACCCGTCCCGGTCGAGGCTGCCGAGGTCGCCCACCGTGAGCCAGCCCTCGTCGTCACGCCGTGCCACCGAGGCGGGCGCCTGGCCCCGGTAGCCCTGGAACACCAGGTCGCTGTGCACCCACACCGTCCCCACGCCGCCCGGGGGCACGGTCCGGCCCGCCTCGTCACGGATGTCGATCCGCACACCCGGGAAGGCACGTCCCACGGATCCGGGGGGCGTGCCGTCGCCCTCCCGGCGGATGGCCACGAACGACAGCTCCGACGCCCCGTAGTACTCCACCAGCGCGGTGTCCGGGTACCGGGACCGCGTGCGGTCGACCCCCGCCCGCTCCAGGGCGGCGCCGGCGCAGTAGACGGCCCGCGGGCCGGGCCCCGGGGCCCGGCCGGGGGGGAGCTGGGCCAGCATGGTGGGCACCACGTACACGGCGGCGGGCGGGTGGGCGTCGTCCAGCCGGCCCAGGCCCTGCGCCAGCTCCACGGGCGCCCACGTGCAGGGCGTGCAGGGCCCCGAACAGGAAGTGCGAGCTGGACAGGGGGCCGGGGATCAGCACCGGCCCGTCGGCGACGCCCGTGGGCCGGCCCGAAGCTGCGCGAAGCTGTGCCACCACGATGCGTGGCTGCGCGCGAAGGCCTTCGAGGCGGCCCGCGCTGCCGGAGGTGAACCCCACGTAGAAGGTGGTGTCCGGGGTGGGGGCTGGTGCGCCGCGACCCTCCCAGGCCCCGGGGGCCGCACGGGCCACCCACCCGTCGGGTGCGGGCAGGGGCCGGTCCCACGGCGCAAGGTGGGCGTGCCCGGCCGGTGCCATCCACACGCTGGGGGCCAGCTGGGTCAGGGCGCCGTCGCGTTCGGGCAGCCGGCCAGCCGGGGTCCAGCACGCCCACCGCCCACCCGGTGGCGCGAGGCCGCACATGGCGAGCAAGCACGTCCGGATGGTGCGCGCCCACGGGGCCGATGCGGCCACGTGCCCTCGCTCCCGGCGGGCCAGTCAGCGGCGGCGGCGACGGCGCGTGCCACCCGCCCCTCTCGGCCATCGGCGGCCAGCGTGCCCGAGCCGACGATCATGCGATGCCGCGCACCGCCCGCACCGGCCGCAGGAACGGGGCGGCCGCGCGCGGTCACCGCCACCGGGGTGGCGCCCGGCCTTGGCGAGGTCGCCGGGAAGGAAGGTCATGGACCCGTGGAGGAACGTGTGCAGCGGGATGTCGGCCACCGCCGCCCCCACCGGGATCCCGATGGCGTACTCCACCACCACGCCCCCCAGCACGGCCGCGGTGAACAGGGCGGCGGGCAGCACCACCCGCGAGCGGCAAGCCCCAGCCATCAGCGCCAGGGTGGCCACCACGGCCGTCACGGCCGCCGCCACGAGAAGGCCAGCACGAACCCGCTGCTGGGCGACCCGCTGAACACGGCCAGGCCGCCCGCGCCCGCCGGACAGCGGCAACCCCGCCGCCACCAGCGCCACGAACAGCGCCAGCGACAGGAACGCCTCCACCGGCACCAGCAGCAGCCCGGCCACCATCACGCCCAGGGTCTGCGCGGTGACGGGCACCGAGATGCCGGGCACGTTCACCGCCGGGGTCAGCCCCAGCACGGCCACCAGCGCGGCGAACACGGCGATGCGGGCGATGCGTGGGCCGCTCGTGCGCGACCCTCCTGGGACGGCGGTGCGGGGCCTGACCCTACCCGTCATCATCCGCGATAGCCGCCCAGCCTGGAGGCGTGACGGCCAGGGCGAGGAGCGGCGGGAACTGGTCCTGGCCGCGCTGGTGCGCGCCGGGGCCGACGGCGTGTCCGGTCAGGCGCTGGCCGACCGCCTGGGCTGCTCGCGGGCGGCGGTGCATCGCCACGTGGAGGCGCTGCGGCGCGCCGGGGTGGCCGTGGACGGCGTGCACGAGGGCTACCGGCTGGGCCCGGAATGCGACGCGCGCCGCCGTGGACGGCCGAAGGCAATGGCCTGCGCGGGCCCGTGCGCTGGAGCAGCGAGACCAGATCACCAACGACGACCTGGTGGCGCTGGCCGCGATGGCGCCCCGGAGGGGCGCTGGTGGTGGGCGCCGACCTGCAGCGCCTTCGGCCGCAGCCGCGCAGGCGGGCTGGTGACCCGCCCCGGCGACGCGCTGCTGTTCTCGGTGCTGCTGCATTGGGTGCCCGCGGCGGAGGCGGCGGTGCTGCCGGTAATGTGGCGATGGCTTGGTGGCCGTGGCGCGGGCCCTCGGCCCGGCGGCCGGGATCGTGTGGCCCAACGACCTGGTGATGGACGGGGCAAAGGTGTGCGGGGTGCTGTGCGAGACCGCCGTGGATGAGGCCGGCACCGACTGGGTGGTGGTGGGGATCGGCGTCAACGTGCGCGGCGCGCCCGAGGTGACCGACGGGCGCTGGCGGGCCGGCTGCCTGGCCGACTCGGGCGAGGGGCGCTCCAGGGGGACGCTGCTGGCGGCCATCCTCACCGAGCTGTCGGTGGCCTACCGGGAGTGGCGCGACGCCGGCCCCGAGCCCGCGCTGGCCGAGTTCGCCGGCCGTGACCTGCTGCGCGGCGAGGCGGTGCGCGTGCGCAGCTTCGACCGGGAGCTGGTGGGCACGGCCAACGGCCTGGACGACCGGGGCCGCCTGCGCGTGCGCACGGCCGGCGGCGAGGTGGCGGTGGACTCCGGCGAGGTCACCAAGGCCGGCTGACGGCCCGCGCCGCGGGGCTCAGCCGCGGATCAGGTACACCGCGGCAACCGCCACGGCGATCACCACCACCGTGCCCCGCAGCACGTTGGGGTTGGCCCGGCGCACGAACCGGCCGGCCAGCGCCCCGCCCACCAGCGCGCACACCGCCATCACCAGCACCGCCGACCACCACACGCGGCCGGAGAACAGCAGGAACACCGCGGCGGTGATGTTGGCCAGGAAGGAGGTGAGCTGCTTCAGCGCGTTCACCCTGGCCAGGCTCTCCGGCACCACCAGCGAGTACAGCGCCAGCAGGATGATCCCCAGCCCCGCGCCGAAGAAGCCGCCGTACACCGAGCCGGCGAATGCGGCCACCGCGGCGGCGCCCAGGTGCACGCGGTGCGACGCCGACGCCGCCAGCCGGGCCGCCACCCAGCGCTTCATCCAGGGGTCCACGGCGATCAGCACCGCCGCCACCAGGATCAGCCACGGCACCAGCTGCCGGAACAGGTGCTCGCCGGTGACCAGCAGCAGGCCGGCGCCCGCCAGGCCGCCCAGCACCGCGGGGGCCGCGATCACCGTGGCGCGGGTGCGCTGCGGCTCCAGGTCGGCCCGCTGGGCCAGCGTGCCGCCGAAGTAGCCCGGGGTGAGCGCCACGGTGTTGGTGATGTTGGCCGACAGCGCCGGCACGCCGGCCGCCGTGAGCGCCGGGAACGTCAGCAGGGTGCCGCCACCGGCCAGGGCGTTCACCCCGCCGGCCGCAAGCGCCGCGGCCCCCAGCCCCGCCAGCTGCAGCACGCTCAGCGAGATGGCGCGGCTCCGCGCGGGATGCGGGTGGGGGTGGGCACGCTCACGGCCGGGATGATGCCCGACGGAGCGGGCGCTGCACTAGATGTCCACCTGGATGCCCACCTCCACCGCGTCGCGGCTGGGCACGCCCATGTATGTGGCGGCGCGCAGTGAGTTGCGGCTCATGGAGGCGAACACGTGCTTGCGCCAGTACGCCAGCCCCGGGGCGCGGGTGGGGTGCAGCGTGATGTGGCTCAGGACATAGGTGACCTGCCCGCGCACACGCACCCCGCGCCGGGCGGCCAGGCGCACCGCCAGGGGCACGTCGGTGGCCTCCATGAACCCGAAGTCGGACACCACGCGGATGATCCCCTCGCCCAGGTGGGTCACCTGCACGCGATCGGCGTCGTCCACGCGCGGCACCGTGCGCACGCGGCAGGTCATCAGGATGATCCGCTCGTGCAGCACCCGGTTGTGCTCCAGGTTCTGGATCAGCGACGCGGGGACTCCCGCCGATGCGGTGGCCAGGTACACGGCGGTGCCCGGCACGCGCCGCGGCGGGTGGGCGCGGATGGTGGCGATGAACTCGCTGGTGGAGCGCCTGCGCCGGTCCAGGCCGGCCAGCGCCAGGGCGCGCCCCCGCCACCAGGTGGTGAGCACGGTGAACACCACCAGGCCGGCAACCAGGGGGAACCAGCCGCCCTGCACGATCTTGGGGGCCTGCCCGGCCAGGAACGCCAGGTCCACGCCCAGCAGGCCCACCCCGGCGGGCACCACCAGCCACAGGGACCGGCCGCGCAGCCGCCGCAGCACCACCAGGGCCAGGAGGGTGTCGATGAGCAGCGTGATGGTCACCGCCAGGCCGTATGCCGAGGCCATGTGCGCGGAGGTGCCGAAGCCCAGCACCAGCGCGGCCACGCTGGCGCACAGCAGCCAGTTGATGGCCGGCACGTAGATCTGCCCCTCGTGCCGGTCGGAGGTGTGCCGGATGGCGATGCGCGGCAGGAACCCCAGCTGCACCGCCTGCCGGGTCATGGAGTACACGCCCGAGATCACGGCCTGCGACGCGATGACCGTGGCCACGGTGGCCAGCACCACCAGGGGCAGCCGCAGCGCGTGCGGGGCCATCAGGAAGAACGGGTTGGCGGCGGCGGCGGGGTCACGCAGCACCAGGGCCCCCTGCCCGAAGTAGTTCAGCACCAGCGCCGGCAGGGTCACCAGGCTCCACGCCCGCGAGATGGCGGGCCGCCCGAAGTGGCCCATGTCGGCGTACAGCGCCTCGGCGCCGGTCACCGCCAGCACCACGCCGCCCAGGGCCAGCGTGGCCCGCACGGGCTCGTGCACCATGAACATCAGCGCGTAGGAGGGCGAGAGGGCGCGCACGATGCCGGGGGCACGCATGACCTCGGCGGCGCCCAGCGCCCCGATCACCGTGAACCAGCCCAGCATCACGGGGCCGAACAGCCGCCCCACCGCACCGGTGCCGCGCCGCTGCAAGAGGAACAGGCCCACCAGGATCACCAGGGCGATGGGGACGGTGGCGTGCTCGAAGCGCGGTGTGGCCACCGACAGCCCCTCCACCGCCGACAGCACCGAGATGGCGGGGGTGATCATGCCGTCGCCGTAGAACAGGGCCGCGCCGAAGATGCCCAGCAGCACCAGCGGCACGAACCAGCGTGAGCCGGCGTCGCGCCTGATGAGGGCCACCAGAGCCATGATGCCGCCCTCGCCCTCGTTGTCCTGGCGCATGATGAACAGCACGAACTTGACGGTGACCACGATCAGCAGCGACCAGGCGATCAGCGACAGCACCCCGTACACGCGCTGGTCGGTGGGCGTCAGCGGGTGGGCGCCCACCAGCACGTTCTGGAACGCGTACAGGGGGCTGGTGCCGATGTCGCCGAACACCACGCCCAGGGCGCCCACGGTGAGGGCGGTCGTGGCGGGCGTGTGCGCGCCGCCGCGCGCGGGCCGGGGTTGGCCGTCTGTGGCGGGCGTGCCGCAGAGCCGGTGTGGTGGTGGTCATTCCTGCTCCGGGGTCGTCATGCCAGTACCCCACCCCGGGCAGCGTCACGATGACGCTGGGGCGGTGGGGGTCGTGCTCGATCGCGCGGCGCAGCTGTCCACCACCACGCGCAGGTTGGCCACGGCGCCTGCAGCCTCGTCCCATGCGCGGCGCACGATGGTGGCGTGGGGCAGCACCCGGCCCGGGTTGGCGGCCAGCACACGCAGCGCCAGGATGCGTGGGGGTGAGGTGCACCTCCCGCTCATGCGGCCCACACCCGCTGCGCGGCGGCGTCGATGCGCACCCGGCTGTGCGGCGGGAAGGTGGTGCCGTCGCCGTCCAGCGTGGCCACGCGCCGCAGCCCCGCGCGCACCCGCGCCAGCAGCTCCGGGATGCCGAAGGGCTTGGTGACGTAGTCGTCGGCCCCCAGGTCCAGCGCGGCGATCTTGGTGCGGTCGTCGCCGTACGCGGACAGCACGATGATGGGCAGGGTGGGGTGCTCGGGCCGCACGCGCCGGATCACCTCGATGCCGTCGAAGTCGGGCAGCCCCAGGTCCAGCACCATCAGCCGGGGGTGGCCGCCCTGGGTCATCGCCACCGCCTCGGCGCCGGTGCCGGCGGCCAGCACGTGATGGCCCTGGTTGGTGAGCGCCACCCTGACGGCCCGCATCACCGCGGGGTCGTCCTCCACCACCAGCACGCGGGCCGCGTCGATGGTCATCGCGGGATCCCGGCCGTGACGGTGGCGCCGCCGCCGGGGGTGTCGGTGATGGCGATGCGCCCCCCGTGGGCGGTGATGTAGCCGCGGCAGATCGCCAGGCCCAGACCGCTGCCGGGCGCCGTGGTGTCCAGGCGGTTGTGGGGCTCGAACGCGGCCTCGCGCAGGTGCGCCGGGATGCCGGGTCCGTGATCGGTCACCGCGACGGTGATCCACGAATCGTCCACCGCACCGGCCACCTCCACCGGGCCGGTGGTGTGCAGCACCGCGTTGTGCACCAGGTTCACCAGCACCTGCCGCATCAGGCTCTCGTCCAGCCGCACCACGGGCAGGTCGTCGCCCGTGGTGACCCGCACGCGCCCCTCGCTGCCCGGCACCGCCGCCACCGCCTCGTGCAGCAGCTCGCCCAGGGGCACCTCGGCGTACCGCAGCCGCAGGGCGCCGGCCCGGATGCGCGACAGGTCCAGCATGTTGGTGACCAGGTGGGTCAGCCGCTGGCCCTCGCGCTCGATGTCGTCCAAGAGGGTGCTCCGCAGCTCCTCGCCGTGCACGTCGCGCAGGGCGCCTGCGGCGGCGCGGATGGCCGCCACCGGCGTGCGCAGGTCGTGGGTGACCGAGCGGGCCAGCGCCTCGCGCAGCCGGTCGGTCTCCTCCAGCGCCTCGCGGCGCACGCGTTCGCGTTCCAGGCGGCCGCGCGCCACGCCCAGGCCGATCACGTCGGCCATGCCGACCAGGAGCTGGCGGTCGTCCGCCTCCAGGGGGGTGTCCCCGGGGTCCACCACCAGCAGCCCCACCGAGTCGTCGGAGGGGCCCAGCGTGAAGGTGCGCAGGCGGCCGGAGGCGGGCGACGCCATGCCGGCGGCCCCGCGCTCGGCCTCGTCGCTGAGGCCCGCCCCCACGCGCACGCCGTCGCCGGGGACGTGCAGGGCCAGCCCGCGCACCGGCACCACCTGCCGCACGTCCTCCAGCGCCGCCGCCAGGGACGCGTCCAGCGGGGCGCCGCCCAGCAGCGACTCGGAGAGGCCGTTGATCACCTCCAGCTGGCGGGCGCGGCGCCGGCTGGCACGGGCTGCGGCGCGCAGGCGGTCGAGGGCCACCGCGAGGGCGGCCACCACCACCACGTACACCACCACGGCTGCCGCCGACGCCGTGGACTCCACGCGCGGTGAGTCGTAGGGCCGGGTGAACAGCACGGTGAAGGTCCCGGCGCCCACCAGGGCGCACACCAACCCGGCGCGCAGACCCGCCACCGCCGCCAGCAACGGCGGCAGCAGCAGCACCAGCGCCACCGCCCCCTCCGAGATGCTGCCGCGAAGGGGCAGCATCACCAGGCTGGCCACGACGGTGAGCCCCAGCGCCGCGGCCACGGCGGTGGTGGTGCGCTCGGCGGGGAGACGGCGCAGCATGCCGTTCCCTCGCGGTGTGACGGTGCTCATACCGGCCACGCTAAACCCCCCCGCATAAAGGCCGTCGAAAGACGCCGCCACCACTCACGGGCCTCTCATCCCTCCGGCCGATCATCCCCCCATATCCCCATTCCCATGCGGAAGGACGCTCGGACATGACCACCCAACAGTTGCCGCTGCTCCGGTCGGACGCCGCCGTGTTCGGCGGTTCGCGGCTGCGCTCGGTGGGCGCCACGCTGGTGGTGCTGCTGGCCCTCGGCCTGCTGGCCCTGTGGGTGGCGGTGGCCGCCTTCGGCGTGGACCCCGCCAGCACGGTGCGGTGGGCACATGCCGCGGTGCTGCACACCGCGGCCCTGCGCCCGGTGCTTCACGCCGGGGCACGCCGGTGAGCCTGCCCGGGCCGCGCTGGCTGCCCAGCGCCCTGCGCGTGACCGCCGTTGGACTGGTGGTGGGGGGTGCGGCGCTGGCGCTCACGGCCACGGGCCACGCGGCCCCCGCGCGCTCGCAGCGACCGGTGTGGGGGTTCCTGCCCAACTGGGATCCGGCCGCCATGGTGACCCTGCAGCATCATGCGCGCCAGCTCACCGTGGTGCTGCCCACGGGGCCCACGCTGGGCCGCGACGGGGCGCTCCTGGGACACGTCGGTGGTGACGTCGTGCGGCTGGCCCACTCGCGGGGCGTGCGCGTGGTGCCGGTGGTGAGCGACTACCTGGGGGGATGGAACTCGGGCAGCGCCGATCGCATGCTGCGACGGGCGGCGCTGCGGGCGCGGTTCACCACGGCGGTGGCCGGCGCGGCGCGCGCCGGCGGCTGGGACGGGGTCAACCTCGACCTGGAGGCCCTGCGCGCCCGCGACCGGGCCGGCCTGGTGCGGCTGGTGCGGTCCGTGCGCGCCGCCCTGGGTCCCGGCGCGGACGTGTCGGTGGACGTGCCCGCGGGCGCCAACCCCGCATACGACCTGCGGGCGCTGGGCGCCGCCGCGAGCCACGTGGTGCTGATGGCGTACGACCAGCACGCCACCCCGGGGGCCCCGGGACCGGTCGCCACACCCGCGTGGGTGGCCGGGGCCGCCCGGCACGCCCGGGCCCTGATGCCCGCGGGGCGGCTGGTGGTGGGGCTGCCGACGTACTCGTCGGTGTGGCGCGGGCGGTCGGCGCCCGCGTCGTCCTCGTTCGAGGAGGCGTTGCAACGCGCCCGCGCCCACGGCACCCTGCCCCAGTGGTCGGCCCGGGGTCAGGCCCCCTGGTTCACCACGGGCTTCGGCCGGCACCGCACCGTCACCTGGATGTCGGACGCCCTCACGCTGGCCGCCGACATGCGCGCCGCGGGTCCTGCGGGCACCCCCGTGGCCCTGTGGCGTCTCGGTGCGGAGGACTCCGGGGTGTGGCCGGTGCTGGCCGACCGGACCCTGGCGGGGGCCGGCCCCGCCGGGGCCCTCAGCACCATCCCCGCCCCCGATCTGCCCCGCGTGACCGGCTCCGGCGACGTGGTGCACGCGGTGGCCGGCGCCCCCGGCTGGCGTCGCGTGGCCCCGGGTCTCACCGCGGAGCGGTTCTGGGCCACCCCGCGCGCATGGAAGCTGGAGCGCTGGTCGGGCGGCGGCAAGCGGGTGGCCATCACGTTCGACGACGGGCCCAGCGCCACCTGGACCCCGCTGATCCTGGCCCAGCTGCGACGCCTGCACGTGCCGGCCACGTTCTTCGTGATCGGCAAGAACGCGGCGGCCAACCCGGGCCTGGTCAGCGCCGAGGTGGCGGCCGGGGACCTGGTGGGGAACCACACCTTCAGCCACCCCAACCTGGCGGTGACGGGCGGGCTACGGACGCGCCTGGAAATCACCACCACCTCGCGGATCATCGCCGGCATCACGGGCCGGCGGCCCACCATGTTCCGCGCCCCCTACTCGGCCGACACGGCGCCGAGCTCCCCACGGGACCTCATCCCGCTGCTGCGCGCCCAGGGCCTGGGCATGCAGGTGGTGGGGGCGTCCGTGGACTCGCAGGACTACCGGCGGCCGTCCCCGCAGCGCATCGTGCAGAACGTGCTGCGCGGGCTGCACCAGGGCAACATCCTGCTGTTCCACGACGGGGGCGGCAACCGCGCCAACACGGTGGCCGCGCTGCCCATGGTGGTCTCCGCCCTGCGGGCCCGCGGGTACCACCTGGTGTCGGTGGCCCAGCTGCTGCGCGCCTCGCCGGCCACCCTGATGCCCCGGGTCACCGGCACCCAGCTGTGGCTGTCCCGGTCGGTGGCGTGGGCGGCGGAGGGCTGGTTCCTGATGACCCGCTGGGTGGCGCTCCTGGGCATCGGCCTGCTGGGCCTGCTGCTGCTGCGCTCGTTGCTGCTGGCCGTGCTGGCGGTGCGGCACCGCCGCCGCGGTGCGCGCCCCCTGCCGGGACCCCCGCCCGCGGTGACCGTGCTGGTGCCGGCCTTCAACGAGGCCACGGTGATCCGCCGCACGCTGGAGTCGCTGCTGGCCCAGCGCGGGGTGACGCCCGAGATCATCGTCATCGACGACGGGTCCACGGACGGCACCGCCGAGGCCGCGGCCATGGACGGCGTGCGGGTGGTGCGGCAGGCCAACGCCGGCAAGTGGGCCGCGCTGAACCGCGGGTTCATGGCGGCCTCGGGTGAGGTGGTGGTGGCCATCGACGCCGACACCGTCATCGACCCCGACGCCGTGCGGCTGCTGGCCCGCTGGTTCACCGACCCGGCGATCGGCGCGGTGTGCGGCACCGCCAAGGTGGGCAACCGGCACACCCTGGTGACCCTGTGGCAGCACGTGGAGTACACCACCGGCTTCAACCTGGACCGGCGGGCCTACAGCGACCTCAACGCCATCACCGTGGTGCCGGGCGCCATCGGCGGGTGGCGGCGCGACGCGGTGGTGGCCGCCGGCGGCTACTCGGGCCGCACCCTTGCCGAGGACTGCGACCTCACCATCACGCTGCGGCGCCGCGGGTGGCGGGTGGTGCACGAACCCGCCGCCGTGGCGTGGACCGAGGCGCCCGAGACCCTGCGGGGCCTGGCCAAACAGCGCCTGCGCTGGACGTTCGGCACCTTCCAGGTGCTGTGGGTGAACCGCGACGCCCTGTTCCGGCGCCGCGAGGGTGCCCTGGGGTGGCTGGCGCTGCCCTACGCCTGGCTGTACCAGTGCGTGCTGTCGCTGCTGGGGCCGGCCGTGGACCTGCTGGTGCTGCTGGCCCTGCTCACCGGCGGCTGGACGCTGGCGCTGTGGTGGTTCGGGCTGGCCACGCTGACGGAGATGGGCGTGAGCTGGCTGGCGTTCCGGCTGGAGGGCGAGCGGGCCTGGCCGGTGCTGACCCTGCCGCTGCAGCGGGTGGTGTACCGGCAGCTGATGTACGCCACGGTGATCCGCTCGCTGCTGCGCGCGGCGCGCGGGTCGGGCATGGCCTGGGGAAAGCTGGCCCGCACGGGCACGGTGCGGGCGGGCTAGGCATGGGGCGCCGGGCGGCACCGGGGCGCCCGGCGCCCCAACCGCTCAGCCGGGATCGTCCCCGGCATCGGGCGCCCCGCAGGGCACGCGCACCACGATGCGCAGCCCGTCGTGGAACCGCTCGATGCGGGCCTCGCCGCCGTGGGCCCGGGCGATGGCCTGCGTGATGGACAGCCCCAGCCCGCTGCCGCCGCGCTGCCGGGCGGGGTTGGCGCGCTGAACCGGTCGAAGGCGCGCTCCACGAAGTCCTCCGGCATGCCGGGGCCGTCGTCCTCCACGGCCACCTCGAGCAGATCCTCGTCCGGGCGCCGCGCCGTGAGGTGCACCACGCCGCCCCCGTGGCGCAGCGCGTTGTCCAGCAGGTTCCCCACCGCCTGGCGCAGCCGCATGGGGTCCACCCAGGCCGGGGCATCCCCGGCGCATCGACGGTGATGGTGCGACCACCGGCGGTGGCCCGGCCGCCGAACCGGGTGGCCAGCCGCTCCAGCAGGTCCGGCACGTCCACGGCCTCCCGGTGCACCGGGATGGTGCCGCTGTCGGCGTGGGCCACGGTGAGCAGGTCGTCCGACAGCTGCACCAGGCGCTCGGTCTCCTCGGCGGCCGAGGACACGGCGGCGCGCAGGTCGGCCTCGGTGGCGCTGGGGTGCTGGGCCAGCTCCAGCTCGGTGGTGAGGATGGCGAGCGGCGTGCGCAGCTCGTGGCCCGCGTCGGCCACGAACGCCCGCTGGTGCCGGGCGGCGCGCTCCACGCGGTCCAGCATGCTGTTGAGGGTCACCCCCAGGCCGCGGATCTCGTCGCGGGCGGCCGGCAGGGGTAGCCGCTGCACGCCGGGGGCGCCGGAGATGGCCTCGGCCATCCGCCGCATGCCCTCCACGGGGCGCAGGGCCGCGGCCGCCACCCAGTAGCCGGCCACCGCCACCGCCAGCAGGGTGATGCCGCCGCCGATGAGGGCCATCAGGCTGATGGCCCGGATGGTGTCGTTGCGATCCTTCAGCGACGCGGCCACAACCACCACGGCGGGCCCGTCGTCGATGGTGCGGGTGGCGAACAGGCGCACGCGGTGGGCCAGGCCGGGCAGCCCGGGCCGGTCCACGATGAGGACACCGCGCAGCGCGGCGGCGGTCTGCGCGGGCGTCAGCAGCGTCACCCCAGCCAGCCGCGGCGTGGTGTCCAGCACCCGCCCGCGGGGGTCCAGCACCTGGGCGTACGCCTCGCCGCGCACCGTCAGCACGTGGTGCCGGGGTGCGCCCCGGTCGTCGGTGCCGCCGATGAGGGCCGCCACGTCGGCGGCGCGCGCGGACAGCGCCTGGCGCATGTTGTGGTCCAGCGCCCGGCGCACCACCAGGTGGGACACGATGCCCGCCGCGGCGATGACGATGGCCATGGCCACCGCCAGCACCAGGGTGAGCCGCACCCGGATGGGCAGGCGGCTCATTCGTCCCGGTCGGCGCGCAGCCGGTAGCCGGTGCCGCGCACGGTCTCCAGGGTCTCCACGCCGAACGGGCGGTCGATCTTCTCGCGCAGGTACCGCACGTACACGTCCACCACGTTGGAGCGGTTCTCGTAGTCGTGCTCCCAGGCGCGGTCCAGCAGCTGGGTGCGGGTGAGCACCAGGCCGGGCGCGCGCATGAACGCCTCCAGCAGCTGGAACTCCTTGGTGGACAGCTCGATCGCGGTGTCGCCGCGCGTGACCCGGCGGGTGCCGGGGTCGAGGGTGAGGGAGCCCACGCGCAGCACCGCGGGGCGCTCCCGGGGTCCCCGCCGCGCCAGGGCCCGCAGGCGGGCGTGCAGTTCCGCGAAGGCGAAGGGTTTGGTGAGGTAGTCGTCGGCACCCCCGTCCAGCCCGGCCACGCGGTCCTCCACGGCGTCCCGCGCCGTCAGGAGCAGCACCGGCGTCCACTCACCGGCCGCCCGCAGCCGCCGGCAGGTCTCGAAGCCGTCGATGCCCGGCAGCATCACGTCCAGCACCACGGCGTCGTAGTGGCCCGCCCGCACCATCACGATGGCCTCCTCGCCGGTGGCCACGGTGTCGGCCACCGCGCCCTCCAGGCGCAGCCCACGTTCCAGCAGGCGGGCCATCTTCTGCTCGTCCTCCACCACCAGCACGCGCATGCCCAGTCCCAAGTCCGGGGGTGTCGGGCGAATTGTGGTGGCCCGCCGTCCCGCGGCGAAGCGCCGCCGGTGTCAGTCGGGGCTCAGACCCAGGCCCTCCACCACCACCGGCGCGCCGCCCGACTCCACGCGGATGCGCAACGGGCCCAGCGGTGGGGTGCCGAAGCGCCCCACCGGGATGCGCACCCCGTGGGTCGTCCGGCGTGCCCGCAGGCTGAAGCGGCCCAGGCGCCGCCGGCCGCTCCAGACGCTCACGACGCCCATGCCCGGCCCGCGGGAGGCCAGCAGCGTCACCTCGCGTGCGGGGAGGTCCGGGGCGCTCAGCGTGGCGCCGCGGGTGGTCGTCCGCAGTCCGTGTCCCACGTACCCGCCGGGGACGGCCACCCGTGTCCAGCCGGGGCCGGCGGTGAGCAGGCCGGTGTCCAGCGGGCTGGTGCCGCAGCGCGGCGGGGACGCCACACGCGACCCGTCCGTGCCGGCCGCGGTCACCGTGACGCACACGCGGGCACCCGGCGTGACGGTCACCGGCGCCCGCCGTCGGGTGGTGGACACCGTGGTGACCCGCGCCGCGCCGCCCGGCGGCGTCACCGTGACGCGGACCTCGAACCCCGTCACGGCCTCGGGATGCGCCACCGTCCAGCGCACCAGCATCCGGTTGGTGCGCAGCACCGCAGCCGGCGGGCCGGACGGGACGATGGTGACCGCCCCCGGCGAGCCCCCCTGCGGCGCCGACCGCGGGCTCATGGCGGGCCGGGTCACCGTGAGCGCGGCGGCGGCGCTGATGGCCAGCGGGTCCACCCCGTTCACGGCCACCGCGCGGTACCGGGTGCCGGACATGGCGGTGTCCACCGCGGTGAGGTGCAGCTGGGGTCCGTCGGCGCCCGGGACGTCGGTGAAGCTCACCCCCCGGTCGGTGGAACGCTGCCAGTGCACCGCCGGCGCCGGGATGCCGGTGGCCGACACGCGCAGTGTGACGTCGGCGCCCGCGTTCACGGCCACGTCCCCGGGGTCGGTCACCGTGGGGGAGCGCCGGATCTCGGATCGCAGCACCGCCGGGGTGTATGGCCGCACGGCCACCACGTCACCGTTGGGGCCGGTTGCCAGCGCGGTGGGGGCGTCCCAGCCGGTGCCCACCACGTTGGTGACGCCCGCGGGGTCCAGCGAGGTGACCCGGTTGTTGCCCGTGTCGGCCACGTACAGGGTGCCGTCGCCGCCCACGGCCACACCGCGGGCGTGCGACCAGCCGCCGGACAGGGCGGTGACGGTGCCATCGGGGTCGATGCGCACCACGCGGTCGTGACCGTGGTCGGCCACGTACAGCGTGCCGCCGGGTGCCCACGCCACCCCGGTGGGCGCTGCCAGGCCCCCGCCCACGTCGGTGACGGTGCCGTCGGGCGCCACCCGCGCGATGGCGGTGCGGGAGGCGTCGGCCACGTACACGTCGCCCTCCGGGTCCACCGCCACCCCCATGGGCGTGACCCAGCCGGACCCGATGTCCCCCATCGCGCCATCCACGCCGATGCGCACCACCCGCGCGTCGCCCCGGTCGGCCACGTACAGCGTGCCGTCGGCGTCCACCGCCACGGCCGCGGGGGCGCTGAGCCCGGTGCCCACGGGGTGCATCGCGCCGTCGGGGGTCACCTCCACCACGCGGTCGGCGCCGGGGTCGGCCACGTACACGTCGCCGGAGGTGTCCACGGCCACCCCGGCGGGGTTCACCCACGCGCCATCGATGGCCGCGGGCGCCAGGTGGACGGTGCGGACCGGGGCGCCGAGCACGGCCGGCGCGGCCAATGGCCAGAGCGCGCCGAGCGCGCACCACCAGATGTGTCGCCGGTTCGGTGTGCGGGGCACGCGTGCTCCGGGGGTGGGGGTGTGCGGCGGTCCGCCGGCGCCGCACACCGGCCATCGGTCGCGGATGCGCGCGGGTTGAGCGGCGCCGCACGCGCCTGCGGCCGCCACCCCCCCATCCCGGGACCGTCGCGCCCGGAGGGCTCGATACCATGGCCTGGCTCCCGTGCGCGCGGTCCCAGCCGAGGGCCGGCGCCGGACCTCGTCCCCTCCCCCTTCCCGGAGCGTGCCCGTGCCCTCCTCGCCCGTCGCCGTCGTGGTCGCCGCCCCCGTGGCGGTGTCGCCCGAGCCGGCGGTGTCCGTGGTGGTGCCGGCGCTCAACGAGGAGCGGTACCTGGGCGAGTGCCTGGCGTCCCTGATGGCGCAGACCGGGGTGGCGTTCGAGGTGATCGTGGTGGACAACGGCAGCACCGACGGCACGTCCGCGGTGGCGGCCGCGGCCGGTGCGCGCGTGGTGCACGAGCCCCGCCGCGGCGTGTGCAACGCCCGCCAGGCCGGCTTGGCGGCGGCGCGCGGTGAGGTGGTGGTGTCGGCCGACGCGGACACCGTGTACCCCGCGGGATGGCTGGCCGGCATCCGGGCGGCGTTCGCCGACCCGGAGGTGGTGGGGTGGTGCGGACCGGTGCGCTTCGCCGGTGCACCCGCGTGGGCCGGCGCGTGGACCGGGGCGCTGTTCGGCGCCGTGCGCCTGGTGACGCGCATCACCGGCAGGCCGCCCTACGCCGCGGCGTGCAACCTGGCCTACCGGCGCACGGCCTTCACCGGGTACGACACCCACCTCACCCAGGGCGCCGACGAGCTGGCGGTGCTGCGCGCGCTGCGCGGCCGCGGCCGGGTGCTGTTCGACCGGCACGCCCGCGTGGACACCTCGGCGCGCAGGGTCACGCGCGGGCTGCTCTACAACGTGGTGGTGACCTTCCTGCTGCTGTACCTCTTGGAGTACGGCGTGGGACGGCTCACCCGCCGCACGCTGTTCGGCCACGCCCCCGCGTTCCGCGATTCGGGGCGTTCGCGGGGCCCGCGGATGGCGGGTGCGGGGGCCGCCCTGCTGGTGGCGGTGGTGACGGCGCGGGCGCTGCTGCGCTGAGCGTCGCGCGCCGTCTGGCCGCCGTCGCGGCGTGTGGCGGCGCGGCGTACTGGGTGCTGGCGTCCCCGTGGTCGCAGCTGGGCGCGCGGTTCCCGTACCGCGTGCGCGGCGGGGGACGGGTGGTGGCCCTGACCTTCGACGACGGCCCCAACCCACCCTTCACCGAACGGCTGGCCGACGTGCTGGCCGATGAGGGTGTGCGCGCCACCTTCTTCCAGGTGGGCGCCTGCGTGGCGCGCAACCCGGAGGTGACGCGGCGCCTGTTCCATGACGGGCACCTCATCGGCAACCACTCCATGCACCACCGGTTCCGCGACTACCTGCGCCACCCCGGGTTCGACCGCGAGCTTGAGGACACGCAGGACACCATCCGGGCCTGCATCGGGCGCAGGCCCGCCCTGTTCCGGCCGCCCTGGCTGTGGCGCGGGCCGCTGTGGTGCGGGGGCGTGCGCCGCGCGGGGCTGGTGCCGGTGTCCGGCGAGTTCTGCCATTCCGGCGAGGTGCTGGGCGCGTCGGGTGCGCGCATCGCGCGCGCCGTGCTGCGCCGGGCCCGGCCCGGGCTGATCGTGATCTTCCACGACGGCTTCAACGCGTCCACCGCCGACCGCGCCGCCACCGTGGAGGCCGTGCGCCTGGCCATCCCCGAACTGCGCCGCCGGGGTTACCGGTTCGTGACCGTCGACGAGCTCCTGGGCGCGCCGGGCTACCTGCCGGAGGCCGGCGTCAGCTGAGCCTGGCGGCCAGCACCAGGGCCACCCCGGCGCAGGCGGTCACCAGCGCCACGGGCGTGATGCCGTCGAGCAGGGACGCCACCACGTGGCGCGCCAGCGCGCCGTCCGGGGTGGCCGGCGACACCAGGCCGCCCACCACCCGGGGCGCCACCCACGCGATGGCCCACAGCCCGGCCCCGGCCGCCAGCACTCCCACGCCCAGCATGCGGAGGGCGCTGGCACGGTTCCGCCGGCCGGCCACCGCGGCGGCACCCAGCAGGACCGCCAGGCCCAGGCACACCCACGGGGCCACGCGCAGCGCGCGGATGGCCCACGCCACCTGCGCGTGGTGACGGGCCACGGCCGGCGGCTCCAGGGTCACCGTGCCCCAGGCGCCCGACCCGGGGATCAGGGCGGCCAGCTGGGGCGCGGTGCGCCGCAGCCGCTGCGCCAGGGCGTCGCGCACAAGGTTGAGGTCCAGCACCGCGGTGCCCCGGTCGTGGGCCGCGATGTCGTGGATGCGCGTGAGCGCGCCCACGGCCAGCGCGCCGAACTCCGGCGAGCGCAACGTGTCGCGCACGGCCCCGGGGAGGATCGTGGCCACCAGCGTGCGGTCCACGGCGGAGTCGGGGGCCGCCTGCAGTTCACGCAGCAGCACCGGGCGAACGCGGTCGGTCACCACCTGCGCGCCGGCGTCGGTGCGCAGCGCCGACAGGGTCAGCCGGGCGAATCCCGGCCCGTCGGCGACGTGGTATCCCGTGACCACAGGCCCGCCGCCAGCACCGCGACGGCGGCCAGCGTGCAGGCCGCGGCCCGCAGGGCGCCACTCCACCGGCCCACCACGGCAGCACGCGCGAATGCGGCCGCGCGCAGCGCGCCCATGCCCATCCGGGGCCAGACCGGCCACGGCGTCGGTGGCGGTGCTGAACCAGCAGCACCGCGTGGTGGCCACCGCCGCGCTCACGGCGGCCGCGGCGGCGCTCAGCGCCAGGCGGCCGCGGTGGGACATCGGGGGCCAGTACCAGCGCCATCGCCGCGTAGCAGGCGGCCGCGGCGCTGGCGTGGCCGCTGGGGAACGCAGATCTAGCGATGCGGCCGCACCTCGGCGGTGAGGGCCGGCCGCGGCCAGCCGGTCAGTGCTTCACCAGGGTGGTCACCCAGCTGTCGCCCACACGCACGGCCACCAGGAACGCCACCACCCACGCGCTGCGCGTGCAGGCGCACCACCACCACCGCCACCGGGACCGCCACCACGATCACGCCGATGGTGCTGCCGAGGTCGGTGACGGCCCGCAGCACGCGGTCGCCCTCGTGCGTGGCGTGCTCGCGGGCCCATCCAGGCCACCTGAGCGTCCCCGCGACCCACGGCACCGGCCCACCGCACCAGCAGCCAGGTGGCCGCCACCACCGCGGCGCCCCCGGCGGCCACGTCCGCCGCCACGCGCGGCGTCACCGGCGGGGCGGTGGCCGGGGCGGGCACGGGCCCCGCAGCCCACCCCGCGCACCCCGCGGCGGCGGTCACGGCCATCAGGACCAGAAGGGGCGGCGTGGTGCCCTCCCGCCGGATCGGGGCCGGGGCTCCCGCCGGCGCGTGCCGACGGGAGCGGTGCTGCCTGTCAGCGCGTGACGGTGAACGTGAACGTCCCCGTCTCGCGGTGGCCGTCGTCGGCCACGATGGTCCACCGCACGCGGTACCTGCCGGTGGTGTCCGATCGCGTGCCCACCAGCACCTGCGCGTGGTTCCTCGGGTTGAGCCGGACCCGCGTGGCGTGGTCGGTGGCGCCGGACCGCACCGTCACCGAGCTCACCCTGGCGATGGGCTCGTCGAATGTGACGCGCACCGTCCCGGGCAGGTGCTTCACCGTGGCCCCGTTGGCGGGGCTGCTGCTCTTGAGGCCGGCGTGCCCCAGGGCCACGCCGGCCGTGACGGCCAGCGCTCCGGCGGCGGCCACACCCATCAGGATCAGGCGGGCGCGATGTGGTGCACCCGTGATGTCGCGGTTCATGGATCGTCCTCTCGGATCGTCGTTTGCCCGCGGACGCGTCGCGCGCGTCCACGTCCTCAACCGGTGACGATCCGGATCGGCGGCCCCCGCGTGCGGCGTGGTCCCCGTCGCGGTGCGGTGCACCACACCGACACGGCGTGCGCCAGCCGCACGTAGGGTGAGGGGCGGTGTGCACGCGGCGAGACGCCCCGCAGCACCTCCAGCGCCCGGCCGGCGAGCTCCAGCAGGCGTTCCAGGCGAACCAGCACCGCGCCCAGCAGCACCAGGGCGGTGCCGTGGGTGAGCACGGCCGCGGGTGTGACAAGCGCCGTGTGCGCGTGCCCGGTGAGGCCCAGCGTCCACGGCGCGGCCACCGCCAGGATGTGCACCGCGGCCTGCGCCGCGGCCAGCCCGGTCAGCACCCGGAGGGGCCCGCGGGCCGCGAAGGCACCGGGCCGCGGCCCGCAGAGTGCCGCCAGGCTGATGAGCCCGGCCCACACGGCGGGCGCGACGGGCAGCACGCGCAGACCACCGGTGGCGGCGGCGTGTGCGCACAGCGCCGAGGCGATGGCGGCGGCGCCCCGCGCCGCGCGGCGCAGGGCGTGAGCCCGGTGAGGGTGCATCGCGGCGAGCCTACCCGCCCCGGGCAGGACCTGGGGCATGCATCAAGCGGATCCGCCGAGCCGCCGATGACGGTGGGGTGAGACGCAGACCGCGCACACGGCGCTTCGTGGTCGCCCTGGCCGGGCTGGCCGGCGTGATCGTCGCGCTCGCCGCACTGGCGCTGGTGACGGGTGTGGGCACACGGGCCGCCGCCGACCGCACGGCCCGCGCCATCCGCATCGCCGACGTCTACCAGCGCGCCCGCTTCGCGGTGGGCGACGAGGAGTCGCTGGAACGCAAGTACCGCCTGGAGCCGTCGCCCGGGGTGCGCGACCGCTACGAGGCGGCCGCGTCCGAGCTGGAGGCGGCGCTGGGGGAGATCCGCGGGGTGGGCGATGCCACCGACGGGGCCACGGCGCAGCGGCTGCTGGAGATGCACCGCCGCTATCTCACTGCCATCCGGGGCATGTTCGCCGCCGTGGACGCGCGGGACACCGCGACCGTGCTGCGCATCGACCGCACCCGGGTGGACCCGCTGTTCGACCCCATCCAGTCGGCTGTGCAGTCCACCGCCGCGGCGCACCGCGCGGAGGCGCTGGGGACGCTCGCCACGCTGCAGCGGCGTGAGAGCTCGCGCCTGGTGGCCACCCTGGCGGCATTCGGTGTGGGGCTGGTGCTGCTGGCCGTGTTCGCGCTGATGCTGATGCGGGCGGGCGGGCACCTGCGCCACCTGGCGGCGGCCAGCGAGCACGACGCGCTGCACGATGCGCTGACGGGGCTGCCCAACCGCCGGCTCATGCTGGACCGCCTGCAGCACACCGCCGACGCCTCCAGCGGAGGGCAGGTGCCGTTCAGCGTCCTCGCCATCGACCTGGACGGATTCAAGGAGATCAACGACACCCTGGGCTATCCGGCGGGGGACGCCCTGCTGGCGGCGCTGGCCCCGCGGCTGCAGGCGGCGCTGCGCCCCGGGGACACGGTGGCCCGCATGGCGGGCGACGAGTTCTCGGTGCTGCTGCCCGGGCTGGGGTCGGCGGACGCCACCGGCGTGGCCGAGCGGCTGCTGGGGGTGGTGCGCGAGCCCATCGCGGTGGGGGAGATCCGCCTGAACGTGGACGCGTGCATCGGCATCGCCAGCGGACCCGAGCACGGCAACCGCTTCGACCTGCTGCTGCAGCGCGCCGACGTGGCCATGCACCTGGCCAAGACCCGCCACGGGGCGGTGGAGGTGTACGACCCCGGCCGCGACCCGCACGACACCGACAAGCTGCTCCTTGCCGGCGACCTGCGCCGGGCGGTGGCCGACGACGAGCTGGTGGTGCACTACCAGCCCAAGTACGACCTTCGCGACATGTCCCCGGTGGGTGCTGAGGCGCTGGTGCGCTGGGCGCACCCGGAGCGTGGCATGGTGCCGCCCGACGCCTTCATCCCCATCGCCGAACGCACGGGCCTGATCCGCCCGCTCACCCAGCTGGTGCTGCGCAAGGCCGCCCGGCAGTGCCGCGCATGGGCCCGCGAGGGGCTGGACCTGCACGTGGCGGTGAACATCTCCGTGGCCAGCCTGTCCGACGACGGGTTCGCGGCGGACGTGCGCGAGACGCTCATGGCCACGGGCCTCGACCCCGGGCGGCTGGAACTGGAGATCACCGAGTCCACCATCATGGCCGACCCCCAGCGCGCCCTGCGCACCCTGCGCGAGCTGGCCGACATGGGGATCCGGCTGTCCATCGACGACTTCGGCACCGGCCACTCGTCCCTGGCGTATCTGCGAACCCTCCCGGTGAGCGAGATCAAGATCGACCGGTCCTTCGTGCGCAACCTCGCCGCCTGCCCCTCCGACCAGTCCATCGTGCGGTCCACCGTCGACCTGGTGCACTCGCTGGGGCTGGCCGTCGTGGCCGAGGGCGTGGAGGACGCGGGGGCACTCGAGATCCTCCGCGGAATGGGCTGCGACACGGCCCAGGGCTACCACATGTGCCGGCCCGTCCCGCCGCCGGAGCTCACCTCGCGGCTGGTGGGCGCCGCGCCGTCCGGCGGTGGCCCGGCGGCGTAGCGGGTCGCGCGCGGCCGCCGCCCGGCTGCGGGGTCGTGATGCGCGCAGTGGCGGCCTCGGAGGGCCGTCGCAGCGGGAACGCGGTGAGGAGACCGCTGCCGCCACGGCCTGTGGCTCACCACCGAGCGGCGCACGACGCCGTCGCGCTTCCCGGCCGTGGCCCGTGCGGCCGAGGACGTGGTGCCGGCCACCCTCAGCGCCGCAGAGCGCGCGCGGCTGACATGCCTGCCGGCCAAGGTGGCCGCACCCTCGGGTGCGCGCGGCGTCCGCCTCCCCTGGGACACCGCACGCACCATGCGCGCCCGTCTGCGCGGCCGGGACCGGGTTCGGCTGCCGGTCGTGGTGCGCGGTCGGTGCGTCGCAGCCACCCCCCGGGTCGCGTCCGCGTGGCGCGCGGCGGGTGATCGGCTGCACCCCTGTCATCGACCGCGGCGGGCCCGGTCCACGCCACCGGTAGACGAACTCCGCATCCATATCGCCGGAAACCGCGGGTGATCCGCGGTAACCGGTTCAGGCGGACTGCTGGCGCAGCACCTCGGAGGCGGCGATGAGGTCGGCCTTGGCCTCGTGCTCGGCCACCACCAGGCGGGCCAGCACGGCCACGATGACCGGGTCCAGCTGCGACCCGGCCACCGTGTGCAGTTCGGCGAGGGCCACGTCGAAGGACATGGCCTGCCGGTAGGAGCGCGAGCTGGTCATGGCGTGCCAGGTGTCGCAGGCGGCCACGATGCGCGACTCCACGGGGATGCCCTCGCCCGCAAGGCCGTCCGGGTAGCCGCTGCCGTCCCAGCGCTCGTGGTGGGCCCGCACGATGCGGCCCACGTCGCTCATGGTGCCGCCCACGGTGTCCAGCATGCGCTGGCCCTCAACCGTGTGGGTCTTGATGATCTCCCACTCCTCGGCGTCCAGCGGCCCGCGCTTGTTGATGATGTTCTTGGGGATGGCCACCTTGCCGACGTCGTGCAGCAGGGCGCCGAACTCCACCCGGCGGCGCTGGGCGCTGTCCAGCCCCAGTGCGTCGGCCACGCCCAGGGCCAGCGCCACCACGCTCTTGCAGTGCTCCCCGGTGTACTCGTCGTCGGATTCGATGACGTCGCCCAGCACCATGGCCGTGCCGCGGTAGGCGTTGCTGAGCTCCACCAGCTGCTCCAGGCGCTGGCGACGCTCGGCGGCGAAGGCGTGCAGCAGGATCAGCAGCGGGGCGGCCAGCAGCAGGGCCCAGCTGCGGTGCTGGGTGGCGATGGCCAGCGCGTACCCCACCGGGGCCAGCGACACGTCCACGATGTACACCCACTCCGACTCGCGCAGCTGCTCCCGCAGCGACGGTCCGTCCAGCAGGGTCTCGCGCACGGCCGAAGCCGCCAGGTCGCAGCCGATCTGCGCCGCCAGGGCCCCGATCATCAGCGGCAGGTTGGGATGGTGCGGTTCGAAGGCGCCCCCCACCCCGAACACCACCGCGGGCCCCACGCTGAACCACGCGTTGGGCAGCGCCAGCAGCAGCCGGTCGGGTGCCGCGCGTCGCCGCACCACGTCCGGCAGGCCGGCCAGCAGCAGCGCGGCCGCCGTGACCGCCGGGAACAGGCCGGCGGGCACCAGGTACAGCACCGGCACGGACACCAGCATGATCGGCACCGTGTAGCCGCTGGGGATGGCGAAGCGCACGTGGCTGGCGATGGCCATCATCAGCACCGCGATGGCCAGCTCCCACCACCCGGGCACCGGCGCGGTGGGGAGCAGCACCGCCAGAGTCGCGGCGACCACCAGGAACGCCACGCCGACGGCGGCCTCGATCCTCCGCTCGCTGCGGTTCAGGGGCTCCGCGTCACGTCCGAGGGCCTCCGCAAGGCGGTCCTCGTCGGTGCGTCGTAAGCGTGCAGGGGCCTCACTGGCACTGGTGGCCATACATCAGTTGTCGCCACACCGCGGCACCCCCTTGAGGGTGACGCCGGGCGAACTTCTCTACTGGAGGCCGATGAGGTCCCGCGCCGCGCGCCGGCCGGACTCGGCCACGGCGGCCAGGCCCAGGGCGATGCTGTCGCCCGCGATGCGCACGCGGTGGCCGGACGGGTTCACCGCCGACGGGTCGGCGGGCGCCACCGGGTCGGCGTAGCGCCAGCGTTTCACCTGCACCCAGGCGGGTTCGGCGGCGGCGCCCACGGCGGCGTTGAGCGCCGGAAGCACCCTGTCCAGGATGTCGGCGTCGGCGGCGTCCAGCAGCACCGCGGACGCCTCCGGGGTGAGCCGCGCCACCACCGGAACCACACCGTCCACCGGTGGGCGCGACTTCGCGCACTCGTTGGTGATGCGCACGAACGGCGGGGTCACGGCGAACGGGTCCAGCCCCGCGGGCTCGGGGATGGCGTAGCCGGCCAGGATCATCACCGCCGGGTGGTACGCCACCGCGCGCAGCGCGGCCACGCGGGCGGGGTCCGCGCCGCTCGCCTCCAGCAGGTCCGCGGCCTGCGGGGCGGGCGCGGTGACGATCACCGCGTCCACGGTGCCGTGGGTGTTGCCCTGCTCGCCGGCCAGCTCGAAACCCGCGCCGGAGGGCCGGAGGGCCGCGATGCGCGTGGCCAGCACCACCTCCAGGCCGTCGGCGGCCAGCTTGGCCAGGCGCGTGGCGCCCGAGCGGTACGCGGTCCCCTCGGGCAGGTCGGCGCGGTCATCGGCGGGCAGCTGTTCCAGCAGCCGCGCCAGGGCGCCGTCGTCGTCGCCGCCCTCGATGACGGGCGCGCCGTGATCCACCACCGTGCCGCCCACGCGCCGGGCCGCCAGGCGGCCCCCCAGCCCGCGGCTCTTCTCCACCATCACCACCTCGTGGCCGGCCGCGCGCAGCTCCCGCGCCGCCACCACGCCCGCCAGGCCCGCGCCGATGATCCCCACCCGCATGTCATCCCCCCGGATCGCCGCGGGCACGATACCCGCCGCACCCGGGCGTGCGCCGCGGGTCAGTGGGCGTCGCCGGGCAGCGGGCGGGTGCCCTCCGCCATCTCGGCGATCACGCGCAGCATGCCCCGGAAGATGTGGGTGTGGAACGGGGACACGGCCAGCCAGTAGAGGTGGCCGAGCAGCCCCTGGGGCTGGAAGAACGCCGTCTGGCGGATCTGGGTGCCGCCGCCGTCGCTCGGCTCCACGCGCCACTGCAGCACGGCGCGCCCCGGCAGGCGCATCTCGGCCGTCAGCCGCAGCAGGCGGTCCTGCTCGAACCCGTCCACACGCCAGAAGTCCAGGGTGTCGCCCACCGCCAGCCGCACGGGGTGCCGGCGGCCGCGGCGGATGCCCACGCCGCCCACCAGCAGGTCGATGGCACCGCGCAGCCACCACAGGCGGTTGCCCACGTACCAGCCGTTGCGCCCGCCGATGCGCTGGATGGGGGCGAAGGCCCGCTCGGGTGAGACGTCCACGTGCACCCAGCGGGAGTCCACCCGCTCGCGTTCCAGGGGGGTGCCCACCTTGGTGCGGAAGGGGCCGGCGGCCGAGACGGCGTCCGACCACCGGGTGGCGGGCGCGTGCTGCTGGGCCAGGGCCAGCGCGATGGCCCGGGTCGCCGGCACGGGGTGCACCTCGGGGAACGCATCGGCGGCGTCGTGGCGCGTGATGATGGTCTCGTTGCGCAGGCCGTCGATCATCTTGCGCGCCACCCGGGCGTACACGGGGGTGACCAGCCCCAGCCACAGGCTGGACAGGTGCGGGGTGAGCAGCGGCACGCGGATGATGCGCCGCTGCAGGCCCTGCTGGCGGGCGCACTCCAGCATGAGGCTCTCGTAGGTCATCACGTCCGGCCCGCCGATCTCGTACACCCCCGCCGGGCGGGAGGTGTCGCGGGCCGCCAGCAGGTAGGTCACCACGTCGTCGATGCCGATGGGCTGGGTGCGGGTGGTGACCCATCGCGGCGCCACCATCACGGGCAGGCGCCGCACCAGCGCGTTGATGGACTCGAACGACAGGCTGCCCGCGCCCACCACGATGCCCGCCCGGAACTCGGTGGTGGGCACGCGGCGGGCCAGCACCGCGCCGGTCTCCTGACGGCTGGCCAGGTGGTCGGACAGGCCGCTCCCGTGGCCGAGCCCGCCCAGGTACACCACGCGGGCCACGCCCGCGGCGGCCGCGGCGTCGCCGAAGGCCGCCGCCGCCCGCCGGTCCTGGTCGGAGAAGTCGCCCGTGGCGCCCATGGAGTGCACCAGGTAGTAGGCCACCTCGATGCCCTCGAAGGCCCCGGCCAGGGATGCCGCGTCCATCACGTCGCCGCGCACCACCTCGGTGGTGGCCGCCGTGCGGCGCAGCGCGGCCGGCCGCCGTGTGAGGCACCGCACCGGCACCCCGTCGGCCTCCAGCCGGGCCAGGAGGCGGCCCCCCACGTAGCCGGTGGCGCCGGTGAGGAGGATCGTCGGCCGGCCGGGGGTCATGCCGGGCACCCTAACCAGGCGCACCCTCCCGCCGCCGCGATTGTTTTAGGTGTTTTCACCACTGTAAGCACCGCCTGCGGCTGGACACACTGCGTGGACGGATGGGCACCCCACGGTCATTCCCCATGCAGGGCCACCGCAAAAGCGCTGCGGCGTGGTGGGGGTGCCGTGCACGACGCTGAGCCGGTGGACTTCGGCCTGCACGGCCGGGTGGCGGTGATCGCCGCGGCGGATCCGCAACCGGCGGCCACCTGGGCCGACGCGCTGGCGGCTGCCGGCGCGCGGGTGGTGCTGGGCGTGGCCCGCGGGGGGCCACCGGTGGGGAGGTGACCCCCGGCGACCACCGCCTCACCGTGACCTGCGACATCACCGACCACGCGCACGTGGCGGCGCTGATGGCCGCGGCCGACGCGCGGTTCGGCCGCATCGACGTGCTGATGGTGGACCCCGCGGGTGCCGGTGGCGCCGGCCCCGGCGACCCGCCCTCCCATGAGCTGCTGCGCGAGACGGTGCGGATGCAACTCCTGGGGCTGTGGAACTGCGTCCGGGAGGCCGGGGCGCGCATGCTGCCGCGGGGCGCCGGTGCCGTCATCGTGGTGACCTCCGCCCCCGGCCGGGGCGACGACCCGTTCTTCCCCCCGGCCCACCGCGCCACCGCGGCGGCGCTGGAGGGCATGACCCGCAACCTGGCGCTGTCATGGGCCGGCCGGGGCGTGCGGGTGAACGCCCTGGCCCCCGGCATCGGCGACCCCGGGGCCCTGGTGGGCCCGCTGCGGTTCCTGGCGGGCGAGGCGTCCCGTCACGTCAACGGGCACACGCTGGTGGTGGACGATGGGGCCTCCGTGGGTCTCGGCCACACCCGCGCGGACGACCACGCGTACGAGTTCCACGCCGTGCCGCCGCCCGACGAGGTGGGAGGTCACCCCTTCTGGCCGGGGTGAATCTCAGGGGCGGCCGCGGGATGGCCGCCCCCGGTGGTTTCGGCCCGGTGGTTCCCCGCCAGCCGGGCCGAACTCGTGCGGGGGGGGGCGGGGCCCCGCCGCCCCCCCGCCCCGCACTAGGTGCCGAGCTCGGACAGCAGCGCGACCACCATGGGGTCGAACTGACTGCCGGAGCACGCTCGGCACTCATCGTGTGCCAGCGCCACCGCACGGCGCCCCTGATACCTGCGTCCCGAGGTCATCGCGTCCACCGCGTCGGCCACCGCCAGGATCCGCGCGCCCAGCGGGATCTGGTCGCCGGCCAGCCCGTCGGGGTAGCCGCCGCCGTCCCAGCGCTCGTGGTGGTGGCGGACCCAGCCGACCTGCTCACCGTCGAGCGCCCCGGCCACGAACGCCGCGCCCGTGGCGGCGTGGTGCTGCATCTCGGCGCGCTGCGAGGGGGTGAGCGCGCCGGGGGCCAGCAGCACCGACTGGTGCACGGATGCCTTGCCCACGTCGTGCAGCTCCGCCGCCAGGCGCAGGCGCGCGCGCTGCACGGGGTCCCAGCCGAGGCGCTCGGCCAGCCGCTCCGCGAGGTCGGCCACGTTGAGGGAGTGGCGGATGGTGGCCGGGTCGCGGGCGTCCACCGCCCGTGCCAGTGCGCGCAGGGCCGGCAGGAACGCGCTGGGCCTGGTGACGGACCCCGGGGCACATCGGGGTTCGTGCACCAGCCACGACGCGTCGATGACCGTGCCGCCACCCGCGCGCTTGGCCTCGCCCAGGGCGCGTTCGGCGTGGCGCACCAGCAGCGGGCCGGTGGCCGCGGCCTCGCTGTAGGCCACGCCCGAGGACACGCCCACGAGGTGGGGCACCGCGCCCTCGGCCTCGCCGGCCACGGCCTGCAGCACGCGCAGAGCCTGGGCCGAATCGACGCCGTGCAGGATCCAGCCGAAGCGGTCGGGTCCGAGGCGGCCGATGGTGTTGGGCCGGATCGCGAAGTCGCCGAGGTGGGCGGCGAACCGGGCCAGCACACGGTCGCCCTCCGCGTAGCCCACGGCCGCGTTGACGGCGTCGAACGCGTCCAGGTCGAGGATGGCCAGGGTGAACGACGCGCCGCTCCGGCGGCCCCGCAGGAACTCGTCCTGCAGTCGCCGCCGGAAGGCCCGTGCGTCGAGCAGCCCGGTCAACGCATCCACGTCGGCGTCGCGGGGGTGGTCCTCCCAGCGGGAGAGGCCCCGGACGCCCGAGGGGTGGGGTTGTCCACGCCGCGCGGCGCGCCGGGGCGCCGCGGGCGTGGCGGGGGAACCGCTTGAACGACGGAAGGCGACGGCCGACGAGTCGATCGAGGTGCCGCGCCGGTGACCGCGGATGGGTGTGGTGGTCATCTCCGTGAAATCCCCGAGTCCACTGTCTGTGCTCCCGCGCTTGAATCATCCGGCCAACGCGCAAGGATTCCCGCATGCCCACGAGCGTGGCCGTCGTCGAGGATCACCCGCTGTTCCGCGAGGTGCTGGAGCACACCATCCGGCAGGACCCCGAGCTGCGGTGCGTGGCCGCGTTCCCCAACGCCGAACCGGCGCTGGAGTTGCTTGGCACCGACCCGCCGGACGTCCTCATCGTGGACCTGGACCTGCCCGGTAGGGGCGGGATGGCCCTGCTGGCCGACGTCGCCGTGCTGGCGTGCTCCACCCGCTGCATCGTGCTGTCGGGGGCCATCGCCCCCGAGGAGGCATACACGGCCGTCCAGGCCGGTGCCGCCGGGGTGCTCACCAAACAGGCCGACCGCTCGGAGGTGATCCGCGCGATCCACGCGGTGGCCCGCGGCGAGGCCGTGCTGGGCACCGACATCCAGACCGGCCTGGCCGACCAGATCCGCACCCGCGCGGCCGCGGCCGGGCCGCAGCTCAACGAGCGTGAGCGGGCGGTGCTGGAGCTCGCCGCCACCGGCCTCAGCAACGAGGAGATCGGACGCCGCATCCACCTGAGCCCGGCGACGGTGAAGACCTATCTCCGGCAGGTGTTCGACAAACTGGGTGCACGCGACCGGGCGTCCGCGGTGGCCGAGGCCATGCGCCGGGGGCTCATCGACTGAGGGGGCGGTGCGGCGGGCCGAGGGGGCGGCGGGAGCATGTGAGCAATGCTGCAAGACCCCCGCCGCCGCGCATCGCCCGACCGGCCCTGATGCAGGTGCGCGCGGGGTCGCTCGATCGGCCGGTGACGAGTGGCCGATCGGTTCATCCATTCGGCTGATTCACCCGCAGGGTCCGGGCTGCGACACTGACCGAATGAGCCGCGACCCCGGCAGCACGCCTGCGGTCTCCACCCCGCCGCTCGAGTTCTTCGCCCCCGCAGGTGAGATCTCCGCCAGCCTGGACGAGGCCCGGATCGGCCTTGCCGTGCTGGACGGCGAGCTGCGGTACGTGCACGTCAACGCGCCGCTGGCCGAGATGAACGGCGTCCCTCTGGACGACCACATCGGCCGCACCCTGTGGGACGTCGTGCCGTCCATCGCCGATGCCTCGGCGCACATGATGCGGCGCGTGCTGGCCAGCGGTGTGCCGCGAACCGAGGAGGTGGTGGGCACCACGCCCGCCGATCCCACCCACAGACGCCACTGGACCGTCACCTACCGGCCGGTGACCCTGGAGGGGGGTGGTCAGGGCGTGGCCGTGGTGGTGGTGGAGATCAGCGAGCGCATCGAGGCGCAGGCCATGGGGGAGGCGCGCCTCAACCTGCTGGACGCCGCCGAGGAGGTCGCCGGCGTGGGCAGCTTCATCAGCGACATCGACGCCGGCGTGGTGACCGTGTCGCGCGGCTTCGCCCAGATCTTCGGCTGGCCGGGGCCGGGCGACTACCCCGCAGAGCGGGTGTTCCAGGCCATCCACCCGGAGGAGCGTGCGGAGTCGGTGGCGGCCGTGCGGCGCATGATCGCCGAGGGCGGGGCGCTGCACACCACCGGGCGCATCGTGCGCACCGACGGCGCGGTGCGCTGGGTGGATGTGCACGCGCAGGTGCGTCCGCGGCGCACGCCCGAGTCGCCCCTGCGGGCGCAGAACGTGGTCATCGACATCACCGAGCGGCACGCCGCCGCCGAGCTGATGGGGTCGCTGCGCGGCCGCCAGGAGGCGCTGCGGCGCATCACCGACCTCATCGCCGCGGGCCCCGAGCTGTCGGAGGTGTTCGACCTCATCGTGGCCGAGGTGTGCGCGCTCGGCGCCCCCGGCGCGGCCATCGCCGCATACGGACACGGCCTGGGCACCGTGGTGGCTGCCGCCGGCGACGTCCCGCTGGTGCCCGGCGACGTCATGCGGGCCGGCCGCGGGCCGCTGCGCATCGCGTTCCCCGAGACGCACGAGCCCATCGCCGCGGGGGTGGAGGGCCAGACCGGCGGGGACGACGACCCGGAGCAACTGCTCACCCCGGGCACCATCACCGTGCGCGGCGGGGAGTGGGGGGTGCTGTTGGTCAGCACCTCCGCGCGCGACGCGCTCACCACCGGCCTGCTGGCCGGCGACTTCGCCCGGCTGGCGGCGGTGGCCATCGCATCGGCGGACGCGCGGCGCGAGCTGCATGCCGTCAACGCCGAGCTGGAGGCCCGGGTGGCGCTGCGCACCCGCGAGCTGCGCGCCACGGTGTCCGAGCTGGAGGCCTTCGCCTACACGGTGTCCCACGACCTGCGCGGACCGCTGCGCGCCATCCACGCCGCCGCCGAGCTGCTGGAGGACGGGGCGACCGGCAGCGCGGAGGCCGCCCTCAAGATGCTGCGCCTCATCCGCGAGTCGGCCTCGGGCATGGACGCCCTCATCGACGAGCTGCTGGACCTGGCCCGGCTGGGCACCCAGCCCCTGGAGAGCACGGCCATCAGCACGGACGCCCTGGTGGACGGCGTCATCGCCGAGCTGCGGGCCGCCGCGGCGGGCCCGGTGCGCATCACCCGCGACCACCTGCCCGATGTGCTGGGGGCTCCGGGTCTGGTGCGGCAGGTGCTGATGAACCTGCTGGGCAACGCCGTGAAGTTCAGTCGCCACGTGCAGGATCCGTGCGTGCACGTGGGCTTCGGCCTGGAGGACGGCGTCCCCATGTTCCGGGTGTCGGACAACGGCGTGGGGTTCCCCGACGGGCGCGACGAAGCGGCCTTCGAGCTGTTCCGGCGCGTGCACGACGACGAGCGGTTCGAGGGCACCGGTGCCGGCCTGGCCATCGTGCGGCGCATCGTCGAGCGCCACGGCGGCAGCGTGTGGGTGGAGCCGCAGGACGGGGAGGGCGCCACGGTGGCCTTCACCCTGCCGCTCGTGGACGGCGGCGACTGACGTGGAGCGCCCCGGGATCCTGGTGGTGGAGGACAGCGACGCCGACGCCGAGCTGATCACGCTGGCCCTCGACCGGTCGGTGCTGGTGACGCAGGTCACGCGTGCCCGCACCCCGCGCGAGGCCCTGGTGGGGCTCACGGCCGACGGGGCGGCGGTGCCATCCCTGATGCTGGTGGACGTGGGGCTGCCCGGCGGCGGCGGCGTGCAGCTGGTGCGCGACGTGCGGCGGCTGAAGGGCGCCGGGGAGCTGCCCATCGTGATGCTGTCATCCTCGGCGCAGCGCGCGGACCTCACCGAGGCCTATGCCGCGGGGTGCAACGCCTACATCGTCAAGCCGTTGCGGTTCGCCGATCTGGCCGCCCGGCTGGATGCCACCGTGGGCTTCTGGCTCACGCACAACCGCACCCACACGCACGCCTGACCCCCGGGTTTGCGCGCCGAGCGCGGCCGGGTACACCATCGGCACGCCCCCGTCGCACCGTCCGCGGCGCGCACCCCCACTCAGGAGCCGACCACATGCACACGCGCACCCTCGGACACAGCGGCCTTCGGGTCTCGGCCATCGGCCTGGGGTGCATGTCGATGAGCTTCGCCTACGGGCCCCCACCGGACCGCGCCGCCATGGCGCGGCTGCTGGGCGACGCCGTGGACCGCGGCGTGACCTTCTTCGACACCGCGCAGGCCTACGGGCCCTTCGCCAACGAGGAGCTGCTGGGCGAGGCGCTGGCCCCCCACCGCGACCGGCTGGTGATCGCCAGCAAGTTCGGCTTCCAGGTGACCGACGGCACGCCCAGCCTGGTGAACAGCCGGCCCGACTACATCCGCCGCTCGGTGGACGAGTCGCTGACGCGCCTGCGCACCGACACCATCGACCTGCTGTACCAGCACCGCGGGGACCCCGAGGTGCCCATCGAGGACGTGGCCGGCACCGTGCGCGACCTCATCCAGGCCGGCAAGGTGCGGCACTTCGGGATGTCGGAGGCGGGCACGGCCACCATCCGCCGCGCCCACGCGGTGCAGCCGGTCACCGCGGTGCAGAGCGAGTACTCGCTGTGGTGGCGTGAGCCGGAGGAGGACCTCCTGCCCACGCTGGAGGAGCTGGGCATCGGGTTCGTGCCGTTCAGCCCGCTGGGCCGCGGGTTCCTCACGGGGGCCATCGACGACCGCACCGCGTTCGCGGAGGGCGATCTGCGGAACAACCTGCCGCGGTTCGCCGCCGACGCCCGCGCCGCCAACGTCGCGCTGGTGGAGCTGCTGCGCGACGTCGCGTCAGGGCACGGCGCCACCCCCGCGCAGGTGGCGCTGGCGTGGCTGCTGGCCCAGAAGCCCTGGATCGTCCCCATCCCCGGCACCACCAAGCTGCACCGGCTGGAGGAGAACCTGGCCGCCGCCGACCTCACGCTCGGCGCCGCCGACCTCGCGCGGATCGAAACGGCCCTGGCGGATCTGACCGTGCTGGGCGCGCGCTACCCCGAGGAGTTGCAGCGACTGGTGGGCCGGTAGGGGAGCCTCAGCCGCCGATGGCGGCGCGGCCCGCGAGCCAGGCGTACACCTGGTCGGCGGTGGTGGTGCTGCGCACCGTGTACCGCCACGCCTCGGCGCCGGGGGCGTTGAACCGCGGCAGGGCGGTGGGCTGCACCAGCCGCAGCCCGAAGCGGGTGGTGAGGTGGGTGGCCAGGTCGGTGGGGATCCGGGCGTCGTTGTTGTGGAACTGCCCGTAGTCGCCGAAGGGCAGCGAGAACGCCATGGGCCGGTACCCGGGGATCCGGGCGCGCAGCAGCGCGTCGGCCTGGTCGATGTCGTCGTGCACGCGCGTCTGCCACGCCGCGAACGACTCCAGGTGGTCGCCGGAGGGGTACCGCGCCGGGTCGTACCTGCGCCAGGCGTAGTACGGCGACATCACGGCCGCGCCGGCGGCGTCCACGCCGGTCTGGATGGTGACGTGCCCCTGCCCCGCGTGCTCCTGCACGTCCCAGCGTCCCGAGGCCTGCATGCGGGCCAGTTCGTCCCAGTGCAGGAACCGGGCATCGCCCGACTCGATCCAGCCGGTGGCCGTGAACACGGTGGCGCGCTCACCCAGGGCGGCCAGGGTGGCGTCGGCCCCCCGCCAGCCGTCCAGGCGGGCGTCGTCGAAGGTGATCAGCACCGGCTTGGCGGGCAGGGTCACGGGGGCACCGCGCATGAAGGCGCTGAAGTCGGCCATGGAGATGGTGTGGTAGCCGGCGGCGCGCAGCATCAGCATGGTGCGGGCGAACTCCGCCGGGGTCATGTTGTAGGCGGTGCACGTGTCGGTGGGGCAGATGCTGTGGAACAGCAGCACGGGGATGCGCCCGGGGGTGGCCGCCAGCGGCGCGAAGGCCGTCTGGTCGGCGGCGGACAGCGTCAGCGGGGTGGGGGCCGGCAGCGCGGCCCGGGCCGGGTCGGCCGCGACGGTGGGTGCGAGTGCGGCGGGGCAGGCACCGGAGGTGATGGCCAGCCGGCCGTCGGCGGCGTCCGGCACGGTGACGGTGTAGCCCGCGGTGCCCCCCACGCACACGTCCACGCGCGTGCCGCCGGCCACGGGCGTGCTCACCACGGTGCCGGTGCGGGAGGCGTACGGGCCGGTGGTGAGCAGCGTGGTGAACGCCGCGGTGGCCGCGTGGCGGGTGAACTCCAGGGCGGTGCTGGGCACCTTCGACCCGTATGCCGATGAGAACCACCCCTGCAGCACCGGGCTGGTCTGGCCGGTCACCGCGCGCACGCCCATGCCCGCGGGCGACGCCTGGCGGATGGTGAGGATGCGGACACCCGACGCGTCGTTCACGTACACGTCGCCGCCGGAGATGTCGGCCACGGCGCCCGGCTGCAGGTGCCAGGTCTGTGTGTCGTCGTGCGCGGTGGCGCCGGTGAGGCGGTCCACCACCAGCACCATGCCCTGCCGCAGCACCGCCACGCTGCGGCGGTGGCCGACGCCGGCGTACAGGTCGCTGGTGCCGGTGGCCCACGAGGAGGCGCCGTCGTTGCCGGAGGGGCCCGCCACGGCGGCGCCCTGCGCCTGGTCGCGTCCGTCCACCACCACCGTGTTGTGCGCCCGCGTGCCGTGGAAGTAGGCGCGCTCTGGCTGCTGGGTGTAGGTGAACAGGCCCGATTCGGGCAGCACGGTGGACCCGTCGGAGTAGACGGTCACGCCCAGGGCGTCCAGGTCGGAGTGCTCGGTGCGGTACGGCCCGGCGTCGAAGGTCACGAAGGTCTGGCGCGACAGGTTGGCCGCCGACCCCATGGGCGACCGCAGCAGGAACAGCCCCGACGACGGGAACAGCACCACCCCGTCGGGCGGCGGCGTGCCCCGCGCGCCGCGTGTGTAGGCGAAGGCGAACTCCGGGTCGGCGTCGGCCATGGGGCCGTACACCGTGGGGTCCTGGGCGGGCATGAACGTGGTGGCCGTGGCGCCCAGCATGGGCAGGTAGCCGGAGGGCTGGGTGACGTAGGCGGCGTACCGCAGCATCTTCTGGGCGGCCGCCGTGTAGGCGGGTGCCAGCGCCGGTTCGTACACCCGCGCCCACTCGGCGATCTGGCGCACCAGCCCCAGCACGTACACGTGGTAGAAGGGCGAGTTCTCCACCTCAACCCCGTCGGGATCCACGGTGTTGGTCAGCATGGCCTGCAGCCGCGCGATGCCGGTGGTGCGCCACTGCGCGGCCCCGGGCATGTCGGGGAAGTTGTCCGCGATCAGCAGCAGGGCGGCGCCCTCGTTGAAGCCGTGGTTGTAGTCGCTCTCGAAGTGGGCGGGGTCGGCCAGGAACGCCCCCATGCGGGCGATGGAGGCCTCCAGGCCGGCGCGCAGGTCGTCGGGCAGGGCCCCGGCGCGCGAGAGCTTGAAGTACAGGTTCACCACGCTCATGGCCCGGTAGGCCGCGGCGTGGTTGTTGTCGAAGGTGAGCCGGTTCACCGGCCGCACCGCGTCGTAGGCGGCGTACGAGCGCAGGATGGCGATGAGCCGGTCCCGGTAGCGGAGCTCGCCGGTGGTCTGCCACATGTACAGCAGGCTGGAGAGCGGCCGCAGGCCGTACTGGTAGAAGCGCCAGAAGGCGTCGTCGTACGGGTCCTCGGTCCACGTGAGCGGCCAGCCCAGGTTGACCAGGGGGAACCCGCGCGCCGGCCAGACGTTGTCCAGCAGGTTGTTGGCCACCGCCCGGTCGCCCTCGTTGAACTCGGCGTACATGCTCTCCCTGCCGAACGGCAGGGGCGTTGGGTAGGTGGTGCGGTTGGAGACGGTCACCGTCTCGGTGGTCGTCACCGGGGTGGTGCTGCGCGGTCCGTACGTGCGGATCGCCAGCGTGTGGCGGCCGTTGGGCTCGGCGTCCGTGAACCAGGTGTCCTGCGGGGGGGTCTCGTCCTTGGCGTACCGCACCACGCCGTCCACCACGAACTCCACGTGGTCGAACGGCAGCCCGGCGATGCGCCCGGTCAGCTGGATGTCGCCGCTCACGGTGGCGTCTGCGGCGGGCGTGAGGATCTCGGGCCGCACCAGCTGGCCGGCCTGGTCGGTGGGCCGCGCCGTGTCGGCGGTGGTCACCGCGTCCCCGGCGGGGGCGGTGGTGCGGTGCCCGGTCACCGTCACGCGGATGGTGTTGCCGATGTCCGCCGGCGTGGGGGTGTACGCGGCGTCCGTGGCGCCCGTCACGGTGGTGCACGGGTCGGTGGCGGCCGCGGCGTCGTGGGCCGCGACGTGGCTGCGGCTCACCGCGCGGTCGTACAGGGCCACCTCGTCCAGCTCACCCGCCAGGAAGCCCGAGCGCCCGCCGGCGCCCGCGCCCAGCTGCAGGGTCCCGTCCGTGCTGAGGGGCAGCGTGGTGGCCTTGGCGCCGATCTGGATGCCGTCCACGTACAGGCGCATGACCGCGCCGTCGTAGGTGGCCACCACGTGATGCCACACGCCGGTGGTCAGCGGTTTGGCCACCGTGATCGAGGCCGACGTCCCGTCGCGCCAGCGCTCGAAGCCGATGCCGGTGTCGCGCACCCACAGCCCCGTGCCCTGACGGCCCGTGGCCGTGGTGGTCTCCTTCGACCACAGGTAGCGGTAGCGCGTGTCGAGGGTGCGGGGCCGCACCCACAGCTCCACGGTGTGCGCCGCGGTGCCGGTGAACACGTCGGGGGGCGCGGGCACGGCCACGGCGGTGGCGATGCCGTCGAAGGTGGAGGCGGTGCCGGGGTCGCCGGCCAGCGGCCCGGGACCCACGGCGGTGTGCGCGCCGCTCCAGGTGCCCGGGGAGGTGCCCGCGCCGTCGGTGGCGGTGCCCCCCGCCTCGTTCAGCGACCAGAGGCTGCGGGGCGCGTCGGCACCCACCAGGGTGCCGTAGCGACGGCACGACCGCCAGCGGTACGTGGCCGACTCGGCGGGTTGTCCGCCCACCGCCGGCGGGGCGGGTGCCAGGATCGGGGTGCCCACGTGGGGGTCGGGCAGCGCCGCCGCCGCGCCGGTGGCCGGGGCCACGGCGCAGGAGGCGACCAGCAGCGCGGTCAGCAGACGGCGCGTGCCGGTGGTGGCGACGGCGGGCATTCGGGGGCGCTATCGGAAAGTGGCCCACCGCACCTGAGCGATGCGGCACCCCCTCCGGCGCGGGCCCGTCCTGCCGCCCACTAGCGCAGCGGCAGCGCCGTGAAGGTGACCGTGCGAGTGGGGCTTGTCAGCAGCCCGCTCGCGCCGGCCGCCAGACGGGCGCGGTAGGCGCCGGCGGGAAGGGGCCTGCGCCGCAGCACGCCGCTGAACCGCACCGACCGCGCCCCCGCGCCGAGGGTGAGCCGCAGCGTGCCGACGGTGACCCAGCGGGTGCAGCGTTTGCCCGTGTGCGCGGTGGCACGACAGGTGCCCCGCACGCGCCTGCCGGTGGCACGGCGCTGCACGGTCACCAGCACCACGGCGGCGTGGTCCAGCGTGAGGCGCAGCGTGGCGCCACGGCCCCGGGCGGTGCCGGGGCGGAACCGGCGCGGCTTCAGCGAGACGGCGCTCAGCCCCACCCGGTGCGGGCCCCCCGTGGCGCCGCCGCCGGGACCGCCGGCCGGGCCGCCCGTGGCGGTGCCGGCGCAGTCGCCGGCCACGGTGCGCAGGTACACGTGTTTGTAGTCGCGGGAGACGTAGCCGCCGGGCACCAGCGCCGGCTGGCCGCTCACGAACGCCACGCACTGCAGCGACGCGTTCCCCGCGATCCCGGAGATGGGGTCGGCGCCCAGCAGGCCCCCGCCGGCTCCGTCGGCGCGGCTGACGCCCACGGTGGTGGACGCGCCCAGGTCGCGCACGAAGACATCGTCCACGCCGTTCACGTCGTCGCCTGCCAGGTTGGGCGCGTCGCCGGCGAACATCACGCGCGAGCCGTCGCCGCTGATGAGCGGGTACGCCGCCTCCGAGGTGCTCTTGTCCCCGGCCGCACCGGTGGCGCGGCTGGCCAGCAGCGTGCGGCCCGCGGCGACCCGGCGCACCAGCACGTCCAGGACGGTGTCGGTGTCACCGGGGGCCAGGTTGGTGGCCCCCGAGATGAACGCCACCGTGCCGCCATCGGTGCTGAGGGAGGGGGCGAAACTGCTGCCGTTGCCGGGCGCGCCCGACCCGTCGGCGCGGCTCACCCAGGTGGTGGTGCCGGCGGCCATGTCCCGTTCGTGCACGTCGTACACCGCGGTGGTGTCGCCGTCCCCCAGGTTGGTGGCCGTGGTGCCGAAGCCCACCACCCGGCCGTCCCCGCTGATGGCGGGGTCGAACACGTCGGCGTTGGCCTGGGCACCGTTGGCCCCGTCGGCGCGGCTGGCCAGCCGGGTGGTGCCGGTGGTGAGGTCGCGCCACCACGCGCTGCGTCCCGGGTTCACCGGGCCCAGGTCGGTGGCCTGGCTCTCGAACGCCACCCTGGTGCCGTCGTCGCTGATGCTGGGGTGGTAGCTCTTCTTGTTGCCCGGCGTGGCCGCCGGCGTGACGCTCACCATCACGGGGGCGGGCGCGCCGGCCCGCCACACCAGCACCTGCGGGACGGTCGCGTCCAGGTTCGGCGCGTTGGTGGTGAACGCCACCGCGCTGCCGTCGGCGCTGATCACCGGTTCGCCGGAGTTGTCGTCGCCCGGCGCGCCCGTGGCCGTGTGGCTGACCAGCACGGTCTGGCCCGTCACCATGTCGCGGCGGAACACCTGGGTGGCCGGGCTTCCGCCCGCCGGCAGCAGCGCATCCGATCCGGAGGCGAACGCCACGTACCGGCCGTCGGCGCTCACCGAGCGCGACGCCCACCCGCCGCCCGAGACGTCGCCGGTGTCGTACGCCAGCTGCGCGCCGCCCACCAGCTGGGCGAACGGGGCGGTGTCCGACCCCGTGGGCCGTGAGGCCAGCCGGGTGGTGGACGAGGCGAGGGTGCGCACGAACGCCTGGCCCGCGTCCCCGCCGGCGCCCGGTGCCAGGGCGTCGCCTGCGGCACCGAACAGCACGGTGCCGCCGTCGCCCGACAGCCAGCCGTACCCGTCGCCCAGGCGCGGTGCCGCACCGTTGGTGCCATCACCCCGCGATGCCCAGGTGGTCAGGTTGGTGACGAGGTCGCGCACGTGGATGTCGCCCACCGTGGTGGTGCTGCCGTCGCCCAGGTTGGTGGAGGTGGACAGGAAGGCCACGCGGTTGCCGTCGGTGCTGATGGAGGGGCGCAGGTTCTCACCGTTGCCGCGCGTGGTGGTGGTGCCGGACGCCTCGCTCACCGTGACGGTCTCGTTGGCGGCCAGCCTGCGGACGTACACGTCGGGCCGGGTGCCGTTGGCGTCGGGGCCGCCGTCGTCGTCCACGTTGGGCGAGTTGCTCTCGAAGGCCACGCTGGTGCCGTCATCCGAGATCACGGGGCTGTACGACGAGGGGCCCGCTTCACCCGTCGTGCCGTCGGGGCGGCTCACCAGCGTCGTCGTGGCGGCGTTGATGTCGCGCAGGTACACGTCCAGGTCGGCGCCGGTGTCGGCCGCGTCCAGGCTGGCGTCGGTCATGAAGGCCACCCGGTTGCCGTCCGCCGACACCGAGGGCTGGCTGCCGGTGGAGGCCGGCGAGGCGGGGCCGTTGCCCCGGCTGATGAGGAAGGTGGGGTTCTGCGTCAGCACCGAGGTGGTGAACGGGTGGGCCCGGTGGATGTACACGTCGAACCGCTTCTGCGCCGGCGGGTCCGCCGGGTCCAGCGTGGCGTCGGTGGCGAAGACCACGTGCACCGTGGGGCCGGCCACCACGTTCACCGCCGGCGTCACCGTGAGCGAGATCCCGAACATCGCGCCGTTCACCCCGGTGCCGGCGCTGTCGACGCTGGCGCGGAACGTCACGCCCGCGTCCACCATCCGCACGAACACGTCCTGGGTGTCGGGCGGGTCGTCGGGAACCAGGTTCGAGGCCGAGCTCTCGTACGCCACCGCCGAGCCGTCCGGGGAGATGGTGACCTGGCCGCAGCCGGCCGAGGAGATCGGGCCGTCCGGCCCGGAGGCCCGGTCCACCAGGACGGTCTGGCCCGTCTGCAGATCGCGCCGGTAGCAATGGGTGGCGTTGTCGTCGGCTCCCCCGGCGACCAGGCCGTCCGACGAGCTGGTGAACACCACGTACCGGCCGTTGGCGCTGATGGCGCGGTTCTGACCCACCGAGGAGTCGTTGACGCCGTCGAAGGGTGCCGCGAAGCCGGTGGGCACGTCCACCAGGCGCGTGGTGCCGGGCCCGGCACCCGTGGCGATGCCCGCCGTGGCCAGCAGGGCTGCGGGCAAGCCGAACAGCAATGTCGTGGTCTTCCGCAAGGGATGACCCTACCCCGATGGTGGCCGACGGCGCCAGCCTCCTGTGCGCGCTACGGCTCGATGGCCCCGGGGGCCCCGCCGGGCTGCACGCCGGTGAGCAACTGGTCGCGGAACCGTTCCAGCAGCGTGCGCATGGGGGTGGGCGGACGACCCACGATGCGGGCGAAGTCGTCGGTCACCACATCGTGCTCACCCACCGCGATGCCGTCGTAGTAGGTGAGCCCGCCCTGCAGCGACCACTCCTGCCGGCCCAGCGCCCGGCGGTAGGCCAGCCACTCCTCGCGTGTCAGCGGCGCGTAGCGCAGCTCCCGCCGCCCGCTCACCTCGCGCGCCATGGCGGCCAGCTCACCCAGGGTCACCGCCTCGGGCGTGGTGATGGACACCACGTCGCGGTCGTCCTTCTCCGGGTGCGCCAGCAGGTGGGCGATGGCCTCGCCCATCTCCTCCCGGGAGGTCAGCGAGATGCGGCCGTCGCCGCCGGGCCCGGTGATGCGCCCGTCCGGGTCGAACCAGTCGCCGATCTGCTCGGCCCACATGGCCATGCGGACCGCGCCCGACGGCACCCCGGACGCGGCCAGCGTGGCCTCGGTCTCGCCGTGTGAGCGGGCGTGCCAGAACACCGCGTCGGGGGCCGCGTTGATGCTGGACAGGTACAGGATGCGGCCCACACGCCGCTCCCTCGCCACATCCACGAACGTGTGGTGCAGCCCCATGCGGGTGTCGCGGGAGGCGTGCAGCGACAGCATCAGCACGCGGTCCCCGGGCTCCATGGCGGCGCGCAGCGAGTCGGCGTCCTCGTACGAGCCGATCACGGCCCGGCCGCCGGGGTACTCCGGCGCGCGGGCGGGGTCGCGGATGAGCATCTTGAACGGGACGCCCAGCCGCGACAGGTGGTGCGCCACGGCGCCGCCGAGGCCGCCGGTGGCGCCGGTCACCAGGATGGAGGGTGCGGGGGAGGTGGACATGGGGCGGGAGTATGCCGTGGCGTCGCACGCGAGACGCAGCGAGCGTGCGGAGTTCACGGATTACGCCGCCGCCCGAGGTGGTCAGGATCATCCCGCCGGCCCCCGGGCGCCGCTCGCGGGAACTCCGCGGGCGCCTCCCGGATCGTCGTCCGCGCCCGGTGGGCCGCGCATCACCCGAGGAGGAGGAGCGATGGCACCGGAGACCTGGACGGATCGGCTCGTGGCGGCGTACTCGTCGGGCACCGCCGCGCAGGTGGGGACGCTCTACACGGCCGACTGCCTACGCGTGGAACACGCCGCGCCCGGCGCCGAACTGCGGGGGCGCGACGGCGTGGTGCAGCAGCTCACGGGGTACATGCACGCCGTGCCCGATGCGCGGCTCACGGTGCACCGCGTCGTCACCGAGGGGGCGGTGCGGGTGGTGGAGTGGACGTTCGCCGGCACCCACACGGGGGACCTTCCGGGCCTGCCGGCCACCAACCGCCCGGTGGCCCTCCACGGCGTCAGCATCTGTGACATGGACGGAGAGCAGATCCGGGAGGAGCAGAACTACTTCGACTCGTCCCCGCTGCTGGGCTCGGTCTGAACGGCGGCGGTGGGGGTGGCCGACCGGCCGCCCCCGAGCTCGCGCTCAGAGGACGCCCGCGTCGTGCACGCAGATGGCGATCTGCACGCGGTTGGCGGCGCCCAGCTTGTCGAACAGCCGTGAGACGTGGGTCTTCACCGTGGGCACGGACATGTGCAGTTCGGCGGCGATCTCGGCGTTGGAGAGCCCCCGGCCCACGGCGGTCGCCACCTCCAGCTCGCGGTCGGTGAGGTGCCGCAGCAGCGCCCGGGCGGCGCCCGGCCGGTCGTCGGCGGCGTCCTCCCGCACGCGGGCCACCAGGCTGCGCGTGGCCGACGGGCTCAGCATGGCCTCGCCGTCCACCACCCTGCGGATGGCGTCCACGATGTCCGCCGGTGGGGTGTCCTTCAGCAGGAACCCGTCGGCGCCCGCGGCAACGGCGCGCACCACGTTCTCGTCCGCGTCGAAGGTGGTGAGCACGATCACCCGGGGCGGGTCGGCGTCGCCCATCAGCCGCCGCGTGGCCTCCAGGCCGTCCAGCACCGGCATGCGGATGTCCATCAGCACCACGTGGGGGCGCAGCTCACGGGCCCGGTGCACGCCCGCCGCGCCGTCGGCCGCCTCACCCACCACGCGCAGGTCGGCCTGACCGCCCAGCATCAGCGTCAGTGCCGAGCGCACCAGGGGATCGTCGTCCACCAGCAGCACACGGATCACTCCGTCCACGGCAACCACCCGTGCAGCCGGAACACGCCGTCGTGTCGCCCGGTCTCCAACCGGCCCCCGCTGAGCTCGGTGCGCTCGGACAGACCCACCAGCCCCAGGCCGGCACCGGGGGTGCCGGAGGCCCCGAAGCCCACGGGGTTGGTCACGGTGACGTCGATGCCCCGCTCCGGCCCGCCCGCCACCCGCACCGTCACGGTGGCGCCGGGGGCGTGTTTGCCGGCGTTGGTGATGCCCTCCTGCACGATGCGGTACACCGTGCGGCCCAGCGGGTCGGGGACGGTGCCGGCCACCTCACCCTCGAACTCCACGCGCAACCCCGCCTCCCGGCACTCGTCCACCAGCCGGGGGACGTCGGCCAGGTTGGGCTGGGGGCGGTCGAGGGGACCCCCGGTCTCGGGGTCGCGCAGCACCCCCAGCACCCCGCGCAGGTCGGTGAGGGCCTCGTTGGCCCGGGTGCGGATGTCGGCGGCGCCCCGCCGCAGGTCGTCGGCGGGGAGGTCCTGACGGAACGCCAGCGCGCCGGCGTGCATGGAGATCTGGGAGATGCGGTGCGCCAGCACGTCGTGCATCTCGCGTGCGATGCGGGCGCGCTCGTTGGTGCGGGCCTGGGAGTCGCGCAGGGCCTGCTCGGCCTCGGCGCGCTCGGCCCGGTCGCGCAGCTGCCACAGCAGCTCGCGCCGCGACCCGATGTACATGCCCCAGCCGCCGACGGCCAGCACCAACACCCCGCCCACAAGCAGGCCCACCCACACGGGGTCGCTGGTGCCGCCCGGCACCAGCAGCTGCCACAGCTCCCCCCCGGCCACAACGGCGATGCCCACGACCAGCACCTCCGACCAGCGCCGGCGGGTGGCCACCGATGCGAACGCGAGTGCGGCCGGCCCGGAGCCGGACATCGACGCCACGCCCATGGCGGCCAGCGTCAGCGCCACCGGCACCGGCCACCGCCGCCGGTACCGCACCAGCCAGAAGCTCAGCGCACCCAGCAGCAGGTCCACCACCACCCACCACACGTGGTGATGCCACAGCAGGTGCGCGAACGGCTGCACGGACACCGCCGCGCTCACGGCCAGCATGACCACCAGCCGCCACGCGCGACCCCACCGGGTGATCGGCGGCTGCCACGGCACGGTGTGGGCAAGGGTCACAGGCGACAGGCTAGACAAGCCGTGGTGGGTGGCGCGTCCGCCTGCGGTCGCCGCCCGGCTCAGACTTTGGTAGGACGGCGGTCGCGACGCCCGCCCGATGCGCGGTGGGCATCCGGGGGCCCACGCTGAGGGCATGATCACCGTCACCGAACTCACAAAGCGCTACGGCGATGTCGTCGCCGTGGACGCCATCAGCTTCACGTGCGCCCCCGGCCGGGTCACCGGCTTCCTGGGGCCCAACGGGGCGGGCAAGACCACCACCATGCGCATGATGGTGGGGCTGACACCGCCCACACGCGGCACGGTCACCATCGGTGGCCACCGCTACACCGACCTCCCCAACCCGGGGCGTCACATCGGCGTCCTCCTGGACGCCTCCGCCCAGCACGCCGGCCGCACCGGTCGTGAGGTGCTGATGCTGGGCGCACGCACCATGGGTCTCCCCGACACCCGCGTGGACGAGATGCTGCGCCTGGTGGGGCTCACCCGCAGGGAGTCCGCCCGCCGCGTGCGGGACTACTCGCTGGGGATGCGGCAGCGGCTGGGGATCGCCAACGCCCTCCTGGGCGACCCCGGCGTCCTCATCCTGGACGAACCCGCCAACGGGCTGGACCCGGCGGGGATCCGCTGGATCCGGGACCTGCTGCGCGGCTTCGCCGCCCGCGGCGGCACCGTGCTGCTGTCCAGCCACCTGCTGCACGAGGTCGAGCAGGTGGCCGACCACCTGGTGCTCATCGGACACGGCCGCGTGGTCGCCGCGGGCGACACGGCCACACTGGCGGGCGCGGGCAGGGCCTCGGTCCGCGTGGACGCGCTGGACGTTGCGGCCCTGGCGGCAGCGCTGGACGCCGCGGGGATCGCGCACCGCCCGTCGGGCCCCGGGCTGTGTGTGGACGCCGACCCCATCGCCGTGGGCACCGTCGCCGCCCGCAACGGGCTGGTGCTCACCGGGCTGCGCCCGGACGGGGAGGCCCTGGAGGACGTCTTCCTGTCGCTCACGGCAGACACCCAGCGGGACCCCGTGGCCGCCGCCGAAAGGATCAGCGCATGACCGTGCAGGCACTCACCCCCACCACGTTCGACCTGTCCACCGCACCCGCCGCGCCCTTCACCCGGCTGGTGGCGGTGGAGGTGCGCAAGATGGTGGACACCCGCGCGGGGCGCTGGCTGCTGGTCTGCATCGGCCTGCTCACCGCCGCCGCGCTCGGCACCATGCTGGTCGTGGTGGTGGCAAAGGATCTGGCCGTGTCCTTCGGTGACTTCCTGGCGGCCGCCAACGTCCCGACCGGGATCCTGCTGCCCGTGTTGGGGGTCATGTCGATCACGCAGGAGTTCGGGCAACGCACCGCGCTGGTCACGTTCGCCCAGGTGCCCTCGCGCATGCGGGTGTGCGCCGCCAAGTTCACCGCAGCGTTGGGCCTCGCGGCCGCCGCCGCGGTGCTGAGCCTCGTGCTGGCCGGGGGCGCGTACCTGGCGTACGGCGCGCTGTCGGATGCGGGCGCCGGATGGCACGCCGGTGTGGGCGACCTGGCGCGCTACGTGCTCGTCCAGGCCCTGGGGCTCGCCGGAGGCCTGGCCTTCGGTGCCCTGCTGCTCAACACGGCCGCGGCGATCGTGGTGGTGTTCGCGGTGAGCTTCGTGCTGACGGGCCTGTTCGAGGTGGGAGCCCAGACGATGTCCTGGTTCGCCCACATCCGGCCCTGGATCGACTTCCAGTACGCGCAGGGGCCCCTGACCAGCGGCGGCGTCACGGCCGCCGACTGGGCGCACCTGGCGGTGTCGGCCGTGCCGTGGCTGGTGGTGCCCCTGCTGGTGGGCCTGTGGCGGGTGCTGCGGGTGGAGGTGAAATAGCTCCCCGCGGGTGGGACCCGGTGCACGAGGTCGGCGGTGGCCCGGGTGGGTTCGCCGCCACGCCGCGGACCAATCACAACTGCATCAATCAGATTTCGGGGATATGGTCGGGCGGCGGATCCTCGCCGCGGTGGCGGCGCAGGGCATCCGTGGCCCACGACCGCACGAAAGGAAGAGTCCCGTTGTCCGACATCCTCGATCAGGTCCTCGCCGCCAACGCGGCATACGCCGACAGCTTCGGCGACCTCGGATCGCTGGCGCTGCCCCCCGCGCGCGGCTTCGCCATCCTCACCTGCATGGACGCCCGGCTGGACCCCGCCAAGTACGCGGGCCTCGCTGAGGGCGACGCCCACGTCATCCGCAACGCCGGCGGGCGCGCCAGCGACGACGCCATCCGCTCACTGGTGATCTCCTACAAGCTGCTGGGCACGCGCGAGTGGTTCGTGATCCACCACACCGACTGCGGCATGGAGTTCTTCGACGACCAGACCATGCGCGGGCTGCTGCGCAGCAGCCTCGACACCGCGCAGCTGGGCCCCGAGGGCTTCACCGACGTGGGGGCCGGGCCCGGCTCTGCGGAGGGTGAGTTCATCGACTGGCTCACCATCGCCGACCAGGCGGGCGGGGTGGTTGACGACGTCATGCGCATCCGGAACCACCCGCTGGTGCCGGCGCGGATCCCGGTCTACGGATACGTCTACGACGTCCGCTCGGGGCGGCTGGTGGAGGTGCCGCAGGCCACGGCGGCGGGAGCGGTCACCGCCTAGAGGGAATCCCACCACGCCTGGCGCAAGGGGGAACGCCGGGCGCGGTGGGTGCATCAGCCGTGCGGGGGTGCGGGGCGGCTGACGGGGTGGGGGGTGCCCGCCGGCACCCCCCACGCACGCCGGGGCGGCTCAGCCCCGGGCGATCTTCGCCAGCACCCCGTTGTTGGGGTCGAAGAACGTCTTGTTGGCGTAGTCCCAGCCCCCGAGGGTGCCGATGTCGAACAGCCCCTTCACGCGCGGGTACGTCTTGCGCCAGCGCTTCTTGGCCAGGATCGTCTTGTTGACCGGGCGGTAGCCCTTGGCCGCGAAGTCCAGCTGGGCCTTCGGGGTGTGCAGGAAACTCACGAACGCCCGCGCCGTGGCGAGGTCGCCCGTGGTCTTCACCACCGCCACCGGATTCTCGATCTTGATGGTGGGCGTGGGGATGACGTAGTCCACCGCGATGTGGTGCTGGCGGGCGGCGATGGCCTCGTTCTCGTAGCCGATCAGCACGTCGCCCTTGCCGGCGGTGAACGTGTTGAGCGCGTCGCGGGCGCTCTTGTCCTGCACCGAGACGTTCTTGTAGAGCGCCTTGAGGTAGTCCACGGCCTGCTGGTCGGACTTGCCCTGACGGCGCTGCGCGCCGTAGGCGGCCAGCACGTCCCACTTGGCGCCACCGGAGGTCTGCCAGTTGGGGATCAGCACGTCCACGCCCGGCTTGATCAGGTCGGCCCAGGTCTTGAGGTGCTTGGGGTTGCCCTTGCGCACGGTGAACACCACCACCGAATCGGTGACGAAGCCGTGGTCGGCGTCCTTGTTCCAGTCCGGGGACACCAGGTTGGCCTGCACCAGGCGGGTGATGTCGGGCTCCAGTGAGAACGCCACGATGTCGGCACCGAGACCGGCGGCCACGGCCCGGCTCTGGTCGCCGGAGGCGCCGTAGGACTGGTCAAACGTCACGCCCTTGCCGGCCGGCGTCTTGCCGAAGTCCGAGATGATCGAGGCGTACGCCTCCTGCGGGGTGGAGTAGGCCACCAGCGTCAGCTTGCTGGAGGCGGAGGCCACGGTCGCCATCGACGCGAGGGCCACCGCCGTGAGGATGAGGCCACGCCGCCGGCGGCTGGCTGAGGTTCGGCCGATCTTCATTCAGTCACTCCTTGGTCATTCCGGGGAAATGTGCGGTGGAGGCGGCGCCCGTATTGACGCCGTCCGGTGGCGCTCCCGCCCGGTGAGGCGATCGCCCACGCCCAGCCGAGCCATGACTCATGCTTATGACTCGAATAAGTGGGCGGGGGCAGTCTTCCCGCCGGGTTCGTCAAAGTCAAGTGAATGAATGAGATTGGTCTGGATTGGAGTTGGCGACCTGACCATCCGCGTCGCGGCGATGAGCTGCACCGGAGACCTCGACATTCACTTATGCAATGCATAAGGTAAGATCCACACATGACCGGCACGGCGGAACTCCTCTCCCACGAACTGCGGCGCGGGTTGATTGCGGTGGCCCTGGACTTCGGCGAGGACCTGGGAGTGCGCTGCGCGGTCGCCGTGCTCGACTCGAACGGGTCCCTCATCGCGGCGGAGCGCGACCCCGGCCTTCCCGAGGAGGCGCTGGGCGCGGCCGTGGGGCATGCGCGACGGGCCCTCGTCGCGCGTGAGCCCTCCGGTTCCGCGGCCGCCGCGGGACTGCCGCTGGGCGAGGAGGCCGCACCGCACCGCACGGTTGGCGCCGTCGGCGTGTGCGGGGGTCCGGAGGGGTTCTCCGTGGAAGCCGCCGCCGTGGCCGCGCGGGCGGTGGGGCTGGGCCGGTTCGTGCGGCGGCGGGCGGCACCCGCCGCCTGAGCGCCGGAGCGGCCGGCTGTTCAGTCGGCCGAGCGGATGGGCAGAATCACCCCATGCGCGTCTCCGCCAGGGTCGACTACGGGCTGCGCGCGCTCGCCGCGCTGGCCGTGCTGGAGGCCGAGCGTGACGGGCCCGTCTCGCGGGAGCTCATCGGTGAGGCGCAGGAGATCCCGGTGGCCTTCCTGGAGAACATCCTGCTGGAGCTCAAACGCGCCGGGCTGGTCACCAGCGTGCGCGGTCAGCGCGGCGGGTTCCGGCTCGCGCGGCCGGCCTCGACCATCACGCTGGGGCAGGTGATCCGCGCGGTGGAGGGTCCCCTGGCAAGCGTCCGCGGTCTGCGGCCGGAGAACGTCAGCTACAGCGGCCCCGCCGCCCCCCTGCGCGAGGTGTGGGTGGCGGTGCGCTCCAACCTGCGGGCGGTGCTGGACCAGGTCACCATCGCCGACCTGGTGCACAACGCGCTCCCGGACGAGGTGATGGCGCTCACGCGCGTGCCGGACGCCTGGAGCCCGCGCTAGCGAGCCGCTCGCCAGGCGGGCACCGGGTCGCCGGAGGTCGCTGCTCAGTTCGCCGGTGCGGCCGACCGATACATCCGACCATGCGGATCCGCGCCCGTCTTTCACTCGCACTCGCATGTCTGGCATGCGTTCCCGCCATTGCTTCGGCGTCCGCGCCGCAGCGCGTCTGGGTGGCCAACGGCCAGACCGACCCGGCCGCGACGCTGCGCAGCAACGTCATCTCCATGGGCACCGACGGCACCGGCGAGCAGGACGGCCCCACCATCGCCGCGGGCGTGACCGCGCTGACGGGATGGCGCGACTCGCTGTACGTGGGCACCGGCGCCGGGATCGTGCGCACCGACCTCAGCGGCACCACCGTCGAGTCGACCCTGCTGTGCGCCTCGCCGTTCTCGCTGGCCGTCGACCCCCGCGCACCCGCGCTGTACGCCTCGTGCGCCTCGATCGACTCCCACCACATCCCGCTGTACCGGTTCCCCCTGGGGGCGGACGGGTCGCTGGGCACCGGCGTGCAGGCTGCCACGCTGGCCAACCGGGGCGAGAGCATGTTCACCCAGGGCGGCAACCTGTACATCGCCGAGACCTACCCGGACTTCATCGGCGTGGCGCGGATGTCGCTGGCCGATCCCACGCGCCTGGACCAGCCGTGGTTCGGCGGGGTGAACGTGCGGGGCGTCACCGCGTCGCCGTCCACCCTGCTGTACGCGCCCACCGGCGCATCCACCGCGAACGCGTTCGCCACGCCCTTCGCCTCGCCCAAGTGGCAGACGGCCAGCTCGCTGCCGGCGGTCACCACGGTGCCCGTCATCGGCATGGTGCTACGCGGCCAGACGCTGTTCACCACCACCGGGTACCAGGGCGTGGACACCACCTCGGTCAACCGCCAATCCATCGCCACGCTGGACACCCCCACCCCCGTCGTGAGCTGGCCGGACGCCGCGCACCACCGCCAGCCGATCCCCGTCGGCATCTACCCGGGGGACCAGCCGCAGGAGTGGTTCACCGACGCCACCGCGCGGCCCCTGGCCGCCGGCGCCTTCGACGCGCCGATCCGCCCCTCCAGCGGCCTGCCCGCCACGCTCACCTCCACCACACCGGCCGTGTGCACGCTCAGCGGCGCCACCGTCACCCCGGTCGCGGCGGGCACGTGCACCATCACCGGCGAGCAGGCCGGCAACGCGGCATACCTGGCGGCGCCCACGGGCACGGTGAGCGTGGAGATCACGCTGCCGCCCTCCGGCGGCCCCGCACCGGGTGGGTCATCCAAGCTGGCCGCGGGACGGGCCCGGGCCGCCGGGAACGCGCTGGTCAGCTCCGTCGCCGCGCCGGGTGCGGGCACCGTCACCCAGACCGGCACAATCGCCGGTCGCGGGCACACCGCGGTGCGGGTCTGTTCGGCCACGGTTGCGGTCACGGGCGCGGGCAGCGTGACGGTGCGCTGCCGGCTCAACCGTGCCGGCCGCCTGCACCGCCGGCTCGGGGCGCTCACCGTGACGCTCACCACCGTGTTCACGCCATCCACCGGCACCGCCCAGACCGCCCGGCAGAAGGTCAGGCTGGCGCGGTCGCCGCGTCCCTAGCCCGCCGGCACCTCACGCGCCGGCGGCGCTCGCACCGAGGGCATCCATGATGGCGCGGCGCCACTCGTCGCCCTGCTCGGGGTCACGGCGACCCAGTTCGGTGACGTGCCCGTCCCAGGCCTCGGCCAGGGAGGTGCGGCGGTAGCGCACGGTCACCCCGGTGCCCCCATCGCGCCCCTCCAGCCGCAGGTCGATCTGCACGGCCTGCACACCGGGCAGCACGTACACGTGCTGGATCCGGCCGTCCGCCGGGTCCCACCGCGTGGTCATCCACACCGCCTCGCCGGCCTCGCCGTGGTCCAGCAGGAACACCGCGCCCTCCTCGTCGCGCTCGGGCGAGGGGTGGAGAAACACCGGAGCCCAGTCCTCACCGCCCCAGCACCGCTCCCCCGAGCCGCCGAACAACGGCACGGCCTCCGCCGGTGGGATGGGCAGCGCGAAGACGAAGCCGCCGTCGGTGCGGACGCGGCCGGCCGTCAGGCCTCCCGCAGGCGGTGGGCGTCGTCCGCGGTCAGCGTGAGCCCGTAGAGACCACGCAGCTGCGCCACCTGTTCGAGCGTCTCGGGGGACAGCGCCGACCTGCCCTCCAGGCTGTGCAGCAGGATCCCCTCCAGCAGGTCGCCCAGGGTCATGTCCTTCAGCTCCGCCAGGGCCTTCAGCACCTTCACGAGGCGCTTCTCCAGCCGCACGCCCGTCTGCACGCGCTCGATCGTCTTCATGTCTACCAATGTACCACGGTACACACGGCCAGCATGTCCGGCTGATTCACCAGTGGATATGGGGAGATCACCGGTTTATCTCGCCCTCGATTCGGTCACGCTCCGCCCCACCGCCGCCGCCGTCCGCTCGTCCTGAGCGGTCGCCCGGCGGATCTCGCCGCTTCCCCGACCCAGGAGCGTCACATGGTGTGCAACCGCCCAACGGCCACGCAAACCCTCCGCCGCCGGCCGGGATGGATCCGATCCGGCGTGTGGGCCGGGTGCCTCATCGCCACCTGCGCCACCGCGGCCACCGCCGGGGCGGCCACGCCCGCTCAGCCACCCACCGTGCAGGTGCCCGCCGCGGGGGTGACCGGGGGGTTCTACAACTACGACTTCGACGACACAGGCTGCGCGCCCGCCTCGGGGACGTGCACCAACGTGGACTGGCCGGTGACCATGGTGTTCCAGGGGCCGCGCGTGTCGGTGAGCTCCGTCCGGACCCTGCTGGGCAACGCCGGCTACGGCAGCGGCGGCTCCACCGAGAACGCCTCGGTGAGCGTGGACGGCGCCACCTTCCAGTGGGTCGCCGACGGCGGCCGCAAGCGGTCGGTCAGCAGCACCATCGACCCCCTTCCCGGCGCGCCGCGGATCCGCTGGTTCAGCTACTGCCACATCCGTCTGTACGCGCCGTCCGCCGGGTACTTCGGTGCCGCGGCCGGCACCCACTACGTCGTCGCCACCACCCACTACGACATCAACGAGGTGTTGGGGCCCACCGCCTACGGCTGGAGCGACACCGCCGCCAAGCAGGTGGCCGCCGACCTGGTGAGCCGCAGGCAGATCACCGCGGGGCAGGTCGCCGCCAACACCCTGCCGCTTGCGAACCCCGAGGCCCTGCGGGCGCAGGGCAACCACACCTGGCAGAACGACGGCAACGCCACGGTGATCACGATCGGGTGATGCCCGCCGGTCGCTCAGGGTGACGGTGCGGCCGGAAGCCGCACCGTCGCGTGGAGGCCCCCGCCGTGCCGGGGAACGAGTGTGAGGCCTCCGCCGTGCGCCTCGGCGATGCGCGTCACGATGGCCAGGCCCAGGCCCACGCCCCCATGGTCGGTGCGGACGCGCGCGTCGCCGCGCTGGAACGGCTCGGCGAGCGTGGCGACCAGCTGCGGGGTGAGCGTCTCGCCGGTGTTCTCCACCGTCAGGGTGACGCCGCCGGGGTGAGTGCCGGTGGTCACCCACACGCCACCGCCCTGCGGCAGGTTGTGGACGACGGCGTTGTGCACCAGGTTGGTCACCATCTGCAGCAGCAACGCGGGTGAGCCGGAGGTGACGGCCGCCTCACCGGAGGTGTGGATGGTGACTCCGCGCCCTTCCGCGAGGGGCACCAGCGTCTCGGTGGCCTCCTCGGCGACCAGGGAGAGGTCGGCGGGTTCCGCAGCCACCGACCGCCGGTCGGCACGGCTGAGCAGCAGCAGCGCCTCGGTGAGGTCGATGGCGCGGGAGTTCACCGCGTGCAGGCGGTTCAGCAGCTCGTCGTCGCCGTGACGGTCAGCCCGGGCGGCCTCCAGCAGCGCCTGCGTGGTGGCCAGCGGGGTCCGCAGCTGATGGGAGGCGTTGGCGGCGAACCGCCGCTGCTCGGTGACGTGCGCCTCCAGGCGGGCGAGCATGGCGTCGAACGCGTCGGCGAGCTCCCGGAACTCGTCGTGGGGACCCCCGAGCCGGATCCGGTGGCTCAGGGAGCCGGTGGCGGCCACGCGCGTGGCCTCGGTGATGCGCGTGAGGGGGGCCAGCATGCGGCCGGCCAGAAGCCACCCGCCCACCAGGCCGAACACCAGCAGGAACGCCAGCGCCGCCGCGGCCCTGGGGGCGAACTGGTGCAGCAGGTTCGACCTGATGGGGAACACGCCGTGGATGGCATGGGGGTCGGCGTTGATGAGCATCGCGCGGTCGGGGACGTAGCGCAGCAGGAACAGCCACACCACCGCCAGCAGCAGCGCGCTCGCCACCATCAGGAAGCCGGCGTAGCTGAGGGTGAGTTTCAGCCGAACGCTCATGCCGGGGGCGCTATCCATCGTGGTCCTCCCCCCGTCCGGCGCGCGTGTCGATGCGGTAGCCCACGCCGGCCACGGTGGCGATCACCCACGGCTCCCCGAGGCGTTTGCGCAGCGCCGACACCGTGATGCGGACGGCGTTGGTGAACGGGTCGGCGTTGCGGTCCCAGGCGCGGTGCAGCAGTTCCTCCGCGCTCACCACGCCACCCTCGGCCGCCACCAGGACCTCCAGCACGGCGAACTGCTTGCGTGTGAGGGCCACGTACCGGTCGTCGCGGTACACCTCGCGGCGGAACGGGTCGAGGCGCAGCCCCGCGATCTCCCGCACCGGCGGCCGGTGGTGGCCCCGCCGCCGGTCGAGCGCCCGCAGGCGCAGCACCAGCTCCCGCAGCTGGAAGGGCTTGGTGAGGTAGTCGTCGGCGCCCAGCGCGAAGCCGGACGCCTTGTCGTCCAGCCGGTCGGCGGCGGTGAGCATCAGGATCGGCATGCCGCTGCCCGATGCCACGATGCGCCGGGCCACCTCGTCGCCCGTGGGGCCGGGGATGTCGCGGTCCAGCACCGCGATGTCGTAGTCGTTCAGGTGCAGCAGCTCCAGGGCGCTGTCGCCGTCCCGCGCGATGTCCGCCGCGATCGCCTCCAGGCGGAGCCCGTCGCGGATCGCGTCGGCCAGGAACGGCTCGTCCTCCACCAGCAGCACGCGCACGCTGTCGATGGTACGCGGCGGTCCGTATCGGCGGCATATCGGAAACGGCGTACATGCGGGCAACACCGCGCGTCGTTGGATCGCCGCCATGACCCACACGCGACGAGCACGGCACGCACCGCGACGGCTGCGCGCCACCCTTGCCCTGATCGCGGTGGGCGTGGCCGCCGTGATGCTGGGAAACCGGCTGGCGGGGTCCTCCCCCGGGGCGCCGCTCCACGCATCCCACGGCGCACGCGCGGGGGGTGCGGGCCCGCTGGGGGAGGCCGGCGGCGCCGTCCCCAGGGGGACCACCGTGTTCGACGGCGCGGTGCCCGGCGTCGCCAGGCTCAACCCGCCGCTCCTCGCCAGCCTGCGCCGCGCCGCCGCGCAGGCCGCCGCCGGTGGGGTGACGTTGGAGGTGCACAGCGGCTGGCGGTCCCCCGCCTACCAGGAGCGGCTCCTGCGGGAGGCGGTGCGGAAGTACGGCTCGGTGGCCGCGGCCTCACGATGGGTGGCCACCCCCGCCACGTCGGCGCACGTGTCCGGGGACGCGGTGGACATCGGACCACCAGGGGCCGCGACGTGGCTGGCGGTGCACGGCGCCGCGTACGGGCTGTGCCCCGTCTACGGCAACGAGCCGTGGCACTTCGAGCTGCGCGGGGACGCCGTGACCCACGGCTGCCCGGAGACGTATGCGGATCCCACCCGCGACCCGCGGATGCGGCGGTGACCTGCCGCCCCGGGCGGCTCAACGGGCCGGTGGGGGCTGCCGATACGCAGATGGTGGACCAGCATCCCGAGCTCACCCGCGGCCAGCGGCGCCTTCTGTCCGCCTACCGGCGCTGGGGACCCACCGTGCTCATCGTCGCCATCACCGTGTGCTCGGTGCTGCTCGCGGTCGGCACGACAACCGTCGTGCTGGTGCTGCAGCGCGCCAAGGCCCTGGACTGGCTGGTGGCCCTGTCGGAGTCGATCGTGATCCCGCTCATCGTCGCGCCCTTGACCAGCGGGGCCACCGTGCGGTTCGCCGGGGCACTGGTGGCGGCGCACGACCAGATGGAGGTGATGGCCGGCACCGACCCCCTCACGGGCCTCGCGAACCGGCGCCGCTTCTTCGCGGTGGCGGCACGCATGCTGGCCGACCGGGCGCCGGACGATGTGGTTCTGGTGGCGGTCACCGACATCGACGCCTTCAAACAGGTCAACGACGCCCACGGCCACGCCGTCGGCGATGCGGTCCTGCGGCAGCTGGGGCGCCAGCTGGCCACGGCGGTGGAGGGCCACGGCATGGCCGCCCGCTTCGGGGGTGACGAGTTCGCCTGCATCCTGCGCGTGCCCGCCGGCCGCGCCGACACGGTGCGCGCCGCGGTGGGCGATGCGTGCCGCGAGGTGGACTTCGGCGGCGAGGTGCACCTGTCGGCCAGCGTGGGGTTCGGCGAGGTCGGCGCACCCGACGACGTGGACGGCGCGCTGGCCCGTGCGGATGTGGAGCTGTACATGGCCAAGTCGGTGAGCTCCGCCCGCTCGGTGCGCGCCGCGTAGCCGGCCCCGCGACGCCCCTCAGCCGGCGGACGTGGCCGGCGCATCCCCCGGTGGGGCGGCCACCGCCGCGGCCCGCGCCTCACGGGACAGGAAGCTGCCCAGCTCCTCGATCGTGCTCATCAGCGGCGCGGGGAACACCACCGTGGAGTTCTTGTCCACCGAGATCTCCACCAGCGTCTGCAGGTTGCGCAGCTGCAGCGCCAGGGGGTGGGCCATCATCACGTCGGAGGCCCGCGCCAGCTCACCCGCCGCCTGGGCCTCGCCCTCGGCGGCGATGATCTTGGCGCGCTTCTCGCGCTCCGCCTCGGCCTGCCGGGCCATGGCGCGCTTCATGCTGTCGGGCAGCTGGATGTCCTTGAGCTCCACCAGGGTCACCACCACGCCCCAGTCCTCGGTGGCCACGTCCAGTATGCTGCGGATGTTCGTGTTGATCCGCTCGGTCTCCGACAGCGTCTCGTCCAGGGTGTGGCGCCCCACCACCGCCCGCAGCGTGGTCTGGGCGATCTGGTTGATGGCCGCCTCGACGTTCTCGATGGCCAGCACCGAGCGCACGGGGTCGGCCACCCGGTAGTAGGCCACCGCCGACACGTCCACGCTCACGTTGTCCTTGGTGATGATCCCCTGGGACTCGATGGGCATGGTGACGATCCGCAGCGACACACGCCGGATGCGGTCGATGGCCGGGATGATCAGCACCAGCCCCGGACCGCGCGCCCCCGAGACAACCTTGCCGAGCCGGAACTGCACGCCGCGCTCGTACTGCTTCAGCACGCGCACCGACGCGGCCAGCAGCAGGACCACGACGATCACGATGACCACGAGTGCGGCGGTCATGGCCGCATCCCCCTCCGGTCGCAGGCGGACGGCCGGCGGCCCTCAACGCCCTTCATCCGAGGCTACCAACGGATGTCCGGGAGGCATCGGGAGGCGGCCACACATCAGGGTCGGCCCCGTGTCCCGGCCGTGTGCGAACCCATGCCGGTCTGGCCAGGCTGATGCCCCCAACGGGATTCGAACCCG
>JAXLSS010000011.1:0-104701 GCA_046330395.1 Thermoleophilia bacterium
ATCCCGGGCTTCGGGCAGGCCAAGCTCAACGAGGCGTACACGGACGGCCAGCTGGGCGGCCACAGCGGCTCGGCCAAGGTGATCGAGACGCTGAACCAGCTCACCGGGCAGTCGATCCAGGGGTTCTTCAACGTGGACTTCCAGGGCTTCGCCAACCTGGTGAACAAGATCGGCGGGGTTTACATCGACGTGGACCGCCGCTACTACCACGTCAACACGGGCACGGCGGCCTCAAACTTCGCGCCCATCGACATCCAGCCCGGCTACCAGCGGCTGCTTGGCAACGACGCGCTGTCGTTCGTGCGCTATCGGCACTACGACAGCGACCTGTCGCGCATCGCGCGTCAGCAGATGTTTCTCACCGAGGTCAAGCGGCGCACCCACGGTCAGCTCTCGCAGGCCCCTGACCTGCTCAGCGCGGTGGCCCACGCCACGCATACCAACTTCCGCAGCGCCAGCTTCCTGCTGCAGTTGGCCCGGTGGGCCATCAGCATCCCGGACGGTCGCGTCTTCAAGGCCCAGATCAACGGTATCGGCGCAAAGACATCGACCGGCGCGGACATTCAGATGGTGAGCCAAACCGAGCTGCAACAGAAGCTTCAGGAGTGGCAGAACCCGCCGTTCCTCAACACAGCAGCCGTCGCCAAGGTCAACCCCGCCGACGTCACAGTGAACGTGCTCAACGGGTCGGGACGCACCCTGGTGAGCCAGCGCATGGCCGAGATCCTGCGCGCCAAGGGCTACCAGGCCAGCCCCGCCGGCAACGCCGCCGCCTTCGATCACACCACCACCAGCGTCGGATTCTCCAGCGATCGCCAGGGCAGCCTGCAGGCCGCCCAGAACCTGCAGGCGGCGCTGGGCCCCAACACCGGCCTGGTCAGCGTGCCGGTGGCCGACCTCGGTGCCGCCGACGCGGTGGTGATCGTGGGCACCGACTTCACCGGCCAGCCGTACGTGCCGCCCAAGCCCAGCAAGACCGCCAAGCCCGCCGGGCCGGCGATGGCCAACACCACCTCGCTGGTGTCGGTGATGCGCTCCCTGGGTCAGGCCACCGGCATGCACCTGATGGCCCCGCTGCAGGTGGCCGCCGGATCCTCGGTGAAGTACATCCGCTCCTACCGCGTGAACACGAACAACGTCAAGGGCCAGGGGCCCCAGGCGGTGAAGATCGTGTTCGACCAGATCGGCTCCGACGGCTCCGCCCAGTACTGGGGCATCGAGGCCACCGTGATGAAGGACCCGCCCATCCTGGACGGCCCCACCGGCATCGACCCAAGACTGGGCACCTCACACGGCCTGGTGAGCACCCAGACCTACTACAACGGCAAGACCCTCATGCGCGAGGGCTTCACCTACCGCGGCGTGCACTACTGGGTGAGCAACACCATCAACACCGACCACGCCCTCACCCCGGAGACCATGCACGCCATCGCGCGGTCATTCCGACCGGTGGGCGCTGCCAGGCTGCCCAAGGGCGCCCACGACACGCCCATCAGTATCGAACCCACCGGCGTCACGCCGTAGGGGATCGGTATCGCCTCCCAGCACCGTTGACCTACAATCGACGCATGGCGACGAATCCCATCAGCGTGGACCTGGGTCCGGATGAGCGGGCGAGGCTGGAGGCGGAGAGCCGCAGGCGCGGGATCGGCACCGACGCCGTCATCGTGGAGCTGGTTCGAGGTTTGCCTGGCCCGGATGTCGAGGCCCAGCGAGGGCTGGAGGCCCTTGCTCGGCTTGAAGGCATGTGGCGGGAAGTTCCAGAGATCTCCGGTGAGGCGGTTGAGGCAGCGGTTGCAGCCGACCGGACCGAGCTCGAGACGCGCGCGATGCGCGGCAGCGGCGACTGAGTGCCGGCAGTCGTCGATGCGAGTCTGCTGGTGCGGCTCGCGTCGGGCGGTGAGCACCACGCGCTGATCGGGGAGCGCTTGGCCGCTGCGATTCGCGATGGGGTGGACCTGCACGCACCCGCGCTGATGCCGTACGAGCTTGAAAGCGCGGTCCGCGGTCTCGTGTTCGCCAATCAGATCTCGGAGGCGGCGGCGATGGCGGGTCTGGCCGCCGTCGAGGAGTTGCCGATCAGCATCCATGCCCACCCGGGTGGGGGACGGATCCTGCAGCTGGCCGGCCGCCAGGGAACGCGGGCGGCCTACGACGCCGCGTACCTGGCGCTTGCCGAGGCGTTGGGTGCAGACCTGTGGACCGTGGACTCCCGGCTCGCCCACCACGCTGAGCGACTCGGGATCACGGCGCTGCGCATCGGTCCCTGACCAACTGAGCTGACTCGCTCGCCGGCCGTGTGCGCGCTGCTCTCTGAAGGCAGGACCGGCCGGCCTTCGGATCGGCCAGGGCCGGTCCTGGCCGTCTTCATTAGCCCGTCTTTCTCTCTTTAGGAGGCCGGTCGAGCCGCTGCGACCCGCTGGCCATGGGCAAGTCCCATGCGTGAGACCAACTGGCGTTATCGGCGCGCTGTCGCACGGACGTGGCTCGGGTGAGCGTCGATCGGCGGCCCGTCGGCGCCTCAAATCGGTCGCACCGGGCGCGACTGACACGCTCACGACCATCCCTGGACCCCACGAGGGCGTGACGGAGCACCCCCGGGGCCCCTCGGGGGGATCAGCGTGCGGCGATGAACGTCAGCGGCCGGTGAGCCAGTGCCGGGCGGCCTGCGGCCCGGTGATGTGCTCCAGCTCGGCGGCGTCCTGATCGGCGAGCCTGATCAGGTCGCGCTCCAACGCGTCGATGTCCGGAGGCCCGCGCGACGGGTCGGCCGTCCGCTGTGAGGGGCGTCCCTGGCCCCGGTCGGAGCGGCGCACCCACTGATCGCGCTCACGCGCCTCGTGGTCGGTGATGAGGTACGCCAGCAGCGCATACAGCACCTCCGCGCCCGGGCCGCGGCGGGGAGCACCGCGCAGCCGCTCCCGGCTGAGCAGCCCCAGCACCTCCAGGGCCCGGATGTGTCGGTAGTTGGTCGCCCGGCTCCTGGTGGTGTGCATGCCGAGCACACCGGCCGCACCCCGCTCGTCGTGGCCGCCGCACAGCTCGGCCGGCGACGCGCCGATGGTCCCCAGCTTGTTGCGCCTGCGCTGACGCCAGCCCTCCTCCTGCAGGGCCAGCCAGGTGGGCAGCAAATGCAGCGCACGCGCGGCCGCGAGCAGCTGTGTCACGTCACGCGCCACCGCGGTGTACCCACGCTTGCCACGGGGTTCGGTCCAGAGCGGAGGGCGGCTCACACGAACACCCCGTGAGGCCCGTCAAGGACATCCGTCCGGCCGTTTCCCGCAACGCGCCCCCCAACGTTTCCGCTGGTGCCGCAACGCCTTCCCGTGCTCCTCAATGCATTCGGGCGGGCCGGCGATTCGGGCCGGAAAACAAAAAAGACCCGCTTTTGCGGGCCTTTTCTAGTAGCGGAGGAGGGACTCGAACCCCCGACACGCGGATTATGATTCCGCTGCTCTAACCGACTGAGCTACTCCGCCGAGTGAAGCCCAGTAACGGACTCGAACCGTTGACCCCCTCCTTACCATGGAGGTGCTCTACCAACTGAGCTAACTGGGCGTGATCGTTGCGTTCCCGCATCGGCCGGAACGCCGCTGAGTGTAGCGGACGGTCACTGCGGGCTCGCCACCCCCGGCGGTCAGGATGCCGGTGGGAGTGGGGGGAGGAGGATTCGAACCTCCGTAGGCTGAGCCGACGATTTTACAGACCGTTCCCTTTGGCCGCTCGGGCATCCCCCCAGGGTGAAGCCGGGGAAGGGTAGCCGACGCCCACCGCGGCTCGCAAGCCGGTGGCGGCCCTACTCCTCCTCGCCCGCACCCTCGGCCGGGTCGAACCGATAGCCCACTCCGTAGTGGGTCTGGACGTAGGTGCGGTCGGGCACCGCGCGGGCCAGCTTCTGCCGCACCTTGCGCACGAACACGTCCACCGAGCGGTCGCCGGACATCATCTCGTAGCCCCACACCTCGCGGTACAGCCGGTTGCGCGGCACGGGCTTGCCGGGCGTGCGCGCCAGGGCGTACAGCACCTCGAACTCGCGGGGCGTGAGGCCCACCGACCCCTCGGGGCCGTAGGCCTGCACCTGCTCCGGGTCGATGCGCAGGCCCTCCACCTCCAGCGGCACGCGGCCGGCGGGCTGGCGTTCCACGTCGGCGCGCCGCAGGTGGGCGCTCACCCGCGCGGTGAGCTCCTTCATGGAGAACGGTTTGGTCACGTAGTCGTCGGCGCCCAGCTGCAGGCCGTGCACGCGGTCGTACTCGCTGGTGCGGGCGCTGCACACGATCACCGGCACGCGCTGGTCCTCGGCGCGCAGCTGCTCGGTGAACCGCCAGCCGTCCATCTGCGGAAGCATGAGGTCGAGGATCACCAGGTCGGGGCGCTGGGCGCGGAACATGCGCATGCCCTGAGCGCCGTCGGCCGCGCGCAGCACGCGGTAGCCGGCCCGGGTGAGGTGGTAGCCGATGGACTCCGAGATGGCCTCGTCGTCCTCCACCACCAGCACGGTCTGTGTGGTGTTCACGCCAGGATTCTAGCCGCGGGCGTCGTACCCCCCGACCGAGGGGTGCGACACCAGGGCACCCCGGGGTTATCCTGCGCGCACATGGCGCGTTCCACCACCGCACCGGGGAAAACCGCCGCATGAGCAGCACCTCCGCGCCCGGGCGCTACGTGTGCGACCGACAGATCGGTCGCGGTGGCATGGCCACGGTGTGGCTGGCGCACGACACGGTGCTGGACCGTCCGGTGGCGTTGAAACGGCTGCGGCCCGCGCTTCTGGACGACACCGAGATCGCCGAGCGGTTCAAACGGGAGGCCGAATCCGTCGCCCGTCTCTCCCACCCGGGTGTGGTGCGCATGCTGGACCGCGGGGAGGACGCGGACGGCCCCTTCCTGGTGATGGAGCTGGTGGAGGGCGAGGACCTGAAGGCCCGCATCACCCGCACCGGGGCGCTGCCGCCGGAGGACGCCCGCCGCATCTGCGCCCAGGTGGCCCGCGCCCTGGCCTACGCGCACAACAAGGGGCTGATCCACCGCGACATCAAGTCGCAGAACGTGCTGCTGGACGACGAGGGCAACGCCAAGCTCACCGACTTCGGCATCGCCCGCCTGTCCGAGGCCCACGGCGACCCGGGCCTGACGCGCACCGGGATGATGGTGGGCTCCTCCGACTACCTGGCGCCCGAGCAGGCCGAGGGCAAGGCCCTGGACCAGCGCACCGACATCTACGCCCTGGGGATCGTGCTGTGGGAGTGCCTCACGGGGCGGCTCCCCTTCCCCGGCGAGAGCTTCGTGAGCGTGGCGATGCGCCACGTCACCGACCCCCTTCCGGACCCGCGCACCGTCACGGCGGGGATCCCCGCCCAGCTGGCGGTGTGCGCCATGCGGGCGGCGGCGAAACGGCCGGAGCAGCGCTTCCAGACGGCCGACTCGTTCGCCCAGGCCCTGGAGGAGCCCGGTGGGGCCGACACCGCGGCCCTCGACCCGGTGGACGACCCGTGGCACCGCGACCAGGACGCCACGGGGCGACGGCCGCTGCCGTCGGCGCGCACCCGCCGGCGCCGCGCCATGATCGCGCTGGCCGCCGTGGTGGGCGTCGGCGTGGTGGGTGCCGGCACGTACCTGGGCGTCCGCGTGCTGCACGGCAGCACCCCGGTGGCCACGCCGGCGGTGCGGGCCGCCGCCATCACCTTCACGGTGCGCGACTACGACCCCCAGGGCGGGGACGGCGAGAGCCCCACCCAGGTGCCGCGGGCCTACGACCACGATCCCGCCACCGCCTGGTACACCGAAGTACCACGGCTCCTCGAAGTTCGGCGGGTATGCCAAGACCGGCGTGGGCCTGGTGCTGGAGGCCTCGGCGGGGTACCGGCCCACCCAGGTCAACCTGCTGGGCGCCACCCCCGGTGCGCCGTTCGAGATCCGCAAGCTGGGTCCGCTCACCGGACCCGCGCTCGCATCCGGCGTGATGAGCGACGCCACGCAGCATCTGGCGCTGCCCGCCGGCACCACCGGCCCCCTGGTGGTGTGGATCACCGGCCTGGTCCCCATCGAGGGGAACCCCGGCTACTACTGGGCGGGCGTGCGGGAGGTGTCCATGGACGGGGTGCCGAACAGGGGGGCGTGACCCCCTGGGACCAGAGCCTGGACGACCTGCGTGACCGCCTGGCCCAGCAGGGCGGGCGCGCCGCGGTGCTGTCCCAGCGCACACAGCGCGCCTACCTGAAGGACGCGCGCATGCTGGCGGCGTGGCTGCAGGACCACGGGGTGGCGGCGCCCGAGCGCATCACCCCCTCCGCCCTCACCGCGGCGTTGCGGGGCCTGGGGTGGGCCGCGGGCACCCGTGCCCGCGCCCTCACCGCGGCGCGGGAGTGGCTGGCCCCCCACTTCGCCCCGGGGCGGTCGCCCGCCGAGCGCGTGGAGCGCCCGCGCGCGGCACCGGCGCCGGTGCCGCGCCTGTCGCAGGACGATGCGCGCCACGTGATGCGTGCGGTGGGCGGCGACGGCGGACCGCTGGCCGTGCGGGACGCCGCCATCGTGGAGCTGCTGTACGGATCGGGGCTGCGCCGTCAGGAGGTGTGCGACCTCACGCTGGCGGGCCTGGACTTTGAGCACGACACCGTGCGGGTGGTGGGCAAGGGCGGCCGGGCGCGCACCGTTCCCCTCACCGAGCCGGCGGTTCAGGCGCTGCGCCGCTGGGTGCTGCACGCCCGCCCCGCGTTCGTGGACCCCACCGGCCCCGCCCCGGACCGCGTGTTCCTGTCACGGCGGGGCCGGCCGCTGGACGGCAGCAGCGTGTACCGCATCGTGGCGCCCGTGCTGCGCGACATGGGCCGCGCCGGCGGGCCGCACCTGCTGCGCCACGCCGCCGCCACCCATCTGCTGGAGGGGCCGCCGGGAGGCGAGGGCGCCCACCTGCGCGTGGTGCAGGAGGTGCTGGGCCACGCCAGCCTGGCCACGACGCAGCGCTACACCGGGGTGACCACCCGCGACATCCAGCGCCAGCTGCGGCGGGGGCACCCGCGCGGATGACCATGGTGGACGCCCACGGGTTCCGCCTGCTGGCGGCCGGGTTCCTGGCCAGCCGCGTGGCCGCGGGCACCCGGCAGGCGTACCGGCGCGACCTGGTGCACCTGGCCGTGGCGCTGGGCGTGCCGGACGCCATCCCCGACGACCGCGAGGTGACCGAGGTGTTCGGCGTGGAGGAGGACCCCTCCGCCCGCGCGGCCGCCACGCAGATGGCCGGTATCCCGGAGGACTGGTGGCGCACCTGGCGCGACGGCCTGACGGGCAGCGTGGCCACCCGCCGCCGCCGCGTGGCCGCGGTGCGCGCGTTCTGCCGCTGGTGGTCGCGGGTGCTGGATGGCGAGAACCCGGTGCGCGACCTTCGCCCCCCGGGTGGGGCGCCCACACGGGGCCGGCCCGGGCGGGACGTGGTGGCCCTGGCCCCGGCGGCCACCCGGCGTCTGTGTGAGGCGGCGGCGCGGCCCGGCCCGGTGGGTGCCCGCGACGCGGCGCTGGTCGAGCTGCTGTACGGCTGCGGCCTGCGGGCGTCGGAGGCCTCCGGCATGGACATCTCGGCCTGCCACCTGGACGACGAGGACGACCCGTACGTGGTGGTGACCGGGAAGGGTTCCCGCACCCGGGCCGTGGCGGTGCCGGCGTCGGCGCGCACCGCGCTGCTGGCGTACCTGCGGGTGGCGCGTCCCCAGCTGCGCGCCGGCGCGCGGACGCCCGTGCGCGCCGACGCCGACGCCGTGTTCCTGTCGGTGCGCGGCCGGCGGCTGGGGCGGGAGGACATCTGGCGCGTGGTGGGCCGCGCCGCCTCACGCGCGGGGCTCACCGATGACGGGGGCCGGGTGTTCCCCCACGCCCTGCGGCACTCCTGCGGCACCCACCTGATCCAGTCGGGCGTGGACATCCGCTACGTGCAGGCCCACCTGGGGCACGCGTCGCCGGTGACCACCGAGATCTACACCCACGTCACCGCCGCCCACCTGGCGGCCGACTTCCACCGGGCCCACCCCCGGGCGCGGGCCGGCTAACCCGGGATCGCGCACCCCGGCAGGGCGGTGCGCAGCATGGGCCGGGCGGCGCGGAACGCGGCCACCGAGGCCGGCCCTGGAGCGGCGCCCGCCCGCACCGTGGCCACGGCGCGCGTCAGCACGGCGCGTGCGTGCGTCAGGTCCGCGGTGGCAGCGCGCGCGCGCGGTTCGGTGCGGCTCGCCACGGGGCGCCGGGCCTCGTCGATGGCCTGCAGGGAGCGGCGCAGCTGGCTCACCGCGGCGGCGCGGTCCACGGCCACGCCCTGCGCGCCGTAGGCCACGGTGACGGCGTGGCACGACGCGGCCAGGGCCGCGGTGAGGGTCTGGTGCACCGGGACGGCGGTGCCCCGTCCCGCGTACGCCCGGAAACGGTCGGCACCCAGGGCGGTGGCGCGGCAGTCCGCGATGCCCAGCCCGCGCGCCGCGGCGTCGATGCGCGCGTAGGCCGTGGTGACGCTGGTGATCACCCGCGGCAGGCCCCCCACGCCGGCCCCGCGCAGCACCACCGCCAGGTCGGCGAAGCCGGTGGCCACGATCGGCGTGGCGTTGCGCAGGTTGATGGCGTCGACGGCGTCCGGGGGGTTCGGCAGGCCCGCCAGGCGCGCGGCCAGGTCCCGCAGGTTGGTGGAGGCGGCCGACGCGGCCACCCAGGTGGGGGTTGCCGATGCCGTGCGCGGCAGACCGGCCATCCGCTGCGCGGCCTGCGTGCACGCCTCCTGCCAGCGCTGCTGCGGCGCGGTGCCGCCGCCGCATGCCGCCAGGGCGGCGGCGCCCACCACGGTCGCGACGGCCAGGGCCGCCGCCGTCCGGGTCACTACTTGGGCTGCGGGCTGGCCAGGAAGCAGGCCAGCAACCCCACCAGCGCCAGGATGGACAGCACCACGATGCCCAGCACCAGCCCGGCGATGGCCATGCCGCGGCCGGTGCGGTGGCCGTTGGACAGCCCGATCTGGGTCATCCCCACCGATGCGAAGGCCACGGCCAGCGCGGCGGGCACCGGCCCGAAGATGATCGACGCGATGCCCAGCACCATCGAGGTGATGGCGTGCCCGGAGGTGGTGGGGCCCGTGAGGGCGTTGCCCTGGTCGTCGATTGGCACCCGCGGCGGGTCGGCCAGCAGGCGCGCGCCGATGAGGGCCAGCACCAGGCCCCCGGTGGACACGACCATGGCCACGATCAGCACGGTGGCGCCGGACTTGAGCGTGAGGTCGGCCTTGTCGGCGAACACCCGGTTCTGGCGCCCGATCACGACCAGCAGCGGGAACGTGGCCGACGACGCGGCCAGCACGCCGATTCCCGACAGCTTGGCCCACATCATGGGGAGCCCCATGGCCACGCCCAGCAGCACCGCGAACAGGATGAACGCGGCGATGGCGCCCATGGGCACCTTGAGCCCCACCGTGATGAGGCTGTCGCGGTAGGCGGGGCCGGTGGCCAGCAGCTTGCCGGGGGCGAAGAGGGCCAGGATGTTGGCCAGCACCCCCAGGCCCAGGCCCGAGGACAGCAGGGGGTTCGCGGCCAGGCGGTTCAGCATCGCGCGGGAGTCTACGCGGCCTCCGACACGCGGATGTGCTGCACGCGCAGTCCCGACGAGCCCACCCGCATCACGGCCACCGTGGGCTCCATCACCTCCGGCGCCATGGTGTCGCGGAACCGGCGCACCACCCTGTCGGCCACGCCCGCGCGGCCCGGCCGGGGCGGCGCGCCGCCCTCCAGGCTGCCCCACGGGCACACCGCGCCCGGCGACACCATCAGCATCGCGCCCTGCCGCTCCACGATGGGGACGTGCCAGTGCCCGTACACCACCGCATCCACGGGGCCGAACGCCCGCGCGAGCTGCCGGTGCAGACCCGAGTGCCAGTCGTACTGCCCGAACGCCGCCTGCCGCAGCACGATCGTGGTGTCGATGGGTTTGCCGCGCATGCCGTGCAACAGCCCCACGCTCCAGCCGGCCAGCCGCACCACGGCCTTCTTGGGCAGGTGGTCGCAGCCCACGTCGTGGTCGCCGCGCACGGCCACCACCGGGGCGATGGCATCCAGCGTGTCCAGGGCCTCCACGCGCGACAGGTCGCCCGCGTGCAGGATGAGGTCGCAGCCCTCCAGGGCGTTGCCCACCCAGGCGGGCATCTCGGGCAGGAACTCGCCCACGTGGGTGTCGGCGATGAGCCCGACGCGCAGGCTGCGGGCCGAGCGGACCACTACCGCCGCAGTGCGTGCTGGCGCCGTGCCCGCTGCAGCGCGAGGTCCACAAGGCGCGACACCAGCTCGCCGTAGCCCACCCCGGCGGCCGCCATCAGCGAGGGGTAGGCGCTGGTGGGGGTGAACCCGGGGATGGTGTTGAGCTCGCTCACCACGGGCCGGCCGTCGGCGGGCACGAAGAAGTCGATGCGCCCCATGCCCTCGCACCCCGCCGCCCGGAACGCGGCCTTCGCCAGCTCCTGCAGCCGGGACACCACCTGCTCGGGCAGTTCGGCGGGCACCAACAGCTCGGCCCGGCCCGCCTGGTACTTGGTCTCGTAGTCGTACCACTCAGCGTCGTACCGGATCTCGCCGGGCGGCGACACCACCAGTTCCTCGTCGCCCAGCACCCCCACCTCCACCTCGCGGCCCACGATGCCGCGCTCCACCAGGATGCGGTCGTCGTGGCTCAACGCCAGGTGGATGGCCTCGTCCAGGGCCTCGGCCTCGGTGACCCTGCTGATGCCCACGCTGCTGCCCAGCCGCGCCGGCTTGACGAACGCCGGGGTGCCCAGGCGCCCGGCCGCCGCGCGGATGCCCGCGGGGTCGCCGGCCCAGTCACGCGCGGTCACCACCATGCCCTCTGCCACCGGCAACCCCGCCTGCTGGGCGATGCAGCGGAACAGCGACTTGTCCATGGCGATGGCCGACGCGGCCACGCCCGCGCCCACGCACGGCAGGCCCGCCATCTCGCACAGCCCCTGCACGGTGCCGTCCTCGCCGAAGGGGCCGTGCAGCACCGGGAACACCACGTCCACGGGGTCGGGTGACCCGCCCTCCAGGGGCACCAGCACGCCGCGTCCGTCCGGGCCGGGGCACAGGGCCACGCCGCGCCCGTCGCGCGACCAGGCGCCCTCGCGGTCGATCAGCACCGGGATGGGGGTGAAGCGGTCGGGGTCCAGGGCGTTCATCACGCCGCGGGCCGACGACAGCGACACGTCGTGTTCGCTGCTGCGGCCCCCCATCAACACCAGCACGCGCACGCTCACTGCGACGGGACCCCCTGTGGTGTCTGTGCACCCGTGCTGGTGCCCGGCGTGCTGGGTGAGGTGGTGGTGAGGGACGGCCCCTCGCTGACGGTGAGGCTCACGCCCGAGCCGGGGTCCACCATGGTGCCGGCCGTGGGCTGCTGGTCGATGACCTGGCCCTTCGGCGCCGCGTCCGGCACCCCCTCGGTGGTGGGGTGGAAGCCGGCGGTGCGCAGCTTGCTCACGGCCTGGGTGGCGTCGAACCCGATCACCGGGGGCACCGCGACCTGCTCGGGCTTCCTGGCCACCAACAGGTCCACCGACGATCCCTTGTCCACCCTGGTGGTGGGTGCGGGGTTCTGGTCCAGCACCGTGCCCGGGGCGTAGTCGGAGTTGAACCGCTCGGTGATGTTGCCCGCGTTGAGGCCCTGAGCGGCCAGCACCTCGGTGGCCGTGCTCAGCGCCAGCCGCCGCACGTCCTTCACCGCCACCTTGCCGGGGCCGCTGCTGACCACGATGGTCACCACGCCGGCGGGGGCAAGCTGCGCGTTGGCCGGCGGGTTCTGGCTGATCACCTGGTCCACCGGGATCTTGTCATCGGCCTTGAGCTGCACCTTGGGCTGGAACCCCGCGCCGATGAGCGCGGTGCTGGCGTCGTCCTTGTTCTTGCCCACCACCGGCGGCACCGCCGTGGTCTTGGGGCCACCACCGATCTGCAGGGTCACGGTGGAGTTCTTCGCCACCCTGGTGCCCGCGCTGGGCTGCGTGCCCACCACCTGGTTCTTCTGCTCGGCCGTGCTGGTGACCGTGGTGGTGGCGGCGTCCAGGCCCACCGCGCTGAGGCGCTGGGTGGCCTGCTCGGCCGTGAGCCCCGCGAGGTTGTCGGGCACGGCCACCTTGGGGCTGCCACCAGACATGTTGTGCAGCACCAGCGCCCCGATGGCGATGGCGCCGATGAGCAGGATGCCCAGCACCACCCAGGGGGCCGCGCCGCGGCGGCGGGGCTCGGGCGGGGGCACCGGCTGGCGCCGCTGCGGGGGCGGGGCCACGCGGGTGACCTGCGTGGGGGCGTCCATCACGCGGGTGGCGCCCCCGGTGTCGCCCGCGATGGGGATGGTGGTGGTGGCCGCGGTGGTGCCGTCCAGCCGGGCGCGCACGGCCAAAAGGGCCGAGCGGAACTCGTCGGCGCTGCGGAACCGCTCGGACGGCCGCTTTTGCAGCGCCCGCATCACCACGTCCTCAAGCGGCTGGGGAATCGAGGGCTCGTACGCCCGCGGCGCCACCGGCGGCTCGTTGATCTGCTTCATCGCGATGGTGACCGGCCGTTCGCCGTCGAACGGGGGGCGGCCCGTGAGCATCTCGTACAGCACGATGCCCACCGCGTAGCAGTCACTGGCGGGCGTCACCTCGCCGCCGCGGGCCTGCTCGGGTGACAGGTACTGGGCGGTGCCGATCACCGATCCGGCCTCGGTGACGTCGGCGTGCGCACCGGCGCGGGCGATGCCGAAATCGGTCACCTTTACCGCGCCGTCGGCGCCGCGCATGACGTTCTGCGGTTTCACGTCGCGGTGGATGACGTCGTTGCGGTGGGCCACCGCCAGGGCGGCCAGGATCTGCAGTGCCACCTCGATGGCGCGGTCGGCGGGCAGGGGGCCCTGGCTGCGGATCTCGCTCTTCAGGTCGGGCCCGTTGAGCAGCTCCATCACGATGTAGTAGGTGCCGCTGGCCTCGCCGCGGTCGAACACCTGCACGATGTTGGGGTGGTTGAGCCCCGCGGCGCTGGAGGCCTCCCGCCGGAACCGTTCCACGAACGCGGGGTCGGAGGCGTACCGCTCGGCCAGCACCTTCACGGCCACGTCGCGCCCCAGGATGGGGTCGTGCGCCCGGTACACCCGCGCCATGCCGCCGGTGCCCAGCTGCTCCAGGATCTCGTAGCGGCCGCCCAGCACCTCACCGCGTCGCAGGTCGGGCATCACCCACCCCCCGCGATGGCGGCCTTCATCACCTCGCGCGCCACCGGCGCGGCGGCCACGCCGCCGGCGTCGGGCGTGCCCTCGATCACCACCGCCACGGCCACCTTGGGGGCGGCGGCGGGGGCGAACCCGATGAACCAGGCGTCGTTGATGCCGGCCACCGAGGTCTCGGCGGTGCCGGTCTTGCCGGCCACGTCAAGGCCCTGCAGGGCCGCGGCGGTGCCGGTGCCCTCCTTCACCACGTTGCGCATCATGTCGGTGATGGCGGCGGCGTTGGCCTGGCTGGCCACCTGCGAGAGCTGCTCGGGACGGTTCTCGTGCACCGCCGACCCGCTGCGGTCCACCACGCGCTGCACGATGAACGGCTTCATCAGGGTGCCCTTGTTGGCGATCGCCGCGCTGACCATGGCCATCTGCAGCGGCGTCACGCCCAGCCGCTCCTGGCCGATGGCGATGCGGGCCACGTCCTCGCCCTGCTGGTCGTTGGCCAGGATGCTGTTGCCGTTGAGGCGGCCGGAGGCCAGCACCTGCGAGTCGGGCAGGTCGATGGGCGGCTTGGTGCCGAACCCGTAGGCCGTCATGGTGCGCCCCAGGCGGTCGGCGCCCAGCGTGGTGCCGATGCGGGCGAAGGTGGTGTTGATGCTGAAGGTCAGGGCGTCGGTGAGCGAGTGGTTGCCATAGGCGTGTCCGTGCGAGTTGGTGATGGGCGGTCCCGAGGTGCGGAACACGCCGGTGTCATCGAAGCGCGTGGTGGGAGTGAACCCCATGTTCGACTCCAGCGCCGCGGTGAGCGTCACGACCTTGAACGTGGACCCCGGCGGGTAACGGCCCTGGGTGGCCCGGTTGAGCAGCGGCGAGCCCTGCGAGGTGCGGATCTTGTCGAACTCGGTGGCCACCTTGGACAGGTCGAAGCCCGGGGAGGACGCCATCGCCAGCACGGCTCCCGTGGAGGGGTTCAGCGCCACCACGGCGCCCTTGCGACCCAGCAGCTGCTGGTTGGCGATGCGCTGCGCCGCGGGGATGAGGGTGGTGTCCAGGCTGGCGCCGTGGGCGGTGCGCAGCCGCAGCCGCACCAGGATGGGCCCGGTGCCGTAGTCGCCCGCCAGGTAGTCGTTGTACTTCTGTTCCAGCCCGGTGGTGCCCTGGGCGGGCTCGGCGTAGCCCAGCACGTGCGGCGCCAGGGTGCCGTCGTCGTAGACGCGGCGGTACACGGTCTGGCCCTGGCGCTTGGTGGCCACGCTGTGGGCGCCCACGGTGCCGTCGGCGAACACGATCTTGCCGCGGTCCACCGTGAGCTGACGCTCGGCGGCCTGCCGGTTGTTGGCGTGGTGGTTGAGGCTGTTGGCGTCCACCACCTGCCAGAAGCCCACCAGCACGGCCAGCACCAGGAACGCCCCGGTGAGCACGGCGTAGAGGCGCGAGATCGACCTATTCATCGTCGTCCGCGAACATGGTGGGCAGCGGGGTGCGACGGCGCGGCCGGAAGCGGTACGGGCGCCGCGTGCGGTGGCTCACCACCAGCAGCAGGGCGATCAGCCCGAAGTTGGTCACCACGCTGGAGCCGCCGTAGCTCATGAACGGCAGGGTCACGCCGGTGAGCGGGATCAGGCGCACGATGCCGCCCACGATCAGCAGCGCCTGCAGGCCCAGCGCGGTGGTGAGCCCCGCGGCCAGGAGCTTGGAGAACCCGTCGGGGGCCTGGGCGGCCACCGTGAAGCCGCGTGCCACCAGCAGCACGAACAGGCCCAGCAGGCACAGCGCGCCCACCACGCCCAGCTCGGCGGCCACGGCGGTGAAGATGAAGTCGGTGTCCAGCACGGGAACCACGGTGTTCCCGTTGCTCAGCACCAGGAAGCCCCGGCCCCAGCCGGGTCCGATGAGCCCGCCGTCGGCCAGCGCGTACAGCGACTGCACCAGCTGGTAGCCGCGGCCCTGGGCGTCGGCGAACGGGTGCAGCCACACGTCAACGCGATCCTGGATGCGCGGCACGGCCGCCCACACCGCCAGCGACCCCACCACGAACAGCCCCAGCCCCACCGCGGCGTACGCGGCGCGGCCCGCGGCCACGTACAGCATCGCCAGGAACACCCCGAAGAACAGCAGGGCGGTGCCGAAGTCGTTCAGCACGGCCACCAGCGCCAGGGCGGCCCCCACCAGCAGCAGCATGGGCGCCAGCACCGCCAGGGGCGGCACCGGCATGCCCAGCACCGACCGGGTGGGCACGGCCAGCAGCTCGCGCTTGTCGCGCATGTAGCCGGCGAGGAAGATCACCAGCAGCACCTTCACCAGCTCGCCCAGCTGTACCGTCTGCCCGCCGGGCAGCGAGATCCACAGCCGCGCGCCGTTGATGCGGGTGCCGAACACCATGGTGGCCGCCAGCAGCGCCAGCGCGGTGAGCCCGATCATGTAGCGATAGCGCTCCAGCACCCGGTGGTCGGGCAGCAGGGCCAGCACGGCCACGAACACCACGGTGCCCACGCCGAACCACAGCACCTGGTCGCGCGCCAGGGTGGGGTTGATGCGGTACAGGGTCACCAGCCCCATGGCGGAGATGGCGCCCACGATGGGCAGCACGAAGGGGTCGGCCTCCGGCGCCCGCATGCGCAGGGCGATGTGCATCAGCACGAACAGGGCGATGACGATGCCCACCACCACCACGGGACCCGCCTGCAGCGCGTCGGCGCGCGCCGAGGCCACGCTGGCGCAGCCCAGCAGCCCCACCAGGGCGGCGGGCACGAGGAACAGCAGCTCGCGGGTGCGGGAGGAGGTCTCCACCGCTACTTGGTGACCCCGGAAGCGGGGCCGAGGCCGGTGTGGCGGGGTGCCGCCTTCAGGTCGGGTGGGTCGGGGATGCCGTCGGCCCACAGGATGCTGGCGGCGCGGTACACCGTGGCGCCCTGGCCGCCCACGTTGCCGATGTCGCTGGTCCGCGCGGACGACACCGCGGTGGCCGGCAGGCCGATGGGCTGCCAGTCGCTGCGGGTGTCGAAGGGGCCCAGGGCCACGCCCTGGCGCACCACCAGGGTGCCGTCCTTGGCGCGCTCCACCGAGTACAGCCGGGACACGGCCCACGCCGAGCCCCCGCCGATCAGCACGATCAGCGCCACGGCCGCCGCCAGCCACGGGGCGGCGCGGCGGCGGGTCTCCACCGGTTGCAGCACCCGGGCGGGCTGCGCCGGCTGGGCCCCCTCGGGCTGCGAGCTGCGCACCCCGCCGATCACGGCGGTGGCGCGCCCGGGGATGGCCGTGCCGGGTTCCGGCGCGTCGGGGTTGAGCACGGGGAACTCGGCGGTGTCCACGGGCCGGTTGGACTCCAGCGGCTCGGCGGGGTCGCCGTGCCCGATGCGGGCCAGCACCACGGTGACGTTGTCGGAGCCGCCGTTGGCGTTGGCGCGCTCCACCAGGCCGGTGGCGGCGTCGCGCAGCGAGCCCGCGCCCCGCAGGGCGTCGGCGATCTCGGCGTCGCTCACCTCGCCGTACAGGCCGTCGCTGCACACAAGCAGCACGTCGCCCTCGCGCAGGCGCTCGCGCTCGCGGTCCACCTGCACCTCGGCGTCGGCCCCCAGCGCCCGCGTGATGACGTTGCGGTGCGGGTGGTGCTCGGCCTCCTCCGCCGACAGGGTGCCGCGGCGCACCATCTCGGCCACCACGGAGTGGTCGTGGGTGAGCTGGCGCAGCTGCTCCTCACGCCACAGGTAGGCCCGGGAGTCGCCGATGTGCACCACGTCGGCGTGGCCCTCGTTGACGGTGATGGCGGTCATGGTGGTACCCATGCCCGTCTTCGCCGGGTCACGGCCCGCCATGTCACGAATGGTGCGGTTGGCGCCCTCGATGGCCCGCTGCAACTCCAGGGCGTCCTGCGGCGCGCTGACGCGCTCCATGGCGTCCACGGCGATCTGCGCCGCAACCTCACCGGCCAGGGCGCCGCCCATGCCGTCGGCCACGGCCACCAGGGTGGCCGAGGCGTACGAGCGGTCCTCGTTGTGGTCGCGCACGCGGCCGGTGTCTGATCGTTCGGCCAGCTCCACCACGCGCAGCGGATCGTCGGCCATCGCTACTCCTCGTAGCGCAGAACGGTCTCGCCCATGCGCAGCGTGTCGCGCACGCGAAGCGGGGCGTCGCCCTCCACCCGGTTGTCGTTCACGAACGTGCCGTTGGTGGACCCCAGGTCCTCCACGTAGAAGAACGCGCCACGGCGCAGGATGCGGGCGTGCATGTGCGACACGAAGGTGTCGTCCACGTGCAGCTCGTTGGAGCGTGAGCGGCCGATGGTGAGGCCCTGGCCCAGCGGGAACACCGTGCCCACCATCAGCCCGGGACCCTGCTCCACCACCAGGCGCGGCTGCAGGTTGGCGGTGCTGAGGTCGAGGAACGTGCTGTCGCCGTCCGGCTTGGACGGGGCCCCGTTGGACACCGGGAAGGGCTCGTCGTCGCCGAAGATGTCGGCGGTGCCCACCGCCGGGGGTTCCGGGGCGTCGGCGGCCGGCTCGGCCAGCGGCGGGAACGGGTCGGCGTACGCGGCGGGGGCGGGCACGGGGGGGTCGGTGAACAGCGGTTCGTCCGCCGGCCACTCTGGTGCCGCCGGGGCCGCATGGGCCGGTGCGGCGGGATGGGCGAACGGGTCGTCGTGGTGCGACGGCACGATCACCGGGTGGGCGTCGGTGTCGCGGTCCACGGGGTCGTCCATGGGCAGCGGCGGCGGGACGGCACGCGACAGGTACTTCCCGGAGGCGCGCACGATGGCCACCAGGAACGCCAGCAGCAGCACCAGCACCGCGCCCTGAGCGATGAGCAGTCCGGTTTCGGTCATGGTCCGGCGCGCGGGGCGCGCCTACGACACCTCCACGCGGATCTCCGTGCTGCCCACCGTGATGACGTCGCCGTCGGCCAGGGCGTGGCGCTTCACCAGCTTGCCGTTGACCTCCACCCCGTTGGTGGAGTCCAGGTCGATGAGGAAGTAGTCGTATCCCACATGCCGAATCTCGCAGTGGGCTCGGCTGACATTGGGGTCGGGCACCACGATGTCGCGGTCGCGGCTGCGGCCCATGCTGGTGATGCGCTTGGCGATGCGCTGCCGGGATCCGTTCACCACCAGGGTCATCGACTCGGGGTGCAGGCCGGCGGCGCGGACGTCCTCGGCGGACATCACCTGGGTGCCGCTGACGCCCGCCAGGGCGGGGTTGGCGGCCGCCGGCGGCCGGGGTGCGGGCGGCGCGGTGGGCTCCGACTGCGGTTCGGGCCGCAGCTCGGGCGCGGCGGGCGCCTGCGGGCGATCCACCATGCGGCAGGCGATGCCGAACTCACCGGGCCGCAGGTCGGTGTCGGTCTGCAGGGCCACCGTGGGGGAGGCCACCAGCGAGAAGCCGTTGCCGCGGGCGTGGGCCTCCAGATACGAGGCCAGTTCGCCCGTGAGGGTGTCCTCGTAGCTGGCGAACGCCTGCCGGTCGGGGTCGGACAGGTACACGGTGTACTCGTTGGGCACGTACACCTTGGACACCGACACGGTCTTGTGGTCGTCCATCTCGCGGGCCAGTTTGCGGGCCAGCTCAACCGGCTGCAGCTGGCTGCGGAAGGCACGACGAAACCCCCGCTCCACGACGGTTTCGATGGACTGCTCGATCTTGCGGAAGACACTCATGGCAGGGGTTCGCGCAGCGTAGCGGACGTGGCGTCGCCGCTGAGTCGCGGCAGGGTTCTCCAGGGGCGCATGGCCCACACCACAAGCACGACGGCGCTGGGGATCAGCGCGGCGGCCACGTGGGTGGACTGCCCGGGCGTGACGCCCACGCACACGGCCGCCAGGCCCCCCACCAGGACCAGCGTGGCCAGCACGCGCATGGTGGTGTCGCCGATGCGCAGCAACAGGGGTGTGATGAGCGCAAACGCCGCCAGGGCCAGGGCCTGCCAGCCCACCCACCGCCACTGCAGTTCGGGGCGCAGCTGGTCGATCACGCGGAACGGGTTGCCCTCACCGGCCAGCATGGTCTGGCCGGGCCGCGCGGGGTCGGGCCCCAGCAGCACGCCGATGCCGCCCAGCCACAGCTGCCAGGCCAGCGTCAGCACCAGCCCGGTGCCGACGGCCCACACGCGCTGGCGCCAGGTGCGCAGCAGGGCCGCGCCGGCGAACGCCGCGGGGATCAGCCCGATGCTGGCCGCCAGCGGTGCCAGCAGCGGGGCGGGCAGCAGGCGGGGCCAGCGAGCACCGGCCAGCACGGCGAGGCCGCCCACCACGGCCAGCAGCACGCCGGCCCCGCCGGAGATCCTGCCCAGCAGCACCGAGCACGCGGCCACCGCCGCCCCCGCCCCCGCGATGGGCGCCCGGGCGCACAGCGCCAGCACCGCCAGGGCGGCCACCGTGATGCGCAGCGCACCCGTGTGGGTCCACGACCACAGGGCGGCGGCGGTGGCCACCGACCAGGCGGCCGCGGGTGCCAGCACGGGCAGGGCCCGCCGCGCGAGGGCGCCGCGGCGGGTGGACGGCGTCAGCGTGGTCGCCAGGTCGCGCAGCTCCTGGGCCATGCGGGCGGCGGGCGGTCGCCGCTCGGGATCCAGCGACAGGCCGGCCTCCACCACCTGCACCAGCCGCGGCGCCAGGTCGGGGCGCGCCTGGTCCAGGGGAGTGCGTTCCCCCAACGCGGCCCGGCGCATGGCCACCAGGGGCTCGCGGGCGTTGAAGGGGCTCACGCCCGTGAGCAGCTCGTACAGCAGCAGGCTGGCCGCGTACACGTCGGTGGCGGGCGTCACCTCCCGGCCCCGGGCCTGCTCGGGCGCCATGTAGGCCGCCGTGCCCACGATGTCGCCCACCATGGTGATGCCGGTGCGGTCCAGCAGGCGGGCCACGCCGAAGTCGGACAGCCGTGCGTTGCCGTGGCGGTCGAGCAGCACGTTGGCCGGTTTGATGTCGCGGTGCACCACGTGCCGGGCGTGGGCGTGGGCCAGGCTCTCCATCACCTCGGCGATGCGGGCGCAGCACCAGCCGTCCTGGGGTGTGGTGTCGGCCACCGCCTCGCGCAGGTTCGGGCCCTCCACCAGCTCCCACACCAGGTGCACCTGGTCGCCCTCGCGGCCCCAGTCGCGCAGGGCCACGATGCCGGGGTGGTCCAGCCGCTGGGCGGCGCACACCTCCACCTCGGCGCGGGCCAGCAGGTCGGGGTCGGCGGGGATGGACTTGACGGCCACGTCGGGCCCGCCCCGCAGGTCGACGGCGCGGCGCACCGTGGAGGTGGCCCCGCGTCCCAGCAGGGTGTCCGGTTGATAGCGGCCCAGCACGGGGTGGGGGGTGGTGCCCATCCGGTGCAGCTTCGACCATTCCGGGCCGGTCCCTGTCTGCGCCGGTTCCCGTCCTGTCCGGGGCCTCGTGGTAGCCTTCCGAAACCCTGTCCGTGAAGGACGTCCTGGGCGAGTGGTGGAATTGGTAGACACGCTAGGTTCAGGGTCTAGTGCTCATCGAGCGTGGGGGTTCGAGTCCCCCCTCGCCCACTCAGGACTCCACATGACGATCACCTCGACAGCGGACCGGGACCGGGCCTGATGGCCGACGACGAACGCTTCGGCAGCGAGGGCGACACCGGCCGCAAGCCGCTGCCGCGCCCCGACTCCGAGTTCGCCGACCTGGACGACTCGTTCGGCCAGCCCGAGTCGGCGTTCTTCGAGGAGTACATCGAGGAGCCCGAGGACCGCCCGGAACCCGAGGACTTCGGGTTCGACGACATCGCCACGGATGATGAGCCGGCGCCTCCCCGGCGCAGCAGCGCGCGTGCGCGCGGCGTGCGCGGTCGCGGGGTGCGCAGCGGTGGTGCCCGGCGAAGCGGTGGCGGTGGCGGTGGACGCATCTCGCGCCCGTCCCTGCGCGGCTCGGTGCGTGGTGGCGGTGGCGGAGGGTCGCGTCGCGGTGGGAGTGGCGGCGGTGGCGGAAGCGCCGCCGGCCTGCAGCTCTCCAGCCCGGCCGTGCGCATCGGCCTGGGCGTGCTGTTCGCGGTCATCGTCATCGCGGTGCTGGCGCTGCTGATCCGCAGCTGCCGTCACGACGCGCTGGTGGACAGCTACAAGTCGTACGTCAACAACTCGGCCAAGGTCAGTGAGGACTCCGGCGCCCAGGGTCAGAAGCTGCTGGGCGTGCTCAGCAACAACCGCGGCGCCACGGCCGCGCAGCTGCAGAAGCAGCTCAAGCCGCTTGAGGCGCAGGCCGACCAGCTCACCCAGCGCGCGTCCAAGCTCAACCCGCCCGGGCGCCTGTCGGACGCCAACCGCCAGCTGGTGTCCGCGCTGAGCCTGCGCGCCGACGGCCTGCGGCTGCTGGACGCCAACATCCCGTCCATCATCTCCTCGGGCAGCACGGCCCAGGCGGCCACCAACGTCAAGAAGCCCATGCAGATGTTCCTGGCCTCCGACGTGCTGATGAACGCCCGCTTCCTCACGCCCGCCGCGGCCGCGCTGCGGTCTGAGAACATCACCAGCGTGCAGACGCCGGACGCCCCGTCGGTGACCTTCCTGGCCGGCGCCAACGACAACCTGGCCTCCACCTCCGGGGCCCAGACCGTGGTGAGCCAGCTGCGCCACCAGGGTGGCACCGGCAGCGGCTCGGGCAACCTGCGCGGCACCAGCCTGGTATCGGTGTTCGCCGGGCCCTCCCCGCGCATCCAGGTCCAGCCGTCGGGCACCACGCTCAAGACCAACGCCAACCTCAAGTGGCTGGTCACGGTGAAGAACGGCGGGGACTACGTCGAGAACAACATCAAGGTGACGGTGACCCTCACCTACCCGGACAACCCGAACACCCCGGTGTACACGGCAACCGGCACCATCTCGCTGCTGCCGGTGGGCAAGGAGGACGTGGCCACCGTCGCAGGGCCCGCCTCGGAGAAGATCCAGTTCGCCAAGCAGGGCACCTTGACCGTGACGGTGGAGAAGGTGGAGGGCGAGCGCAACACGGCCAACAACTCCGCCACCTACCCGGTCACCTTCACCTTCTAGGCGGGGGAGTTGGAGCCGTACGCCATCGCCGCCTCCGCAGCGGCCGCGCCCGGGGTGATCGCCCTGGTGGTGGTGGGCCTGCTGGCCGTCCGGCTGCGCCGCCTGCGCGCCGGGCAGAACACGCTGCTGCCCGACGGCACCTCGGTGCCGCTGGTGGACCGTCAGGCCGAGCTCAGCGGCCAGCTGGACGACGTGCGCACGGCGCTGAACGACCTGCGCGCCCAGGTGGACCGCCAGGCCGAGATCACCGTCCGTGAGCTGGGCAAGAGCCTGCGTTTCCAGGGCCTGGTGCGGTACGACGCCTACGGGGACATGGGCGGCAGCCAGTCGTGGAGCATCGCGCTGCTGAACGAGTCCAAGACCGGCACGGTGATCAGCTGCCTGCACGCCCGCGACCACGCCCGGGTGTACATCAAGGACGTGGAGGAGGGCACCTCGCCGCAGCGGCTGTCCCCCGAGGAGGAGCGCGCCATCGCGCTGGCCGGGGGCGCGCAGCCCCGCCAGGAGGCCGCGTGAAGGTCGGGTACCTGGGGCCTCCCGGCACCTTCGCCGAGGAGGCGCTGCTTCGCCTGTTCGGATCGGCCGCAGACATCCAGGGGGTGCCGTACCCCACCGTGGCCGACTGCTTCGCCGCCGTCGCCTCCGGCGCGGTGCCGGAGGCCCTGGTGCCCATCGAGAACTCCATCGAGGGCGGGGTCAGCACCACCCTCGACCAGCTGGCCTTCGGGCCGCGGGGCCTGGTGATCCGCGCCGAGGTGGTGCACCCGGTGCGCCAGCACCTCATCGGCCGCCCCGGCATGACCCTGGCCCAGGTGAAGCGCGTGGTGACCCACCCCATGGTGCCCACTCAGTGCGCGCTGTTCCTGCGCCGCAACCTGCCGGACGTGGAGATCGCCGCGGCCAACTCCACCTCGGAGGCGGTGCGGCTGGTGACCGCACAGCCCGACGAGCCGTGGGCGGCCATCGGCACGTTGCGGGCCGCCGACATCTACGGGGGCGAGGTGCTGGCCGCCGACATCGAGGACAACGATCGCAACAGCACGCGGTTCATCCTCATCGGCACCGAGCCGGCCGCGGCCACCGGCCCGGGGCTGTTCCGCACGTCCATCGTGTGCATGCTCACGCGCGACCGCCCGGGGGCCCTGCTGGCCATCCTGCAGGAGTTCGCCATGCGCGCGGTCAACCTCAGCCGGCTTGAGAGCCGGCCCACCAAGACGGGCATGGGCCGGTACCTGTTCTTCATCGACATCGACGGCAGCCAGCAGCGCGACCTGCCGGTGGCCGCCGCCGTGCGCGCCATCGAGGACCAGGACCTGGCGCGGGTGATCCCGCTGGGGTCCTACGCGGTGGCCGCCACCGACTGAGCGTCAGTCGAAGCGGGCGTTGAACTCCCGCAGCCACGACGGCGCGTCCGTGCCGATCTTGTACAGGTCCGGACCGTTGGCCAGGATCGAGCGGCCCGCGTCGGTGGACTCCGCCAGGCCCCATTCGCAGGCCTGCGCGTCGCCGCACCCGACGGGGGCGTCGGCCGGGCCCGCGCCGCCGGTGAACACGAAGTGCACGTTGGCGCTGTTGCCACCGTACGAGTTGAACAGCCGCAGGAACGCGGCGGGCGCCGCCCGCCACATCCCGGCGCTGAAGGGCACGATCGACCCGCCCGGCGCGCTGTACATCTCCAGGTGCAGGCCGCCGGCCAGCGACAGGCCCGGCATCACCGCGCGCCACGTGGGGAAGTGGGGCTTGCCGTCACGACCCAGGTTGCGGTTGGCGCCGCGGCCGGTGGCGATGGCCGTGGTGACCGCCGGCGCGATGTACACGTGCACGCGTGACGCCCAGGTGCCGCCCCACGGGCTGGGGATGTTGAGCTGCTGCAGGGCGGCGGAGAGGTGTGAGCCCGGGCTCTCCGGGTTGATCGCCGGGAGACGCATGCCGCGCCGCAGCCGCCGCTTGTCCGGCGGGTCGTCGCCGAAGGGACGGCCGATCTCGTCGATGGCCACCAGGTGGCTGCTGGCGCCCGCGTTGCCCAGGCGGATCTCGCGGCGCAGCAGCGCGACGATGGCGTCGGTGCTCATGTCCTTGAGCTCCCGGCCACTCACCTTGGCGATGCGCGACGGCGCGCCGTGCTCGGCGTCCTGCGCCGGGTCCAGCATGCCGCCGGTGCCGGGGTCCTGCCGCCAGGCGCCGCGGGCGGGGCTGAGCCCCTTGGCGCCCCCTCCGGGTGACACCAGCTGCTGCACCGCGTCGAGCTTGTCGTACACGATGGTCATGGGGCTGGTGGCGGCGCTCGCGGCCGGCGCGAGGGCGGCGGTTGCGAGGGCGGCGGTTGCGAGGGCGCGAATGGTCATGCCGTCTATGTCGGCCGCCACCCGCACGGGTCGCATCACGCATCATGCGCGACGCGCGATGTCACCGCGTGTGCCCCCGATGCGGTCAGCCCGCAAACGTGGCTACACTCTGCGGCGACGGCCCATCTTCGCGAGGTCGGGTATGGCGCAGCAGGTGCTGGTCTTGAACGCCACCTACGAGCCCATCAACGTCTGCACGTTGCAGCGGGCGGTCGTCCTCGTGCTGAAGAACAAGGCGGAGGTGCTGGAACGCGCGGCGCGCCAGCTGCGCAGCGCCTCGGCCAACTTCGTGTACCCGCTGGTGATCCGGCTGGTCAGCTACGTGCGGGTGCCGCGCAACGACAAGCGCAGCATCTCCCGCCGGGCCGTCTTCGCCCGCGATGGCTACCGCTGCCAGTACTGCGGCGTCACCGGCCACCTCACGGTGGACCACGTGGTGCCCCGCAGCCGCGGTGGCGCGTCGTCGTGGGACAACGTGGTCACCTCCTGCGCGCCCTGCAACGTGCGGAAGGCCGACCGTCTGCCGGAGGAGGTGGGCATGCATCCACGCATTCCACCCAAGGCGCCCCCCGCGGATGTGTTCATCGCGGTGGCGGCGCCGCGGCGGCCAACCAGCTGGGAGCCCTACCTGAGGACCGCATGAGCGCCACAGCCTCCGATCGCAGCGCCAACATCGACCGCCTGCACGCCCACGCCAACCGCGCGCCGCTGGGCTTCCCGCAGCCCGTGCCGCGCCTGGGCGTGGTGGTGCTCACCTGCATGGACGCCCGCATCGACACGTTCGACGTGCTCGGCCTCGGGCCCGGCGACGCCCACATCATCCGCAACGCCGGGGGGATGGTCACCGACGACGTGGTGGAGAGCATCGCCATCTCCCAGCACATGGTGGGCACCACCGAGGTGATGGTCATCCACCACACCAACTGCCTGGCCCACGCGGACCGGGCCCCCGGTTACCGCCCCGAGCAGACCGCCAAGTGGGTGGTTGAGACCCTGCGCGCCGACCCCCGCCTGGCCCACCGGGATCACATTCGCGGGTTCGTCCTGGACGTGGTGGGCGGCAAGGGGCTGGTGGAGGTCTAACCCCCGCCGGCGTCGCCGGGTTCCGCCTCGGGGCGGTCACCGGGCACGCGCGGCAGCGAGGGGATGAAGGCCTCGCCCAGCTGGTGCATGGCGTTGCGGGCGAACACCTGCTGCTCGGTGACGGTGCGTTCCGCGCGGCCCCGCCCCACGAAGCTGACGGCCCAGTGCAGCAGCGTGGTGACGCGGTGCTTGAAGCCGATGATGTACACCAGGTGCACCACCAGCCAGGCCACCCACGCGGCGAAGCCGGTGAGCCGCAGGCCCTTCACGCTGGCCACCGCGTTGAAGCGCGTGATGGTGGCCATGCTGCCCTTGTCCCGGTAGGTGAACGCGGGTGCCGGCTCGCGGCCGTCGATGCGGCGCCGGATCTGGTCGGCGGCGTAGCGGGCCCCCTGAATGGCCACCTGGGCGACTCCCGGCAGGTCGTCCAGGGCCATCAGGTCACCCAGCACGTACACCTCGGGGTGCCCGGGCACCGTGAGGTCGGGCTGCACGCGCACGCGGCCGGCGCGGTCCACCTCGGCCCCGCTCTGGTCGGCGACCATGCGTCCCAGGGGCGAGGCCTGCACCCCCGCAGCCCACACCTTGCACACGCTCTCGATGCGCCGGTGCGTGCCGTCGGGGTCCTCCACGTCGATCCCGGTGGCGTCCACCCCGGTGACGCGGGCCCCCAGCTGCACCTCCACGCCGATGCGCTCCAGGGTGCGCTGCGCCTTGCCGCCCAGGTGGTCGCCGAAGCTGGGCAGCACCTGGTCGGCGGCGTCCAGCAGGATCACACGGGCGCGCCGCGGGTCGATCCGGCGGAAGTCGCGCCGCAGCGTGCGGCGCGACAGCTCGGCGATCTGGCCGGCCATCTCCACCCCGGTGGGGCCGGCGCCCACCACCACGAAGGTCATGAGGCGGTCGATCTCGGCCTGCGTGCTGGCAAGCTCGGCCCACTCGAAGGCGCTGAAGATGCGCCCCCGCAACTCCAGGGCGTCGTCGATGCTCTTCATGCCGGGGGCGTGCTCGGCGAACTCGTCGCGGCCGAAGTACGACTGCCCGGCACCCGCCGCAACCACCAGCGAGTCGTAGGGGGTCACCGTGGTGCGGTCCAGCACGCGGTGGGTCACGGTGCGGCCGGCCAGGTCGATGTCGATGACCTCCCCCAGCAGCACGCTGACGTTGCGCTGGCGGGCCAGCACCTCGCGCGTGGAGGGTGCGATCTCCCCCTCGCTGAGGATGCCGGTGGCCACCTGGTACAGCAGCGGCTGGAACAGGTGGTGGGTGGTCTTGGCCACCAGGGTGATGTCCACGGGGTCGCGGCGCAGTGCCTTCGCCGCGAACAGGCCCCCGAACCCGGAGCCGATGATCACCACCCGGTGCCGGCCGGGTGTCCGCGTGTCCTCAGTCACAGCTGCGCCGCCCCTTTCGTCGCGTGGGCCCGACGGCGGGTCGGGTCCCACACTAGACCGGAGCGGCGCGCTGCGACCGGGTGGATCACAAACGTGCCGGTGGGCGGCCGTGGCGGGCCGCCCACCGAGGGTGCGTCAGGTGGCGGGCACCGCCACCGGCGCGCCGGTCTTCTTCCACGGGGCGAGTCCCCAGGTGGAGAGGGTGATCACACCGAGGCCGATCCCGATGATGATCATCAGGATGCCCACGACGATGGCGAACAGCGACACCTGCTCGGCGAAGAACGCCATGTTGAGGGCGCTGGACAGCGCGGTCTGGGTGACCCAGATGTTGCGTGCGGCGTTCTCGACCGGGGCACCGGTCTTGGGGTCCTTCGCCGCCTTGGTCTGGTCGGACGTGGTGCCGGCGTTGTTCGGCAGCAGGAACCGGTCCATCTGCGAGAACGTCTTGCCACCCGTCGCCTCGAGGGCGTGGATGCGCATGTAGCTGGCGAAGCACTTGGCCTTCTGGCCGGTGTCCACCGTCACGCCCGCCACGTCACACGTGGGAAGGGCGATCTGCAGGTCGGTCTTGATTCCACCCGGCTTCATGTCGGGCGTTCCGACGATCTGCTCGCGCTTGAGGTTGTTCTGCACCTCGCTGCGCCCGTTGATGCCGATGACGACGTAGGCAATGCCCGCCACCAGCAGCAGGATGCAGGCCAGCATTCCGCCGACCCATGCCGCCGTGGTCTTGCGCTGTCCGTTCACTTTCCCTCCTGTCATCCGTTGCGTGGCCCAGATGACTGATTGCGTGGGCCGACGGTTGTACGCTCACGCACCTGTCGGTTCGGCGCGCGAGGGGACGCGCCGATCTGCCCGGGGGCAATCCCCGATCTGCGCTGCCAGGCACCCGCGCACCCCCTTCCAAATAGATGAGGGTGCCCTCCGCACCGGGAGGAAGGCGCAGCTTCCCGAGCGGCTATCCTGACCCTGCGCCCCCGTAGCTCAGGGGATAGAGCACAGGTTTCCTAAACCTGGTGTCGCAGGTTCGAATCCTGCCGGGGGCACCTCAGACGGTCCTGGTATTCGCGGTTCCGCAGCCGGCGGGGTGGGGTGAACGAAGCCAACGCGAGATCGCCATCGTCGATGACCTGGTGAACCGCCTCGAGGCGCTTCGAGACGACCGGGGCATGACCAAGGCAGGCCTGGCCCGCGCTATCGGGAAGAACCCGGCGGTGATCCGTCGCCTGCTCACCGCCTCGGGGAACCCCGAGCTGAAGACCTTCGTCGCGCTTGCCAACGCCCTCGACGCTGACGTCGTGCTCGTCCCACGCACCCAGGGCACCACCGGGGAGCACCAGAAGACGGCGGCCTGAGCCGCGGCGAGGATCGGGCCCGCATGGTGGGGCCTCGTGTTCATCCGCGAGGAGGGAGGGGCCGTCCCGGCAAGGGAGTTCCTGGGCGCCTGCTCCGCTCCGGAGGCCGCGAAGATGCTGGCGGTGCTCGATGCGGTGCGGCAGCCGCCACCGCGGGCATTCAGCGCCGCCGACGGGTCGGGCAGCTGCCGAGGTGGGCTACGAGCTTGAGCTTCTCCGGTAGCGCGACGCGGCGTACTCCTCGACCCACCTTCGGGTGCTCCGCCACTCCCCATCCGCGCCGCGCGTTGCCTGAAGGCGGCCGCGACTCGCGGCGTTACGAAGGGCTCCGGCACTGAGCGTCTGCGTCGCGAGGGCGGGCAGCGGCACGAGCCGCAGCGGGCCGGCGACCGCGGGCACGACGAACCGGTGGAGGTTCGAAAGGACCGCTCGCGCGATGAACTCACCCAGTGCTCCGAAGTCGCCGCCCTCGGCTCGGCGGAGTGCTCGGAGGTAGGCGGTCCGTTGCCGCTTGTAGATGATCGCGGGCGGGTAGCCCAGACGGATGAGCAGCAGGTTCAGCACGAGCCGGCCGATCCTGCCGTTGCCGTCCAGGAACGGATGGATCTGCTCGAACCGGCAGTGAAGCTCTGCAAGCCGCTCAGGCAGGTTCGGGCCGCCCCGTTGGAGACGGTTGGCCTCCGCGATCCAGTCGCCCAAGAGTGCGGGGACCTCCGGCCAGGATGGCGGGGTCATGCCACCGGGGAACGGGTGGATGCCGTGCCGCCGAAAGGATCCCGGGCGCTCGTCCTGACCGGCGCCCGCGTGGGGCGCGACGTCCCAGACCGGCGTCATGCACGCCTCGTGGATCCGGCGGACTTCCGTGAGGTTGAGGATCTCCGCGGGTTGGCCGGGCACCGGGTCGGTCCCGCCGCGCCTGATGGCCTGGTCATAGACCCAGTCCGCGGCGCGGGCGTAGCCGTTGACCTCCATGTACTCGCGGAGCTCTTTGTTGCCGACGGCACGTCCCTCCGAGAGAAGAACTTCCACCTGTCGGAGCACGAGGGTGTTCCCCTCGATGGCGGTCGAGTGGTGGGCCTCCTCGAACCAGATCCCTCTCCAGATGTCGGCGGCCTCGACGGGGCTGGGGAGCCCGCCCATTCGCGCCCACAGCTCAGCGATCTGGGTGTCGAGTCGGCGGCAGAGATCGGCTCTGCTGAGACGGCCCAAACGATCCTCCAGCAAAAGTGTGCGTCAAGCGCAAACAAACGGTAGCGCACACTTCCGCCAAAGTGTGCGCGCGGCGAAAGGAAACGACACCGCACACTTTCGCCCCTGGGGTGGGAACAAAGTGGGACATGACCAGCCGAGACGCACCGAGATCACGCGAGACGATCACCGGCGGAAACCCGCTTGGAAGCGGTGTTTCCCGAGACCAGCCGAGACGTACCGAGATGCCGGAGGGCTGTTCCTAAACCTGGTGTCGCAGGTTCGAATCCTGCCGGGGGCACCTCAGGCACGAGAGCCGCACATGACCGCCTCGATCACGGTGTCATCGCGGCGGCGGGCACGCGGCCCGCGGTGCTGCTGCCCGGTCGGTGGTGGTGGCTAGGTCACCGCCGGCGCCGGCGGCCCTCGCCGCGCTCTGGGTGAGCGAGTACGCGATGACCGGGGGCACTGACCCCGGGCGGGGTGCCTACGGCGTCGCGACGGGCTGCGGTGCCTCGCTCACGCGGTCGCCACCCAGGCCCTTCGCCAGGGAGAGCGCGTCGTCGGCCCTGCGCAGCAGGTCGGCGGGCGCCTCCCCCGGCGTGAGGGCCACCACGCCGGCCGAGGCCGTGAGCGTGAGGTCCAGGTCGCAGTCGATGGCGCGGATCATCCGGACGAGCCGCTCGGCCTCGGTGCGTGCCTCGTCGATCGGCGCGTCATGCAGGAGCAGGGCGAAGCGGTCGCCGCCCAGGCGGGCCACCAGGTCCCCGTCGCGTTCCATCGACAGCATGGTCGTGCCCACCGCCTGCAGCGCGCGGTTGCCGGCGGACAGGCCGCACAGGTCGTTCACGTGCTTGAACCGGTCGAGGTCGATGCAGATGACGCTGGTGGGTTCGTCGGTGTCGAGGCGACCCAGGTGGCGCGTGAACTCCTGGCGGTTGCAGAGGCCGGTCAGCGCGTCGGCGCCATCGCGGGGCACGTGACTGCAGTTGAGCGTCGATGCGATCGCGATGGACGCGAGGTCCGCGAACCGCAGCATCCGCTCGAGCGTCCCCTCGGCCAGCGGCGCGTCGATGGTTCCCACCGACAGGACCCCCCACACCTCGCCGCCCACCTTCACCGGCACCGCCTGGGTCATCTGCGGCCGGGGGACCCTCCCCAGTCCCAGCACGCCGGCCGCACCTTGCCTCAGGTCGTGATGCACGGCCGGGGCGTGGGTGGCCCACACCGCCGACACCGAGTTGTCCTCCACCGTGAGATCGATCGGCTGCAGCGGGGGCGAGGTGTCCGGCCGGTCGCCCCGCCGGAAGTACCCCTCGAACACGCCGGTGTCGCCGTCGAAACGCACCACCACCGCCAAGTCCGCGTTGACGATGGTCGCCAGCTCGCGTGTGACCGACTCGAACACCACCGATGGCGCAGCGCCCTCTGCCACGACCCTGGCGATGCCGTGCAGCGCCTGGGTCTCACGTTCGCGCACCTCGCGCTCGGTGATGTCCACGAACGTGGAGATGACGGCCGACGGAACCCCCGTGGCACCGTCCAACGGATCGGAGTTGACGCGCAGCCAGCGGTGCCGGTCCTCGGCGTTCACGACGCCCACCACGACGTCGCGTTGCGGTTTGCCGGTCGCCAGGGCGATCATGGCCGGGCTCGTGTCCGTGAGATGCCACGTCCTGCGGGGCTGCGCGGTGGCCGGGCGCGCGTTCCACGCGCCGCCGCCCAGGAGTTCGTCCAGCGTGAGACCCAGGATGCGCGCCGCGGCGGGGTTCGCCAGCACCACGCGCCCCTCCACGTCCTGCACCACCACCCCGTCGCCCATCGACCCGAACAGGGCGCGCAGGCGCTGCTCGCTTTCGCGCAGCCGGTCCTCCACCAGCCGGCGTGCGGACACGTCGCGGAGGCTGATGATGCGCCCGGTGCGCCCGTCGGCGTCGGCGAAGGGGCCCCAGCGGCCCTCCACCGGGGTGCGGCGCTCCTCCGGCCCCCGGATCTCCGACTGGAACTCCCCGTCGTCCGTGGTGAGGATGCGATCCAGGACGGCGGCGCACGTGTCGTGCAGCTCGGGCAGCCACCACGGGTAGGGGGGCACGGCCCCCACCACGGCCTCGCGCGTGAGCCCCGTCAGCCGCAGGAAACGGTCGTTCACCTCGATGACGCGCTGGTCGGCGTCCACCACCAGCAGTCCCTCGGGTGCCGCGGCCAGCAGCGCGCAGCGTGCCTCGTGGGCCGGATCCGCAACGGCCTGCTCGGGCGCCCGCCTCCTCCTCAGATGCATGTTCCCGACCTCACACCCGTTGTGTCCGGACCGAACGCCGGGACGCCGGCGCGTGCCGTGTCCCTGAGCCGCTGCGGTCAGTTGTATCGGCCATCACGGAGCGTCACTGCAGGGGGCGCCCACGCAAACCACCGATCGGATGAACCGACCGGCTGAATCGGTCGGGTGGCCCGGGTTGCGCGCCGCTCAGCCGGGGGTCGTGGTGGTGGGCGCGGGGGTGTCAGCGCCCTGCCCACCTCACCGTCGCCATCCACGCGTGCCCCGGAAAAGCGAACGTATACTGCCGCCCAAGCGTTGGTAACAGGTCATCCGTCGCCGGGGGGCGGGGGGGTTTGGATCTCCTCGGAAGGTCCCGGCGACCGGTTCGGGAGCGGCCATGCTCAACCGGTTCCTCAGGGCGCTGCGCGGTGGGGCCTCGCCCGTAACACCACCCGAGCGGTCACCCGCGGCGGTCTCCGCGGGGCCGCTGGCCGAGTTGCCGCGTGAGGCGGTCGGCGTGGGCGGGCTCGACCGGGTGCCGCTGCCGGTGGTGTGCGCGTACACGGGGCTGCGGGTGGTCACCGTGCGGCCGCTCGACCGCCTCGGCCCGGAGGGCAGCGGCATCATCGGCGGCGCCATCCGGCGGCGCCTGCGCGACGCCGGGGTGGGTGACCCGGGGCTCGAGCTGGGTGAGCTGGTCCCGGGGCAGAACGCCGCCCGCCTGCAGCGCATGCGCGAACGGGGGGTCAGCGAGGAGCAGATCGCCATGTTCCAGGCGGCCATGCAGCAGCGGCTGGGGGCCATCCGGGCCACCGGGTGGACCATCGACGTGGCCGACGGCCACCATGCATCCGTCACCGTCCTTCCCGTGGGCGACGATGGCGGCAGCCACGACCACAGCCGGTTCAGCGCGTTCCGGGCCCAGTACGTCTCCGAGAACAGTGGCCCCGGCAGGTGGTCGGCCACGGATGACCTGTGGGAGATCCCCATGGCGCCGATCGTCGGCGGGCCGTACGAGGCCTACTACCAGCCCGGGCACCTGGTGGCGCGGGGTGAGGGGCACGACGCCGACGCCACCGCGTCGGCGCTGGGAGGCGACGACCTGCGTCACGCGCTTGCGGCGCTGGCCTTCCTGGCGCTGGCGTCCATCCGCGACTGAGCGCCGGTCAGCGGCCCCCGGGTGCGTCGGGTGGCTGGTACCTGGCCACCGAGAACCCCAGGAGCAGCGGCACGACCACCGCGAACACCCCCAGCATCCCCAGCAGCACCGACAGCGGCCCGGCGGGCGTGTCGTCGTAGATGAACGCGTAGCCGATCATCCCGGCGATCACCAGGTAGGCCGCCAGCGCCCAGCCCGCCACCTGCACGAACCGGCGCCACGCGAAGCTGCGGATGCGCAGCAGCAGCCCGATGGACCCGAGCAGCAGCACGCCTGCCACCGCCAGGAGGGCGACGGGCAGCTTCAGCGAGATGGGGTGCGGAAGCCGGGAGGCCATGTAGACGCCGCCGATGATCACCAGGATCATCGCCGCGACGGCCAGCTCGGTGACCGGGGGGAACCGGGACTGGTCCACCCCGCCCTGCACCGACGTCGGGGCGCCGTTGTCGTGCCCGCTCATGACGTGGCCAGGCGGGTCATGATCACCAGGGTCGCCACCTGCATCAGCCCGGTGATTCCGGCGGTGTAGACGAAGCGCTTCATCAGGCGCGCGATGAGCTGCCCGTCGGGCTGGGGCTTCTTCAGCTCGAACAGCACCGCCAGGTTGGCGGGCTCCAGGATGCCGATGGCGACGGTGGCCATCACACCCACCACGATGTACGACGCCACCAGCCACGAGTGGTGGGTGTACGAGGGGTACACCGTGCCCAGGTGCCGCGCCAGCTGCCAGCCCGAGGCCAGCGTCATGGTCACCAGGGTGGGCATCAGCAGCAGCATCTTCGGCATGAACTTGGTGGAGAACTCGATGCGTGCCGGGATGGACATGCCGCCGATGATGGGCCCCAACACCAGGCCCACGAACAGGTCCACCCCGGTCCACAGCGCGCCGCCCACCACGTGGAAGAAGTTCAGCGCCTCCAGGCGGTTGCTCTGGATGGCCCAGATGAGCCCCACCACCACCACGCCCACGATGGGCAGGCCGCGCACCGGCACGATCTGGAAGTCACGGGTGGGCCCCGGCGGTGGTCCCGCCGCCGTCGGCGGGACCACCTGCGGTGGGTTCGCGGTCATTCGTGCACCTGTCGTCGGCTCGGGTGGGCGGGGAGCAACGCGATGCGGGGATGCCGCGGAATCTCCACCGGACGCGCGCCCGGCGTCAAGGGCGCTACTTCCTGAGCGTCGCCCAGAGGTGGACCGGTGTCGGGCGGAAGCCACCACCGGCGATCACGCCCAGCGCCTGGACGGTGCCCGCTGCGGGGTCCTGCGCCCGCACCCGGTAGTTGCCCAGAAGATCCGTTGCGTCGGTCGCGGCCGTGAGCGGGGCGAAGGTGGTGCTCTGGAAGAGGCCCAGATGCTCGACGGCCGCCTGCGCGTCGGCGATGGGCGCGCCGGTGAGCGCCGGCACCGTTGCCGTCGGAATGGGTGTGGGCACCCCAGGGCTACCGGCGACGCTGGCGCCCAGGCTCACCACAACGCGGGCGCCGCGCGGCATCAGCGTCTTGGGTGCCGGCTCCTGCACTGACACCGACCCGACGCTGCTGAGACTGCTGTGCGTCCACGGGACGGGGATGACCAGGTGCAGCCCAGCGGTGCGGAGTGTCACGTATGCGTCGCCCACCGACCTGCTCCGCACGTCCGGCACACGCACCAGACCCGGCGGTGGCGTGTCGATGGCCACGGCATGCGACCCCTCCACTGTGAGGAGCCGCAGCAGGAACGGCTGGGTTCCCACGGCCACCGCCACCGCTGCGCGCTCGGCCGCAGGCCGGTCGGACAGGCGCCCGCGGGCGAACAGCGCATCGGCCAGTGACGTCGCCGTGGCGAGCACGGCGTCATCGGTGCTCGGGGGCATTGATGCGATCGAGACCCGCAGCCGGGAGACCTCGCGGCCCAGAAGGGCGCGCTGCGCCGTCGGAGTGAGCCGCGCGCGCTCGAAGGCCAGGGCGAGGGACTGGCGTGCGCCGGGTGTGCCGAGGGCGAACCCGGAGAAGGGGCACTGTCTGCCTGCCGAGGCGGCCAAGGTGAGCGACACCCTGCCTCGAGCTCCTGCCGGTGCGGCGCGTCCCGATCGAGGCCGGCCCTCGCGGTCGCCGCGCAGGGCTGCGCGCGCACTGATGCGCCACCGTCGCAGGAGTCCCAGCGCGACGTTCTGGTCGGCGCTGTTGGGCGCCCCCACGTTGTGTCCCGCCAGGAATGCGATTGCCGGGTCCACACTGCCGTCGGCCACCACCGCGAGGCGAGCCCGCCGTTCGGTGAATCCCGCGTTCGTGGGAAGCGGGATCGATGCGGGCAGCAGCAGCCGGCAGGTCAGTTGAGACACCAGCTGCGTGGCCGTGGGGGCGGCCGCGGCGGCCGAGGCACCCATGGTGAGGAGGGTGCAGCACGCGACGCCGACCAGCGGCCTCGTGCGGCGGGGGCGGGACGGGGGGTTCATGGCAGCTCCGAAGGGCACGTGGTTCGTGGTGAATACCCTATCGATGCGGTGGCCCGTGGCCGAGGGTTCAGGCCCGGCGGGTGCGACTGCCCAGCGGGAATACCCTCGTGGTGCCCGCGAACCGCGCGGTCACGCTGAGGGGCCGCAGCGGTGACCGGAGGGTGACGGCGTACCCGCATACCCGCCGCGAGCGCCGCAGCCGCGTGTGCACGGTCCGGACGGTGCGGCGACCCCGCCGCGCCACGACCGTGACCCGACCGGAGCATGCGACCACCGCGGGCAGCACCAGCGTGCCGCTGATGCGGATGGTGTCCCCGTGCCGGTCGAGCACAAGCGTGAGCGCCCGCGCGTGCCGGCGCGTGCCGGCGGGGGCCCCGGCCGTGCCGCCGGACGCGTCCACCTGCACGGACACGGGGGCCGTGGTGGTGCCCGTGAGGTCGCCCATGGCGATCGTGACCGTGCCCGCCGGAGTCGCCGTCCGCGGTGTGCCGGAGATGACGCCGGTGTCCGGGTCGATGGAGAGGCCGGCCGGCAGCGGCGTGGCGGCCGCGAACGTGGCGACACCGCTGCGGCGCAGGGTGCTGGGCGCCAGCGGGCTCACCGGTACCCCGACCCTGCCGTGCAGCGCCGGATAGGCCAGCGCCGCCGGCCCGTAGCCGAACACCACCGACACCCGGCCGGCGTCGCTGGTGGGGTTCAGGGGATCGGATGCGCCGGAGCTGCCGATGATGATGTCGGCGTGGCCGTCGCCGTTGACGTCGCCCATGGCCACCGACCCGCCGGTGCCGTCGTTGTCCGCGGCCGCGAGCACCGAGAATCCGCGCGGCTGACTCAGGGATGCCAGCGGGAGGACCTGCCCGGGTGCCCACCGCTGCACCACGTACGCCGCCCCGCCCTCCATGCCCAGGGGACGGCTGGCCTGCGGCGCGCCCAGCACAACGTCGGGTTGCCCGTCACCGTTGACGTCCTCGCCTCCGGCCACGGAGAAACCGGCGTGCGCGGAGGGCCCCGCACCGTTCCCGTTGAGCGTCTCGCCCCGCATCCCGAGGTTCTGCAACACCACGGGGTCGGTGGAGGCGGAGCCGGTCACCACGTATGCGGCTCCGGCGTTGGGCTCGGAGGCCCCGGCGGGCGACGCGTCCGGCGCGCCGATGACGATGTCGGCCAGCCCGTCGCCGTTGACGTCGCCCGCGGGGGCAACAACCCCGCCGATCCGGGGCGTGGACGGCAGCACCCCCGGCGTGATGCGGATCGCCCGGTCCGGTGTGACGGTGAGGTCCACCGGGAACAGCGGGCGGCTGCCCAGTACCACGTACACCGCGCCGGCGGAGTTCGGCGCGGCGGCGCGGGCGCCCACCACCAGATCGGGGATGCCGTCGCCGTTGACGTCCCCCGGCGCCGCAACCGCGCTGCCGAAGTCCTCGTTCGGCGGTCCCTGGATGCGCACCAGGCGCGCGTCGGCCGCGTTCGCGAGGTCCACCGGGGCTCTGCTGGTGGAGCCCAGCAGCACGAACGCCGAGTTGAGGTTGTTGACGAAGAGGTCCATCGGCGCGCTGCCCGTGCCCAGCAGCACGTCATCCCGGCCGTCGCCGTTGAGGTCCCCGGCTGGCGCCATGAACGTGGCCTTGTCGATGGTGAAGCCGTGGGTGCCCAGGTTGGACAGGTTGATGCTGGTGGCGGCCCGCGACCCGAACACCACATCCACGCCGCCCCGCACGCGCACCAGCATGTCGGCCAGCCCGTCCCCGTTGACGTCGCCGGCGGCGGCGGCCACCTGATAGCCCACGCCGAACCCCTGCATGCTGAACCCCTGGCCCCGGAGGTCGTCCAGCCGGATCACCGGCGCGGCGGCGGCCGTACACCAGGTAGGCCAGCCCGTCGGCCTGGCCCATCCCCGGCGGGGGATCGGGCATCCCCACCAGGATGTCGCCGATGCCGTCGCCGTTCACGTCGCCCACGGCCGCCACGGCCGTCCCCGCCCAGCCGAACTCGTCGTACCCGATGATCGTGAGGTCGGCGTCCCGCGCGGCCAGGTCGACGGTGTCGCCCTGCTGCGGCGACTGGGCGGCCGCCAGACCGGCCGCGGAGGCCAGGGCGACGGCGGTCAGCGCCACGGCGCGGCGCACCAGCGGACGGTGGAACTCAGACACGGCGGACTCCACTGTTGATGGGACGCACACCAGGGGTCCCCGTGAACCGGGCGGTCACCGTGAGGGGCCGCACGCGTGAACGCATCGCGACGGTGTACCGGCAGCCGCCCCGCGTCCTCCGCAGCGGTGTGTGGGCCGTCCGCACCACGCGGTGCCCGTGCCGCATCACCACGGTCACCCGGCCGGCGCAGACGGCACCCGGGGGGAGCAGCAGCGTGCCGTGCGCGGTCACCACACCGCCCCGGCGCGTGATGGCCAGTGCCAGCCCGCGGGCCCGCCGCCGCGTGGTGGCCGGAGTGCCCGCCGCCCCGCCACCGGTTACCGGCGCGTCCACGCGCACCGTGATCGGCGCGCTGATGGTGTCCACCAGGTCTTGCATCACGATGAACGTGGTGGTGAGCGACCCGGCGGTGCGGGGGGTGCCGGAGATCACGCCCGTGTCCGGGTCGACGGACAGCCCGGCGGGCAGCGGCGGGACGGCGGTGAACTTCGGCGCGCCCGTGAACCGTTTCGTGCCGGGCTCCACCGGAGACAGGGGCACCCCGGCGGTCGCGTGCACCTGCGGGTACGCCAGCGCGGACGGTCCGAACCCGAACACCACCGACACCAGCCCGCCCGTATCCGACCGGTCCGGTGGCCCAACGCCGTCCGCCCCCGGGCTCTCCAGGAGCACATCGGGGTGACCATCGCCGTTGACATCACCCACGTCCACCGACGTCCCGGTGAACTCACCCTGGATGGCGCCGCCGATCCGGAATCCCTGCGGGGGCTCGAGGCTGTCCACCCTCACGGTTACGCCCGGCGCGGCCTGTTGGAGTACGAAGACATCGCCCGCGAAGCCGCGGGACGCGTCGAGTCCGCTGCCCCATGGCGCGCCCACCACCACATCCGAATGGCCGTCGCCGTTGACGTCCTGCCCCCCAGCCAGGCTCCATCCGAAGTAGGTGTTCGCGACCTCCAGCGGCCCGTCGAACTCCTGGCCCCGGGTGCCGAGCGTTGCCACGTTCAGCGGCGCGCCGTCCCTGGAGCCGAACACCACGTAGGCCACCCCGGAAGGCTTCGTCAGTCGTGAACCGATCACGAAGTCGGCGAGGCCGTCCCCATTGACGTCGCCGGCCGGTGAGAGCATCGATCCGATGAGGCCGTAGTCGACGTAGTCGACCGCGGGGGCGGTGATCGGGTAGGCGCCCGTCGGTGACAGGGTGAGGTCCACAGGTTGCGGCGGGCGGGTGCCCGGGACCACGTACACCGCGCCTCGGTGGTTGGACCCCCCGAACCGTGCGGCGACCACCAGGTCGGGGACGCCGTCGCCGTTGACGTCGCCGGGGGCGGTCACCGCGCTGCCGAAGTCCTCACCCGCCGGTCCCTGGATGCGCACCAGCCGGGGCGAGGGGGGCCCCGCCAGGTCGATCTGATCGGCGCTGTCGGCGCCGAGGAGCACGAAGGCGGAGTTCAGGGTGTTCCCGGTGTGGTCGGGATAACCGAGGCCGCCCGTTCCGAACAGCACATCGGCACGTCCGTCGCCGTTGAGGTCGCCGGCCGGCGCCATGGTGGTGGCCCCGGCCACGAGGAACCCACGCCGGCCCAGATGCGCCAGGTCCACATCGGTGCGGGAGCGCGACCCGAACACCACCTCCACCCCGCCCGCGACGCCGATCAGCATGTCGGCCAGGCCGTCGCCGTTGACGTCACCCGCCGCCGCCACGTTCCCCGTCAACGGTGCGCCAATGATGTGCACACCCGCGTCACCCAGGGCGGTGAGCCGCACCACACCGCCCGCCGGGCGTCCGAACACCAGCACCCCCGCCGCGCCCACCAGGATGTCGCCGGTGCCGTCGCCGTTGACGTCCCCCACGGCTGCCAGCCGGTGGTTGAAGGTGGGGGAGTTGCCGAGAGCGCCGGGGAAACCGACGATCTTCAGTTCCGCGTCGCGCGCCCGCAGGTCCACGGGTCCCGTCTGCTGGGGGAGGCCGGCCACCGCGGCCCCTGCGGTGGCGATCGACACGGCGGCGGCGAACAGCGCGGTGCGGCGGCGCAGCCTGATCGGGCGTGGGTTCACGCGCCGACGCTAGGAACGCCGCCGGGCCGTCGGCATCGGGTGTTCCCCTCGACCGCGACGAGGTGCGATGCTCGCCCGATGGAGGCCCCGCACGTCGTCGGACGCGACGCCGAGCTGGCGCGGCTGGACCGGTTCCTGCGCTCACTGCGGGACGGGCCGGGTCTGCTGATGCTCGAGGGCGAGCCCGGTATCGGCAAGACCACGCTGTGGTCGTGGGCCTGCGACACGGCGGCCGTGCTCGGCATGGCTGTGTGGGGCTGCCGCGGCGCCCCCACCGAGGTGCGCATGGGCTACGCGGGTCTGGCAGACCTGCTGGCCGGGGTACCGCCGGCGGCCCTGGAACGCCTGCCCGACCCCCAGCGCCAGGCGCTGGAGGTGGCGCCGCTGCGGCGCGGCGCCTCACCGGGCAACGCACGCGACCCCCGCGCCGTGTCCACCGCCTGCATGTCGCTGATCGACGACACCGCCGGCGAGCGACCGGTGCTGCTGGCGGTGGACGACTTGCAATGGGTGGACGCGTCCACCGTGGCGGTGTTGAGGTTCATCGCCCGGCGCATGGCGGGCCGCGTGGGGATGCTGCTGACGCGACGCGACGCTCCCCAGGACGGCGTCGTGGACGTGGCGCCGGGTGTGGCGGTGCCGCACCAGCTGCTGCGGCTGACGCCGCTGGACGAGGTGGAGATCGGGCGGCTGGTGCGCCAGCGGGGGGACCGCAGGGTGACGGCACCGGCGCTGGCCGGGATCCGCCGTCTCGCGAACGGCAACCCCTTCTACGCGCTGGAGCTGGCGCGCGCCCTTCCCGACGACGGCCGGTTCCGGCACGGGGAACTGCCCCGCAGCCTGGTGTCGCTGGCGGAGGACCGCTTCGCGGCGCTGCCGGAGGACGTCCGGGACGTGCTGCTGCTGGTGGCGGCGCACCGGCGTCCCACCGTGGCGGCCATCCGCGCGGCTCTGGGCGGGGACGCCGCACCGCTGATCGAGGCCGCCGAGCGGGCCGGGATGCTGGTGGTTGAGGGCGGGCGGCTGCGGTTCGCGCACCCCGTGCTGGCCGGGGCGGTGTACGCGGTGTCGGGGCCACGGCCCGGCGGGCCGCGCACGGACGGCTCGCCGCCGTCACCGACGATCCGGAGGAACGCGCCATGCATCTGGCACGGGCCGCGCTGGCACTCGATGTACGGCCACGCTGCGGCTGCTGGACGACGCGGCCACCTCGGCCCGGGCGCGCGGCGCACCGGCCGATGCCGCCGAGCTGCTCGAACTGGCTCTGGGCGCCGGGGAACCGGCACCGGAGCGGCTGGTGCGAGCCGCCGCCTGTCACGCCGACGCCGGTGACCTCGCGCGCGCCGCCTCGCAGCTTCACGACGTGGTGGACGAGCTGCCACCGGGCGACCTGCGTTCACGGGCTCGGGCGCTCCTGGGACAGATCGCCTACCTCACCGACAGCTACCCGGACGCCAGCGCGCACTTCCAGCTGGCGCTCGAGGAGTCACCGCCGGGCGCCGCGCGCATCCTGCTGGCCCTGCAGCTGGCGTACGTGCTGACCAACACGGGGCGACTCGGCGACGCACGGGACCTCGCGCGCCAGGCGGTGCGTGAGGCGGAGGACACGGGGGATGCGTCGCTGATCGCGCCCGCGCTGGCGGTGGGGGTGATGATGGGGTTCCTCCTGGGCGACGGGCTGGACCGGGACCGGCTGGACCGGGCGCTGGCGCTGGAACCCGGCGTGGGCGATCGCATCCCCATCGTCAGCAGGCCAACGCTCATCGCCGGGCTCATCGCGTACTGGACCGGAGACCTGGAGGCCGCGCACGCCGACTTCGTGGAGACGCGGCGCCACTGCCTGGAGCGGGGTGAGGAGAGCGATCTGGTGGTGCTGACCCGCCACGGGGCGGCGCTGGAATGCGCACGCGGAGACGTGGCCGAGGCCCGCCGGATCGCCGAGGACGGCATGGAGCGCAGCTGGCACCAGGGCGCGGTGGCGCGCGCGGTGGCCCTTGCCAACACGGCCGTGGTGGAGGGGTGGACGGGCGATGCGGATGCGGCCCGGGCGGCGGCGGGTGAGGCGCTGGGGATCTTCCAGCGATGCGGCTGGAACGCCGGTGCGCTGCTGGCGCTGGAGGCGCTGGGCAACCTCGCCCTGGCCCAGGGGGACCACGCCGCCGCCGCGGCGGTGCTTGCCGACGTGGCGGCGATTATGACGGTGGAGATCGGCGACCCCGCGGTGGCGCCCTGGTGGCCGACGCCGTGGAGGCCCTTGCCGGGTGCGGCCGCCTCGACGAGGCGCAGGCCCTCCTCGACTGGATCACCGCGCGCGCGGACGCCCTGGATCGCCCGGAGGTCACCGCGGTGGCCGAGCGCTGCCGGGGTATCCAGATGATGGCGCGCGGCAGGCTCGCGCAGTCACAGCAGGCCTTCGAGCGCGCCCTCGGCGCCCATGCCCAGCGGCCGGTGCCGGCACAGCTGGCACGCACCCTGCTGCACCTGGGGCGTCTGCAGCGCCGCCGCCGGATGCGCCGGGTGGCCCGCGAGAACCTCCTCAAGGCTCAGGACATCTTCGCTGGGCTGGGTGCCGTGTACTGGCGCGACCGCTGCGCGGGCGAGCTCGCGCGGCTGGGCACCGCGCCGGGCGCGGGGGATGCGCTCACCTCATCCCAACGGCGCGTGGCCGAGCTGGCGGCCCGGGGCCTCACCAACCGGGCGGTGGCCGCCGAGCTGTTCATGAGCGAGAAGACGGTGGAGGCGCACCTCACCAACGTCTACCGCAAGCTGGACATCCACAGCCGCGCCCAGCTGGTCATGCGCTGGGGGGAGGATGCCGGCGGGGCGCCCGTGTCCTCGGCCGGCGACTGAGGTACAGGGCGTCCGCCAGCACCAGCACGATCGCCGGCGGCACGGTGTCGGGGATGGTGTCGAACACCAGGAACCACTGATCCCAGGCGAGGGTCACCGGCAGCATCGCCAGCGCCCCGCCCACGGCCCACCACCGCCCCCGCTGGGCGGCAAGCACCGCCCCCACCACGGCCGACGACAGGAAGTCGCCGTAGCCAAGGGTGGCGCCGTGCAGCCGCGCGGACTGCAGTTGGGGCAGGTTGTGGCCGGGTGCCGCGGCGTCCAGCACGCCGGCGGAGTGCTGCAGGCGGTGGGTGAACACCAGGTGCGCGTCGATGATGGCCATCGCGATGACGCCCAGCTTCAGCAGCGTGTACGGCGTCACCCCGGCCAGCAGGCGTCCCGCGGTGACCGCCGAGGCCGTGATCAGCAGCACCACGGCCACCTCCCCCGCCCGGGTGTGCCGATGGGCGACCGCCAGCCACAGGGCGGGGACCACCAGCGGCGCCAGCCACCAGCGTCCACCCGCGGCCGCCCACCCCAGCGCGAGGGCGGCGCCCAGGGGCACCATCACCAGCGCCACGCGGGTGATGGTGGTGGCCGACTCCGGCACCGTGGCCACCAGGGCCACCACCACCGCGATGGACAGGGGCAGCCACAACGCCCAGGCACCGGTGCGGAACCGCCGTGCCCACGCGGGCAGCCCCACGCCGGGCAGCGCCATGCCGGCGGCCTGGGCCAGCGTCAGCGCGTAGCTGTCCCAGGCGAACCACATGTGCTCAGCCCACGGCGCGCAGCGCGTCGCGCAGCGCCCCGCGCACCGTGGGCCGGGCGTCCTCCGACCACACCAGCACGCCGGTGAGGGTGAACACGGGGTGGCTGATGGCCCGCGTGGTGAGCTCCGGCAGGATGGCCTGCTGGCTCCAGGCGCGCGACACCCCCGCCACGCCCACACCGCGCAGCAGCAGCTCGGCCATCGCACCGGGCCGGGGGTCCACCTCCTGCAGTTCCGGCTGGAACCCCATGCGCTCACATGCCCCCAGCAGGGTGTCCAGCGTGCCGGGCATGGCCTCGGTGGACCACCGCAGCACCACGGTGTGGCGCAGGTGGTCCAGGGTGAGCTCCTCGTGGGCGGCCAGCGGATGGTCGCGGTGCATCATCAGCACGGGCGCGTCGATGAACAGCGGGGTGGTCACCAGGCGCACGCCGTACACCGGCGTGTAGGTGACCGCCGCCTCCAGGTCGCCGCGCTGCACGGCCTCCGTGGCCTGGGTGCCCATCGCCTCCACGGTCACCAGTTCCCACCCGGGCAGGCGCTCACGCAACAGGTCCAGCAGCCGCCGCACCGGCGGGTGCAGCAGGTACTGCACCCGCGGCAAACCGATGCGCAGCACGCGGCCGTCGTCGCGCACCCGCACCCGCTCCACGGCCTCGTGCACGGTGCGCAACGCCGGGGCCACCTGCGCGGCCAGCGCCTCGCCCACCTGTGTGAGGCGCACGGGCCGCACCGAGCGGTCCACCAACAGCACGCCCAGCGATGCCTCCAGCCGCGCGATCTGCTGGCTGAGGCTGGGCTGGGTGATGCCCAGCGCCGCCGCCGCCCGGCCGAAATGCGGGTCGTGGGCCAGCGCCACGAGACCCGCCAGCCGTCCGAGTTCACCGCCCGAGGCCGCCCGCTCCATAGGCAAACCCTATCGAAGGGCGAGGCATTCCTATTGGCGGCACGGGGGTCGCGCGCGCAAGGGTGTGGCCATCAGCACGCCACCGGGGAGGTCATGGAATGTCGTCGGGTACGCACCCGTTCAACCTAGAGGGGAAGACCGCCCTGGTCACCGGCGCGTCCGCCGGCCTGGGCGTGGAGTTCGTGCGGGCGCTGTCGGCCGCGGGAGCCAACGTGGTGCTGGCCGCCCGCCGCGTGGAGCCCATGCAGAAGCTGGCCGACGAGCTGGCCGCCGGCGGCGCGGGCGTGCTGGTGCACGCCTGTGACATCACCGACGAGGCGCAGGTGAACGCCACGGTGGAGGCCGCGGTGGCGAAGTTCGGCGGCCTGCACATCGCCGTGGCCAACGCCGGCGCGGTGCCGGAGGGCCTCGCGGTGCCCGAGAAGATGCCCGCCGACCTGTTCCGGCAGTCCATCGACATCAACCTCACCGGCACGTTCATCACGGCGGCGGCGGCGGCGCGGCACATGCTCACCCACGGCGGCGGCAGCATCATCATGCTGTCGTCGGTGGCGGGCGTGAGCGGGCACCACAACATCCCCATCGCCTACGCGGCCGCCAAGGCGGCCACCACCCACATGGCCAAGTACCTGGCGGTGGTGTGGGCCGACCGCGGCGTGCGCGTCAACGCCATCGGCCCCGGCTGGTTCCCCAGCGAGATGACCGAGGCGGCCCTGGCCGTGCCGGCCTTCCGCGCCCGCATCGAGGAGCAGACCCCGCTGGGCCGGCTCGGCAACCCCAGCGAGCTCATCGGTGCCCTGATGCTGCTGGCATCCGACGCCGGCAGCTACATCACCGGCCAGACCCTGATGGTGGACGGCGGCATGTCGGCCTCCATCGGCGCCAGCCCCTACCCGGACGAGCTGCACGGCCTCACCGAGGCCATCATGCCCCACGGCCTGGGGTCCCGGCTCACGCCCGGCGCCTAGCGAGCCGCAACGGGGGGTCCCCGCACCCCCCGGCGCGGTCGCCGCGCAGATTCCGCCGGTGGCGCCGGCGGAGGCGACGGGGATACGTTCCCCCCATGCTCCGGCCCGCCCACCTGGCCGTCGCCAGCCTCGTCGCCGTGCTCGTCGCGGCGGGCGGCCCGGCCGATGCCGCAACGCTGACGGTCACCACCGGTCTGGACACGGGCGACGGTGTCTGCGACGCCACCTGCTCCCTGCGCGATGCGGTCACGGTGGCCAACGCCACCGGCACCTCCAACGACATCGTCCTTCCCGCCGGGACGTTCTTCCTCACCACGACCGGTGGCGGGGAGGACGCCAACAAGACCGGCGACCTTGATGTCACCAACGACCTCACCATCCGGGGAGCCGGGCCGGGTGCCACCACGATCCAGGCGGCGATGGGGGACCGTGTGATCGACGTCCTCGCGGGCGCCGGCCTGCGGCTGTTCGACCTGACCCTCACGGGGGGTGTGGCACCCGTGGACGAGGGCGGTGGGGGCATTCGCGACACCACCGGCGGCGGGCTGGCCCTGCAGCGCGTGGTGGTGCGCGGCAACCTCGGACCGGGTTCCCTCACCGGGTACGGCGGTGGCATCCGGATGTCGGGGGCCCACCTGTCCACCGACGCCGTGGCGATCGTGGGCAACGCGGCGTGGGGCGGGGCGTTCGGCGGGGGGATCTTCCTGTCCGGCCCGGGCACCTCGGCCGACCTGGTGAACACCACCATCGCCGGCAACGTCGGGAACACCGCCGGCGGAGGGCTCTACAGCAACACGCCGGTTCCCATCAGCATGGTCAACGTCACGCTCGCCGGAAACCGGTCGTCCAACGGCGCCGGCGGCGTGGACGGGGACTTGTCACGACTCACCGCACGGTCGTCGATCATCACGGGAAACGCGGGGGCCAACTGCGGAGTGGGTGTCACGCTGACCAGCGAGGGCGGCAACGTGGCCGACGCTGCCTGCGGGCTCAACCTGGCATCCGACGTCCATGCCGCCGACCCGTTGCTCGAGCCGCTCACCCTCAACGCGGCCATGCCCGTGATGCTCCCGGCGGCCGGCAGCCCGGCGCTGGATCGCGCGGTGGGGACGTGCCCGTCGGCCGACGCCACCGGGCTGGCGCGGCCCCAGGGACCGCGCTGCGACGCGGGCGCCGCTGAGCGCCCCGTGCCCGTCGTGGCGCCCGCCTCATCCGCACCCGTCACCACGCCCGTGGCGCCGATCGCCGCGGGGCTGCCCCGCATCCTGGGCCCGGCCCGCGTGGGTCATGTGATCTCGTGCCGGATGCCCGTGTTCCGTGGCGCCACGCTGGTGGGCCGGGCCTGGCTGCGCAACGGCCGCGCCATCCGACGGGCGACGCGCGCGACCTACCGGGTGACGCGCGCGGACGCCGGCCGTGTGCTGACCTGTCGGGTTACCGCCACCGGCGCCGGGGGCCGCACCGTGTCGGTCTCACTGGGAATCCTCGCGCGCGCCTGACCGATCGGGCGGCCAAATCATGACCGCAGAATCCTGTGCGCGGGGCCATGAGCGAACGGCTCCGGCTGGCCGAACCTTGGGGGACGGATCACGACCCCTGGGAGGCGGTCATGTCGCGAAGTCCTGAACCCACGCTGCACACGGTGTGGCAGCCCTGCGGGTCATGCTGGGGGCAGCGGGTCATCTGGCACCGTGGCCCCGGGGGCCGGATGCGCCGCGAGTGCTGCCCCGGCTGCCTGGGCGTGGGGGAGCGCGCCGTCCTGGTGGCCGCCGGGTCCCGCGGGAGCTGAGGGGAGCAGGTCCAGGCCCAGCCGGACGGTCTCGTGGTCCTCACCCGGTCCCACGGCGAAGCCGAGACCCCGCGCAAGGGTGAGCATGCGGGTGTTCTCCGCCAGCACCAGGGCGGAGATGTGGGTGGTGCCGCGGCCTCGCAGCAGGTGGATGATCTTCTGCAGCAGCACCTCGCCCAGCCCCTTGCCCTTCAGGTCGGACCGCACGCTGATGCCGAACTCCGCGTCGGTGTTGTCCGGGTCGATGGCGGCGCGCACCACCCCCAGGGTCTCCTCCTGGCCGTCGGGTCCTGGGGCCACCGCCACGATGGCGATCTCGCGCTCGTAGTCCACCTGGGTGAGCCGCGCCAGCTGGCTGTGGGGGATGGTGCGGCGGCTGTAGAACACCCGCAGCCGCACGTCCTCGGGATCCATGCGTTCCAGGAAGCTGCGGTGCTGCGGCTCGTCCTCCGGGCGGATGGGTCGCAGGGTCACGCCCCGGCCGTCCCAGGTGATGCGCTCCACTTGCTCGGCGGGGTACGGGCGGATGGCGAACTCGGCCTGACCGGCGGGCCGGGTGGCGCTGACACGCACCCGCGCGTCCAGGGCCACCGCGCCGTCGGGTGAGGCGATCAGCGGGTTGATGTCCAGCTCGCACAGCTCCGGCAGGTCGGCCAGCATCTGGGAGACGGCCATCAGGACCCGGTGCACGGCGTCGCGGTCGGCCGGCGGCGTGTCGCGGAACCCCGCCAGCAGACGCGCCACGCGGGTGCGGTCCACCAGGGACCGGGCCAGCACCTCGTTGAGGGGCGGCAGGCCCACGGCCCGGTCGGCCACCACCTCCACGGCGGTGCCGCCCTGCCCGAACAGGATGGTGGGGCCGAACACGCTGTCCACCGACGCCCCCACGATGAGCTCGCGCGCGTGGGTGTGGGGGGCCATGGCCTGCACCGTGAAGCCATCGATTCGGGCGTCGGGGCGCACCCGGCGCACGCGCTGCAGCATCCGCTCGGCCGTCTCGTGCACCTGCGTGGCGTCCGCCAGGCCCAGGGCCACGCCCCCCACGTCCGACTTGTGGGTGATGTCCCGGGACAGGATCTTCAGCACCGCGGGGAAGCCCACCTCGCCCGCCACGCGGGCCGCCGCCTCGGCGTCGGCCGGGCATTCGACGGTGGCCACGACGGGGATGCCGTAGGCGGCCAGCAGCCGTTTGGCCTCGGGCTCGGTGAGCAGCTCCCGGCCCTGGCGCAGCACCTCGGTGAGCCCCGCTCGCAGCATCATCAGGTCGGGCGGTGAGGCCTCGGGCGGCGCCAGGGCCGCCGGGGTCTGGGTGAGCTGCACCTGGTTGCGGCGGTAGGTCAGCAGCATCCCGAAGGCCTGCACGGCCATCTCCGGCGTGGGGTAGGTGGCGATGCGCGCCTCGCGGAAGGTCTCCTCGGCCTCCCGCACCGCGGCATCACCCAGCCACGCGCTCATCACGCGGTGACGGTGACGGCCCACCACGGGCACCAGCGCCCGGGAGATCTCGGCGCTGGGCACGATGGCCGTGGGGGCGTGCACCATCAGCAGGGCGCCCGCACCCCGGTCGGCCATGAGAGCCTCGAGGGCGTCCACGTACCGCTGCCCGGGCGCGTCGCCGATGATGTCCACGGGGTTGCCGTGCGACCAGTTGGCCGGAAGCACCCCGTCCAGCCGCGCCAGGGTTTCCTCCGACAGCTCGGCCAGGCGCACCCCGAAGCGCGCCGCCGCGTCGGCGGCCATCACCCCCGCCCCGCCGCCGTTGGTGAGGATGGTGAGGCGCTCGTCGGTGGAGGTGCGGAACCGCGACACCACCTCGGCCGCCAGGAACAGCTGCTGCAGGGTGTCCACCCGCAGCATGCCGGCGCGGGCGAACGCGGCGTCGTACACCATGTCCGATCCGGCCAGGGCCCCGGTGTGGCTGGCGGCCGCACGCTGACCCTGCTCGGAGCGCCCGGATTTCACCACCACCACCGGCTTGTTGCGGGCCGCCGCCCGCGCCGCGGACATGAACTTGCGCGGCTGGTCGATGCTCTCGATGTACATCAGCACTGCGTGCGTGCGGGGGTCGCTGGCCAGGTAGTCCAGCATGTCCCCGAAGTCCACGTCGGCGCTCTCGCCCACCGACGCGATCTGCGAGAAGCCGATGGCCTGGCCGTTGGCCCAGTCCAGCACGGCGGTCACCAGGGCGCCCGACTGGGAGACGAACGCCAACTCCCCCGGCCGCGCGGCGGTGTGGGCGAACGATGCGTTCAGCCCGATGTGCGGGTTGAGCAGCCCGATGCAGTTGGGGCCCAGCACGCGCAGCAGGTGGGGCCGGGCGGCTCGCAGCATGTCCAGCTTGGTGGCGGCGTCCAGCCCTGCGGTCACCACCACGGCCGCCTTGGCGCCCATCCGGCCGGCCTCGTCGATGAGCCCGGGCACCGTGGCCGGCGGCGTCGCGATCACCACAAGCTCGGGCACCTGGGGCAACTCGCCGATGCGCGCGTGCACCGGCAGACCGTCCAGCTCGGTGAGCTTCGGGTTGACGGCCATGAAGGCGCCGGTGAACCCGTCGCGGATGTTGCGCCACACCTGCCCGCCCACGCTGTTGGGACGGTTCGAGGCACCCACCACCGCGACGCTGCGCGGGTCGAACAGCTGGTCGAGGTTGCGGACGCTCATGGCTGTGGCGCATCGTGGAAGCGCACCACCCCACGGTACGCCCATGGGTGGTCACCGGCCATGCGGTACCGCTAATCGGTGACGGGCGCCCCGTCCCCGGCGACCGGCCGGTGGTCCACCTGGGGCGCATGGCGGCCCCGCATGGCCGAGACCGCCGCGCCCAGCACGGAGATGCCCGCCAGGATCCACAGCGCCAGGTGCATGCCGTTCATGAACGGCTGCAGCTGGTCGGCCGACAGGCCGCTGGTGAGCCCGCTGAAGATGCTGAACAGCAGCTGGGTGGGCACCACGGTGGTGATGATCATCAGCATCAGGGCGATGGAGATGACCGCGCCGGTGTTCTGGAGCATTGTGCGGGTGCCGGAGGCGATGCCGCGCCGGTGGGCGGGCACCGCCGACATCATGGCCGCGGTGTTCGGGGAGTTGAACATGCCCGAGCCCACGCCCACGATCCCCAGCCACACGGCCGACTCCCAGAACGGGCTGGTGACGCCCAGCGTGGTCATGCCCGCCAGCCCCACCGCGGTCACCAGCATCCCGGCCACGGCCATGCCGCGGGAGCCGTGCCGGTCGGCCCACATGCCGGCGGGCGGGGAGGCCACCACCATGCCCGCGGCGAGGGGGATCAGCTTGATGCCGGCGGTGATGGGGTCGTCGCCCTGCGGCCCCTGGAAGTAGAAGACGAACAGGAACATCAGGGCGAACCGGGCCAGGCCGTTCAGGAACGCCGCCGCCGCGGCCGCCGTGTACACGCGGATGCGGAACAGCGACAGGTCCAGCATGGGCTGCTGCACGCGGGTCTCCGCCACCACGAACAGGGGCAGCGCCACCACGGCGGCGGCCAGCCCGATGATCACCATGGGCGCCGTCCAGCCGTCCAGCCCGGCGTCGGACAGGCCCAGCACCAGCCCGGTGAGCCCGATGAGGCACAGAGCGTTGCCCACCAAGTCGTGGCGCACCGCGCGTTCACGTCCGGTGGTCTCGCGCAGCACCAGCGCGGCCCAGGCCGTGCCGATGAGCCCGAACGGCAGGTTGAACCAGAACACCCACTGCCAGCCGAAGCTCACCAGCCAGCCGCCCAGCACGGGGCCCACGACCAGGCCCACGGCCGCGACCATGGTGTTGGTGCCCATGGCCAGTCCCAGCTTGTGACGGGGGAACACGTCGGTGACCAGGGCACCCGAGTTGGCGAACACGAACGCGCCGCCGATGCCCTGCACCACCCGCCAGATGATGAGTGATGTACCCGAGTCGGCGAACCCGGCGCCCAACGAGGCCAGCGTGAACAGGGCCATGCCGCCGACGAACAGGCGCCGCCTGCCGAACTGGTCGGCCAGGCGCCCGGCGGTGAGCAGCAGCACCGTGCTGGACACCATGTACGCCAGGATCACCCACACCAGGGTCAACAGCGAAACCCCGATGGCCCGTTCCAGGTCGGGCAGGGCGATCAGCAGCGTGCCGCTGTTCACGGTGGACAGGAACATCCCGAGGCTGGTGACCGACAGCACCCACCACGGATACGACGCCCGCTCGGCGAGGTTGCCCATGCGTGGAAAGCTGCGCAGTCGGAGTGGGGCCCGAATGCTCATTGAGTGCACCGTACAACTATTTACCGGACGCGGTCCACTTCTGCGGTACGGTCGCGACATGGGTATCGATTTGCAGACGCACGCCGACTGGCTTCATGCCGCGCTCCCGCCGTGGCCGCGCGACGTGATCCCGGTTCGCTGCCTCGTTCCCGCTCAGTACGGGGCATACGCGCGCATTCTCCACCCCGTCGACCGCATGGGCGACGACGGAGAATGGTCACCCATGCGCTGGGCGGAACACATCGAGGCATTCGGTCCGGTCATCGTCGATGGACATCCGGTTGATCACCTTGGAAACGGCGGCACCCTCTCGGCGCCGAGCACGGGCTGGATCGACCGGCGCCTGCTGCCGCACCTGCTGCCGCTGCTGTCGCGCGACCGTGAGGAATCAATCGCTGTGGGCGTTTGGCTGGGGTTCGGTGGTTTCCGCACCCCTCCCGGTACGCCGACCGTGGCGGTGCCGGGCAGGCGGTACGCCCTGGCGACCTGCCCGTTGCGGGCCGTCGGCGATTTGGGGGCCCACCTGGGATGGCCGGGGATGAGTGACCTCGTGCCGCAGGTGTGGTGGCCGGCCGATCGTTCCTGGTACGTCGCCAGCGACATCGACCTGGAGTGGACGTACGTGGGAGGGTCGGAGGAACTGGTGGCGGCCATCCTCGCGGAGCCGGCACTGGAAGCGGCCCGGGTTCAGCCCGACGACTCCGTCGTCGACGTCCCGGGGGTCGTGTCGTTGACGCGGGAGACACCGTGAACGAGCCCATTCAGCTGCACTACCTACCCGGCGCGGCCTCGATGGCGCCGCACGCGGTGCTGGTGGAGCTGGGTCTGCCCCACCGGCTGGTGATGGTGGACCGCAGCGCCCAGGGCGCGGCGACGCCCGAGTATCTGCGCCTCAACCCGCTGGGCCGCGTGCCCACCGTGGTGGACGGCCACATGGTGCTCACCGAGAGCGCCGCCATCTGCATGCACTACGCCGACGCGCACCCCGGAGCCGGCCTGGCGCCCCCGCCTGCCACGCGCGACCGGGCGGAGTGGTTCCGCTGGCACTGCCACCTCACCAACACGGTGCAGCCCACGTTCATGCGCTTCAGGTATCCGCACCGCGTGTTGCCCGCGGGCGCCGGCCCCGAGATGGAGGCTGCCGTGGCCACTCGCGCCGAGGAGGAGCTGGGGACCCTGGGGGACCTGGTGGCGGCACACCTGGCCGACCGCACCTGGATGGTGGGGGACGCCTTCGGCACCGTCGACATCTGGCTGTGCATGGTCACCCGCTGGACGCGCTGGCTGGGGCACCCGTGGTGGGCGCGACCGGCCATCGCGGCGCACTTCCGGCGCGTTGCCGATCGGCCCGCCCTGCGCCTGGTGTGGGAGCGGGAGGGCCTCGACCGGGACGGCGAACCCGCCTGATCCACGGGGGGTGCGGGTGACGTGCACCCCCGATCAGCGTGCTCCCTCATGCCCCGGGGGGGTATGTGAGGTTCCATCCGGGAGGACGACAACGAAAGGACGCCCCATGGTCCGCAAGATCGTCATCCTGGGTGGTGGAACCGGTGGCACCCTCACCGCCAACCGCCTGCGTCGGGAGCTCGCCGACCGCGGCGGCGCCGACATCACCGTGGTGGACCGCGACGACGAGCACTGCTACCAGCCGGGCCTGCTGTTCGTGCCCTTCGGGCTGGCGCACGAGCCCGACATCGTCAAGCCACGGCGCGTGCAGCTGCACAGCGACGTCCACTTCATCCAGCAGGACATCGACCACGTGGACATCACGGCCGATACGGTGACCCTGGCCGACGGGCAGGTGCTGCCCTACGACGTGCTGGTGGTGGCCACGGGCGCCCGCCTGGTGCCCGAGGAGACCGAGGGCCTCACCGGTGCGGGCTGGGAACGCAACATGTTCACCTTCTACACGCGCCCCGGCGCGGTGGGCCTGCACCAGGCCCTGGAGGGGTTCCAGGGCGGCCGGCTCGTGGTGAACGTGGTGGACATGCCCATCAAATGCCCCGTGGCGCCGCTGGAGTTCTGCTTCCTGGCCGACTGGTACTTCACCGACCGCGGAATCCGCGACAGGGTGGAGATCACCTACGCCACCCCGCTTGACGGCGCGTTCACCAAGCCCATTTCCTCGGCGCGTCTGGGCGACCTCCTGGCGGAGAAGGGCGTGCACCTGGTCACCGAGTTCAACGCCGGCGAGGCCGACGGCGAGGCCGGCAAGCTGGTGGGCTACGACGGCCGCGAGGTGCCGTTCGACCTGCTGGCCGTGATCCCGCTGCACAGTGGCCAGGAGTACGTGGGCCGCAGCCCCGGCCTGGGTGACGACCTGGACTTCGTACCGACCAACCCGGCCACGCTGCAGTCCACGACCAGGGAGAACGTGTTCGCCATCGGCGACGCCACCAACCTGCCGGTCTCCAAGGCCGGTTCGGTCACGCACTTCGAGGGTGAGGTGCTGGTGGACAACATCGTGCGGTTCCTGGACGGCCGCGAGCTGGACGCCGGCTACGACGGCCACGCCAACTGCTTCATCGAGACCGGGTTCAGCAAGGCCCTGTTGATCGACTTCAACTACGAGACGGAACCCCTGCCCGGTCACTTCCCCGCGCAGGTGGGCCTGCCGCTGCTGAAGGAGAGCCGGCTCAACCACATGGGCAAGCTGATGTTCCAGTGGCTCTACTGGCACGTGTTGCTGCCGGGCCGCGACATCCCCGGCATCGGCGCCACCATGCCCCAGCGGGGCAAGACGCACCCCACCGCGACGCCTCAGGAGGCACCCAAATGAGCACCGCCACCTACGCGGGCGTGCCCGTCGACGTCACCGATGAGGGGTTCTTCACGCACCCCGACCAGTGGACGCGCGAGATGGCCACCGAGATGGCCGCCGCGGACGGCATCGCCACCCTCACCGACCGCCACTGGACGGTGATCGACTTCATGCGCAAGGAGTTCTTCGAGAAGGGCACCGGACCCACGGTGCGCGTGCTCGGCAAGAACTCGGGCGTGCCGGTGAAGGAGCTGTACGAGCTGTTCCCCAAGGGGCCGGCCAAGATGGCCGCGCGCATCGCGGGGATCCCCAAACCGAAGGGCTGCATCTGATGAGCGACGCACCGGAACCCATCACGAAGGTCTCCATCATCATCTCCAAGGGGTCCCTGGAGGGGGTCTACCCGGGGCTGATCATGGCCAACGGCGCCCGCGCGGAGGGCATGGAGGCGAACCTGTTCTTCACGTTCTTCGGGCTGGACGCGGTGCACGTGAAGCGCATCAACCACATCAAGGTGGCCACGGTGGGCAACCCGGCCATGCACATCCCCACCCTCATCGGTGGCCTCCCCGGCATGAGCGCGCTGGCCACGCACATGATGAGCAAGAAGATGGATGAGCTGGACATCCCGCCAATCCACGAGTTCATCGAGATGATCGGTGACACCGGGGCGGGCCTGTACGCCTGCAAGGCCAGCGTGGACATGTTCGGCCTGGCCAAGGACGACTTCGTGGAGCAGGTGCAGGACATCATCACCGTGGGCGAGTTCTACGAGATGGCCGCCGGAGGGCAGATCATCTTCACGTGACGTCCGCCCGGGGCGCGGAATCCCCCTCCTTCGGTGAGTGTCCCGCCCTGGACCCGCGGCACTAGTGTCGGACCACGAACCGCCTCCGTCCCGCTCGTGCCCGGGCGGGATGGGGAGTGGTCCTTCCCTACCCGGAGGTTTCCGTGCCCACGTCCCGGAAGCCGGCGTTCCGCGCCGGTGCACTCGCGGCGATGATGGTGGCGGGCGGTCTTGCGGTGTACGCCGCCGCCGCCGGCCCGTTCGACGTGCAGGCCAACAGCCCGCAGGTTGCGGGGCAGCCCGCGTCCGACACCACCGCCGTGTTCCCCACCAACAAGCAGAACGAGCCCAGCATCGCGGTGAACCCCGCGGATCACAGCCGGCTCATCGCCGGCTCCAACGACGAGCAGCTGCAGCCGCCCTGCGGCCCCGGCCCGGTGCGCGGCGCCGTGCCCGCCTCCGACTGCTCGTTCTTCCCCCTGGTGGGCACCGACGGCGTGTACACGTCCTCCGACGGCGGCACCACCTGGACCAACCGTGGCCTGCTGGACACCCAGCCGGGCTGGGTGAGCTCCAACTTCGTCAGCGACGGTGACCCGGTGATCGTGTACGGGCCGCGGCCGCTGGCCGGCGGGGGTTTCTCGCCCACGCTCAAGCGGGCCTACTACGTAGGGCTGGCGAGCCAGAAGGTGAGTTCCTATCCGCCCCAGAAGGCGCCCGAGTGGGTGGTGGTGTCGTACTCCGACGACGACGGCCTCACCTGGAGCGCTCCCGTGGCCGCCACCACCAAGGCCAACCCGAACACCTTCAACGACAAGAACTCGGCCTGGGTGGACAACAGCCCGGGCTCGCCGTACTACGGCAACCTGTACGTGGGCTTTACGGCGTTCCGCTCGGTGGCCGGCGGCAACGGCAACGGCAACGGCAACGCCAGCGGCAACGCGCCGGCGATGGTGGCCCGGTCCACCGACGGCGGCAACTCGTTCGGGGCGCCCAACCAGCTGTCCCCCGCGGCCAACAACGCCACGGGCAACGGACGGCAGGGCACCGACATCGCCACCGGGCCGGACGGCACGGTGTACGTGGCCTTCGAGCAGGCTCAGTCGCAGGTGGTGGCCATCTCGCGTGACGGCGGCACCAGCTACGGGCGGCCCGTCACGATGGGCGCCGTGGCCGACATCCAGGACCCCATCCCGGGCAGCAACTTCCGCACCGACTCGTTCCCCAGCATCACGGCCGACCCGCGCACCGGGTCCACCACGGTGTACGCCTCGTGGGTCACCCTCAGCGGCGGCCTGGGACGGGTGGTGGTCTACAGGTCCGCCAATCGCGGAGCCACCTGGAGCCTGGATGGCACGCTCAGCGGCCCGGCCCAGGGCTACGCGTTCTTCAACGGCATGGACATCGCCCCCAACGGGCGCGTGGACGTGGGCTGGCAGGGCCAGACCGCCGTCGACCCCAGCCGCTTCGGCACGGGGAACGCATCCATCAACGCGTACTTCGCCAGCAAGCCGGCGGGCGGCGCCTGGAGCGTCCCGGCCAAGGTCAGCTCGGCGTCCTCCGACCCGGCGGTGAGCGCCCAGAACAACCTGCAGCGCCAGTTCTGGGGCGACTACAACACGGTGGTCTCGGTGAACGAGCGCTCGTGGTTCATCTACACCGACGGCCGCCGCGGCGCGGGATGCCCCGCCGTGGACGCCTACGAGACCGCGCTGGCGGCGGCGGGCCTGGCCACCGAGGACCCGGAGGCCGGGGCCGCGGAGAGCACCCCCACCGGGCCGGCCATCCCGGACAAGCCGGCGCCGCCGGTGGTGTGCCCGGGCCAGTTCGGCAACACCGACGCGTTCGTGAGCGTGGTCGCGCCGTAACCCGTCCGGCAGTGTGCGGGGTGCCCCCTGGTGCCCCGCACACCCCCGCCGCGCGTGGGCGGGTGCGCACCCCTACCCTTCCGGGTGTATGAGCACCGCCACCCCCGGCCCGCGCCTGCCCGAACCCGACGCCGACGAGGCCCGGCGGGCCAACCTGCGTCGCATGAAGGCGGTGGCCACCGGCCTGCTGGTGCTGGCGGCGGTGCTGTACCTGGTCACGGTGGGTCGCCACGGGTGGCTGGGTTTCGTCAACACCGCGGCCGAGGCGGCCATGGTGGGTGCCCTGGCCGACTGGTTCGCGGTGACCGCGCTGTTCCGGCACCCGCTGGGGATCCCCATCCCCCACACGGCCATCATCCCCACGCGCAAGGACGCGCTGGGCCTGAGCCTGCAGGAGTTCGTGGCCGACAACTTCCTGGCCGAGGACGTGGTGCGCGAGAAGGTGGCGCGCGCGGAGGTGGGCCGGCGGCTGGGGGAGTGGCTGTCGCAACGGCCCAACGCTGAGCGGGTGGGCGCCGAGCTGGCGCGCGCGGGGGCGGCGGGGTTGCGCGGCCTGCGCGACGAGGACGCCGCGCTGATCATGGAGCACGTGGTGCTGCGGCCGCTGGCGGCGCGGCCGTGGAGCCCGGCCGCCGGCCGCCTGCTGCACCAGCTGGCAAGCGAGGGCGCCCACCACCGCCTGGTGGACCTGGGCGTGGAGCACCTGTACGCGTGGCTGCTTGCCAACACCGACCGCGTGATGGGCATGGTGGGCGAGCGCACGCCGGTGTGGATGCCCAAATGGGCCAATGACCGCATCGCCGAGCGCGTGTACGCCGAGATCGTGCGGTTCGTGGACGACGTGCGGCGCGACCCCGCGCACCAGCTGCGGCGCAGCCTGGACGACATGCTGCTGGGTCTGGCGCGCGACCTGCAGAACGACCCGCACACCATGCAGCGCGCCGAGCGCATCGCCGCGCGGCTGGTGACGCACCCCGACCTCATCGAGGCGCTGCGCGACATCTGGGCGCACCTGCGGGGGGTGCTGCTCACCGCCGCCGCCGACCCGGCCAGCGAGCTGCGCGTGCGCGGCGCCGACGCCCTGGTGGACGTGGGGCAGCGGCTGCACGACGACGACGCGTTCCGGGCGCGCTTCGACGCCCGGGTGCAGGACATCACCGGTTTCGTGGTGCGCACCTACGGCCGCGAGGTGGCCAGCGTGATCTCCGACACGGTGCAGCGCTGGGACGCCCGCGACGCGTCGCGGCGCATCGAGCTGCACGTGGGCCGCGACCTGCAGTTCATCCGCGTCAACGGCACGGTGGTGGGGGGCCTGGCGGGCCTGGCCATCCACACGGTGACGGTGCTGCTGACCTGATCGGCCCTGTTAGCGTTCCGGCGCATCTGACGAGCGACCGACGGGACGCGCATGACGCCCATTCGCATCGGACTTCTGGGGATCGGCACGGTCGGCGGCGGCACGTGGGACGTGCTCACCGCCAACCAGCAGGAGATCACGCGGCGGGTGGGGCGCCCCCTGGTGATCACCCGTGTGGCCGACCTCGACACCGAGCTGGCGCGCACCGTCACAGGGGGACAGGCGGAGGTCACCGACGACGCCTATTCGGTCACGCGTGACCCCGACATCGACATCGTCATCGAGCTCATCGGCGGCTACGGCATCGCCCGCACGCTGGTGCTGGACGCCATCGCCCACGGCAAGCACGTGGTCACCGCCAACAAGGCGCTGCTGGCCACCCACGGCAACGAGATCTTCGCGGCTGCCGTGGACCAGGGCGTGGTGGTGGCCTTCGAGGCCGCGGTGGGCGGCGGCATCCCAATCATCAAGGCGCTTCGCGAGGGCCTGGTGGCCAACCACATCGAGTGGATCGCGGGGATCATCAACGGCACCACCAACTTCATCCTGTCCGAGATGCGCGACCGGGGCGTCGATTTCGCGGCCGCGCTGGCCGACGCGCAGGCCAACGGCTACGCCGAGGCCGACCCCACCTTCGACATCGAGGGCATCGACGCCGCCCACAAGCTCACCCTCATGGCCTCCATGGCGTTCGGCATCCCGGTGCGCTTCGAGGACGCCTACGTGGAGGGCATCACCAAGGTCGAGCAGACCGACATCCGCTATGCCGAGCGCCTGGGGTACCGGCTGAAGCTGCTGGGGGTCACGCGGCGCCGGGACATGGGCATCGAGCTGCGCGTGCACCCCTGCCTGGTTCCCGATACGCGCCTCATCGCCAACGTGGAGGGCGTCATGAACGCCGTGCTGGTGAAGGGCGACGCCGTGGGGCACACCCTGTACTACGGCGCCGGCGCGGGGTCACGGCCCACGGCCTCGGCGGTGATCGCCGACCTCGTGGACGTGGCGCGGCTCATCACGGCCGACCCCGGCCACCACGTGCCGGCGCTGGCCTTCCAGCCCGACCGGCTGAGCGAGCTGCCAATCCTGCCAATGGCCGACGTGGAGACCTCGTACTACCTGCGCATGCGTCTGGCCGACCAGCCCGGGGTGCTGGCCGACGTCACGCGCATCCTGGCCGACGAGGGCGTGTCCATCGACGCCGCGCTTCAGCAGCAGCCGGGCGAGGAGGAGGACGAGGCCGACATCGTCCTCCTCACGCACCTCACCACCGAACGGGCCATCCAGAGCGCAATCACCCGCATCCAGCAGCTGGAGACCAACGAGCGTCCCGTGGTGCTGCTGCGGATGGAGCGCCTCAGCTGAGACCGCCGGGCGTGCCCGTCACCTCACGGTGACGGGCATCCCGATGGCGCCGAAGCCCCACACCACCGCGGCCTCGTCGCCGGGGAGGCGGACACAGCCGTGTGAGGCCGGGTAGCCGGGCACGTCCGGGTACTGGTGGAAGGCGAACCCGCCGCTGAAGTACTGGGCGTACGGCAGCGTCACGTGGAACGGATGCGACCACGACCAGCGGTCCCGGCTGTAGATGTGGAAGCTGCCCGTGGGGGTGCGTCCGTTGCGGCCGGTGGACACGTGGATGGCGCGCACCACCCTGGCACCGTCCACCAGCAGCATCACCTGCTGGCTGATGTGCACCTCCACGTGGCGCCCCCCGGCGGTGCTCCACGGCACCGGCCGTGAGGCGGTCTCCAGGCGCTTCTTGGTGGTGGCGTCAACGGTGCCCACGCGGGACAGGCCGGACCAGCCCTGGAAGGCCATGACGGCCTGCATGGTGCGGTAGTCCAGGGAGTTGTTGACGTAGCCCGTGGGCAGGTAGCCCAGGTCGATCAGCCGCCGCTGCACCCCGGACACGGTGCCGAGGCTGCACGACAGGCCCCAGCGCCCGTTGCGCGCCTTGCGCGCGGTGGCCTCCGCGGTGGCCAGCTCGGTGCTGTAGCGCAGCTGGCCGGCCGAGGCGTCCACCGCCGCGAAGCCGCCCTGCACCAGCGTCCAGCTCACCGAGTGCGGGCCGGAGCCGCCACCCGGATACGCCCAGGCCAGGAGGTTCCCCTGCGCGTCGCGTTCGGTGGTGCCCGTCAGCAGGGTCGCCGACTTGCCGATGGGCAGCCGCTGGGTCACGGCATCCTTGGCCGCCGCCCGCAGGCAGCCGGCCCGCGAGCCCTGACCGGCGCCGGGATCCGAGATGCCCAGCAGGCGCACCGTGGTGCGGTGACCGTTCATGCGCACCGTGATGGTGCCGTTGCCGGCGGCCGCCAGCATGCGGACGTTCACCGTCTGCTCGCCCGTGGGCGCCTGGGTGGTTGCGGGTGCCGTGGTCTGGGCCGCTGCGGTGGTGAGACCGCACAGGGCCAGGATGGCGCCCAGGGCCAGGGGACGGCGAATGAATGAGGGCTGCATCGTGGGGAACGCTACCTTCCGGGTTAGTTGCATGAGCACAGGTTTCCGCCTGGCCGTCAGTTCAGTGTGTGCGGGGGATTCCCTTGTGGTGCGGGACTACGAACCTGTGACGGTGCCCACCTGCAGGGCCGTGATGCGGACGTTGATGTGACCCGCGGTGCCCGCCGTGGAGCCCCGCGCACCGACGCACTGCAGGTCCACCTGGGTGGACGACGTGAAGGTCTGGATGGTGGTGATGGCGATCGGTGTGTAGGTGGTGGAGTCGACGAACCCCGTCTGCACCGGGGGTGTCGATGCCGGCCAGTTGAGGCGGCACAACCACTCCGATGACGTGCCTGCGCTGATGTAGGTGTCGCCGGACGCCTGGATCACGAAGCTCCCGGCGGGAACCGTGAGGCTCGTGACGGTCGTGTACGCCGCGTTGCTGAAGGTCGAGCTGCCGCGGGTGACCGTAAATACATCGCTGGGGCCACGTGCACCCGTGTCGCCCTTCGGCCCGACGGCACCCGTTGCGCCGGTGGCACCCCGGGCCACCGTGCCGGCGGCGAAATCGGCGGCCGTGAGCGACCCGTCCCTGACCTTCGCGGAGGTCACCGCGTTCCTCTTGAGCTGCGCGGTCCCCACGCTGCCGCGGGGCAGGCTGACGGCCGCGTAGCCGGTGCCGCCCAGGGCCACCGCCAACGCCGTGCCGGCCACGATCATGGATGCGCTGGGGCGGGGAATGTGCATGGGGTCGCCTCTCCGAGCGGGGAATGTGGTGACCGCCAATCGGCAGCTTTGGCGAAACCTTGAGCCCTCCCTCGCGGGACAACATTGACAACGTCGTGATAACCTCGCCGTTCGATGCCCGACGCCGATGCGCTCACCATCAACGAAGCCGCCGAGACCACCGGGTGGTCGCCGCGGATGCTGCGCTACATCGAGGCCGCCGGGCTGGTGATTCCCCAGCGTTCCTCGGGCCGGTACCGGCTCTACGGCGCGGCCGAGCTGCAGCGCCTGCGCACGCTGCGCCAGCTGCTGAACGCCCACGAGGTGGGCCTGGCCGAGGTGGGCTTCGCGCTGCGCATGAGCACCGAACCCGAACTGGCCCGGGACGTGGAGTCCTGGCTGCAGGACACCGCCACCCGCCCCGACGACGTGGCGGCCCACGACTGGCTGCAATGGGAGCAGGCCAAGCACACGGCCCTGCTCACCGGCATCGACACCACACCGACATGACGGAGACCGCTTTGACCACCGCTCACACCGCCGACTTCCGCGTGGCGGACCTGTCGCTCGCCGAGTTCGGCCGCAAGGAGATCCGCCTGGCCGAGCACGAGATGCCCGGCCTCATGAGCATCCGCGCCGAGTACGCCGACCGCCAGCCGCTGAAGGGCGCGCGCATCACCGGCTCGCTGCACATGACCGTGCAGACCGCGGTGCTGATCGAGACCCTGGTGGCCCTGGGGGCCGAGGTGCGGTGGTGCTCCTGCAACATCTTCTCCACCCAGGACCACGCCGCGGCCGCCGTGGCGGTGGGCCCCTACGGCACCGTGGACGACCCCAAGGGCATCCCGGTGTACGCCTGGAAGGGCGAGACCCTGGAGGAGTACTGGTGGGCCACCGAGCAGGTGCTGCTGTGGCCGGACGGCGGCGGGCCCAACATGATCCTGGACGACGGCGGTGACGCCACGCTGCTGGTGCACAAGGGCACCGAGTTCGAAGCCGCCGGCGCCGTGCCCGACCCGGCCACAGCCGAGTCGGACGAGTACCGCGTGGTGCTGGAGACGCTGCGCCGGTCGCTGCGCGAGGACCCGCAGCGCTGGACCAACATCGGCAAGGGCATCAAGGGCGTCACCGAGGAGACCACCACCGGCGTGCACCGGCTGTATCAGCTGGCCGAGCGCGGTGAGCTGCTGTTCCCCGCCATCAACGTCAACGACTCGGTCACCAAGAGCAAGTTCGACAACCTCTACGGCTGCCGCCACTCGCTGATCGACGGCATCAACCGCGCCACCGACGTGATGATCGGCGGCAAGACCGCCCTGGTGTGCGGCTTCGGCGACGTCGGCAAGGGCTGCGCCGAGAGCCTGCGCGCACAGGGCGCCCGGGTCATCGTCACCGAGATCGACCCCATCTGCGCGCTGCAGGCGGCCATGCAGGGCTACCAGGTGGCCACGCTGGACGAGGTGGTGGACAAGGTCGACATCTTCGTCACGGCCACCGGCAACAAGAACATCATCACCGCCGACCACATGTCGCGGATGAAGCACCAGGCCATCGTGGGCAACATCGGCCACTTCGACAACGAGATCGACATGGCCGGCCTGGCCAAGCTGCCCGGTGTCACCAAGGTCAACATCAAGCCGCAGGTGGACGAGTGGGTGTTCGCCGACGGCCACGCGATCATCGTGCTCTCAGAGGGCCGGCTGCTGAACCTGGGCAACGCCACGGGCCACCCGTCGTTCGTGATGTCCAACAGCTTCAGCAACCAGACGATTGCCCAGATCGAGCTGTTCACCAAGAACGACGACTACGAGCGGCAGGTGTACACGCTGCCCAAGCACCTGGACGAGAAGGTGGCGCGCCTGCACCTGGACGCCCTGGGCGTGCGGCTCACCGAGCTCACCGAGGAGCAGGCCGACTACATCGGCGTGCCGGTGACGGGCCCCTACAAGCCGAACCACTACCGCTACTAGCCCCGCCTCGAACGCTGGGGCCCGCCCACGGGCGGGCCCCAGCGTTCATCGAGGAACCGGCCCACCCTCGCCGTGGGCGATCATCGGGTTCCGTAGGCCGGGCGGGAGTATGGGAGACCCACATGCGTGGTCACTGCCTGTGCGGCCAGGTCTCGTTCGACCTCGACGGAGATCGTTTCTCCCTCTACCAGTGCCACTGCTCTCAGTGCAGGCGACAGGGAGGGTCGCTCGCCAACGCCGCGACCATCGTCCCGAGCGACAGGCTCAGGTGGCGCAGCGGCACCCGGGCGATCCGCTCCTGGGTGAAAGAGTCCGGCTTCCGATCGGACTTCTGCTCCACTTGTGGCTCCCCGGTCCCCAACCCGCTGAGGGATCTCCCGTTCCACTGGGTCCCCGCCGGGCTCCTCGAGGACGTCGGCGGGCTGACGATCGTGGCCCACGTGTCGTTGTCGTCGCGAGCCACGTGGGATGACGGGCCCCTTCGGGGCGCGTGCTTTGCGGAGGTGCCGAGTTTGGCCGAGTTCATCGCCCTCCTGGACCCGGGGTCGCGTCGACACGACGTGTGAGTCGAGCCCTCGGGGGATCAGAGGCGGGTCGCGTCCATGTTCAGCCGCCAATGGTCCAGGGTGAAGGGGTGCTCCTCCGCTGCGCTCCTTTCGACCATGTCGTCCAGGAATGCGTCCCGGGCACTCTCGGAGAGCCGCATCAGGTGTGACCGCAGGGTCACCGTGCGCAGGTGTTCGCGGAACGCGGCGGCGTCCGCCAGGCGCACCGGTGCCGGCTCCACCCAGGTGCTGACGTCGATGAATCCCGCCGTGGTGAGTTCCCTGGCGCCGCGCTCGGCGTCCGAGTGATTCCACGGCCCGGCCCAGCCCGCCAGGGCTGTCCGGTCCTGCGCCCCGTGGCCGCCTCCTGCGCCAGCTTCCCGCACCCGCGCCAGGTTCGGCCCACCGCCGCACTGGGTAACCAGCCGCCCGCCGGGCCGCAGGCAGCGGTGCAGCGCCCCGAACAGCGTGGGGTGATCGGGGATGTGGTGGAACACCGCGTTGCTGAACGCCGCGTCCACCGGCTCGTCCACGTGCAGCTCCACCAGATCGGTGTGGATGAAGCGCACGCGGGCGCCGTACGCCGCCAGGTGCGCGCGCGCCAGGTCGAGCATCTGGGCACTGGCGTCCGCGGCGACCACGCTTCCCCGCGGGACCAACTCCAGCAGCGCCTCGGTGAGGTGCCCGCTGCCGCAGCCTGCGTCCAGCACCACCTCGTCGCCGGCCAGGTGCAGCCGCTCCAGCACCCGCGCCCCCCAGGCACGCTGCGGCGTGGAGATGCGGTGGTAGGTCTCGGCGTCCCACTCCCGGTGCGGTGACGGTGGCACGGGCTGCACCCTAGCCGCCGACCCGCCGGGCTAAGCTGGCCCATGCCCTCAACGGACGATTTCCACCACAGGCGCCAGAGCGCGGCCCGCCGTCGCGTCTATCTGCAGCGCCGCCTGGCGGCACTGGTGGTGGCGGTGGTGTCCGCCGTGGTGGGCTACTCCATCGGCAACGCCCTGGGATCCTCGGGGGCACACGGGTCGGCCGCCGCGCCCGGAACCACCACGCGTGCGGGCAGCACCACCTCCGTCACGCCGCGCACACCCGCGCCGTCGAGCGCCCGCGTGTCGCTCACCGCGGTGGGCGACATCATGATGGGCACCCCGCAGTTCGGGCTGCCGCCCGCCAACGGATCGCAGCTGTTCACCGCGGTCAAACCCCTCCTCACCGGCGACGTGGTCCTGGGGAACCTGGAGGGCACCCTCACCACGCGCAGCGGTGCCAAGTGCGGCGCGGGCAGCAGCAACTGCTTCGCGTTCCAGTCGCCACCCGCGTACGTCCGCAACCTGGTGGACGCCGGGTTCAACGTGCTGAACGTGGCCAACAACCACGCCTACGACTTCGGCCCCCAGGGGCAGGCCGACACCATCCGCACCCTGCGCGGCGCCCGCATCCCCGACACCGGCCGGCCCGGCCGGTTCGCGGTGCTCACCACCCACGGCGGCGTGCGCGTCGCCGTGCTTGGGTTCAGCACCTACAAATGGAGCAACCGCATGACCGACCTCCCCGCGGCCCGTGCGCTGGTGCGCCGCGCCGCGGCGCAGGCCGACCTGGTGGTGGTCAACATGCATGCCGGCGCGGAGGGCAGCGGCGCCCAGCACGTGCGGCCCGGCACCGAGTACTTCCTGGGCGAGAACCGCGGCGATGTCATCGCGTTCAGCCACGCAGTGATCGACGCCGGCGCCGACCTGGTGGTGGGCAACGGCCCGCACGTGTTGCGCGCCATGGGCTTCTACAAGGGGCGCCTCATCGCCTTCAGCGACGGCAACTTCGTGGGGTGGAGGGCCTTCTCGATCGGCGGGGTCAGCGGTGTCAGCTGCGTGCTGCACGTCACCCTGGGCGGGGACGGGCGGTTCATCTCGGGCGACCTGAAGCCGGTGCAGCTGGTGGGCTCCGGCGCGCCGTCGCCGGGCGGCCCGGCCGTCGGCAACGTGCGGGCGCTGTCCCAGCAGGACCTGCGGTCGGGAGCGGCGCAGATCGGCGCCGACGGGTCCATCACTCCCCCCACGGCCGCCACGGGCTGACCGGAAAAGAAGAGAGGGCGACGACGCCCCCGTGTCGTCGCCCTCCACGTCATCCGTGAGGAGCCGGAACATCCCGTCGTGTTGCCCCCTGACGAGATGACCGTCCCGCATCCCTGCGGATGACTGCATGTTGCGCTATCCGAACGCCCATGACCATGGGCAGCGTCTCTAGCGACCCATGAAACGTCCGAACGGCTGGTTGGGGGACCGTCCGTTAGGGTGGGCCGCGCATGACCGACCGACGCATCCAGACGGGCGAGATCCGCCTGCAGATCACCGAGGCGGGCTCCGGTGTGCCGGTCGTGCTCCTGCACGGCTTCCCGGAACTGGCGTACTCCTGGCGGCACCAGCTGCCGGCGCTGGCCGGTGCGGGCTTCCACGCGGTGGCCCCCGACCTGCGCGGCTACGGCGGGTCCGACCGCCCCTCCACGGTGGAGGCATACGCCGTGCCGGCCCTGGTGGGCGACGTCACCGGGCTCATCGACGCGCTGGGCGAGGGCCCCGTGCACCTGGTGGGCCACGACTGGGGTGGCGGGCTGGCCTGGGTCACCGCGGCGCTGCGCCCCGAGCTGGTGCGCTCGCTCTCCATCCTCAACGCCCCGCACCCGGTGGCCTCGGCGGAGGCGCGCAACCAGGACCCCGAGCAGCGCGCCAAGAGCTGGTACATGCTGCTGTTCCAGTTCGCCGGCGTCGCGGAGGCCTGGCTCAGCGCCGACGACTTCCACAACTTCCGGGAGATGGTGTTCGACAACGCCGCCCCGGAGGCGTTCAGCGAGGCCGACCGCGAGGTGTACCTGGACGCGTTCCGCCGCGACGGCGCGCTCACCGCCGCCCTCAACTGGTACCGGGCCAACATGCCCGCGGCCGCGTGGCTGCGCCCGCCGCCGCAGCTGCCGCCGGTGCGCGTGCCCACCATGGTGGTGTGGGGTGAGGCCGACACCTACCTGGGGCTGGGTCTGCTTGAGCGCTCGATGGGCAAGGTGGAGGGCGAGCTGCGCGTGGAGCGGCTTCCCGGCGTGAGCCACTGGGTGCAGCACGAGGCGCCGCAGCGGGTGAACGAACTGCTGCTGGAGTGGCTCGCCGCCCACTGAGGCGGTCTCTTCGTAGTCCGGGCGCATGCGCCGGTCTCAATGCACTTGGGAAATGCACCGGGGCCTTCCTTCACCCGGGCCTCAAGGCAACGGGCGCATGCGCCGGTCTCAATGCGCCCATGCGATGCACGGGGCGCTTTTCCAGTTGTGGCTCGGCGCCCTTCGGGGCAACGGGCGCATGCGCGACTTCAATGCGCCCATGCGATGCACGGGGCGCCTTTCGTTGTGGCGCCTGTGCCCTCTATGCCCCGGTGCGCAGGGAGCGCCGGTCGAGCTTGCTCGACGGCAGTCGCGGCAGCCCAGCACGTGCACCTGCTGCGGGGCCGCATAGGGCGCCACGTTGCGCGCCACGTGGCGGCGCAAATCCGCGGCCAGCCCTCCCCGGCGTCGGGGGCCACCACCCAGGCTACCACGCGCAGCAGCCCGCGATCGTCGGCCACACTGGCCACGGCGGCTCCTCCCCGCACCGCCGGGTGGCCCAGCAGGCACGCCTCCACCTCGAGGGGCTCACCCAACGGGCGTCCACCTTGAACAGGTCGTCCACGCGCCCCACGTGGCGGTACTCGTCCTCGTCACGACCAGCACGTCGCCCATGCGGATCCAGTCGCCGTGCACCAGGTCGCGGGTGAACTCGATCGCCGCCAGTAGCCGCTGGTGTTGACGCGCTGCGGATCCACAGCCGTCCCGGCTCACCGTCGTCGCACACCCGCCCTTCCGGGTCGCGCAGCTCCACCTCCACCCCGGGAACCACCTGGCCCAGGGTGCCGCCGCCGCGCTGCCCGGCGCGGGTGGAGATCAGCACGTTGCTGCACTCCGAGCACCCCAGCCCCTCCAGGATGCGCAGGCCGGTGAGCTCCTCGAAGCGCGCCGCGACGGGCGCGGGGAGGCTGTCGCCCGAGGCCACCGCCAGCCGCACCCCGGTGAGCGCGTCCGGATCCGGGTGGCGCGACAGGTACTCGGTGAGCTGCGCCCAGAAGGTGGGCACACCGGTGAGCACCGTCACGCCCTGATCGCGCACCACGCCGAGGGTGCCCCGCGGGTTGGGGCGCGCACCGCTCAGCACCGCCGTGGCGCCGCTGCCCAGGACGCGGAAGAACCCGTTGCCGAAACCCAGCGAGGTGAACAGCCGGGCGGCCGAATGGCAGCGGTCCTCCGGGCTCAGCTCCAGCACGTGGCGGGCGTAGGTGTCGATGCCCGTGGCCATGTCGCGGTGGGCGTGCATGGCGCCCTTCGGCCGCCCCGTGGAGCCCGAGCTGTACACCAGGTACGCCAGGTCGTCGGGTGCACCGCCGCGACCGGGATGGGCTCGCCGTGCTCCAGCCCCCGCGGTCATGGTGGGCCAGCCCGAGGCGTCCACGTCGGGCTCGGCCAGGGTCACCGCGGGCTCGCAATCGTCCAACACCAGCCGGATCCGCTCGGCGGGGCTGGCCGGGTCCACCGGCACCGCCACCCCACCGGCTCCGGCAACGCCGAGGAACCCGGCCAGCCAGGATAACCCTCGTCGCGCAGCGCGATACGCGGTCGCCGCGGCGCACGCCGCGGGCCCGAGGCGCGCCAGCGGCCACCGCGGACGCCTGTGCCACCTCATCGAGCTCTCCAGCTGCGCGCCCTCCACCGCGGCGGTGTGCGCCGCTCTGTTCCTCGCGGTGCCGCTGCACCAGCAGCTGCACCAGGTTGTGGCGGGCGGAGATGTCCGGTGCGGCGGATATCGCCGGCGATGCCGGGGCCGGTGCGCAGGAGGCGCTCGGCCAGCGCGTCGTACGCCTCCACCGGCACCCGGCTGGGCAACGCCAGGATGACGTCCGTGACGCCCACCGCCGCGTACTCGTCCAGGCGGCCGGCACCAGGTAGTCGGCCCTCACGATGCCGCCGCGCTGTTCCAGCCACTGGGCGGACGACGTCCGTCGTGGTGTTGAGCGCCGCGGCCTCGGCCGTCAGCCAGGCGCGCAGCTTCCTCCGGGGAGCCCACCAGCCCGAACGCAGGTACAGGGCCGCCCGCAGCGGGGCGCGGTCGGCGGCCGTACCGGCGGCCACCGCCAGGCGCGCAGCAACATCCTGCGGTGGCACCCAGGCGGCGATCACCCCGTCGGCCTCGCGGGCCGCCAGGCGCAGCAGCACCGGGCCGTGGGCGGCCAGCCACACGGGCACGCCGCCGGGCCCGAGCGCGGCGGGGCGGTTGGGCGCGTGGTGCAGGCCGTCGCCGGCGGCCCCGTCCGGATGTGCGGCCATGTCCCCCACCACCCGCAGCGCGCGGCGCACGGTGTCGGTGCGCTCCCGCGGTTCGGGGAACGGGATGCCGTAGGCGGCGTGCTCGGCGCGGTCCGACCCGGTGCCGAGGCCCAGGACCATCCGCCCGCCGGACATCACGTCCAGCACCGTGCCCAGCTTGGCGATGAGGTGGTGCGGGCGGTAGCTGGCGCTGGTCACCGCGATGCCCAGCCGCGCGCTCGAGGTGAGCTGCGACACGGCGGCCAGCGTGGTGAATCCCTCGAACGTGGGCTCGTTCTTGATGCGTCCAGGCGACTGCAGGTGGTCGTTCACCCACAGGGCGTGCACCCCGCGCCGGTCCAGCCGCTGGGCCACGGTGCACAGCGTCGTCCAGTCGCCGCCGTACTGGGGCAGCCGGACGCCGATGTTCATCGGCCGGCTATCCGGATGCCAGCACCACCACAACATCTGCGGTGGCGGGGGTGGCGGTGGTGACGGCGCCCGTGGCGGGCAGTGGCTTGATGGCCGTGAACCCCAGGTCCTTCCCAACCCGCTGCGCCTGGGCGCGCTTGCCGGTGCGGAAGTACACCGTGGTGGGTCCCGTCTGGCTGGACACGTTGCCCGCGCTGGGCGACACGTAGCCCAGCCCCATCGCCTTGGTGGCGGTGCGGGCGGCCAGCCCGGCCACGGGCGGCGAGGTGGCGTTGAGGATGGCCAGGTGGATGGTCGCGGGATCCACCGTGGCCGGGGGGCTGGGGGACGTGGCCGTGGTGGTGACGCCCTTGGTGGTGACGTTGGCCGGGGCGGTGACGGGGGGCAGCACCGAGGCGGTGCCGCCGTCGCCCCGCGTGAGCCAGCCCACGATGAACCCGCCCACCAGGCAGGCGGCGCCGATGGCGACGAACAGGGGAAGGGCTCCCAGACTGCGGCGGGGACCAGGGGATTGGGAGGTCATCGCGAGCGATGGTACCGAGCCCCCCGGTCGGAACGACGTTCCCAAGGCATTTGCGTATGCCGCCGCGGGTCGTGGTAACGTGCAGTCCGGTCGCCCGACGCGATGACGCAGACGCTCCCGGTTCTCGAGCAACGTCATCCACGCGACCCGAGGGTTTCCCCCCCTCGCGTGACCACACGATCCCGCCCGTGCCCCGGGGTGGGCCTCGCGACTGGATGCCGGAAGCGCTGCATTCCACGACCGCAGTCAGTGAACAGGTGACGGCAGCCGACCTGCTCCGTGCCGCCCTCAACGATCCCAGCGCCGCCTGGCCGGACGTCGTGCTGCGTCCCCATCAGCTGGAGGCCCTGGACGAGCTGGCCGTGCGCCTGTCGCACGGCGTGCAGCGCACCTGGGTGGACTCGCCCACGGGCAGCGGCAAGACGGTGATGTTCTGCGCGCTGGCGGCCTCGCTGGGCGGTGCGGCCTGCGTGCTGGTGCCGCGGCGAAACCTGGCCGAGCAGACCATGGCCCAGTTCAAACGGCACTTCCCGTCGGTGCCGGTGCACGCGGAGGGCCCCGACAGCGTGGGCCGGCCGGGCGTGGCCATCTGCACCTACCAGGCCGCGCTGCGCCACGCCGAGCGCATGGACTGGGAGTCGCTGTCGCTGCTGATCTGCGACGAGGCCCACACCGCGCTGGGCGCGCAGACCCGCCGGCTGCTCGACCGCGCCACCAACGCGGTGGTGGTGGGCTTCACCGCCACGGGCAGCACCACCACGGGCCACGTGGAGCAGATCTTCGGGCCGGTGGCCACCACGCTGGACCGTGGATCGGCCATCGAGCGCGGCATCCTCTGCCCCCTGCGCTCGCTGCGCGTGGAGCGCGCGGTGGACCTGTCGGAGGTGACCCGCGTGCGGGGCGACTTCGACCAGGGCAGCCTGGGTCGCGCGCTGGACAAGGCGCTGTGGCACCAGGCCTGCGCCGACGTGTGGGCCGCCCACTTCAAGCCGCTGGGCATGGCGGGCGTGGCGTACACCGCCACCGTGGCCCAGGCGCACAACCTGGCCGAGGAGCTTGCGGCCCGCGGCGTGAAGGCCGCCGCGGTGTCCGGGCAGACGCCGGCCCGCGAGCTGCAGATGACCCTCAAGATGTTCGGCGAGGGCTTCATCGACGTGCTGTGCAACGCCGACCTGCTCACCGAGGGCTGGGACGAGACCCGGGCGTCGGTGGTGATGCACCTGGCCCCCACCACCTCCGAGCGCGTCTTCGTGCAGCGGCTGGGCCGCGTGATGCGCCCGGCCCCCGACAAGGAAGCCGTGTCGGTGGAGTTCCTGCCCAAGGGCGACCCCATGGGCGTCAAGACCAGCCACGAGATCTTCGGCATGGGCTGGTACAAGCCGCTGGGCCGCGTGGCCGGGCCGCCGGACGCCGGGGACGAGCGCGGCAAGCTGGCCCGCGCGGCGCGCATGCTGGCCGAGGAGGAGGGCGCGGCGCAGCTGGTCAACACCGCCGCCAACCACTACGACATCGTCCGCGGCTTCCAGGACGGCGGGTGGCGTGAGGCCGACCCCGGCCAGCTGCGCGGCGTGCTGGTGGAGGAGTGGATCGAGGCGGCCGCCTCCGAGGCGACCTGCCAGGAGGTTGCCGAGCGCGTCGCCGCGGGCCTGCCCCCGCAGTCGGGCCTGGCGTGGTGGGGCCTGTCGGGCGTGCTGGAGCGCAGCGCCCGCGACGGCGCCGACCAGCCGATGTGGCGTGAGTGGGCCATGGCGCTGGTGGTGCAGCCCGACCTGCGGGCCGCGCTGCCCGTGGACGTGCCGCGCAAGGTGCTGGACCGCCTGCGGATGACCGCCCGCGAGCGGCTGCGCGCCCTCTGGTACGCCGCGGATGGCGCCGGCAAGTGGGACCGCGTGACGGCGCTGGAGCAGCTGGGCCGTTCGGGTGATCGCCGTCGCCGCTGGAACGCCCTGGACGAGGCGTCGGCGTGGGCGCCCGCCTGGGCCTGGGACGTGTCCCGCGGCCTGGCCGAGGTGCACCGCCCCGGGCGCAACCAGGAGGCCACGCGCATCGCCGCGTGGGAGGCCCGCCACATCATCGGCAACGGCGGTGACGCCAACCTCATCGCCATGTGGCTGCGCGCCGCGGGGGGCCCGCCCCCGCCGCCCGAGCCGCCGGAGCCGGGCACCGAGCCCAACCTGCGCCTGGGTCAGGCCACGCGCCTCACGGTGATCCTGGTCCCGGCGACGTGCCCGCGGCCCGAGCACGTGCGCCTGGCGGCGCGCCGCCGCGGCGGCGGGCGGCTGGGCGCGACTTCGCGAAGTGCTTGACGCCATCGACTTCACCACCCCGACGCCTGGCGCGCGCTGCGCGCCGCGGTGAAAGCCACGCAACCCAAGGCGCTCATGTCGCGCCGGGCCTGGAACGCGATGCGCTCCCGGTTCCCGCAGCTGCCCACGGCAGAGGACCTGGGGCTGGGCGAGGGCGGTCGCCGCCGCGAGGGCGAGGAGGGCGCCCAAGTCGCGTCGCCGGCGCCGTCGTCGCCTGTACGCGGGCCCATGCGGCGCCTTGATCAACCGCCACCGTGGAGCAGTCGGAGGCCCAGGCCCGACGGAGGGTCCGCCGGCCGCGGACGGCGAGGCCGCATCCGGTGACGCCGGCGCCCGCAGCGCTCCCGCCGTCGCCGTCGCCGCCATCGCCCGCGGGGCAGGTAGCGCCGCGAACGGTGATGGCCCATCGCCCGCGAACCCGGGCGACGCGGTAACGGTGATCACCGGGCGGCCGGGCCGCCTTGCATGCCGACCGCGGGTCGCACCACACTAGCGGCATGTCCCTGCGCCAGCTCTCCGGCCCGGATGCCGTCGCCGACGCGCTGTGGGACCGCGTGCGCCACCTCGCACAGGTGGCGGAGCGCCTCAACGAGGCCGATGCCGTGGGCGAACTGGACGATGAGGGCCAGGCGCGCCTGACCCGCGCGCGGGTGCGGCTGGCACGTGCGGCGCGCCGCGCGCAGATGGCCGACGACCTGGCCGACCAGCTCGCCGACCTGCGCGCCACGCGCGACCGCATGCAGCACAACACGGGAAGCAATTCGCTTCTTCCAGGCGCCCGCAACACCGCCTTCACACAGGGCCGGTACAACTGACCATGAGTTCGCTTCCTCCGCTGTCGACGTCGCCGTGACGCTCACCACGCTTCCGCCCATGCGGGGCGACGTGCAGGGGCCGCCAGGCTTCAGCCGGCGGACCGCGAGCTCAACCGGACCTCCCCACCGCACACGCCGCGCGGCCGCCGTTGGCGTGGTCACGACGATGCAGCGTAGAAGGCGTGGTGGGGCGTGTCATCCGGATCCGAGTTCGGTGGCGGCGGCTCGCATCGCGCCACCCGCCACATCGGTCGCGGCGACCAGCCAGCACCGCATCGGCCAAGGCCGCCATGCCCGCCGCCGTCGCCACGGCCGCACCGTCGGTGGTGCTGGTCCGCACGCCGCGGGAGCTGAGCGGCCAGGGTGGTCCTGGCGACCGGGGCCTCGTGGTGACCAACCACTACGTCATCATCGGCAACCGCCGGGTGGCCGCATCATCACCGCCGACCACCGCGACGTGCCCGCCCGCGTGCTGCTGGACGACTCCTCACAGGACCTGGCCATCCGCAAGCCCGCCGCCAGCGTGGGCACCGGCTTCCACACCCCTGGCCCGCCGAACCCAACGGCGGTCTGTCCGTGGGTGACCAGGTGTTCGCCATCGGCAGCCGTTCGGCCTGCAGGGCACCGTCACCAGCAGGATCGTCAACACAGCTACGTCAACCGGCCCGGTGAGGGCAACGGTCACCATGATCCAAACCGACGCGCCCATCAACCCGGGCAGCTCGGGGGCGGCCTGTTCGACTGAAGGGCGCCTGGTGGGCATCCACCTCCATCCGCGCGCCCATCGGCCAAGCAACGTGGGCATCGACTTCGCCCTGCCGGTCTCGCGTGTCGGATCTGCTGCAGCATCCAGATAACCCCTCGAAGGAGCGCAACGAGCCACCCCGTGGACACCGCACCCATCCCGCCCCGGTCCCCAGCGGGCGCCTCTCCCGCGACCGCCTCGAGCGGTGCTGTACAGACCGACGGGTCATCGTGGGGCAGGACCGGCTGCTGGACCAGGTCCTGGTGGGCGTCGCATCTCCGCGGCCGCATCCTGCTGGAGGGCGTACCGGGCCTGGCGAGGGCATCCTTGAGACCGTGGCCCGCGTGGTGGGCGGACGCTTCCGCGCATCCAGTTCACCCCCGACCTGGTGCCGGCGACGTGGTGGGCGGCCAGGTGCTGGACCGCAACGGCACGACTTCAGCACCGCCTGGGGCGGTGTTCGCCAGCTTCGTGCTGGCCGACGAGATCAACCAGGCGCCCGCCAAGGTGCGATCGGCGCTGCTGGAAGTGATGGCCGAGGGTCACTCATCATGCGGCGAGACCGCGACGTGCCCACGCCGTTCTGGTGATGGCCGCAGAACCCCATCGAGAGCGAGGGCGTCTACGCCCTGCCCGAAACCTGGAGTGGCCGCTTCGCCATGAAGATCGTGGTGGGCTACCCTGTACGAGACGAGGAGATCGTGCGGCGCATCGTCGCCCCGTGCCGCGGCAGCTGCTGGACCCCGACGACCTGGTGGAGCGCGCGTAGCCGACCAGGTGTTCGTGGACACCGCGTGCCAGTACGCGGTGAAGCTGGCGAACGCCACCCGCAACCCCGGCCTCGAAGGCTGGCCGGCTGACCCCGTACCTGGAGCTGGGCGCCTCACCGCGCGCGTCGCTGGGGCTCATCCGCGGCGGCCGGGCGCTGGCCGTGATGCGGGGCCGCAGCTTCGTGACCCCCGAGGACGTCCACAGCCTGTTCCACGACGTGCTGCGGCACCGCGTGGTGCTGAGCTACGAGGCCCTCGCCGCGCGGACCACCCCGGATCAGGTGCTCGACGCCATCCTTGACGCCATCCCGATGCCGGAAGTGGACCTTGGCCACGGTCGCGCCACCGCCTGACGCCGCGGGCGCGCGCCGCGCGGGCGCGGCATCGGAGGCGCTGCTGCGCCGGGTGGAGTTCCGCATCGCCCATCGCCTGGACCACGTCCTGCAGGGCGAGCGGCTGGGGCGGCGCCCCGGACCCGGCGGCGAGCCCTCGGTGACGCGCGTGTACGAGCCCGGCGACGACGTCCGCTGGATCGACTGGCCGCTCACCGCGCGCACGCGGCAGCCCATGGTGCGGGTGCCCGAGATGGAGCCCGTGCTGACGGCCTGGACGCTGGTGGACTGCTCGCCCAGCATGCGCTTCGGCAGCGGCACCCAGACCAAGCTGGACGTGGCCATGGAGGCGCTGGCGGGCCTGGCCGTGGTGCTGCGCCGCCGCGGCGACCGCCTGGGCGTGGCGGCCACCCGCTCGGGTGAGCTGGACCTGGTGGTACCGCCCCGCGGTGACCGGCGGGGGCTGGTGGGCTCGCTGGCCATGGTGTCCAGCCTGCCCGCTCCCACGGCCCCGGGACGCACCGACCTGGTGGCCGCCGTGGCCGCGATGGGCCGGGTGGCCCGCCACCGGGGCGCCATCGTGGTGATCTCCGACCTGCCCCCGAGCGACGCCTTGGAGCAGGCGCTGGGCTCGCTGGCACGCCGACACGAGCTCATCGTGGTGGAGGTGCGCGACCCCCGCGAACGGGAGCTGCCCAACCTGGGCACGGTGCGCCTGCGCGACATGGAGACCGGCGGCACGCGCCTGGTGGACACGGCCGACCCCCGCTTCCAGCGCCGCTTCGCCGAGGTCACCGCCGAGCGCGACGCGCGCCGCGCCGGCCTGCTGGCCCGCGTGGGGGCGCGTCACGTGGTGGTGGGCACCGACCAGGACTGGGTGCTGCCCATGGCGCGGGCGCTGGCGGGTGCGGGGAGGCGGCGGTGGATCTGAGCTTCGTCACCCCCTGGCGCTGCCTGGCGCGCGCGGTGGCCCTGGTGGACCTGGGCCTGCTGCGCTGGCGCCGCCACGCTCGAGGCCTGCCGTTCCCCAGCCTGGAGGCGCTGGAGGAGGTCACGGTGGCGCCGCGCCGGCGCCGTCACCTGCCCCTGGCGCTGGCGGCCCTGGGCGCCCTGGCGCTCACCGCCGCGGTGGCCCGTCCCCAGATGCCCCGCAGCGTCCGCGAGGACTCCGCCATCAGCTGGCCATCGGCGTCCGGCTCCATGGCCGCCGACGACATCTCGCCGGCGCGCCGCCCAGGACGCCGCGAGGCCTTCGCCGACAGGGTGCCGGCGGCCTACCAGGTGGGCCTGGTCGCGTTCGCCGGGTCGGCGGCGGTGATCGTGCCGCCCACCACCGACCGCGACCAGCTGCGCGCGAGCCCAGGCCGGTGGGGATTTCCTCGGCGACGCCATCGAGTCGAGCCTGTCGGCCATCAAGCAGTCGCAGGGTGGCACGGTGCGCAAGGACAGCGCCCGCATCCTGCTGCTGTCCGACGGCTCCAACACGCAGGGCACCTCCCTGGCCCAGGCCGAGGATGACGCGCAGGGCGCCGGGGTGCCGGTGTTCACGGTGGCCCTGGGCACCCAGGACGGCTCGCTGCCCAGCGGGCGGGTGCCGGCAGCCAGCCTGGAAGTCGCCCGGCGCACCGGCGGCCAGTCGTACGTGAGCCGCGACGCCGCATCCGTGTCGGCGGTGTACTCCCACCTGGGCCGGTTCATCGGCACCCAGCGGGTCACCCGCGAGGTCACCGGGGTGCTCGCGGGCTTCGGCGTGCTGGCGCTGCTGCTGGGCGGCGCCGCCGCGGATAACGGTGGGGGTGAGGATCGGATGATCTGGCAACGTCCCGGGCTGTTCGGCTGCCGCTGGTGGCCGCGGCCGCCGCGGGCATGGTGCTGGCCGGGCGGCGCCGGGGGCGCCTGGCGCGCGGCTACGCCAACCCCGCCCTGGTGGCCACGGGCCTGTCGGCGCGCACGCGTACCCTGCGCATCGCCGCCGCCGTGGCGGCCCTCCTGGCCCTCACCTCCGGCATCGTGGCCATGGCCGAGCCGGCCGTTGAGCGCACCGGCCGCCAGCAGCGCGGCACCGTGTTCATCGCCATCGACACCAGCAAGTCGATGCAGAAGACCGACATCACGCCCACGCGCCTGGGGGCGGCCCTGGACGCGGCGCGCCGCTTCGTGCGCCAGAAGCCCGATCGGCTGCAGGTGGGCCTGGTGGCCTTCAACAAGTCGGCCGACGTGGTGCAACCGCCCACCACCGATCGCGCCACCCTGCTGGACGCCCTGTCGAAGCGCTTCACCAACATCGGCACCGGCACCGCCATCGGCGACGCGGTGGTGAGCTCGCTGGCCGGCATGCGCGCGGCGGGCCTCACCCAGCCGGCCTCCAGCCCCGAGCAGTCGAGTTTCCGCATGCTGTTGCTGAGCGACGGCGCCCAGTTCCTGGGAACCGTCAGCCCCAGCGACGCCGCCGTGCGGGCCCACGAGCTGGCCGTGCCGGTGTACACCATCCTGCTGGGCGACGATGCCGGGCTGCCGAACGAACCCACCCCGCGGGACACCCTGGGGGGCCTCGCCAGCACCACGGGTGGCCGGTTCGCCCAGACGGCCACGGCCGACGACCTGAAGAAGGTCTTCGCCGACATGGGCGCCTCCCTGGTGCCGGTGAGGAGGCTGACCGAGCTGTCGGCGATCCCGGCGGGAGTGGGAGCCTTGCTTCTCCTCGGAGCGGCGGCGCTGATGGTGGCCGCGGGCACGGGGCGGAGGACCGCGTTGGTGCCGCAGACGTGACCGTCCCGACGCGCACCCTTGGTCGTGGTCTGAACGTCTCGGCGCTCGGGCTCGGATGCATGAGCATGACCGGCGCCTACGGCCCGCCACCGGATCGCTCGCGGATGATCGCACTGGTCCGGGAGGCCGTGGAGCTGGGCGTCACGTTCTTCGACACGGCGGAGGCGTACGGCCCCTTCACGAACGAGGAACTGGTGGGGGAGGCCCTCGCGCCGGTGCGCGACCGGGTGGTGATCGCCACCAAGTTCGGGTTCGACTTCTCCGGTGCGCAGCGCGGGCTGGACAGCCGTCCGCAGCACATCCGGGACGTGGTGGAGGCGTCGCTGACGCGGCTGCGCACCGACCGGATCGATCTGCTGTTCCAGCACCGGGTGGACCCCGCGGTGCCCATCGAGGCGGTCGCAGGAGCCGTGGCCGACCTCGTCGCCCAGGGCAAGGTGCGCCACTGGGGGCTGTCCGAGGCGGGGATCGGCACGATCCGCAGGGCCCACGACGTCCACCCGCTGACGGCCGTCCAGAGCGAGTACTCCCTGTGGTGGCGCGAACCGGAGCGGGAGCTGATCCCGGTGCTGGAGGAGCTCGGCATCGGGTTCGTCCCCTTCAGCCCCCTGGGTGCGGGCTTCCTCACCGGAGCCATTCCGGCCGACGCCGCGTTCAAGCCCGGCGACTTCCGCGCGTCGGTTCCCAGGTTCGCCGAGGAGGCGCGCGCCGCCAACGCCGCGTTCGTGGAACTCCTGCGGGGTGTGGCCCACGGGAAGGGCGCCACCCCGGCGCAGGTCGCCCTCGCGTGGCTCCTCGCGCGGGAGCCCTGGATCGTGCCGATCCCCGGCACCACCAAACCGGAGCGCCTCCGGGAGAACCTGGCCGCAGTCGAACTCCGGCTGACCGCGGAGGAACTCCGGAGCATCGATGAGACGGCGGCCACCCTGACCCCCGCCGGTGCCCGTCTGCCGGAGGCGATCGAGCGTTTGACGGGTGTGGAGGCATCGCTCCCAAAGGGTTGACCTCGCAGGGATCCGCTGAGGATGGCGAGTCCGGATCGTTTTGCGTCACCACCGCGCCCTCACGGGCTGCCCGGATCTGAGCCGAACCTCACCGTCCGTGGCTCGGGGGACTCACACCCTCCACCGTCCCCAATTTGGGGCGCAGCCGCGGCCTTCTCGGCGGAGACTTCGACATGAGGCGTGGACCCGCGTCATTCGCGGGTCCTCGTGGCAGCAGCCGCCGATCGGCGGGTGTGTCTCTCGGTGAACTACTACAGCAGTTGTGCGGGGTGCACCACCCGCGTCGGTGATCCGATCTCGTTGAGCCCGTTCTGGATCTGGATCGCGCAGCCCGGGTTCGCCACCGCCACCACCGTGGCGCCCGTTGCCGCGATGGCGCGGGCCTTCTGGGTGCGCAGCTCACCCGACAGCTCCGGCTGCAGCACCGAGTACAGGCCCGCGGCGCCGCAGCAGCGGCCGTCGTCCGGGATCTCCACGGGGCGGGCGCCCGCGTCGCGCAGCACCTTCCGCAGTGGGGCGCGCATGTCCTGGCCGTTGCAGTGGTGGCAGGCGTCGTGCACGGCGATGGCGCCGGCGTGCGTGCGGGTGGGGTGCAGGTCCAGCTCCAGCAGATCCCGCACCTTCGCCGCCACCCTCGCGGCGGGCTCGGCCCACACCGGGTCGTCGGCCAGCAGGTGGCCCCACGTCTTCATGTGGTTGCTGCAGCCGGCGGCGTTGGCCACCACGATGTCGGCGTTGGCGAACTCGGCGATGCGCTGACGGGCCAGGTGCTTGGCGGCCTCGGGCTGGCCGTGGTGCATGGCCAGCGCCCCGCAGCAGGCGCGGGGTGCGCCCCGCACCGCCCGGAAGCCGGCGCCGGCCACCGCCCGCATCGTGGCCGCCTGCACGTCCCGGTAGGCCACGTCCATGACGCAGCCGGTGAGCACCGCGGCCACGGGACCGGCGCCGCGCTCCTTGGGGATGGGCCGCAGCAGCCCGCGCAGCGACACGCGCGGCGCGGTTCCGCCCAGGCGCGGGGGCAGCAGGCGGTCCACGCGCAGCGCCTGCGAGACGGCCAGCCCGATGCCGGCCAGCGCGATGGCGCGGGGGTGCGACAGCACCACCCCGATGCCGGCCTTCCGCGCCGCACGCTCGGGCAGGGGACGGACGGTCTCGGCCTGCGCCCGGGCCGCCTCGATCATGCGCCCGAACGGCACCGCGCTGGGACACGCGGTCTCACACGCCCGGCAGGCCAGGCACTCGTCCATCATCGTGGCGAAGGTGTCGTCCACCTCGGCGCGGCCCTCGCCCACCGCGCGCATGGCCAGGATGCGACCCCGGGGCGCGGCGGTCTCCCTGCCGGTCACCCGGAACGTGGGGCAGTGCGGCAGGCACAGCCCGCACGACACGCACTTCACCACGTCCTCCTCGGCGGGCGCGGGCACGCCGGGCACCCAGTTGGGGGTGCCCCGGGGAGGGATGTGCGAGGACTCGCTCACGTCGCCGCCTCCGGACGGTGGATGAACATGCCGGGGTTGAGCACTCCCGCGGGGTCGAACGCGGTGCGCAGCCGGCGCATGATGGCCAGCCCCGGGGGCGGCGGGCCCCAGGGGTCGGCGCGGAACTCCGGCGGGGCGTCGGTCACCACCGCGTGGCCGCCCAGCGCCAGGGCCGCCTCCCGCACCGCCGGGACGTCCGACGGGTCGCGCAGCTCCACCTCGCACGTGCCCACGCCCATCTGCGCGCGGAACCGCACGCCCAGCCGCGCCAGCCGCCCGGCCAGGTCGGCCACCGCGGTGGGCGGCACGCCCACGGATGCCGTGGCGGGGAACGCCGGGTCGGCGGGGGCGTCGCACGGCGCCATCCCCGCCGGGGCCACCAGGTCGTCGGCGGGTCCGATGATCTCCACCAGCAGCCGGCCGGGCTCCAGCAGCACCGCCCCCGGCTGGTGCACGTCCCGCAGCACCCGGGCGCCCAGGGCGGCCAACGACGTCGGGTCCCCGGTGGCGGTGAACCAGGCCGCCGACGGCGGGGCGGGCCACAGTTTCAGCGTCACCTCCACGATCACCCCGAGGGTGCCCAGCGACCCCACGGCCAGACGGGGGATGTCGTACCCGGCGACGCCCTTCACCGTCTTGCCGCCGGCGCTGACGATGCGCCCGTCGCCGGTGGCCAGCACCACCTGCAGCAGGGAGTCGCGCACCGCCCCGAACCGCAGGCGGCGGTGGCCGGACAGCGCGGTGGCCAGCACCCCGCCCACGGTGGCGTCCGGGCGGTGCCCCGCCTGGATCCACGTCTGACCCCGCTGGGCCAGCGCGGCCTGCAGGGTGGCGACGGGCACGCCGCCCTCCACCGTCACCGTCAGGTCCGCTGGCTCGTGGGACACGATGCGGTCGAGCCCGCGCGTGCTGAGCGTGGTGTGGGGTGCCGCCACGTCCCAGCCGCGTCGTGAGCCGGAGCCGCCGCCCACCACCCCCACGGGCGTGCCGGACGCGGACCGGTCGCGCAACAGCGCGGCCAGGGCCTCGCGGTCGGCGGGGGCGTGCGCGCTCACAGCCAGGTGCCCTCCGGCAGCGACCCGGCGTCCAGCATCAGCTCGCCGCACTTGGCGCCGCTGGGCAGCACCTTCTGCGGGTTGAGCAGGCCGGTGGGATCGAACGCCTCCCGGGCCCGGGCCTGCGCGTCCAGGTCCAGCGGCGCGAACTGCAGCGGCATGTAGTCGCGCTTCTCCAGCCCGATGCCGTGCTCGCCAGAGAGGGTGCCCCCCACGGCCACGCACGCCTCGATGATGTCCTTGCCCGCGGCGAACACGCGGTCCACCTGCACCTGGTCGCGCCGGTCGAAGGCGATCAGCGGATGCAGGTTGCCGTCGCCCGCGTGGAACACGTTCATGATGATCAGGTCGTGCCGCTCCCCGATGGCGGCGATGGCCTCCAGCACCTCCACCAGCCGGGTGCGGGGCACCACGCAGTCGTGCAGGTAGTAGTTGGGGGCGATGCGGGCCACGGCGCCGAACGCGTTCTTGCGCGCCTTCCAGAACAGGGCCCGCTCGGCCTCGTCGCGCGCCACCCGCACGTCGTTGGCCCCGCAGTCGCGGCAGATGCGCTCCACCTGGGCCGTCTGGTCGCGCACGTGCGCCTCCGTGCCGTCCACCTCCACCAGCAGCACCGCCGCCGAGTCCACCGGCAGGCCGGCGTGCACGAACGCCTCCACGCAGCGCACCATCTGGCGGTCCATCATCTCCATGGCCGCGGGGATGACCCCCAGGGCGATGATGTCGCGCACCGCGGCGCCCGCCTGCGACACCGACCCGAAGTCCATCAGCAGCGTCCGCACGTGCGGCGGGTTGCGCGTGAGCCGCACGCACACCCGGGTGACCACGCCCAGCGTGCCCTCACCGCCCACGACGAACCCACGCAGGTCGTACCCCGGCGGGTCGGGGGCCGTGCCCCCGATGGTCACAACCTCACCGTCGGGCAGCACCAGCTCCATGCCCAGGATGTGCTGGTTGGTCACCCCGGAGGCCAGGCAGTGGGGGCCGCCCGCGTTGGTGGCCACGTTGCCGCCGATGCTGCACGCCGCCTGGCTGGAGGGGTCGGGCGCGTAGTGCAGCCCCAGGTGCGCCACCGCGCTGGAGATGTCCAGGTTGAGCACGCCCGGCTCCACCCAGGCGCACGGCACCTCCGGGTCCACGCTGATGATGCGCCGCATCCGGGCCACCGACAGCACCACGGCGCCGTCCAGCGGGATCGCCGCGCCCGCAAGGCCGGTGCCCGACCCGCGGGGCACCACCGGCAGCTCCAGCTCGGCGGCCGCGCGCATGCAGTCGGCCACCTCCTCGGTGGTCTCGCACAGGAGCACCAGCCCGCACTCGCCCTCGGCGATGGACCCGTCCTTGCCGTACAGCAGCCGCTCGGTGTCGCGGCTCAGCACGCGCTCGGTGCCCAGGATGGCCCGGAAGCGGTCCTGCGCTTCTGCCGGCACCGGGGTCATGCCGGCGAGCGTACCGCGCCGTCGCCCGCGGCGGCCGCGTGCGCCGCGGCACGTTCACCGGCCTCGATGGCCTCCACCACGGCGGCACCGGGTGCCGGATGGATGCCGTCCACCGCCGGCAGGGCCGCGGCCAGGCGCTCCAGCGCGGGTTGCTGCGCCATCACCGGCAGCGGGTAGGCGCGCGGCAGGCGCACCACCTCCAGTGGCGTCGCCCGTGCGGGGTCGTCCAGCCAGCCCAGCGGGTCCACCAGCGACCGGGTGCAGGCGGCCGCCAGGGCGGCGTCGTCCAGGCCCCACACCGGGTCGTCCGCGTGCGGGGCGCAGTAGCACTCCATGCACACCACCCCGTCGCCCGGGGTCATGTCGGCGCTCCAGTTGCCCACCTCCATGATGCGGGCCGCCGGCACGGCGGGATGGTCCACCTGCACCCAGGCCTGGGCGGTGAGCGGTGCCCCGGTGACCCGCAGGTACACCAGGCACACGGCCCGCATCGCCACCGCGGGCGCCGGCTCGTCGGTGACCAACGGAGCCAGGATGGCGGGCGCGCATGCGGCCACCAGCCGCCCGGTGTCGATGTGCACCGGACCTCCGGCGGTGTCCGCGGTGACGCCGCTCACCGCGCCGCCGCGCGTCGTCACCTGGCGCACGGTGGCGTTGAGCACCAGCCGGGCGCCGGCCCCCACCCCGGCGCGGGCCATGGCGTCCATGAGCTGGCCGATTCCCAGCCGGGGGAACCAGAACCCCTCGGGGGCCGCCTGGTCGCGGAACAACCGCAGCGGGCGTGTGCCCACGATGTCCTCCAGCGGCGCGCCGTCGATCTTCTCCAGGTACGGCCGCATCTCGGTGTCCACGAAGCCCGGCTCCAGGGCGCCACCCAGCACCTCCGCGGCGGACGAATGGGACGGCGGAGGGTCCGGATGCACCTGCAGCGGGGAGCCGAACGGCCCCATCGGTCGCTGGTCCAGGTACCGGCCCGCCCGGATGCCGCCCCGCCAGGAGGCCACCGGCCGCGGCACCCACAGCAGGTCGTCGGGCAGCAGCCCGCGCAGCCAGTCCAGCCGGGCGTCGTCGCGCACGAACGGGATGTGTCCGCCCAGGTCGTACCGGGTGCCGTCGCGCTCCCGCGTGACGCACAAACCGCCCACGTGGTCGGCGCGGTCGAGCATCACCACGCTCGCGCCGTCGCGTGCGGCGGCCAGCGCGGCGCCCAGGCCGGCGGGGCCCGCGCCCACCACCACCAGGTCGGCACCGAGGGTCGTCACGGGGGGCAGTCTCGCCGCCCCCGGCGTGTTCTGCAAAGCGGCTCGTGCGGTGAATCACGCATCGCGATTGCGGTACACCCACATCTGCGATGGGGAAGAGTGGAACCCCCGTGGTGGGTCGCGCTCGGCTATTCTCGCCCGGATGATGGACCTGGCCCACTCGCCGCTTCGGCTGGTCGCATTCGTGATCGCAGCCGTTGGGATTCTGCCCGCAAGCGTGCTGATTTTCCGCCACATGCGCACCCTTCGCGACCGTTCCGCCACGATGACGGCGCAGGGTCTGGACCTGGTGTGGACGGCGGTGCCGCTGGTGGCGCTGGCCGCCCTCCTCGTGCTGACGGGGATGGAATGAGCACCGAGGCCGTGCACGTGGGGCGGGACCATGCCGGCGTGGGTGCGCTGGTGGGCGACTACGTCAAGCTCACCAAGCCGCGCGTCATCTCGCTGCTGCTGCTCACCACCATCGCCGCCATGTTCATCGCGGCGCGCGGGGTGCCCAACGGGTGGCTGCTGTTCTGGACCGCGCTGGGCGGCTACCTGGCGGCCGGCGGCGCCAACGCCATCAACCACTTCGTCGACCGCGACATCGACGGCCACATGCGGCGCACCGACGCGCGCCCGGTGGTGGCCGGCCGGGTCACGCCCGCGCGGGCGCTGGCGTTCGGCATCGGCTGCGGGGTGGCCTCGGCGCTGATCCTGGGCCTCGCCGCCAACTGGCTCACGGCGGCCATGGGCCTGTCCGGGCTGCTGGTGTACGTGGCCATCTACACCCTGTGGCTCAAGCGCACCACGGTGCACAACATCGTCATCGGCGGCGCGGCCGGTGCCTTCCCGCCGCTGGTGGGATGGGCTGCGGTGGACAACCACCTGGGGCTCTACGCCTGGCTCACCTTCGCCATCATCTTCTACTGGACCCCGCCGCACTTCTGGGCCCTGGCGCTGCTGCTCAAGAAGGACTACGCCGCCGCCGGCGTGCCGATGCTGCCCGTGGTGCACGGCGACGAGGCCACGCGCTGGCAGGTGCTGCTCTGGACCGGCGTGATGACCGGGGTCAGCCTGATGCCCGTGGCCGCGGGTCTGGCGGGCGTGACCTACTTCGTGTCGGCGCTGGTTCTGGACGCGGTGTTCTGCGGCTCGGCCTGGCTGCTGTGGCGCAAGCCCACCGAGCGCATGGCGCGCATCACCTTCCACTACTCACTGCTGTACCTGGCGCTGCTGTTCGTGGCGATGGCGATCGACGCGGCCTGACGCGGTGACGCCGCAACGGCGCGGCCACGGGCGCATGGACGCCCGGATGATGGTGGTGTTCACGACGGTGCTGATCGACCTGATCGGCTTCGGCATCGTGCTGCCCATCCTGCCCCTGTGGGCCAAGACCTTCGGCGCCTCGGCCACGCAGATCGGCTTCCTGTCGGCCAGCTACTCGCTGATGCAGGTGCTGTTCGCGCCGCTCTGGGGGCGCCTGTCCGACCGCGTGGGCAGGCGCCCCGTGATCCTGGTGACCCTGGCGGGCAGCGCCCTGTCCTCGCTGATGATCGGCCTGGCGGGCAGCCTGGCCGTCCTGTTCGTGGCGCGCATGCTGAACGGCATCTCCGGAGCCTCGTATGCCGCCGCCCAGGCCTATGTGGCCGACGTCACCACCCGCGAGGAGCGGGCCCGGGGGATGGGCATGATCGGCGCGGCCTTCGGGCTGGGGTTCATCCTGGGCCCGGGCATCGGCGCCGGGCTGTCGGTGCTGGGCCACGCGGTGCCGTTCTACTTCGCCGCCGGCCTGGCCGCGGTGAACCTGGTGCTGGCCTACATCCGGCTGCCCGAGTCACGGGTGCCCGGGGCGGCGGCCGCGCCCACCCCGCGACTGCAGCAGCTGCGCCGGGCGCTGGCCAGCCCCGCGCTGGCCCCGCTGATCTGGTTGTCCTTCGTGGCCACCCTGGCCTTCGTGGGGATGGAGTCCACCTTCGCGCTGCTGGGCAACCGCCGCTTCGGCTACAGCCAGACGCAGATGGGCGTGCTGTTCGTGGTGGTGGGCCTGGCGGCCGCGTTCAGCCAGGGCTTCCTGGTGGGCCGGGTCGTGACCCGCTACGGGGAGCGCACGGTGCTGATCGCCGGCCTGGTGGGCACCGCGCTGGGCCTGGCGGGCATGGCCGCGGCCGGCACGGTGTGGCTGATGCTGCCGCCCCTGATCCTGCTGGGCGTGACCTCCGGGCTGGCCTTCTCCACCACCTCGGCGCTGATCTCCCACGCGGCGGGCGACGCCGAGCAGGGCGAGGTGCTGGGGCTGGCGGCCTCCACCGGCGGGGTGGCCAGGATCTTCGGACCCGTCGCTGCGGGAACGATGTTCGACCAATTCGTACCCGGCGCGCCGCTGGTTGCGGGCGCGGTGCTGACGGCCGTCTGCGTCGCCGTGGCCGTCCTGCGGGTTCCCCGCGTCGTCATCGGGGGCTGACGGGCTGTTTCGCACCCGGAGCCGGGACACATGTCACGGCAGGGTTCTCTCGCCCTTCGACTGCGGTGGCTGATAGCTTCGCGCCCTCATGAAGAATCGTCACCTCCTCCCTCTCGTGGTGGTCCACCTCGTGGTGGGCGCCATCACCGCGGCAGTCATCTTCCTCATCGACTGGTGGCCCGGCGAGGCGGCCTCACAGGCCCATCGCGTCAACGGTCTGATGTGGTTCCTGGTCATCTCCTCCGGCGTGATCTTCACCGGGGTGACCTCGTTCCTGCTCTACTCGATCTGGCGGTTCCGCGCGGACCCGGGGGATGAGTCGGACGGCCCGCCCCTCCACGGTCACACGCAGCTGGAGATCATCTGGACGGTCATCCCGATCATCCTGCTGGCGGTCATCGCGGCCTGGTCGATCATCGTGACCAACAAGAACGAGGCGCTGGCCGCCAACCGCGAGGTCATCCAGGTGCGCGCCTGGCAGTTCGCCTGGGAGTTCACCTACCCGGACGCCAAGATCACCACCGGTGACCTGCGCCTGCCCGAGGGCCGCCAGGTGGTGTTCCAGATGCGGTCCAGCGACGTCATCCACGACCTGTGGGTGCCCGAGTTCGGCGTGAAGGAGGACGTGGTCCCGGGGATCACGACCCAGCTCATCGTCAACCCCAACAAGGTCGGCACGTACCCGCTGATCTGCGCCGAGCTGTGTGGCGCCGGTCACGGCATCATGCGCAGCCGCGCCATCGTGATGCCGGCGGCCGACTACGACGCCTGGAAGCGCAGCGCCGCGGCCGAGGCCCAGGCGTCCGCGACGCCGGCGGCCACCCCGGCCACCACCACCCCCTCCAAGTAAGCCCAGGACCGCTCCGCCAACCGCACCGACGGTCGACGACGAGGACACGCATCGAAGATGGCGACTTTCGCACCCACCTACGCGCACCCGGACTCCGGTCACGGGCACCACGCACCGCCCAAGCCCCTCTGGTACTGGTGGAAGCGCGCCATCGTCTGGACGCTCAGCGGCGCCATCACCGGCCTCGCGCTGGTGTTCCTGCTGCGGTGGGCCTTCGGCTTCAAGGACCTTTGGGAGCCCCAGCCGTACTGGGCCGCCATCGCCGGCCTGTCCGGCATGGGCTTCGTCATCGGCATCGGGTGTTTCGACTGGTGGTGGGGGTACCTCACCGGCAAGCAGGTGGACTACGAGGACCACTCGCTGCACGGGGCCACCAGCTGGCGTGACTACTTCCGGGTCAACACCGACCACAAGGTCATCGGCATCCAGTACCTGGTGGTGGTGTTCGCCTTCTTCATCGTGGGTGGCCTGTTCGCCGAGCTGGTGCGCCTGGAGCTGGCGCGTCCCGGCCTGCAGATCGCCGACGGCGAGACCTACAACGGCTACTTCAGCGCGCACGCCACGATCATGATCTTCGGGTTCGTCATCCCCGTGTTCGCGGGGCTGGCCAACTACGTGCTGCCCATCATGATCGGCGCCAAGGACATGGCGTTCCCGCGGCTCAACGCCCTGTCGCTGTGGATGCTGATCCCCGCCGGGGCCATGCTGGCCATCTCACCGCTGGTGGGCGCCTTCTCCTCCGGCTGGACCGCCTACCCGCCGCTGTCGCTGGAGGGCACCACCGGCCAGACCATGTTCGAGATGGCCGTGCAGTTCGCCGGCGCCTCGTCCATCGCGACGGCACTGAACTTCCTGGTCACCATCATGACCATGCGCGCACCCGGGATGACGGTGTGGCGCATGCCATTGCTGGTGTGGGCCAACGCCACCACGTCCGGTCTGGTGGTGTTCGGCACCCCGTTCATCGCCGGCTCGCAGTTCATGACCCTGTTCGACCGCGTGGTGGGCACCAACTTCTTCAACGGTGCCAACGGCGGCGACGTCGTGATGTACCAGCACGTGTTCTGGTTCTACTCGCACCCGGCCGTCTACATCATGATGCTGCCGGGCTTCGGGATCATCTCCGAGGTGCTCGCCACCTTCTCCAGAAAGCCCATCTTCGGGTACCGGGCCATCGCGTTCTCCACCGTGGCCATCGCCCTCTTGGGCTTCGGGGTGTGGGCGCACCACATGTTCGTGTCCGGCATGCCGTCCTGGCTGCGGATCCCGATGATGATCACCACGATCGTCATCGCCGTGCCCACCGGCGTGAAGGTGTTCTCCTGGCTGGGCACCATCTGGGGCGGGAAGATCCACCTGCAGACACCCATGTACTGGGCGCTGGGCTTCATCTTCACGTTCGTCATCGGCGGCCTGTCCGGGGTGTTCCTGGGCACGCTCACCACCGACATCTCGCTCACCGACACCTACTTCGTGGTGGCCCACATCCACTACGTGTTCTTCGGCGGCTCGGTGTTCACCATCTTCGCCGGTGTCTACTACTGGTTCCCCAAGATGACCGGGCGGATGTACAGCGAGGTGCTGGGCAAGTGGCACTTCTGGCTGACGTTCGTGGGCTTCAACGGCACGTTCTTCCCCCAGCACTGGCTTGGTGCGCAGGGCATGCCGCGACGCGTGGCCGACTACGACCCGCGGTTCGGGAACCTCAACCTCATCATCAGCCTGTTCAGCGTGCTGATGGTGATCGGCACCGCCGTGTTCTTCTACAACATGATCACCTCCTGGCGGAGCGGCCCGCGCGCCCCCTGGAACCCCTGGCGGGGCCGCAGCCTGGAGTGGCTGGTGTCCAGCCCGCCCAGCCTGTTCAACTTCGACGCCGACCCGCAGGTTGTGGGTGGCCCGTACCAGTACGGCATCCCCGGGGCGCGCCACGCGGTGGTGTACGCCGGCCCGCAGTACGGCGGCGGCGAGCTCACCGACACCGAGCGGCGCACCATCGTGGTGCTGGCCAACCGCACCATCGCCTCCTCCGAGCTGCTCGACCGCATCACCGACCGTGCGCACGGCGGCGTGTGGCGCTTCACGCTTGTGGCGCCCACCGAGGGTGGCGACCGCAAGGCGGCCGAGCTGCGCATGCAGACCGCGCTGGCGGTGCTGGCCGACCGCGGCATCGACGCCAGCGGCACGGTGGAGGACGGCGGACCCCTGGACGCGGCGCGCCGCATCCTGGACGAGGAGCCCGCCACCGAGCTGTGGGTGGCCACCTTCCCGCTCAACGAGTCGGCATGGATGAACCAGGACCTCATCGACCGCGCCCGCAAGGTGTCGGGCCTGCCCGTCACCCGCGTGGTGGTGCGCGGCGACGACGCCCGCACGGCCATCGCCTCCCCGGCGCTGCACCGCGTGGCGGTCATCGCCAACGGGGCGCTGGACGAGGCCGGTCTGGCGCAGGCGCTGCGGTCGCACGCCGGTGAGGCCCCCATGGCCGCCGTGCTGCTGTGCCCGCTGTCCATCGACGGCCCCAACTGGGCCGACGACGCCAACACGGCCCGTGACGAGGCGGCCCGCCGCACCCAGCGGGCCATCCAGCGGCTGCAGGACGCCGGCATCCAGGCGCACGGCGAGGTGGTGGACGGCGGCCCCGAGGCCGCGGCCGTCATCGCCCGTGATGCCTTCCACGCCGACAGCGTGCTGCTGTGCACGCGGTCGCGGGAGAGCGCGGGCGACCTGGAGGCGGTGCAGCGTGCCGCCGCGCCGGTGACCGTCGAACATGTCGTCGTCGATTCCGGGGCGCAGCCTGCGCCGTCGGGCGCCTAGGCCGGGGGAGTCCGAATGGCCGCAGAACACACCATCACGCTGAGCCCCCACGCCCGCAACGCCGAGCGTGGCCAGCACACGGGCATGAGCCAGGGAATGCTGGCCATGATGCTCTTCCTGGGCTCGGAGGCCATGCTGTTCGCCTCGTTCTTCGCGGCGTACTTCATGGTGCGGTACAACATCGCCGCCAACGACTGGCCGCCGCTGAAGAACGTGGCGACGGGCGAGCGGTTCGAGCTGCCCAAGCTGATCACCGGCGTCAACACGGCGTTCCTGGTGTTCAGCTCGTTCACCGTGTGGTTCGCCGAGCACCGGCTCAAGCACGGCGACCGCAAGGGCCTGGAGCGGGGCCTCCTGGTGACGATGGCGCTGGGCCTCACGTTCCTCGTGGTGCAGATCAACGAGTACGTGCACCTGGGCTTCACGCCGCAGAACAAGGCGTTCGGCGCCACCTTCTACACGCTCACCGGGTTCCACGGCCTGCACGTGTTCGTGGGTCTGGTGCTGCTGCTGATCAGCTACATCCGCGTCAAGCGGGCTCATGACTTCACGCCGCGGTGGTTCACGCCCCTCGGCGCGGCGTCCCTCTACTGGCACTTCGTCGACGTGGTGTGGGTGTTCCTCTACGTCGTTGTGTACCTCATCTGATGCGCGAAGGGCGGTTCATGCGAGGAGTTCGGTGCACGATCGCGGCGCTTGCCGTGGGCGCGGTCGTCGCGGTGACCAGTGGCTGCGGCAACCAGTCCGGCGACACCGCAAACGGGAAGAAGCTCTTCCAGAACACCTGTGGTGGTTGCCACACGCTGGCGGACGCGGGTACCAAGGGCCAGATCGGCCCCAACCTGGACGACGCCTGGCGCGGCAGCCGTGACACCGGCATCCCGGACAGCCAGTACCAGGGTGTGGTGAACCGCTGGATCCAGTGGGCGCAGAAGCCCATGCCCCGTCACCTGCTGAAGGGCCAGGACGCCGCGGACGTGGCGGCCTACGTGGCAAGCGTGGCCGGCACCAGTGACAACAGCGCCGTCATCCCGGCCAAGCCGCAGATCCCGCAGGCCACGCCGGTCCACTTCGTCCAGGACTGATCCACGTTGATTCGTCGGGCGGCCCCGCCGCCCGATGGAGGCTGAGTTGACCCGTCTGGAGGGTGTGCGCGCCATCGTGACGGGCGCGTCCCGGGGCGTGGGCCGCGCCGTCGCCGAGGCCTACCTGGCCGAGGGCGCGCATGTGCTGGCCACGGCACGCGAGTCGTCCCACCTGGACGGCCTGGCGGCCGCCGCCGATGCCGCCGGCTGGGGGGAGCGCCTGACCCCGCAGGTGCTGGATCTGGCCGACCCCGCGTCGGTGGACGCCGCGGGCGCCGCGGCGCGCCAGGCGCTGGGCGCCTGTGACGTGCTGGTGAACAACGCGGGCGAGCTGGGCGTGCGCGGGCCGTTGCTGGAGGCCGCGCCCGACCTGACGCGCCGGGTGATCGAGGTCAACCTCACCGGCACGCTGCGCCTCACGGCGGCCATACTCCCCGTGATGCGTCGCGGATCGGTGATCATCAACGTGTCCTCGGGGGCGGCGGGCCGCGCCGACTGGGGCGCCTACTCCGTGTCGAAGGCGGGCATCGAGGCGGCCACCCGGATGCTGCGGGAGGAGCTGGCAGACCACGACATCCGTTGTGTCGCGGTGAACCCGGGCGGCACGCGCACCGCCATGCGCGCGGCGGCGTATCCCTTGGAGGACCCGGCCACCGTGCCGCATCCCCGCGTGGTGGTGCCGCTGTTCGTGGCCATCGCCGAGGGCCTGGACCCCGGCTGGCACGTGGAGGCCCAGCAGTGGACGCCCTAGCGCCGATCCCGCCGATGCGCCCCAACACGGGGTGGCGTGACGTGCCCATCGAACCCGTGGACGAACCGCTGGTGCGCATCGGCGGGCTGCACCCGCGCATCGCGGACCGGGCCGAGTACTTCCGCTGGGGGCTGCCGGGGAGCCTGCCGGCCACGTGGCTGCGCCGCGGGGTGGCCGAGCGCCTGGTGGCGGTGGCCGACTCGCTGCCGCAGGGCATCGGGCTGGCGGTGTGGGACGGGTACCGGCCGCTGCAGGTGCAGAGCGCGCTGTTCGACGCCTACCTCACCGAGCTCACGGCGGTGCACCCGGAGATGCCCGCAGACGCGCTGCTGGAGGCCGCGGCCCGCTATGTGACGCCCCCCTCCCGGTCGGTGCTGGCACCTCCGCCGCACCTCACCGGCGGGGCCGTGGACCTGACCCTGATGGACGCCGACGGGGAACTGCTGGACCTTGGGACGGCGTTCGACGCGTTCGTGCCGGAGGCGGAGGCCCACGCCCTGGAGGACCAGCCGGGCCCCGTGCGCGACCGGCGCCGCCTGCTGTTCTGGGCCATGCACGAGCAGGGGTTCACCAACTACGCCGAGGAGTGGTGGCACTTCGACCACGGCGACCAGTTCTGGGGGCTCATGCGCGACCGCCCCGCCATCTACGGCGCCGCGGAGCCGCCGTCGTGACGGGCGGCCTGCACACCTCGGGCCGCGCGCCCGCCGCCGGGCGCGAGCTGGTGCCCGCGCTGCTCAACCTGGTGCGGTTCCAGCACACCGTGTTCGCCCTGCCGTTCGCGGTGGCCGGGGCGCTGCTGGCCCGCCACGAGTGGCCCCGGGCCGCGGTGCTGGCGTGGGTGCTGGTGGCCATGGTGGGCGCGCGCTCGCTGGCGATGGCGATCAACCGTCTGGTGGACCGCCACATCGACGCCGCCAACCCGCGCACCGCCGGACGTGAGCTGCCCTCGGGCCGACTCACGGCACAACAGGTGTGGTGGTTCAGCGCGGTGAGCCTGGCAGTGCTGCTGGTGGCCGTCAGCCAGCTGCCCCGCATCACGTGGTGGCTGTGGCCCATCCCCGTGGCCGGCTTCGTGCTGTACCCCTACACCAAGCGCTTCAGCTGGCTGTGCCACCTGGTGCTGGGGCTGGTGATCGGGCTGGCGCCGGTGGGCGGCTGGATCGCCGTGACCGGGCACTTCGCCGCGTCGCCGGTGCTGATGGGCCTGGCGGTGGCCTTCTGGATCGGCGGCTTCGACATCATCTACGCCCTGCTGGACCTGGAGTTCGACCGCGCGCACGGCGTGCGATCGGTGCCGGCCCGCTTCGGGCCCGCCGCGGCGCTGTGGACCACGCGTGGCATGCACGTGCTGGCCGTGCTGGCGCTGGCGGCGGCCGGTGAGACCGCCGGGGTGGGGACGTGGTACCGGGTGGGCGTGGCCGTGTGCGCCGCCATCCTGGTGTTCGAGAACCTGCACGTGCACCCGCAGGACCGCGCGCGCATCCAGGCGGCCTTCGGGCGGGCCAACGCCCTGCTGGCCCTCGTGTTCTTCGTGGCGGTGGTGGCCGAGGTGAGCGTCCCGTCGCCCCTGTGACCGGACCCCCGGTGGGTGAGCCCCTGGTGCTTGGGGAGGGCCTGTCGCGGGCGTTCGGCGGCCGCGCCGCCGTGGCGGGGGTGGACCTGCGTGTGGACCCGGGCGAGCGCGTGGGCCTGGTGGGCCCCAACGGCGCGGGCAAGAGCACCCTGCTGCGCATCCTCGCCACCCTGCTGCGCCCCGACTCGGGCAGCCTGAGCCTGATGGGCCAGGACGCCGCCGACCGGCCCAACCGCGTGCGCCCCCACCTGTCGCACCTGGGGCACGACCCGTCCGTGTACCTGGACCTCACGGCGTGGCAGAACCTGGAGCTGTTCGGGCGCCTGTACGGGCTCTCCGATCTGCACGAACGCGTCCCCGACGCCCTGTCGCGCGTGGGTCTGCTGCCGCGCGCCCACGATCCGGTGCGCACCTTCAGCCGGGGCATGACCCAGCGGCTGGGCATCGCCCGCTTCACCCTGCACGGGCCGCGCCTGCTGCTGATGGACGAGCCCTATACGGGTCTGGATGCCCGGGGCGCCGCCCTGCTGGACGCGGTGCTGGGTGACCTGCCCGAGGGTGCCGGTGCGGTGCTGGTGACCCACGAGCTGCACCGCGTGACCGAGCAGGTGGACCGCATCCTGGTGATGCACGCCGGGCGGGTGGTGTGGCAGGCGCCCACCGCCGGGCTCTCGGTGCCCGAGCTGGTGGGCCGCTACGGGGAGGTCACCGCGTGAGGCCCACTGCGCTGGGGCAGGTGCGCGCCCTGGTGCGCAAGGACGTGCTGCTGGAGCTGCGCACCCGCGAGACCGGCGTGGCGATGGTGCTGTTCGCGCTGGTGGCCATGGTGCTGTTCCAGTTCACCATCGGCACGCGCACCGAGGACCCCACGCCCTTCGCCGGCGGCATCATCTGGGGCACCGTGGCGCTGACGGCCGTGCTGGGGGTGGGCCGCACCTGGGTGCCGGAACGCGAACAGCGCGTGCTGGACGGCCTGCTGGCCGCGCCCGTGCCGCGGCTGGCGTTCCTGGCGGCCCGGGTGGTGACGCTGGTGGTGTCCCTGCTGGCCGTGCAGGTGCTGGTGGTGCCGCTGGCCGTGGTGTTCTTCGTGCGCGACACGGCGTTGACCGGGGTGCTCCTGACCGGGCTGGTGTGCCTGGTGGCCGACGTGGCCATCGCCCTGGTGGGTGCCTTCCTCGCGTCGATGAGCGTGTTCACCCGTGCCCGGGAGCTGCTGTTGCCGGTGCTGATGCTGCCCTCGCTGCTGCCCGTGGTGATCGCCGCGGCGGGCGCCACGCACGCGGTGCTGGGGCCCCATGCCAACCGTGGCGAGTACCGCGGCTACATCCTGTTCCTCCTGGTGTATGGGGTAGTCTTCGCACTCGTTGCCTACGCCACCTTCGACCATGTCCTGGACGACTGACCGGGCCCGCATGCGCCTGATCGTGCTGGGCGTCGCCACGGCCGCGCTCACCGCCGCCGCCATCCTCGGATCGTTCCTGGTGGCGCCGGAGGACAGCGATCAGGGGCTCAAACAGCGCATCTTCTACTTCCACGTGCCCATCGCGCTGGTGTCGCTGCTGGCCTTCGGCGTGGCGTGCGTGGCGGGCATCCTGGGTCTGCGTGCACGCGAGCACCACCGCCGCGTGGGCTGGGACGACGTGCAGGTGGCCTCGGTCACCATCGGCATGGTGTTCTCGGTGCTCACCATCATCACCGGGTCCATCTGGGCGAAGGCCTCATGGGGCACCTGGTGGGTGTGGGACGACCCGCGCCTGGTGACCTACCTGGTGTTGGTGCTGCTGTACGCCGCCTACTTCGTGCTGCGCTCCTCCGCGGAGGGCGATCGCCAGATGCGCTACGGCGCGGTGTACGCCATCTTCGCGTTCGCCGCCGTGCCCCTGTCGTTCTGGTCGGTGCGGGTGGCCAAGTCCGCGGTGCACCCGGTGGTGATCACGCGCAACGGGGCCGCCATGCCCCACAGCATGCTGTGGTGGTTCCTGGTGAGCCTGGCCGCCATGACCGGGGTGTTCGCCACGGTGCTGCAGCTGCAGCTCATCCAGCGTCGCGCGGAGCGCACCATGTCGGATCTGAAGATGCGCCTCGAGCGGCTGGTGTCGGCGTGAGCCACGATGCGCAGTTCGTGGTGGCCGCCTACGCGGTGATCTGGGTGGCGCTGCTGCTGTACATCGTGATGCTGGGCGCGCGCACCGCGCGACTCGGCCGGGACGCCGAGTTGATGGCCCGCCTGGTGCGTGAGCACGAGGGTCCCGACGACGTGGAGTGACCGAACGTCCCTGGCCCGGGGCTGTACGGCCCTGGCGGGGTGTGGTGAACGGGTCTACCCTCCCAGGACCTGTGGTGAGGCACGGGCGATCACGGGTACGGGCTCTTGACCGCGAGCTATCCCCTCTTCCTGGATGTCCGGGGCCGCACCTGTTGTGTGGTGGGCGGGGGCCGGATCGCGACCGGACGCGTCCAGGGCCTTCTCCAGCATGGTGCGGTTGTGCGGCTCGTCGCTCCGGCCGCGACGCAGGAACTCGAAGAAATGGTCACCTCCCAGCAGATCTCCGACCACCGGCGCCGCCCCTATCAGGCCGCTGACCTCCAGGGCTGCATGCTGGCCGTCGCGGCCACGGACGACCCCGCGGTGAACGCCCGGGTGGCCGCCGACGCCCGCGCGGCCGGGGTGCTGTGCAACGTGGTGGACCGGCCGGATCTGGGCGACGTGACCGTGCCGGCACTGGTGCGGCGCGGTGGGCTGTCGGTGGCGGTCACCACGCACGGCACCGCCCCGGCGGTGGCCGCCGACGCGCGCCGCCGCATCGAGGGCATGTTCGGACCCGAGTGGGGCGTGCTGCTGGAACTCCTGTCGCAGCGCCGGGAGCGGCTCAAGGCCGCCATCCCCGATCCCGCCCGCCGTGCGGCGGCGGTGCGCGCGGTGGTGAACGACGATCTCCTGGCGCTCATCTCCGGGGGGCATACGGCCGATGCGGCGGCACGACTTGATCAGCTGGCAAGCGAGGGTGGCGCCTGATGCACGTCGTGGTGGTGGGACTGTCACACCGCACCGCGCCGGTGGAGCTGCGCGAGAAGGCGGCGCTGCCCGACCGGGTGGCGCGGGCCATGGTGCGTGAACTGGTGGGCCACGGGGCCGTGGCGGAGGCCGTGGCGCTGTCCACCTGCAACCGCACCGAGGTGTACGCCTCCACGCCCGACCCCACCGAGGCCGAGCGGGTCATCGTGGACACGCTGATGGCCCACACCCGGATCTCGAAGTCCGAGCTGGACTGCGTGCGGTACCAGGAGCGCGACGAGCGGGCCGCCACCCAGCTGTTCCGGGTGACCTCCAGCCTCGACTCCATGGTGCTGGGCGAGAGCGAGATCCAGGGCCAGGTGCGCACCGCGTGGGAGCGCGCCATGGAGGAGGAGGCCACCGGGCCGGTGCTCAACCAGCTGTTCCGGCAGGCCGTGGAGGTGGGCAAGCGGGTGCGCACCGAGACCAGCATCAGCCGGGGGCCGTCCTCGGTGCCCGCCGTGGCCGTCAGCATCGCCTCCCAGGCCTTCACCGACCTCGACCGCCGCCGCGTGCTGGTGATCGGCGCCGGCCAGATGGCCGAGGCCGTGCTCACCAGCCTGGTGGAGCACGGCGTGGGCGAGGTGCGCGTGGTGAACCGCACCGTCAGCACCGCCCGGCGGCTGGCCTCGCGCGTGGGTGGCGTGGGCGTGGGGTTCGACCACCTCAACCAGGAACTGGAGGCGGCCGACATCGTGATCTCATCCACCGACGCCCCCCACATCATCCTCGACCGCCACGCCGTGCAGACGGCCCTGGGCGGCCAGCACGGCCGGCGCATGCTGATCGTGGACATCTCGGTGCCCCGCGACGTGGCGGCCGACGTCACCACCGTCGACGGCGTGGAGCTGCGCGACATCGACGACCTCGAGCGCGTGGTGGAGGAGAACCTCAACGGCCGCCGCCAGGAGGCCATGCTGGGCGACCGCATCGTTGCCGACGCGGTCACCGGCTTCGGCGACTGGCGCCTGGCGCTGGCGGCCACGCCCTCCATCCGGGCACTGCGCGACTGGGCCGAGGAGGTGCGCCGCGACGAGATGGACCGGGTGCTGGGTGCCGCCGAGGCGCTGTCCCCCGAGGAGCGGGAGCGCATGGAGGCCTTCAGCCGCTCGCTGGTGAACAAGCTGCTGCACGAACCCACCGTGCGGGCGCGTCGCTCGGCCGGCCAGGCCGACGGCATGCGCCACCTGGAGAGCCTGCGGCATCTGTTCGGCCTGGAGGCCGCCGCCGCGCCGCCCCAGGGCGAGACGGTCGCGGCCGGGCGCGGGATGAACGGCGTGAACGGAGTCCAGCCGTCGAGCTGAGGATCGCCACGCGGCGGTCACCGCTGGCCCTGGCCCAGGCACGGCAGGTGGGCGATGCGCTCACCGCGGCCGGGCACCGCGTGCGGCTGGTGGAGCTGGTCACCACCGGCGACCGCTGGAGCGCCACCGGATCCGAGGCGGCCCCCGATCGCGGCATGTTCGTGAAGGAGCTGGAGCAGGCGCTGCTGGCCGGCGAGGCCGACATCGCGGTGCACTCCGCGAAGGACATGCCCACCCAGCTGCCGGACGGCCTCGACGTGCTGGCCGTGCCGCCGCGGGAGGACCCCCGCGACGTGCTGGTGGCCGCCGGCGCCCTGGAGTCCCTGGCGCAGGGGGCCACCGTGGGCACGGGCAGCCCGCGCCGCTCGGCCCAGCTGCTGACCGCCCGCCCGGACCTGCGGGTGGTGCCCATCCGCGGCAACGTCGACACCCGGCTGCGGCGCCGCGACGAGGGCGACGTGCACGCGGTGGTGCTGGCCATGGCCGGCCTGTCGCGGCTGGGACGCCACCGTGTGGACCTCACCCCGCTGCACCCAGACGTCTGCACCCCGGCCGCCGGTCAGGGCCTGCTGGCCCTGGAGGGGCGTGCCGGCGATGAGGCCGTGTCCCTGGCCGTGGCCGCGCTGGACGACCTCACCTCGCGCACCTGCCTGCAGGTGGAGCGCGCCGTGCTGGCGGGTCTGGGTGGTGGCTGCCTGTCGCCGGTGGGGGTGCTGTGCACGCCCGACGCGGACGGGTTGCGCGTGACGGCGTTCGCCGCCGCCGATGCCGACGGGACCGACGCCCGCCGCGTCACCGTGCACGACGCCATCGCCGGCCCCGAGGCGCTGGCCGGCCGGGTGGTGCAGGCCCTGATGGGGGCCCGCTGAGCACCGCGCCCGGATCGGGGCGGGTGGCCCTGGTGGGCGCCGGCCCGGGCGACCCTGGCCTCCTGACGGTGCGGGGGCGCGAGCTGCTGCAGCGGGCGGACGCCGTGGTGTTCGACCGGCTGGGCACCGCGCAGCACATGCACCTGGTGCGCCCGGATGCCCGCCTCATCGATGCCGGCAAGGCGCCGGGACGCCAGGCGCTCACGCAGGACCAGACCAACCGCACGCTGGTGGACCTGGCCCGCGAGGGCCTCCTGGTGGTGCGCCTCAAGGGCGGCGACCCCTTCGTGTTCGGCCGCGGCGGCGAGGAGGCGCTGGCGCTGCGCGCCGAGGGCATCCCCGTGGAGGTGGTGCCCGGCATCAGCAGCGCGGTGGGCGCGCCCGCGGCGGCCGGCATCCCGGTGACCCACCGCGCCGTGGCCACCTCGTTCACGGTGGTGACCGGTCACGAGGACCCCAGCAAGCCGGGGGAGCAGACCGACTGGGACGCGCTGGGCCGGGTGCCCGGCACGCTGGTGGTGCTGATGGGCGTGGGGCGCCTGCCCGGCATCGTGGCGGCCCTGCGCGCCGCCGGGCGCCCCGGTGATCAGCCGGCGGCCGCCATCCAGTGGGGCACCACGCCCCGCCAGCGGGTGGTGCGCGCCACCCTGGCCACCCTGCCGGAGGCCATCGTGCGCGAGGGGCTGGGGAACCCGGCGGTGATGGTGTTCGGCGACGTGGCGGGCCTGGAGGGCATCGCCGATCCCGACGCGCGCCCGCTGTCGGGACGGCGCGTGGTGGTGACCCGCGCGCGTGCGCAGGCCAGCGACCTCACCGGCCTCCTGGCGGCGCTGGGCGCCGAGGTGGTGGAGCTGCCGGTCATCCGCATCGTGCCCATCGACGACTCGGCGGACATCCGGGCCATGGTGGACGCCATCGGGGGCTACCGGGTGCTGGTGTGCACCAGCGTCAACGGCGTGGACCAGCTGTTCGCACGGCTGGGTGAGCGCGGCCTGGACGCGCGCGCCATCGCCCGCGAGGCGCTGGTGGTGGCCATCGGCCCGGCCACGGCCGACCGGCTGCGCGCACACGGCGTGATCCCCGGCCTGGTGCCCGAGCGGTTCGTGGCGGAGGGCATCCTGGAGGCCCTTCAGGACCGCGACCTGCACGATGTGCCGGTGCTGGTGGCCCGCGCCCGCGAGGCGCGCGTGGAGCTGGTGGACGGCCTGCGCGCCATGGGCGCCCGCGTGGACGAGGTGGCGCTGTACGACACCCTCACCGAATCACCGGGTGAGGAGGCCATCGCGGCGGCCCGCGACGCCGACTACGTCACCTTCACCGCGTCGTCCACCGTGCGGCGCTACCTGGACGTGATGGGCGCGGCGCCCGAACGGGCCCGGGCCGTGTCCATCGGGCCCATCACCTCCGCCACCGCGCGTGAGCTGGGCGTGGAGGTGCAGGTGGAGGCGGGGGAGCACACCATCCCGGGTGTGGTGGCCGCCCTGGTGGCCGACAGCGCCCACCGCTGATCCCGCCGGGCGCGAGGCCCGGCGGGAACGCGGGGTGCGGCGTGGATCAGCCGGGAGGCGCGCAGGCCCCGGTCTTCTTGGTCGGGAACGGCGGCGGAACCGCGCCCGCCGGCATCCCGGCCTTGATGGCCTGGATCTGCTTGATGAACTTGCCGGTGGTGGCGTCCTTGGAGAGCGCCGTCACGGCGGCGTTCGCCTCCTTGCCCAGCGCCAGCTTGTCCGCCGGTGAGGCGTAGACGAACACGGAGCCGCAGTTGACCAGCTGCTGCGGCAGGGTGCTCTTGGCGGAGACGATGTCCAGGGACTTCTGGGCCACCTTCGCCGCCGCGTCCGTGAGGATCTTCTGGTCGGCCGCCGACAGCGAGGCCAGCTTGGCCTTGTTGATGATGAGGGCGGTGGGGAACGGCCAGAAGTTGACGTTGCCGGTGATGTACTTGGCGACCTCGTAGTACTTGTTGGCGTAGATCAGGCCCAGGTTGGCCTCGATGGCGTCAACGGTGTGGTTCTGCAGGGCCTGGTACACCTCGGGCAGCGGCAGCGGGTCGGCCTCGGCGCCCAGCGCCAGCATGCCGGCCGCCTGCACCTTGGACTGCGCGGTGCGGATCTTGAGGCCCTTGAACGAGGCCGCGGTGGTGAGCTTCTTGGTGGCCCCCACGGGCTTGCGCAGGCCGCCCTCGTGGATGGCCAGCACCTGGATGTCACCCGCCTTGGCGGTGGCGTCCTTGACCATGGCCGTGCCCACCGAGCCCTCGATGACCTTCGCCTCGAGGGGGTAGTTGTTGATGAGGAACGGGGCCTGCAGCGCCTGGAAGCTGTTGATCCCCGCCGAGTCCCAGATGGCCGTGCTGACGGTGCCCATGTCCTCGGTGCCGTTCCGCACGTCGGACAGCAGCTGACCCTCGGCCTGCGGGTAGCTGGGCTGCCCCACGATCTTGATGTGGCCGTTCGACGCCGTCGCCACCTCCTGAGCGAAGAAGTCCACGGCCTGGCCGTACGGGTGCGTCTCGGTGGTGACGTACCCCAGCTTCAGCGTGATGGTGCCGCCGCCCCCGGAGGTGCTGCTGCCGGAACTGCTCTTGCTGCTGCTGCCGCAGCCGGCCGCCCCGGCGGCCAGGGCCACGGCCGACAGCACCGCCGCGGTGCGCAGCACCTTGGTTCCTGCTTCCATGGGTTCCCCCTTGTGAGTGTGGTGCGTGATGCGGAAGTGACGCCACGTTCCCGCCCGGAGTCCGCCGGCGCCGGGCCGGCGGACTCAGAACGTGGGGTCTCGGTCGGTTTACGAGCCGCAGGATCCCGTGGCCGTGGTCGGCAGCGGGTCGGGAGTCGGGGCCTTGGTCTTGGCCTTCAGCTTCTGGATCGCGGTGATGAACTTGGCGTTCGTCTTGTCGCGGGACAGAAGCGCGATGCCCTTGTCAGCGGCCTTCCCGAACTTCTTCAGGTCGGACGGCGATGCCTTGAGGAACTGCACGCCGCAGTTGACCAGCTTCTGCGGCAGCACCGACGGCGCGGACACGATGGACAGCGAGGTGTCGGCCAGCTGCGAGGCGGCGTCCGTGAGGACCTTCTGGTCGGCCGCCGACAGCGAGTTGAACTTGGCCTTGTTGATGGTGAGCGCTGTGGGGAAGGGCCACAGGTTGATGTTGGCCGTGACGTACTTGGCAACCTCGTAGTACTTGTTGGTGAAGATCAGGCCGAGGTTGGCCTCCATGGCGTCGAACGTGCCGTTCTGCAGGCCCTGGTACACCTCGGGCAGCGGAATGGCGTTGGGGTCGGCGCCCAGCGCCTTCATGCTGAGCTGCTGCACCCGGGACTGCGCCGTGCGGATCTTCAGGCCCTGGAAGGACTTGAAGGTGTTGACCGGCTTGACGCCGAGGGGCTTGCGCAGGCCGCCCTCGTGGATGGCCAGCACCTTGACGTCGCCGGCCTTGGCGGATGCGGCGGCGATCATCTGCTTGCCGATCCTGCCGCGCAGCACCTTGCCCTCGAGGGTGTAGTTGGTGATGAGCATCGGCGCCTGCAGCGCCTGGAAGCTCTTGATGCCCGCCGAGTCCCAAATGGCGGTGCTGATGGTGCCCATGTCCTCGGTGCCGGAGCGCACGTCGGAGAGCAGCTGGGTCTCCGCCTGCGGGTAGTTGGGCTGGCCGGTGATGACGATGCGCCCGCCCGACAGCTCCTTCACCTTCTGGATGTATGCGTTCACCGCGAGGCCGTACGGGTGCGCCGCGGTGGTGACGTATCCCAGCTTGAGCGTGACGGTGGCCTGCTGGGACGTCGCCGGCCCGGCACCGCTCGCGGCCGCAGAACCCAGCGCGACGGCCCCCGCCGCCAACAGCGCCGCCGTGGTCGCGGTCTTCGCACGTGTGATCACGCGAAATTCCCCCTGTGATGACGATGCAGGTGACACACGCCGCCGGGTTGACACCCGCCGGTTGCAACTATCTACACGAACTCCAGGCGCGCTGCTCGGAATTGCGCATTCGTCCCGCATCGTGGGATTCACCGCCTCGTTTCCGGGCTTTCGGGTGTGGATCTCACGGATGCGCGCCGCACCTAGGGGGTGGTGCGGCGCGCGTGACGGGTCGGCGAGGCGCCGCTACCCGGTGAGGCCGGCGGTGACCGCCCAGGTGCCGTCGATCTCGAAGTCGCCGTCCGCGTTCACCCCCAGCGGCGTGAGGACCGCTCCGTACCGCCCACCACCCACGTAGCTGGCGTTGGCCCCGATCGTCGCGGGCATGAGCTGTCCCCATGAGTGCCCGATGTAGACGCAGAGGTACCCGGCCGCCGCCGTCGGCGTGTTCGCATCGCCGGCGCAGTGGGCCGTCGACGCGGCCCCCATCTGCACCACCTCGAGGATGGGGTCCTGGGAGAGCGGGGAGGTGAAGCTGACGGTCGTGACCGGCGTGTAGCCACCGGGTCCGGTCTTGTGTCCCGCCACCGAGAACACGCCACGAAGGGTGCTCCCGCCGGGGAGGGTGGTCAGCAGCGGGCCCGCCGGACCCGTGGCGCCCGTGGCGCCCGTCGGGCCGGGTGCCCCGGTGGCGCCGGTCGCGCCTCGCGCCCCGGTGTCGCCCTTCGGGCCTGCGGGGCCGGCCGGGCCCTGGGGGCCGCGGGGGCCCCTGGGGCCGCGCGCCACCTTGGTGGCGGAATTCTTCACGTGCGTGTGCTTATTGACGTGGGCCTTGGCGGAATGCGGGTGCGTGGCGGCGGCCTGGGTGACGGCGGCGGGCGCCGCCGCGAGCACGACCGCGGTCAGCACGGCGAGACGTCGGGTCATGGGTGTGGCTCCTGGGAACGAGGTTCGCGTGGCTACTTGGCGGCGTTCAGGGCGTTGACCGCGTTGGTCTCCTCGGTGTCCGCGGCCTCCAACCTGGCCAGGCTGGCCTGCAGCGCCTTGGCGTCGCGCTTGGAGGCGGCCGTGGCCGCGTCGCCGGCGGCCGTGGCGATGTGGCGTTCGGCCGTCACCAGGGCCGCGGCCAGCTGCTCCCTGCCCTTGGGCGGCGTGATGGCCTCCACGTCATCGCCGAAGCGCGTGGCCAGGCTCGCGAACGAACGCAGGTCGGCCGCGAGCGCGGCGGGGTCGGCGGCGTCGGACTGGAACTTCGACAGCAGGGCGGTGGCCTGCGGCTTGTACGTGTTCTCGACCTTGCTGACCTTGCCGCGGTAGTCGTTGGTGGCCCCGCCACATCCGGCGAGGAGTGCGACGGCGGCGACGGCCGAGAGTGCGATGGGTGCCCTGCTGCGCATGGTGTGCTCCGGCGTTCGAATCGGTGTGAACCTGCTCTCGTGGAGAGCGTGGCGGACACCTCGGGGGGACACCATGCGGAGCGCATGCATCCCCCGGGGTGGGGTCCGCACCAGCATGGGGTGGGGTTTTCATGAGGGTTCGTGGTGTGTCCCGCGGGCCCGGTCTATCGTGGGTGGCGATGCCGCTTCAAGTCGTCGCCGCCGAGGACAACCTGCTGGTGCGTGAGGGCATCCGCAGCCTGCTGGCGGCCGCGCCCGGCATCGAGCTGGCCGCCATGGCCCAGGATCTGCCCGGCCTGCTGGCGGCCGTCGCCCAGCACCGACCGCAGGTGGTGCTCACCGACATCCGGATGCCACCCACCGGCACCGACGAGGGCATCCGTGCGGCATCGGCGCTGCGCGCCTCGGCTCCGGAGGTGGGGGTGATCGTGCTGAGCCAGTTCGCCGACCCGGCCCACGCGAAGGTGCTGTTCGCGCAAGGGTCGGCCAGCCGCGGCTACCTGCTGAAGGACCGCCTGGGCGAACCGGGGGTGCTGGTGCGGGCGCTGCGCGAGGTGGCGCAGGGCCGTTCGTGCGTGGACCCCGAGGTGGTGGACATCCTCCTCAACCCCTCCGCCGCGCGCCCGGGCGCCGCGCTGGGGGACCTCACCGGGCGGGAACGCGAGATCCTCGGCCTGGTGGCGCAGGGGATGAGCAACGCCGGCATCGCCGAGCACCTGGTGGTGACCCGCGGGGCCGTGGAGAAGCACATCAACGCGATCTTCTCAAAGCTCGGCCTGCGGGAGGATCCCGGCTCCAACCGCCGTGTCGCC
>JAXLSS010000012.1:0-90016 GCA_046330395.1 Thermoleophilia bacterium
AGCAACTCCACCGTGATGGGGTCACCGCGATGCACGCTGTTGACAGCGAACACCATCGCGTCGATGTTGTTCAGGACCTCGTTGGCGGTCACATCGCCGACCCCAGTGGTGCTCTCCCGCAGCGCCTCCGCGCGAAGCAACCGCCGAGCTCCGACGACCAGCCCCTCAATGCGGGACGACGCCACCGCTTCGGCTCGCAAGAGGATGCGCGCCATGGCCTCCGTGTTGACCAAAGCATTCGCATCCACGTTCAGGCGAGCGATCGCGGCCTCGGCGTCCGAAACATCCGCCGCGACCTCAGCGCTCAGCGAGAACCCGCGCTCCCCCAACCGGTCCGGTACATACACCTCGTAGTCGCACGGCTTCGTCTCCCGACGAGGAAGCCCTGAGCCGCCGAGGCCGCCCTGCCAGCGACGCCTCAAAACCTCAGACATGAGCAGCCACTATTTGAGATTAGCGGATAACCTCACATAAGACGAGCCATATCTGAGGATTTGCCACCAGCCAGAGCCCGCCCTCCTCGCCTTCATTCAGGACTCCGCGTGCCGCAATCCGCCCGCACGCGTCCCCGCCCGCACGCGTCCCCGCCCGCCGCGTTTACGATTCCGCCCATGACTTCCTCGAGACCGTCCCTGCGCGCCGGCGGCGCGCTGCGCGCCGTGATCGCGGTGCTGGCCGTCGCGGCCCCCGCCGCCTCCGCGGGCGCCTGGACGCGTCCGGTGGCGCTGATGACCGAGGCCCGCGCCCAGTACCAGCTGGGCGAGGCACCCCTCGTGACATACCGGATCGATGGAACCGCGTTCGTCGTGTGGAAGTCCCCCGTCGGGCCCGCGCCGTGGACCGAGTTGCGTGTGACCACCCACCACGGCGGTGGCGGCTGGACCGCACCGTTGCGCATCGGGCACACCAAGCGCATCGGCTTCATCCCTTCGCTCACCGTGGATGCCCTCGACGTGGCCGTCGCGTGGCCGGAACGGCATCGATCGCGGGAGGCCGAGCGGCTCGTCGTGTGGACGTCTCGACTGGGAAGCCCGGCGACCACCGACGGCCCCCCGACGCAGGCCGGCGTCTCAGCACCGACCGTGGCCCTGACCGGCTCGGGTGAGGTGCTGGCCACCTGGCTGGAGAAGGAGACGGCCTGGTGGGGCGTGCGGGGCGCCGACGGCACGTGGTCACGGACCCGCCTGGACCCGGCCTCCCGCATGCTTGATCTCACCTTGGCCGCCGCATCCGACGGCACCGCCCTCGCCACGTACCGGCCGGCCCCCGACTACCTCACGTCCACCGCCACCCGGGCTCCGGGCGGCGCCTTCACCCCCGCCGGCACGATCCCGGTTCCGGGGAACGGTTTCGCCCCCGAAATCCGCCGCGGAGGGGCCCCCGCCGTGGTGGTGTGGGGGTACCCGAACCTCGGCGCGTGGACCCTGTCCGGTGGGGCGTGGGCCGGCCCCAACGCAATCGCCGGCGGGGCGTTCAGCAGCGTCCGCGTCGGCCAGTTGCCGGATGGGCGCCTCATCGCGGTGTGGCGCGACTCCAACCGCACCAGCACATCGCGCATCATGGTGGCGCAGGAGACCGCGCCGGGTGGCCCGTGGACCACTCCCGCTGGGCTCACGCCGGAGCGCGCCGGACTCGGGGAACCCGGGCTGGCGGTGGGGACCGACGGCCGCGTGCTGGTGGTGTTCACCCGCTCAGGTGCCATCGTGGCCCGCGTCCGGCCCGCCGGGGCGTCGGTGTGGTCGAACTCCGCCGCGGTGTCACCGGCCGGGCGGAGCTGCCGAGCGCCGGCGGTGTCCGTCGCGCCAACCGGGCGGGCCCTGGCCGCCTTCGTGTGCCGCGGACCGGCGAAGCGCTTCACGCTGATGGCCGCGGAGTTGCCCGCCTCGGGTGGCGCGGGGAGCTGACCGCTCGGCGTCGAGGGCAACTCGCGTGGCGCGCGGCGCTGCCGACGGGCGAGCCGGAGCACGGCCCGGGCGTACCGCGGGCGGAGCGGTCCGCGCGGGTCCTCCCCGTCCGGCCAGTTGACCGCCCCGGCCCACCCGGGGCGTAGTGCCCATCTCCCCCGCATCCACGTGAACGCCGAACGAGGGGTCCTGATGCCCGTACGCAGTGGATGTCCCGGCGCGCGCCGCCGCCGCTTGCTGCCCGCCGCGGGAGCGGCCGCAGTCACCGCCACCGCCCTGCTGATGGCCTGGCCGGCCGCGGCGGTGCCACCCACCACCACCACCAGCACCGTGAACACCACGCGGCGGTCGACGAGCGTGAGCAACGCCTGCGGCACCGATGTGTACCTCCACCTGCAGGGCACGCTGACGGTGCGCCTGTTCCGCGACCAGGCGGGGTTGGTGGTGCACGAGGACGACATCTCCAGCGACCTCACCGGCACTTGGTCGGCGCCCGCGCTGGGTACCTCGTTCAGCTACCGCATCTCGGGACCGAACCAATGGGACTACCCCGGGGGCGCCACCATCGGGTCGCCGGCCGTCTTCAAGTCGACCGGCCGGGGAGACAAGGTGCCGGGGGCCAGCGCGGACGCCGGCCAGGCCCTTGAGACGGGCACGGTGGACGCCTTCACCCCCGAGGGCATCCCCCTGGTGAGCCTGGAGGAGATCGTCAAGTTCACCGGGTCGCCCAACGGCGCCACCCCGGCGATCGTCTGCGCCCCGCTGCGGTAGCCCGCATCCGCGGTCCGGGCCGCACGACACGCACCCACCAGCGCGGCGCAGGCCGCGCGGGTGGGCATACGCTGTGGCGCATGGAGCCGACCCGCATCCCGCTGTGGGCGCGCGCCATCGCGGACGGGGCGTTTCGCGAGGCGCTGATCGCCGATCCCCTCCGGGCACTCGCCGAGGCGCCCGGGGTGGCCGCCACACCCGACCAGATCCGGGAGCTCGAGGGCATGGCGGCGCCCGAGCGCGAGACGCTGGTGCGGGAGGTGCTGCGCGAAGCCATGGCCCGCCGGGCGCGCCAGCAGTGGGGCGACCGATGCTGGTCGCCCGACATGGACCTGGACACCGAACCCTGATGCGCGTGGTGGTGGTGGGCGGTGGCATGGCGGGGCTGGTGCTGGCCCGGGGGCTGGTGCAGCGCGGCATCACCCCGACCGTGGTGGAGCGGGCCCCGGCCGGCACCGTGGTGGAGGGCCCCATCATGCTGCCCTTCCAGGCCTACGACGCCCTGGAGGAACTGGGCCTGCTGGAGGGGATCCGGGCCGAGGGCCGCGAGGTGCCGCCGTTCCGCAACGGTGTCCCCGTGGCCGTCGGCGTGGGACGGGAATGGCTGCTGCGGCGCCTACGCGAGGGTCTGGAGGTGCTGTGGGAGCACGAGCTGGTGGACCTGCTGCGCGAGGGTGACCGCGTGACGGGCGCCCGCGTGCGGGGATCAGCCGGGCAGCGCGACATCCCCGCGGACATCGTGGTGGGGGCCGACGGCACGCACTCGCGCGTGCGGGAGCTGGCCGGGATCGAGGCCGAGCTCACCGTGTCGGACACCGCGTTCGTGAGCTTCCGCAGCCCCGCACGGGCGCGGGAGCCGTTCCTGATCAACTTCACGCGGGACGGCCGGCAGCTGACGCTTCTGGACTGGCCGGGTGGCAGCGCCGGCGGCTGGCAGATCCAGCGGCCCGAGGGCGGTGCCGAGGCCGCCCTGGCGCCGGGGTGGAGGCCTTCAAGGCCGCCTACCTGCGGCTGCTGCCGGGCGCCGCCGCCGCGATCGCCCCGGTGACCGACATCTTCTACCGGGAGGTCACCGAGGTGCGCTGCGAGACCTGGTGGCAACCCGGGGTGACGCTGGTCGGGGAGGCGCTGCACGCCATGAACCCGGAGGCCGGCATCGGCAGCGGGCTGGGCATGGGCGACGCGCACGCCCTGGCCATCGCCATCGGGCGCAACCGCGACGACCCCGACGAGACGCTGGCCGAGTACGAGCGCTGGCGCCGGCCGGCGGTGGCGCCGTACCTGGCGGTGGGCTCCCAGGGCGTCCGCGTGGTGAGCGGCGACGAGCCCCGCGACGAGGAGCGCTGGCCCCCGGCCTGATCGGCGTCACAGCCGGAACACGGGCCGGCGGCACGTATCTCGCGGCCGCCCGGCGGCCTCCACTCCGCACAGGACATGGAGGCCATCGTGAGCAGCACCACCGCACCCGCGCGCCCTCGGAGGACGCCGGCTCGGATCGTCACCCTCAGCACCCGCCAGGACCTGGTGATGGCGCTGCGCCGGCAGGCCGGCTTGCGGGACCGCACGGTGGTGCTGGATCTGCCCTGGATCGATCCCGCCGAACGCCGCTCGCGGGCCGAGCGGATGACGCGGCTCCTGGGCCGCGGCGGACGCGCCACGGCCGCCGCCGCCATGTGCACGGGTGGCATCGCCACCGCCGGGGGGCTGGCCGCTGCCACCAGCGGACCCGCAACGCGGCTGCTGGCCCTGGCACCCCTGGTGCTGGTGGGGGCCATCCTGGGTGCGGCGGCGGGCCGGGCGATCGGCCTGGCGAGGTCACGCCGCGGGTTCCGGCGGGAACTGGACGGTCTGCTCCGCGTGACGCCCATCGCCGAGGGGGGCGCGAGCGACCATCACGGTGCTACCCCTGCAGCACCGGGGCGTCCCACACCGGGTACCAGCGCTCCAGCTCGGGTTCCATCGGCAGCTCGTGCTCCAGCGAGGCCTGCAACCGCAGCTCCGCGGCGCTGTCCCGCCGCTCGCCCCGTGGGATGAACGGGTAGAACCGCCCGCGCTTGTAGGAGTACACCAGCAGCACGGGGCCGTCGGCGGCCTGGAACCCGAAGACCGAGCAGAGCAGCTGGGTGCCGAAGCCGGCGTCCTGGATGGTGCGGTTGACCGTGTGGGTGGCCACCACCAGGGCGGGCACGTCGTCACACGACAGCACCAGCCACGTGAACCCCAGCTCGTCGTCCACGCGCCGCGAGGTGATGGGTTGCTCGGCGTCGTCCATGGCCAGCAGCTGGTCCAGGTCGGCCAGGACGGCGTCGAACTGGGCCATCTGGACGGGCTTGAAGCACACCCCCGCCCGCCCCGAGGGGCGCAACCCCAGGTTGACGGTCAGCGTGGGCGCGGCCGTGGAGATGGCGAACAGCGCGTCCAGGTCGGCCGGCGGGGGCGTGCGCTCGCCGCGCAGGATGTCGAACAGCCCCATCGGTCAGACGGGCATGCGGGCGTCGAGCTGGGCCTGCAGGGCCATCAGGCGCTCGATGCGGCGCTCGATGGGCGGGTGGGTGGCGAACAGGCTGGACAGCGAGAAGCCCTTGGCCACGGCCGGCATGATGAAGAACGCGTTCATGGCCTCCGCGCTGCGGAGGTCGCGCATGGGGATGCGGGCCATGCCGTCGGAGAGCTTGGTGAGCGCCGATGCCAGCTGGCTGGGCGCGCCCGTCAGGATCGCCGCACCGCGGTCGGCCGCGAACTCCCGGTAGCGCGACAGCGTCCGCAGCAGCACGAACGACACCGCGTAGGTGACGATGCTGACGCCCACCACCGCCAGGAACACCACGGCCGTGTTGTCACGGCCACCGCCCACGCGGCCCCACGCGCTCATCCGGATGAGCAGGCCGGCCACGGTCGCCAGGAACGAGGCGACGGTCATCACCACCACGTCACGGTTGACCACGTGGGTGAGCTCGTGCGCCAGCACGCCCTCCAGCTCCGCCGGCTCCAGCCGCCGCAACAGCCCCGAGGTGACGCACACCGTGGCGCTCTTGCGGCTGCGGCCCGTTGCGAACGCGTTGGGCATGTCGGTGTCGGCCAGCGCGATGCGTGGCTTCGGGATGTCGGCCAGCTGGCACAGGCGGTCGATGATGGCGTGCACCTGCGGCGCCTCGGCGGCGTCCACCTCGCGGGCGCCCATGCTCGCCAGGGCCATGCGGTCGCTGAACAGCAGCTGGAACACCATGATCACCGCGGCGATCACCAGCACCACCGCGGCGCTGGCGCCCGCGGCGATGATCACCGACATGAACACCACGTACAGGGCCCCCAGGCCCAGCATCGTGAGGCCCATGCGGGCCTTCAGCCCACGGTCGTGGCCATACCACTGGGGTGCCATCCGGAAGCTCCGCGTCTCGGTTGCACACCGACGATACGCCCGGTGCGGGCACCCGGACCACGGGGGTGTCGCCGACCGCCCGGCGACGGGGTCACACCCGGTAGTCCAGCACCCGTCCCGCGTCGGTGGCCACCTCCAGGGTGGCGATGTCGGCCAGCGGAACCGAGGTGACGGTGGTGACCGTGGCATCCCCCTCGTAGGAGGCCCGCCAGGCGCCCACCGGCTCCCGCCGGCCGTCGCGCGCCACCACCGTGAGGTGGCACCGCGAACCGGGCACCACGCCGCGCAGGCCCATGCGCACCTCGGTGCCGGCGCTCGATGGCGTCAGGGTGGCCACCCCGCGCACCCCCAGCGCCGTGTTGACAGCCGACACCGTGCGGACCCCCTCGGCGCCGCCGCCGCCCAGGGTGCGCACGCCGACGAACCCCGCCAAACCCGCGACGCAGGCACACGCGAGTGCCACCACGATCGTGCGCCTGCGTCGCCGCCGGCGTGCCGCCAGGGCCGCCAGCAGTCGTTCCGCGCCGTGCTGGCGCGGCGGAGCGGCCACATCCTCGATCTCCTCCACGCTGACCCGGCCGAGCAGACCCGGCAGGCCCGCCAGGTTGGCCAGCTCGTCACGGCAGGCGGCGCAGTGCGCCATGTGGGCCTCGAAGGCGGCGCGGTCCGCGGGCGGCAGCGCCCCCACCACGTACACCCCCAGGTCGGGGTGGTCGCCGCGGCAGCGGCCGGCGGTCAAGGACTCGTCCATCCCCGCTCCTCCAGGATGAGGCGCAGCATCCGCAGCGCGTAGTGGGTGCGTGATTTGACGGTGCCGGGCGGGATCCCCAGCACCGATGCTGCCTCGGCCACCGACCGCCCGCGGTAGTGGGTCTCCACCAGCACCGAGCGATGCTCGGCGGGCAGCGCGGCCAGCGCCTCGGCGATCTCCCAGCTCTGCAGGGCCCGGTCCAGTTCGTCGGCGGCCGGCATGTCGGCAAGGCGCTCATCCGACACCGTGGGGTGCACGCCGGCGGTGCGCACGCGGTCGATCGCCAGGTTGCGGGCCACCGCCACCAGCCAGGGCCGCAGCGGCCGCCCGTCGGCCGCCAGCTGCTCGGCCCGCGACCAGGCGCGCACGAAGGTCTCCTGCACGATGTCGTCGGCGCCGCCCAGCGGGCCCACGATGCGCTCGACGTAGCGGCCCAGCGCCGCCGAGTGCTCGTCGTACAGCGCCCGCACGAAGCGCTCCTCGGCCTCGGCCCGGCCACCCCGGGCGCCGGTCACGCCATCCCCCGTGTCATCGTCATGGCGCGGTCCACACCCCGTGCACGTCGTGGGGCCCGGCGCGGTTCACCATGCGCCGCCCGGGGTCCGTCCGCCGGAGCCTGGCGTGGGCGGCGCCCCGGGTCAACGGGCCGCCGTCCGGTCAGGCGGGCCCGCTGATCACCCTCGCACCCGCAGGGTCACCACCGACGCCAGGTAGGCCACCCCGCCGATGGCGCCCAGCCAGGTGAACGGCATACCGCTGTGCCCGCGGGCCACCTCCACCACGAACGCCACGATGATCACCACCACCAGCACCAGGCCGGTGGCCGCCGTGGCCTGCATGTCCATCCGCCGGAACCGCTCGTCGCTGCCATCCCCGCGCAGACCCCGCACCGTCTCGCTTCCCCCCGCCAGGAGGATCGCCACGCCCACCGCGGTGAGGATCACCAAGGACACCACGCCGTCGCGCGGGTGCCCACCGATCCACTGGGCCGCCATGAACACCACTCCGATGGCCACCGTGAACACCGGGAGGAACCACTTACTCTTGAACATCGAACACCGCCTCAACGGTCGTTTCGAAGAACCGGGCCAGGGCGAGCGCCAGCGGCAGTGAGGGCGTGTACCGCTCCTGCTCGATCGAGTTGATCGTCTGGCGGGACACGCCCAGCGCCACGCCGAGCTCGCCCTGGGACATCCCCCGCCGCATGCGCAGCACCCGCACCGCGTTCCGCATCGACACCCTCCGGATGTCAAGCCCGCTTTCCATGGCAAGCATGCTTGACACATTGGCCGATGTCAAGCTCGCTTGATACCCGGCGGGCGGGCGGGCGCATGCGGCGGCCGACCGGGGCGCCCTCAGGCGCGCCCGGCCGGCACCGCCACCGCGATCAGGCCACGGCGTCGCGCAGCGGGAACATCCCCACCTCGTCGGCGGCCTCGCGCAGCACCGTCGCGCACCGCACGATCTCCTCGGGCGTGTGGGCGGCGTTCACCGCCAGGCGCAGGCGCGCCTTGCCCTTGGGCACCACCGGGTGCGGGATGGCCTGGATGTAGATGCCGCGACGGTGGCATGCGTTGGCCAGGCGCCACGCGGGCCAGTTGTAGCCGCACATGACCGGCAGGATCGGGGTGCCCGTGTCCGGCACCGGGATGTCCAGGCGCTCCAGCTCGGACACCATCAGCGCCCTGTTGTCGCGCAGGCGCTGCACCCGCTCGGGCTCGGCCTCGATCACGTCCAGGGCGGCCATGGCGGCGGCGGCCGAGGCCGGCGGCAGGGCCGCCGAGTAGATGAAGCCGCGCGCCTGGTGCTGCAGGAAGGTGATCAGCTTGGAGCTGCCGGCGATGTAACCGCCCACGCTGGGGATGGCCTTGCTGAGCGTGCCCATCTTGATGTCGACGGTGTCCGCGGGCATCCCGAAGTGCTCCTCGATGCCGTGCCCGGTCTCACCCAGCACGCCCACCGAGTGGGCCTCGTCCACCATCAGCGTGGCGCCGTGGCGGCGGCAGGTCTCCACCACGCCCGGCAGGTCCACGATGTCACCGTCCATGCTGAACACGCCGTCCACGATCACCAGCCGCCGCTCGGCCTCGGCCACGCGCTGCAGGCACCAATCCAGATGGTCCAGGTCGTTGTGGCGGTACCGCTCCACCGTGGCGCCGGAGAGCATGCAGCCATCGACGATGCTGGCGTGGTCCAGCCGGTCGCAGATCACCGCGTCGTGGCGCCCCATCAGGGCGGCGATGGCCGACACGTTGGCGAAGTAGCCGCTGGAGAACGTGGCCGCCGCCTCGGTGCCCTTGAACTCGGCGATGCGCCGCTCCAGATCGCGGTGCACGCGCAGCGTGCCCGCCAGCAGCCGCACGCCGTGCGTGCCGGTGCCGTAGGTGGCGATGGCGTCCATCGCGGCGGCGGTGATGGCCGGATGGCCGTTGAGACTGAGATACGAGTAACCGCCGAACATCAGCATCTCGCCGTGATCGGCAACCTCGAAGCGGGTGTCACCCGCATAGGCCTCGGTGGCCTCGAGGTAGAAGTACAGGCCGGCCTGTTTGCCTTCCTCAACCGGCCAGGCGGGCTCGAGGGCGAGCTCGGCCATGGGGGCACCATCCTTCTTGCGCGGGGGGTTTGACGCGGTGTGGGGCCGAGGAATGGTGCTCCTCCCCACCGTTCCCCCATGAATTCGTCCGTCACCGCCAGGGCGGGACGGATGTCCCCGCTTGGCGGGGACGGTGCGCGCTTTTGGGAGGCTTTCGGTCGCGGGGTGTCACTCCCCCAGGATCCGTAGGTCAGAGGCCGTGGAGCAGCCGGTGCTCCAGGGCCACCGCGTCGAACCAGCACTCCTGCGCACCGGGCACACCGAGATCCCGGAGGGCCTCTACCACGGCCGCGTCGTCCAGGCGCACGGCCAGGTCGGCGAACGCCTCGGGCGCCACGCCCAGCCCCGCCAGGCACCGTTGGTCGATGGGGCACGGGTAGCGGTAGTGACCCAGGGTGCCGGCCCGCGACGCGCGCGCCTTGTCCAGCATGCGCGGCAGCCAGGCGTACCCGGCCAGGGTGGCGTCCATGGCCCGGGGCGGTGCGGCCGCCAGGTCGGGCGCAGTCGGCCGGGGCGAGCTCACGCGCCCGGCCCCGTGGCCGTGAACTCGGGCACGTCGATGAGCCGCAGCCACGTACCGTCCGACTGGCGGCGCACCACCTGAGCCCGTGCGCCCGCCCCGTCGCGGGGCGGCGTGGAGGTGAGGGCCAGGTCACCCACACGTGCCGTTGGCAACGGCGGCTCCGGCGTGAGGCGCATGCCACCCGCGATGAGGCGGGCCCACGCGTCGCGGATCGCCGCCCGGCCCCGCACCTCGCGTCCCAGCGGGTACGCCAGCACCGCCTCGGGCTCGTACAACGCCGCCACGCCGTCCGGGTCGCCGGCGTTGACGCGTTCCACCACCAGACTCGTGATCTCCTCGGGTGTGCGGGCGGCGGTGGGTGTCCGTGTCATCGCGTTCCTCCCTCTCGAGCGTCGCCCGCATCGTCCCGCGAGCATCTCCACAAGTCCAACGCATGTTCGTGCTGGTTTTGAGAAACTCCGCTCATGGATGTGCGGCAGCTGGAACACTTCGTGGCCGTCGCCGACGCGCGCAGCTTCACCCGGGCCGCTGCGGCGGTGCACGTGACCCAGTCCGGGGTGAGCGCGCAGGTGCGCGCACTGGAAGCCGCGCTGGGACACGTCCTGTTCGACCGCTCCGCGCGCCCCGTGCGGCTCACCCCCGCCGGCGAGGCGCTGATCGAGCCGGCGCGCCGGGCGGTGAGCGCGTTGCGGGTGGTCCGCGAGGCCGCCGAGGACATCGCCGGCCTGGTGCGGGGATCGGTGCGCGTGGCCACCATCGCCGGGGGCGCCCCCGACCACGTCTACGCGGCGCTGGCCGCGTTCCGGCGCCTGCACCCCGGCGTGCAGCTGGCGCTGTCGGAGGGTGTCTCGCGGGAGCTGGTGCGCCGGGTGGACGCCGGCGACCTGGACGTGGCCGTGGTCGGGGCGGCCGGCCGGTGGTCGCCGGCCCGGCCCTCGGTGGTGATCACCGACGACGCCCTGGTGGCGGTGATGGCGCACGGACACCGGCTCGCACGGCGCCGGTCGCTGAGCGCGCCGCACCTGGAGGGTGAGGCGCTGATCTGCATGCCCCGGGGAACCGGTATCCGGGACGCGCTGGACGCCGCGTGGCCGGCCTCACCCGAGGTGGCGCTGGAGGTGAGCACCCCGGCGGTGATCCGCACGCTGGCCGCGGACGGTCTGGGGGTGGGGATCCTGGCCGCCTCCATGACCATCGACCCGCGGCGGCTGGTGACCGTGCCGCTGGCCCACCCGCGGGCACGCTCGCGACTGGAGTTGATCTGGGGGTCGACCCCCGGCGGCAACCCCGCGGCGCGGGCGCTGGTGGCGCATCTGCGCAACGCGCTGCGGGCCCCATCCGAGGACGCCGGCGCGCGGGAACCCCCAGCGTCGTAACGCGATATACGAATTCCCAGGTTCTTTGCAAGAATCCGCGCGTTGCGACGTTTCGCCGCGTGGCAGCGCAGCCCCCATCATGCGTCTCAGGAGTCTTGGAGAGGACCTTGAGCGACCACAGGTCCGCATACGGAGACCCGGTGGAGTCCGCCGCGCCCGCGGGCGGGATGACCCGCCTGGGCCCGGCGGTGCTGGACGACGGCCTGCGCGCGCTGCTGGAGCGCCAGCCGCGGTGCGCGGTGGCGGCCATCGGCGACGACGGCATGCTGCGGCCGGTCCCCGCATCGGTGGTCCTGGACGGCCACGACGTCATCGCCGGCCACTCCGCGCTGGACCTGGTGCCGTCCGAGCACCGGCCGGCACTGGTGGAATGCTGGATCGCCGCCAAGACCAACGGGTTCGGGGTGGCCAGCGTGCGCCTCAACGACGGCGCGCCGGTGAACGTGACGATCCTCGACCTCACCCCGGTGCACGGGGCGTACATCGTGACGATGCAGGTGGCCGAGGACGCCACCCGGCCGGAGCCGTCACCAGCGGATGTCCTCACCCCCATCATCCCGCGCTTCGCCGTGGTGAGCCGCAACGAGATCGGGCGGATCGTGGCACCCGACCAGGCGTTCAGCCTGATGATGGGGCGGGAGCCCGAGACCTACGTGGACGTGGACGCCAATGCGCTGATCCACCCCGACGACTACGCCCGGGCCGTGGACTGCTGGCTGGACATGATGGCGCAGCCGGGCACGCCCCAGCGTTTCCGGGGGCGGTACCTGCGGGGTGACGGCCGGTGGCTGTGGGTGGAGGTCACCAACCACCAGCGGCTCACCGCCGACGGCCACATCCGCAGCGAGTTCGTGGACATCTCCGAGGAGATGGAGGTGCACGAGGCGCTGCGGCGACGCGAGCGGCTGCTGGATCGCATCACCGAGGCCTTCCCGCTGGGGATCATCCAGGTGGACCCCGACGAGCGGGTGGCCCTGATGAACGCCCAGGCCCGGCGCCTGCTGGGCGGCGACGCGCTGAGCGTGGCCGAGATCGCCCGCCTGGTGGTGCGGGACGACCGGGCGGCGTTCCTGGAGGCCGTGGGCGGCGCGCTCACCGACGGCGTGGATCGCGACGTCAGCGTGGCGATGTCCATCCCCGGGATCCCCGAGCACCGTTTCCGCCGGTTCGAGCTGCGCGGCCTGCGCGAGGACGATGGCGGCGTGGTGGGCATCGTGGGCAGCATCGCCGACATCACCGAGCACACGCTGATGCAACGCGAACTGCAGGCCCTGGCCACCCTGGACGGGCTCACGGGATGCCACAACCGCGCCTCCATCATGTCCGTGCTGCGGCGCGTGCTGGCCCACCACGGACCGGCCGAGCTGGGCACCGCCGTGATGTTCATCGACCTGGACGGCTTCAAGGGCGTCAACGATCGGCACGGACACACCGTGGGCGACCGGCTGCTGCGCGAGGTGGCCGAGCGCCTGCGCAGCGCGGTCCGCGCGGGCGACGTGGTGGGACGCATGGGCGGTGACGAGTTCATCGTGGTGCTGCCCAACGTGCGGCAACCCTCGCAGGCGGTGGAGGTGGCCGAGCGCGTCGCCAGCCAGGTACCGGGCGTGCTGCGCGTGAACCACGTGGACCTGCAGATCAGGGTGTCGGTGGGCGTGGCCTGGTCCACCAACGACAACGCCACCGCGGAGTCGCTGATCGAGCACGCCGACCGCGCGATGTACGACTGCAAGCGCGCCGGCACCGGCCACCCCGTGCTGCACGACCAGGGACGCGGCACCGCGAACTGAAACCGGGATCCGCCCGAGTTGGACGGAATCGTCCGCTGGAACCGCTTCCAGTGTGCCGATTGCTGGAGTACGCTGCCGCGCGATGCCGCTGCGGCTGGACGACAAATGGCTGTGGGATTTCTGGACCGTCGCAGAGGGCAACCGCCTGCACGTGTTCTACCTGCAGGCCGGTCGGGCGCTCGGAAACCCGGATCTGCGCCACTTCAACGTGCAGATCGGGCACGCGGTGACCGACGACCTGCGGCACTTCCGGGTGCTGACCGACGCGCTGGCCCCGTCCCCCGGCCCGGCGTGGGATGACAAGTCCACCTGGACCGGCAGCATCATCCGCCACGGCGGCCGCTGGCAGATGCTGTACACCGGCACCAGCGCCGCCGAGAACGGCCTGGTGCAGCGCATCGGCCTGGCCACCTCCGAGGATCTGACCACCTGGACGCGCCATCCCGGCCCCGTGCTGGAACCCGACCCCCTCCGGTACGAGCTGCTGGACCCGGAGGCCTGGTTCGACCAGGCCTGGCGTGACCCCTGGCTGTTCCGGGTGCCCGGCGACGACGCCGTGCACGTGTACGTGACCGCCCGCGCCAACACGGGCCCCGCCCGCGGCCGCGCGGTGATCGGCCACGCCCGCTCGCTGGACATGGTGCACTGGGAGGTCCTGCCCCCGGTGACCGCGCCCATGGGCTTCGGCCAGATGGAGGTGCCCCAGCTGGTGGAGATGGCGGGGCGCTGGTACCTGCTGTTCGCCTCCGACCCCGACACGCGCCTGCCGGAGGCCGGCGCGGAGGGCACCGGCACCTACTTCCTGTCGGCCGATTCACCCCTCGGGCCGTTCACCCACGACACCCTGGGGGTGATCGAGGCCGACGGCCACGGCGCCAGCTACGCCGGCAAGGTGGTGGACTTCGCCGGCGGCCGGTACTTCCTGGCGTGGGAGGGCCCGGTGCGCGGCGGCGGCTTCAAGGGCACCCTCTCGCTGCCGCGGCCCATCACCGCCAGCGCCGACGGCCGGCACCTGGTGCTGGGCGACCCCGCGTGACGGTGACGGTGCACACGGGCGCCTGGCTGCCCGGTCACCTGGCGGTGCTCGACGCCGGGACGCACCACACCGCCCCGGTGATCACGCGCGAGCAGGTGGTCCCCATCGTGCCGGGGGTGGACGTGTGGGACCTGGGCCCCGTGCGCACGCCCGACGGCCGGGTGGCCCGCCACGGCGGCACCGAGTTGTGGATCGCCATCTCCGCCCCCGCCGAGGGCGACCCGGGCGGGCGCCACGACATCGCCCGCCTTCGCCTGCTCACGCATTGGGACGGCCGCTGGGGCGACGCGGGCCCGCTGTTCCCGGACGGCGCCTCGCTGGGCTCACGGGAATGGGCCGCCAGCGCCACCCTGCACCCCGACGGCCGGCTGGAGGTGCTGTACACCGCCGCCGGCGCCCGGGACGGCAGCCGCCCGCGGTTCGACCAGTGCATCGTGGCCGCCGACGCCACGCTGGCGCCGCGTGACGGCACCGTGGCGCTCCGCGACTGGACGCCGCACCGGGTGGTGCTGCGCGCCGACGGCGCCACCTACATGCCCACCGACAGCGAGGACGGTGAACCCGGGTTCATCAAGGCGTTCCGCGACCCCTTCCCGGTGCGCGACGGCGACGGCGCGGACTGGATGCTGTTCGCCGCCTCGCAGGCCGGTGCCACGTCCGCGTTCAACGGCGCGGTCGGCGTTGCCCGTGCCGATGGTGCCGGCGGCTGGGTGCCGCACCCCCCGCTGCTCACCGCCGACGGCGTCAACAACGAGCTGGAACGCCCCCACCTGGTGCGCCACGACGACGCCTGGTACCTGTTCTTCTCCACGCAGCGCCGCACCTTCGCCCCCGGCGTGGACGGCCCCAGCGGCCTGTACGGCTTCGTGGCGCCCGCCCTGCTGGGGCCCTACCGGCCGCTCAACGGGTCGGGTCTGGTGCTGCGCAACCCCCCGCAGGAGCCCCTGCAGGCCTACTCCTGGCTGGTGCTGCCCGACCTGCGCGTGGCCAGCTTCATCGACGCCCACTCCCTGGACGGGCGCAGCCCGGAGGAGATCGACGCCGAGGGCCCGGAGGCCTCGCGGCGCCACTTCGGGGGCACCATCGCGCCCATCCTGCGCCTGCACCTGGATGGCGAACGGGCCGCGCTGGCCTGACACCGGGCCGCGCACCCGGTCACGCCCAGATGCGGAATCTGGGCGATCCGACTGGCCTCGGCGCGCGGACCCGCCATAGCGTCACCCAACACCGCCCGTACCAGCGGAAGGGGGACGAAGATGCCCGTCAAGCTCGCCGGTGCCATCGTGGCACCGGTCGTCGCCGCCACGGCCATGCTCTCGGTCGTGGCCACGGGAGGTGCGAACGGCCCCACGGCCACCGCGCCGGGCGACATCCGGGGAAGCGTGAGCGGCCCGAACGGCCCGGAGGCCGGCGTGTGGGTGATCGCCGAGACCGACGGCCTGGGCACGCCGTACCGCAAGATCGTGGTGACCGACGGCAGGGGCCGCTTCGTGATCCCGCAGCTGCCCGCCGCCGCCTACCAGGTGTGGGTGCGTGGATACGGCCTGAAGGACTCCGCCAAGGTGGCGGCCGCCCCGGGCGCCCGCCACGTGAGCGTGCCCGTGCAGACGGCCGACGCCGCGCAGGCCGCCAGCGTCTACCCGGCCAACTACTGGCTGTCGCTGATGAAGGCGCCCAGCGACGTCCCGGACGCCGGCGCGTTCTTCAACAACTTCAAGCTGGGTTGCGAGCTGTGCCACCAGATCGGCTCCCAGCCCACCCGGTCGATCCCCACCCGGGACGAGCTGGACCACGTGCTGCAGGAGGCCAGCGTGATGAGCGCCACGGCCGACGGGCTGGGCCGGGCACGCACGCTGGACATGGTGTCCAACTGGATCGCGGGCATTCGCGCGGGCCAGACCCCGCCGGCGCCGCCGCGCCCCACCGGCATCGAGCGCAACATCGTGATCACCGAGTGGGCGTGGGGCAACTCCACGTCCTACGCGCACGACGAGATCGCCACCGACAAGCGCAACCCCACCCTCAACGCCAACGGCCGCGTCTACGGCGTGGACCTGGGCAACGACCACGTGCTGTGGGTGGACCCGCTCACCAACCAAACCGGCCAGATCAGCGTGCCCACCCAGAACGGGTTCTCCACGCCGTGGTGCAGCCAGACGTACGTGGGCCCCACCGGCGGCACGCCGTCACCCAACGGCTTCGGCACCCTCGGCTGCCCGGTGCAGGGCGCGGAGAGCGAGAACCTGGGCGCGTACAACAACCCGGCCAACCCGCACAACCCGATGATGGACGCCAAGGGCCGGGTGTGGTTCACCACCCAGATCCGGCGCGAATGGGCCCAGGACCTGCCCGAGTTCTGCGCCACCGACCCGGTGATCGAGCAGAACCGGCATCATCGGCAGCTGGGCTACTACGACCCGAAGACCGGGAAGATCCAGCTGATCGACACCTGCTACGGCACCCACCACCTGCAGTTCGACGCGCGGGGGCGGCTGTGGCTCAGCGGCGACAGCTACGTGCTGGGCTGGTTCGACCCGTCCAAGTTCGACCCCGCCCACCCCGAGACCATGCGGCGCGCACAGGGCTGGTCGGAGGTGAAGGTGGACGCCAACGGCGACGGCGTGAAGGACACGCCCGTCGTGGGCTTCAACTACGGCATCATCCCCAACCCCGTCGACGGCAGCGTCTGGACGGCGCAGCCCGGCACGGGCGCCAGGGGGCTCATCGTGCGCTACGACCCGTCCAAGGACACCTTCGAGGCGTACGCCCCGCCGGAGCCCGGCTCGGGTCCGCGCGGCGTTGACGTGGACAGCCACGGCGTCATCTGGGCCTCCCTCGGCGGCAGCGGCGACCTGGCGTCGTTCGACCGCCGCAAGTGCCACCGGACATGGGGCACCGGCGATCAGTGCCCGGAGGGCTGGACGCTGTACCGCAGCCCCGGCCCGTCCATGAAGAACGCGGACGGCACCCCCAACCGCAAGGGCGCCGACTTCCACTACTACCTGTGGGTGGACCAGTACAACACGCTGGGGATGGGCCGCGACGTGGTCGTCCTCAACGGCACCGGCTCCGACTCACTGCTGGCGTTCGACCAGCACACCAAGCGGTTCACCACCATCCGCATCCCGTACCCGCTGGACACGTTCACCCGTGGCCTGGACGGCCGCATCGACGACGCGAACGCGGGCTGGAAGGGACGCGGGCTGTGGTTCGACAATGGCCTGGATCCGCTGCTGCACTCCGAGGTGCAGCAGTCCTACGTGGGCAAGATCCAGCTGCGACCGAACCCGCTGGCCCACTGACGCACCGCGCGACGAGGGCCGGGTCCCACGGGGATCCGGCCCTCGTGGCCGTGCGGGTCACAGCGCGTACCACACGGCCTGATCGGGCGCCACGTGACCGTCCGCGCGGCCGCGGGGATCGGAACGCACCAGCACCCGCGCCCCCGCGGGCAGCGCGACGTCGGCGCCGCCGAGATTCACCAGCACCCTGAGGCCCTCACCGCGCGCGAAGTGCAGCACCCCATCGTCCCCCGGCAGCCAGCGCAGATCCGGCCCGGCCAGGTCCGTCAGCTCGCGACGCAGCCGCAACAGGTGGCGGTGCAGGGACAGCGTGGAACCGGGGTCCGCCGCCTGGCGCTCCGCGGTCAACCGCGCCCAACCGGCCGGCTGACGCAGCCACGGCGGTGGCGCCCCCTCCGGGCTGAAGCCGAACGGCGGGGCCTCGCCCGACCAGGGCAGCGGCACACGGCAGCCGTCGCGGCCCGGCACCGCGCCGCCCGTGCGGGCGAAGATGGGATCGTCACGCTCCTCGGGGCGGAAGTGTTCCACCTCCTCCAGCCCCAGCTCGTCGCCCTGGTAGATGTAGGCGCCGCCCGGGAGGGCCAGCATCAGCGCGCTCGCCGCGCGGGCCCGCCGCAGGCCCGCCTCCCCGCCGCCGTACCGGCTGACCACCCGCGGCAGGTCGTGGTTGCCCAGCACCCAGCTGGGGCTCGCCCCCACCGCGGCGCACCCGCGGATGGTGTCGTCGATCACCCGCCGCAGCTCCGCCGCATCCCACGGGACCTTCAGGAAGGCGAAGTTGAAGGTGCTGTGCAGCTCGTCGGGGCGCACGTACCGCATGCAGGCCTCGGTGTCGCCCATTTCGGCCTCGGCCACGAACATCATGTCCGGGTGACCGGGCTGCAGCCGGGCGCGCCAGGAACGCAGGATGTCGTGCACTTCCTCCCGATCCCAGTGGGGATGGTCGGCCACATCCCACGCCCGCGCCACCTCGTGTGCCGGCAGCGGCAGGTCCGCGTACCCCACGTCGGGCAGTCCCGCCGCCTTGGCCAGGCCGTTGGCCACGTCCACGCGGAACCCGTCCACGCCGCGCGCCAGCCAGAACCGCATGATCGACAGGAACTCCTCGCGCACCTCCGGGTTGCCCCAGTTCAGATCCGGCTGCTGGGGCGCGCACAGGTGCAGGTACCACCCTCCGGACTCGCCGGGCACCGGCGTCCACGCCGGTCCGCCGAAGCAGCTGCGCCAGTCGTTGGGGGGCTCGGCCCCGTCGGCCCCCCGGCCCGGGTGGAAGTGGTACCGCCGCCGCGCCGCCGAGTCCGGCGCCGCCGCGAGCGCCTCCTGGAACCAGGCGTGCCGGTCGGAGGTGTGGTTGGGCACCAGGTCCACGATCACGCGCAGGCCGTGGCCGTGGGCCGCCGCGATGAGGCCCTCGGCATCCGCCAGCGTGCCGAACATGGGGTCCACGTCGCGGTGATCGCTGACGTCATAGCCGGCATCCACCATCGGCGAGGCGTACCAGGGGTTGATCCAGATCCCGTCCACGCCCAGGTCACGCAGGTACGGCAGCCGGTCCTGGATCCCGGCGATGTCGCCGATCCCGTCCCCGTTCCGGTCGGCGAAGCTGCGGATGTAGACCTGGTGGATCACCGCCCGGCGCCACCACTCCGACCCGGGCTGCACGGTGCTGGACACGCGGCGACGCTACCGCAGGAGGCCCGGCTTTGGAAGCGCTTCCAGAATCTGCGGTCACACCATTGACACACCGCTCGGAGGAAAGTTAGGTTCCGCACATGGAAGCGGTTCCAGACCGTTCGGGCACCCGACGCACCGTCACCATCGCCACCGTGGCCCGGCACGCCGGCGTGGGCACCGGCACCGTGTCACGGGTCATCAACGGGGCCCCTGGCGTGGCCCCCGACACGCGCGACCGGGTGCTGGCCGTCATCCGCACGCTGGACTACCAGCCCAGCCAGATCGCCCGCAGCCTCTCCCTGGGCCGCACCTCGAGCATCGCCGCGGTGGTGCCGTTCTTCACCCATCCCTCCGCCGTGGAACGTCTGCGGGGGGTTGTGCGCACCCTCACCGAGGAGCGCTACGACATCGCCCTGCATGACGTGGAGCTGCGCGAGCAGCGCGACCTGCGGCTGCGCGCGCTGGCCGCACCGAGCGGCAAGGCCGACGGCGTGGTCATCGTCTCCCTGCCCCCCACCGACGCCGAGGTGCAGCGGTTCGTGGAGGCCGGCACGCCCGTGGTGCTGCTGGACGCCCACCACCCCCAGCTGCCCAGCATCGTCACCGACAACGTCGCCGGGGGCGAGCTGGCCACGCGGCACCTGCTGGACCTGGGACACCGCCGCATCGCGTTCATCGGCGACCCGCCGGCCAACCCCTACGGCTTCACCTCCAGCGTCGACCGCCGCACCGGCTACACCAACGCGCTCGTGGCGCACGGCATCACGCCCGACCCGGCATACATCGCCGAGGGCGCACACGACCGAGAGGTGGCCTACGGCCTCACCGAGGCACTGATGGACGGCCCGATGCCACCCCCCACCGCCGTGTTCGTGGCCAGCGACACCCAGGCCCTCGGGGTGCTGGCGGCCGCCCGCGACCGCGGCCTGCGCGTGCCCGACGACCTGTCGGTGATCGGCTTCGACGACATCGAGACCGCCGAGCTGGTGGGCCTCACCACCGTGCGCCAGCCGCTGCAGCACAGCGGCGAGCTGGCGGCCCGCCTGCTGCTGCAGGCCATCCGGGGCGAGGACCCCGACCCCATGCTCACCACGCTGCGGATCGAGCTGTCGGTCCGCAGCACCACCGCCCCGCCCGCATGACCCGTTTTCGCCCGCGGTTGGCACCGCTTCCAATCCACCCAACTCGGCCGACCGGATCACCCCCGGCCACCTCACGAAGGGGACACACCTCATGAGATCCACCCGACGCCTCCTCGGCACCGCGCTGGTCGGCGCCGCCTCCATCGCGCTGGTCGCCTGCGGGAGCAGCTCCAGCAAGTCGTCGTCCTCCACCTCCTCGGGCACCGCCAGCGGCAGCATCGTGGTGTGGGCCCATGGTGGTGCGACCGACGCCGAGAAGGCCGCCACCCAGGCCGCCATCAAGGCGTTCAACGCCTCGCAGAGCAACATCACGGCCTCGCTGAAGTGGATTCCCGACCAGCAGAAGGTCATCACCGCCACGCCCGCCAGCCAGCTGGGCGACGTGATCGAGTCCGATGGTGAGGCCATGTCGGCCAACGCCTACGCCAAGAAGCTGCAGCCGCTCGACGGCCTGGTGTCGCAGGACACCCTGGACAACCAGAACGTGTCGGTGGTGGCGCAGAACACCTTCGCCGGCGACAACAAGCGCTACGAGGTGTCGATGTACGACTCCGGCCTGGCGCTGTACGGCAACAAGAAGCTGCTGGACGCCGCGGGCGTCAAGTACCCCACCACGTGGGACAAGGCGTGGACCGCCGACCAGTTCACCCAGGTCCTCAAGACCCTCGCCGCCAAGGACAAGGACCACAAGGTCCTGGACATCAAGGAGAACTACGGCCTGTCGGGCTACAGCTCCTACGCCATGCTGCCCATCGTCAACTCGGCGGGCCACCTGGCCATGGAGAACGGCAAGGCCGTGGGCGCCCTGGACAACGCCGCGGTGGTGAAGGCCTTCCAGACGTTCGCCTCCTGGAAGCCGTACACCGACGCCAACGCCGACGACAAGGCCTTCGTCACCGGCCGTGTCTCCCTGTCGTGGGTGGGCCACTGGGTCTACAACGACTACAAGAAGGCGCTGGGCGCCAACCTGGTGGTGATCCCGCTGCCCAACTTCGGCGCGGGCGCCAAGACCGGCCAGGGCTCGCTGGCCTGGGGCATCAGCGCCGGCACGAAGAACCCGAAGGCCGCCGCAGCGTTCCTGGACTTCCTCATGAAGGACCAGAACGTGAAGGCCATGACCAGCGCCAACGGGGCGCCTCCCGGCACCAAGACCGTGATGGCGGCGAGCCCCCTGTACAAGACCACCGGCCCGCTGACGCTGTACTCGTACGCGCTGCAGCACTCCTGTGGCACGGCCATGCCCACCGCCAGCTGCGTGGCGGTGCCGCGCACGGTGTCGGCCGGGTGGCCCACCATCAGCACCAGCTTCGGCCAGGCCGTGGCGGACATCTGGAGCGGGGCCAACCCGCAGAGCGCGCTCACCAAGGCCGCCAAGGCCATCGACCAGGACTTCACCGACAACGACGGGCTACGCCGTCAAGTAGGACCCCCCGACCGGACCGGGGCGCCCCCGCCGCCCCGGTCCCCGACCCCGGGAGCCACCCGTGAGCACGCACCCCGTGCCCGCCGCCGACCCGCCGACGGCCCCAGACCATCCAGCGGTGACCCGTCGCGACACCGGGGCGGCGCTGCTGTTCATGACGCCCGCGATGATCGGGCTGATCGCCTTCGTGCTGATCCCGTTCATCGTCGCGGCGTGGCTGTCGCTGCACCGCGTGCACCTCAACTCGCCCCTGCCCGACAGGTGGATGGGCCTGGAGCAGTACAAGCGCATCCTGGTGGACTCCTCCACACGCTCGGACTTCTACCGGGGGCTCATCAACAACTTCATCTTCGCGGTGGTGGTGGTGCCGCTGCAGACCGGGCTGGCACTGGCCCTGGCGCTGCTGCTCAACCGCCCGCTGCGCGGCATGGCGGTGTTCCGCACCTTCTTCTTCATGCCCGTGGTGTTCCCGATGGCGCTGGTGACCGTGATCTGGAAGCTGATCTACTCACGCGACCAGATCGGGCTGCTCAACAGCGTCATCCACAGCGTCACCTTCGGCGCGGTGGGACCCATCGACTGGCTGGGCGATACCAAATGGGCCATGGCGGCCATCATCCTGCTGTCCATCTGGCAGGGCGTGGGGTTCCAGATGATCATCATCCTGGCCGGCCTGCAGGGCATCTCGCCCACGCTGTACGAGGCCGCGTCCATCGACAAGGCCGGCCGCTGGGCGCAGTTCATGCACGTCACGGTGCCGGGGTTGCGGAACACCCTGATCTTCGTGTCGATGGTGACCACCATCTTCGCGTTCCGGCTGTTCGACCAGGTGTTCATCCTCACCAAGGGTGGGCCCAACGGCTCCACCACCACCGTGATGTACCAGGCGGTGGACTCGGCCTTCTCCTCCGGCAACGTGGGGAAGGGCGCGGCCATCACCATGGTGTTCGTGGTGATCGTGGTGGCCATCACCATCGTCCAGCGGTTGCTGCTCAAAGAGGAGCGTGAGATCTCATGAGCGCCACCACCGACGCCTCCCGTCGTCCCGGCCTGGTGTCACGCATCGTCACCTACGTGGTGATGTCGGTGCTCACCTTCGTGTTCGCCTCACCCATCATCTACCTGGTGGTGGGCAGCCTGAAGCCCACCGACCGGGTGCTGGACGGCCTCAACGGGTTCCTGCCAACGGGGCTCACGTTCAGCAACTACGACAAGGTGCTGAACCGCTTCTCCACCGATGCGTCCGGACACTTCAGCGACTTCTACCTGACGTCCCTGATCGTGTCGTTCTTCGTGGTGGTGGGCGGCCTCCTGGTGAACTCCATGGCGGCCTACGCCCTGTCACGACTGCGCTGGCGCGGCCGGGAGGCCGCACTCATCGCGGTGATCCTGCTGGTGATCCTGCCGTTCGAGGCCATCGCGGTGCCGTTGTTCTACATGCTCAACGACTACCGCAACACGTACTGGGTGCAGTTCGTCCCGTTCATCTCGAACGCGTTCTCGATCTACCTCTTCTACACGTTCTTCGCCGGCCTGCCGAAGCAGCTGGACGAGGCGGCGCGCATCGACGGCGCGGGTCCCTTCGCCACCTTCTTCCGGATCATCGTGCCCATGTCCAAGCCGGTGTTCGCCTCGGTGGCCATCCTGCAGTTCGTGGCCTCGTGGGGGCAGTTCCTGTGGCCCGTGATGATGGTGGACGAGCCGCAGGTGCGTCCCCTGCCGCTGCAGATCAGCGTGTTCCAGTCGCAGCCGCCGTACGCCTGGGGCGAGATCTTCGCCTTCGGGGTGCTGATGGTGCTGCCCGTCCTGATCGTGTTCCTGTTGTTCCAGCGCTGGTTCGTCCAGAGCGTGGCCTCCGCCGGATTGAAAGGCTGACCCATGGCAACCATCACGTATGACCGCGTCCGCAAGGTGTACGCGGACGGCACCGAGGCCATCCCGGGGCTGGACCTGGAGGTGGCGGACGGCGAGTTCATGGTGTTCGTGGGCCCCTCCGGCTGCGGCAAGAGCACCGCGCTGCGCATGACCGCGGGGCTGGAGGACATCTCCGGTGGTCGCCTGCTGATCGGCGAGGAGGTGGTGAACGCCAAGTCACCGCAGCAGCGCGACATCGCCATGGTGTTCCAGGACTACGCGCTGTACCCGCACATGTCGGTGCGCGACAACCTGGGCTTCGCGCTGAAGATGATGAAGCTGCCGAAGGACGAGATCGCCCGCCGGGTGGACCGCGCCGCAGAGCGGCTGTCGCTGTCGGCGCTGCTGGACCGCCGCCCCAAGAACCTCTCCGGCGGCCAGCGCCAGCGGGTGGCGATGGGCCGCGCGATCGTGCGTGAACCGCAGGCCTTCCTCATGGACGAGCCCCTGTCCAACCTGGACGCCAAGCTGCGCGTGCAGATGCGGGGTGAGATCGCCGCACTGCAGCGCCAGCTGGGGGTGACCACCCTGTACGTCACCCACGACCAGGTGGAGGCCATGACCATGGGCCACCGGGTGGCGGTGATGAAGAACGGACGACTGCAGCAGGTGGCCGCACCGCAGGACCTGTACGACAAGCCCGCCAACGTCTTCGTGGCCGGGTTCATCGGCAGCCCCAAGATGAACCTGTTCACCTCCGAGCTGCGGGCGACCGACGGCGGGGGCCTGGGCTTCACCTTCGGCGACCGCGTCATCGCCATCCCCGCGGAGGTGGCGGCGGCCCGCCCGGGTCTGGCGGCCCACACCGGCCAGCCCGTCACCATCGGCATCCGCCCGGAGGGGTTCGTGCCCACCACCGACGCCGGCCCCGAGACGCTGGAGGCCACCGCCGAGGTGGTGGAGATGCTGGGCTCGGAGACCCTGGTGTTCTTCGTGGCGCCGGTGGAGCAGGCCTCCGACGCCGACGTCCGCGACCGGGCGCAGGCCTCCGACGAGGAGGAGAGCATCATCGCCGCCGAGGGCAAGACCGTGATGTGCGCGCGGCTGGTGCCGCCGGTGCGCCTGGCCCCCGGCGCCGGGATCCGGCTGCGGGTGGACCCCGCCCAGCTGTACGTGTTCGACGCCGCGGGTGACGCGATCACCTGATCGCCCGGCGTCACACTGCGGGCGCGGGGGCTCCCCTTCCTCCGCGTCCGCCGCCCGCCGGGACCTCCGTGTTCTCACGGCGTGGGAACAGCAGGCGCGCCAGGGTTCCGCCCTCGGGGTGCCGGGCGAGATCGATCTGCGCCCCGTGGCCGTCGGCGATGGCCGCGGCGATGGCCAGCCCCAGCCCGCTGCCCGGGATGTCCTGGCTGGCGGCCGACCCCCGGTGGAAGCGGTCGAACGCGTGCGCGATGTCCGCGTCGGTCATGCCGGGGCCGTGGTCGCGCACCTCCACCGCCGCGCCGGCGTCGGCGGCGGTGACACGCGCCTCCACGGCGCTGCCCTCGGGGCTGTAGCGCACGGCGTTGTCCAGCAGCACCACCAGCAGCTCGCACAGGCGCCGCCCGTCGCCCACCACGGCCACCGGGGCGTCGGGCACGTGGAGGTGCACCTCACGATGGGGGCGGTGGCGCGCACCTCCTCCACGGCGTCCGCCGTGACGCGCCCCAGGTCCACCGTGCCGGTGGGTGTGGGCGCCGCGCCCACCTCCGCCAGGGTGAGCAGCTCGCGCAGCGTGGCCGCCATCCGCATGCTCTCGCGCTGCACCACCTCCAGCGACTCGCGTGCGCGCTCGGCATCGCCCGAGGCCACCGCCCGCGCGGCCAGGCGTGCGTGCCCGCCCACGGCGGTGACGGGGGTCTTCAGCTCATGTGAGGCGTCGGCCACGAACTCCCGCTGGGCGCGCGAGGCGTCCTCGGCCCGCACCAGCAGCCGGTTGAAGGCGCGCGCCAGCCGGCCCAGCTCGTCGGGCCGGCCCTCCGCCACGCGCCGGTTGAGCTCGTGACCGGGGATGGCGTCCACCTCGCGGCGCATGCGATCGACGGGCCGCAGCACGCGCGCCGCCAGCACCGCCCCGGCGACGGCGGCCACCAGCAGGCCGCCCAGGGCCGCCAGCACCAGCACCCATGCGAGAGTCCCCAGCGTGTCGCGCGTGGCGTGGTCGTCCTGCGCCACGATCGCCAGCCCGCCCTCCGGCCGGGGCGCCTCCGCCGACACCCAGCCGTGGCCCCGGCGGTCACTCACCACCGCGCGCACCGCGTCCAGCGTGGTGCCGGAGGCGCCGAACGTGGAGGCCCGCACCTTGCCCGTGCCGTCCACCAGCCAGATGAGGTCACCGGGGGCGGCCAGGCGGTCGAGGGAGCGGGCCTCCCCCTCCACCTCGTGGACGGCCGCCGCCGACCGGGCCAGCGCGCGGGCCGAGTCGGACGCCCGCCCCCGCAGGTCGTTGCGCACCACCACGTAGCTCAGCAGCGAGCCCAGGCTGGCGAGCAGCGCCAGCGCGGCCACGAACAGCAGCGTGATGCGCAGCCGGATGCTCACCGCCGGGCCGTGTACCCCACCCCGCGCACCGTGCGGATCACCTGGTCGCCGGGGGCGTCCAGCTTCTTGCGCAGGTTGGAGATGAACACGTCGATCACCTTGGTGGGCCCGGGGTAGTTGTAGCCCCACACGCCCTCGTAGATCTGCTCGCGGTTGAACACGCGCCCCGCGGCCTGCAGCAGGAACACCAGCAGGTCGAACTCGCGGGCCGACAGGTCCACCGGGCGGTCGCGCACGGTGACCTCGCGGGTGTCGACGTTCACCCGCACGTCACCGCACTCCAGCCACTCCTCGCCCCCGGCGCGGCGCTGCAGCGCGCGCATGCGGGCCAGCAGTTCCTCCACGGCGAAGGGTTTGGCCAGGTAGTCGTCGGCGCCACTGTCCAGGCCGATCACCCGGTCGCCCACCCGGTCGAGCGCGGTGAGCATCAGCACCGGCATGCGGTGCCCGTCGCGGCGGGCCTGCCGGCACACGGTGAGCCCGTCCAGGTCGGGCAGGCGCACGTCCAGCACCATCAGGTCCGGCTCTTCGCGGGCCAGTTCCTCCAGGGCGGCGCGGCCCGTGGCGGCCACCCGCACCGCGTACCCGGCGTCCCCCAGCTCCAGCTCCAGAAGCCGGGCCACGGAAGGATCGTCCTCCACCACCAGCACCCGGCGCCCGTCGGTCGACATGCCCCAAGAATAGGGGGTTCCACGGCCGGCCCCGCCCATTTGCCAAACCCTTACCTCGCCTCTCCGGGGGTTTACCCGGCGGTCCTAGGTTGGAGCCATGACCAACCACGAGGGAGCGACCATGAACCGCCGACAGGCGTTGACGCTGTCCGGTCTGCTCACCGGCACCATCCTCACCGGAGGTGTCGCGGCGACCGGGCTGCTGTACGCCACGCACTCGCCGGCCCAGCCGGCCGCGGTGCGGGTGGTGGCGGCACCGACCACCACCGCCCCCGCACCCATTCACCACGAGGAATACGAGGGGGTGGACTGATGCGCAGAGTCTGGGCAACGGTGATGAGCGTGTGGGCGCTCCTGGGCGTGGGCGGCGTGATCGCCTGGACCCACCCACTGACCACCACGACGACCACCACCTCGACGGTTGCGGCGAGCCCCGCCACGACCTCCAGCGGCACCACCAGCAACACCAGCAGCAGCGCCTCGACCGGCAGCACCCAGCAGGCGTCCGTCGTCCACGCGACCACCCGCACGTCATGAGCGCGCGCACGATGGACCTCAGCTTCCGGGCCATGGGCACCGACTGCATGGTGGTGGTGACCGCGGGCTCCGCCGACGCGCGCCGCGCGCGGCGCGCCCTGGAGACCGGTCGCGACGAGGTGCTGGCCTGCGAGGCCGCCCTGTCGCGGTTCGACCCCGACAGCGACCTGTCCCGGCTCAACGCCGTGGCGGGCACGTGGGCGCCCGTTGGTGAGCGTCTCGAGCTGGCGCTGGCCGCCGCCCTGCGGGCGCGCGTGCTCACCGGGGGCCGCTTCGACCCCACGGTGCTGCCCGCGCTGGTGGCCGCCGGCTACGACCGCTCCTTCGAGCGGCTCACCCCCGGCCCCACCCGCGACGCGGCCCACTGGCGAGCGGGCGCCGCGGTGCAGATCGACCGCCGGGCCCACCTGGCCCGCATCGCCGCGGGGGCCGCGGTGGACCTGGGCGGCATCGCCAAGGGCTGGGCCGCCGGCCGCGCCATGGCGCGCATGGCCAACACGTGGCCGGGCATGCTCGGCGGCATCGTCGATCTGGGCGGCGACATGGCCGTGACGGGCGCCGCGCCCAGCGGCAACCCCTGGATCATCGGCGTGGAGGACCCGCGCCGTGCCGGCACCATGCTGGGCACGCTGTCGATCACCGGCGGTGGCATCGCCACCTCCGGCCGCAACCGGCGCCGCTTCGGCCCCGGCCGCACCCGGCACCACATCATCGACCCCGCCACGGGGCGCCCCGCGGTGGCCGGGCCACTGGCCGTCACCGTGGTGGCCGCGCGGCCCGAGGACGCCGAGGCCCACGCCACGCTGCTCAGCATGGCCACGCCCGAGGAGGCGGCCGCGCACGTGGCCCGCCACGTGGAGGTGTCGGCCGTGATGGTGCCCGCAGAGGGCTCGGTGGTGGTGCTGGGCCGCGCGCCCCTCACCCCCATGTCCACACGGATGGAGGTGGCCTCATGAGCGCCATCGCCGGCCTCCCCATCGCCTGGCTGGTGGCGCGCTCCGCGGGGCTGGTGTCCTTCGGCGCGCTCACCGGCTCGGTGTGGATGGGTCTTCTGATGAGCACGAGGATCCTCGGGCCCAAACGCCAGGCGAGCCTGCTGGGACTGCACCGCACCCTCACGTGGGCGGGTCTGGCCATGCTGGCGGTGCACATGGGTGCGCTGCTGGTGGACCCGACGATGCACTTCGGGCTCGCCAACGTCCTCATCCCCTTCGCCTCGCCGTGGCGGCCCTTCGCCGTCGGCGTGGGCGTGATCTCCGGCTGGATCTCGCTGGTGCTGGCGCTGTCCTTCAAGTTCCGGTCGCGGATCGGCACGAGGGTGTGGCGCAAGCTGCACTACGCCAGCTTCGGCGCGTTCCTCCTGATGATCGTGCACGCGCTGTCCTCGGGCACCGACCTGGCCGGGCTCGCCGGCCCGGTGGTGGCCGCGGTGGCCGCGGGCCCGGTGATCTTCCTCACCCTGCTGCGGGTGCTGATGCCCAAGGGTGTCGCCCCGCCGCGACGGATGCCGGCACCCGCACGGTGACGGCACGGGCCGAGTCACCCCGGGCGGCGTCGTGGGCCGTCACCCGGGGTGACCGGCCGCTCCCGCGGGTGCAGATCATGTCCGCCACCAGCGCCGTCCAGCCGGTCTGGTGGCCGGCCCCCACGCCCTCCCCGGTGTCACCGTCGAAGAACTCGCTGAACACCGGCCGGTCCCACAGGGGGCCGCCCCCGTGGTCGCGGGGTGTGCTGGGCCGCCGGCCATCCGCCCCGGGGCGGAACACCGCCACCAGGCGCTCCTCCACGGCGTCGGCCACCTCGGCCAGGGACGCGTCGTGCCCGGATCCGGCCGGGAACTCCACCCGCATGTCCGCCCCGGCGCCCCGCGCGTAGGTGCGCAGCGCGGACAGCAGCAGGGCGTTCACGGGGAACCACACCGGGCCCCGCCAGTTGGAGTTGCCGCCGAACAGCCCGATGTCCGACACCCCCGGGGTGTAGCGGATGTGCATGTCCTGACCGCCCAGGGTGAGCGTCATCCCGTCGCGGTATTGCGCCGACAGGGAGCGCACACCGCAGGCCCCGAGGAACTCCGCTTCGTCCAGCATCCGGGTCAGCAGGCGGGCCAGCCGCGCGGGCTCCACCAGGGCCAGCGTGGTGGTGGTGCCCTCCCCCTCACCCCGCAGCAGCGCCCCGGCCAGGTCGGGCCGGTGACGACGCAGCCAGGCCAGGCGGCGCGTGAACTCCGGCAGCTCCCGCTCCACCCACGGCTCGCTGTTGGCGACCGCCAGGATGGGCAGCAGCCCCACCAGCGAGCGCACGCGCACCGGCTGCACCTCGCCGGTGTCGCACACCAGGGCGTCGTAGAAGAACCCGTCGCGGTCGTCCCACAGCGACACGCCGCCGCTGCCGAAGGCCTCCATGGCGTTGGCGATGCCGAGGAAGCGGGTGAGGAACGTGCCGGCCAGGTCGTCCCAGGCGGGATCGTGACGGGCCAGCTCCTGGGCGATGCGCATCAGCGAGAGACAGCTGAAGGCCATCCAGCTGGTGGCGTCCGACTGCTCCAGCCGCCACCCGGCCGGCACGTCCCGGCTGCGGTCGAACGCGCTGATGTTGTCCATCCCCAGGAAGCCGCCCTCGAACAGGTCCGAGCCGTCCGGGTCCTTCCGGTTGACCCACCAGCTGAAGTTGAGCAGCAGCTTGGCCATCACCCGCGACAGGAACGCGTGGTCCCATGACCCGTCGCGCACGTACACCTGCCAGGCCGCCCACGCGTGCACCGGCGGGTTCACGTCCGAGAACGCCCACTCGTACGCGGGCAGCTGCCCGTTGGGATGCTGGGCCCACTCCCGGCACATCAGCAGCAGCTGGGCCTTGGCGAACGCCGGGTCCACGTGGGCCAGGGCCACGGTGTGGAAGGCCAGGTCCCAGGAGGCGAACCACGGGTACTCCCACTCGTCCGGCATCGAGATGACGTCGGTGAGCGACAGGTGCCGCCAGGAGGTGTTGCGGCCCGCGGGCTCGCGCCGCAGGCGCTCCGGCGGGGGCGCCGGCTGCGCCGGGTCGCCCTCCAGCCATTCCTGCACCGTGTAGCGGTACAGCTGCCGGCTCCACAGCAGGCCCGCGAATGCCGCGCGGGCCACCTCGCGGTCGGGTGCGCCCACGCCGGCGGGGATCACGCGGTCGTAGAACGCGTCCGCCTCGTCGCGGCGGTGCCGCAGCACCGTGTCGATGGTGTCGAACGGGCGGTCGGCCGGTTCGTCGGCGGTGAGGCGCAGGCGCACGCGCACCGTGGCCCCCGGTGCGACGCCGGTGAACACGTGGTGGAAGGCCGCCCGGGTGCCGGTGCCGTCGGGCCGGGTGGCGCCGGCCTCGCCGTGCACCACCGCCCGGTTGATGGCGTCCCGCGGGAACTCCGACCGGCCCGGGCTGTCGTACAGCGCGCGGGTGTTGGTCTCGTTGTCGCACACCAGCACCTCGGGGGCGCCCTCGCAGGCCAGCACGTACCGGCCCAGGTACTCGTGCACCGCCTCCACCGCGCGCAGGTCGGCGTCGTCGCGGCGCGGGGGGTCCAGGCGCCGCAGCGTGGGCATGCGGTCGTCGCGACCCCAGGCCCACGTGTTCGCGAAGGTGAGCTGGGGCACCACGTGCAGGTCGGCGGGCTCGGGGCCGTGGTTGGTGGCCTCCACCAGCATCACGATGTCGGTGGGCGACGCCTTGGCGTGGGTCACCTCCACGTCGAAGAACCGGTTCTCGGCCAGCACGCCGGTGTCGGCCAGCTCGAACTCCGGCCGGTCCCGCCCCCGCGCGGCGTTCTCGTCCACCAGCCGCTGGTAGGGGAAGGCGGCGTGCGGGTAGCGATACCGCCACCGCGCGAACGAGTGCGTGGGGGTGGCATCCAGGTGCCACCAGTACTCCTTGGCGTCCTCGCCGTGGTTGCCCTGATGGTTGGTGAGCCCGAACAGCCGCTCCTTGATGCGGTCGTCGCGTCCGTTCCACAGGGCCACGGTGAGGTGCAGGAAGCCGAACCGGTCGCACAACCCCGCCAGGCCGTCCTCCCCCCAGCGGTACGCCCGCAGGTGGGCGTGGTCGAAGGGGAACGACAGCCACGCGTCGCCGTCGGCCGAATAGTCCTCGCGCACCGTGCCCCACTGGCGCCCGGCGGTGTACGGGCCCCACAGCCGCCACGGGTCGGAGTCGCCGGGCGACTCGGTCAGCCTGGCGTGCTCCGGGGTGGGTGGGGGCTCCGCCATGGGGCCACTCTAGTGGGGCTCCCGCGCGGGAGCGGGGCTCGCCGTCTTGACGTGAAGTGAGTGATCACTTACTCTGCCCGCATGACGCCGCCCGTGACCACGCGCAAGACCGCCCAGGAGCGACGCGAGGAGATCCTTGACTCGGCGCTCACCGAGTTCGCCGCGCGCGGGTTCGACGGGGCCTCCACCGACGCCATCGCGCGCCGGGTGGGGATCTCCCAGCCGTACCTGTTCCGGCTGTTCGGCACCAAGAAGGAGCTGTTCCTGACGGCCACCGAGCGGTGTTTCGCGGACACGCTGCACCGGTTCACCGCGGCGTCCGAGGGCCTCGAGGGCGAGGCCGCCCTGGCGGCCATGGGCGCGGCCTACGGCCGGATGATCACCGAGGACCCACGCCGCCTGCGCGCCCAGATGCAGGCCTACGCGGCGTGCGGGGACCCCGAGATCCGCGCCGCGGTGCAGCGGGGGTTCGGGGCGCTCGTCGGGCATGCCGAGGGACTGGGACTGAGCCCCGAGCGCGTCACCGAGTTCTTCGCCACCGGCATGCTCATCAACGTCATCGTGGCCATGGACCTGCCGCACGCGCACGCCCCGTGGAGCGAGCGGCTGGTCACCTGCGTGTCCACGCCATAGGCACCCCCTTTTTTCGATCTGAATATGAGTAAGCACTCACTAGTCACGAAGGGATGGAAGGTATGACCAGTCAACGACGGCGAACCGCCTGGACGTTCGCCATCACCTCACTGGCGCTCGTGATGGTGACCCTGGACAACCTGGTGGTCACCACCGCGCTGCCGGTGATCAAGCGGGAGCTCGGCGCCTCCCTGGAATCGCTGGAATGGACCGTCAACGCCTACACGCTCACGTTCGCCGTGCTGCTGCTCACCGGGGCGGCGCTGGGCGACCGGTTCGGGCGACGCCGCATGTTCGTGGCGGGGCTGGGGATCTTCACCGCCGCCTCCGCCGCGGCCGCCCTGGCGCCGTCGGTTGATGTGCTGATCGCCGCACGCGCCGCGCAGGGACTGGGCGGCGCCATCGTGACCCCCCTCACCCTCACCCTGCTGTCGGCGGCGGTGCCGCCGGAGCGTCGCGGCCTGGCGCTGGGCGCCTGGGGCGGCGTGGGCGGCCTGGCCGTGGCCCTCGGCCCCCTCGTGGGCGGCGCCGTGGTGAACGGGCTGTCCTGGCAGTGGATCTTCTGGCTCAACGTGCCCATCGGCGTGCTGCTGATCCCGCTCGCCTGGCGGGGACTCACCGAGAGCCGCGGGCCCAACGAGCGGCTCGACCTGCCCGGTCTGGCGCTGGCCAGCACCGGCCTGTTCGGGGTGGTGTGGGGCCTGGTGCGCGGCAACGCGCACGGCTGGAGCAGCCCGGAGATCGTGAGCGCCCTGGGCATCGGCACCGCGCTGGTGGCCGGGTTCGTGGCCTGGGAGCTGCGCGCCCCGGCGCCCATGCTACCCATGCGGTTCTTCCGCCAGCCGCGGTTCGCACTGGCCAACGTGGCCTCGCTGTTCATGTTCTTCGGGATGTTCGGGTCGGTGTTCCTGCTGGCCCAGTTCTTCCAGGTGGTGCAGGGCGACTCGCCGCTGATGGCGGGCCTGCGCATCCTCCCGTGGACCGCCATGCCCATCGTGGTGGCGCCCATCGCGGGAGCCCTGTCCGACCGCATCCCCGGCCCGCGCATCATGGGCACGGGCCTCGCCCTCCAGGCCGCCGGCCTGGCGTGGCTGGCCGCGGTGAGCGCACCCGGGGTGCCGTACGCCCGTCTGGTGCTGCCGTTCGTGCTGTCCGGCACCGGCATGGCGCTGTTCTTCGCGCCGGTGGCCAACGTGATCCTCAGCTCAGTGCGCAGCGTGGAGGAAGGGCAGGCCTCGGGCGCCAACAACGCCATCCGCGAGCTGGGCGGCGTGTTCGGCGTGGCGATCCTGGCGTCGATCTTCGCGGCGCGGGGCGGCTACGCCACCCCCGCCAGCTTCGTCGACGGCATGACGGCCGCGGTGTGGGTGGGCGCCGCGGTGGTGGCCGCCGGAGCCGTTGTGGCGGTCCTCATCCCGGTGCGTCGCCGGCCGGTCGCCGCCCACGTGGGCGCGCCCAGCCTGAGGGCGGCCTCCGAGGGCGCGGCCTCCTGAGGGGTGGTGGGTGGGCCGCCGGTAGCCTCGGGCGCCCCGCCCGTGGTCCCTTGGGTGTGCGACGCACCGGCCGCGGGAACAGGTGTGGAGTTAGGCGTGCACCGTTGCCCCCATCCCTCCACGACGGCGAGAATCGGACGATGACCACCATCACCGACCGCGGCCTCCCCGCCCACTGGCCCGGCGGCGAGACGATGAGCGGGCCCGACGTCACCGTGCGGGAGGTGCTGCGCGGCGGGGTGCTGGCCACGCTGCCCTCCGCCACCTTCCACGAGGTGGGCGCGGCGGTCACCGCGGCCGCCGGCTGCGAGATGCCGTCCGCCGGGGAGCGGGCGGAGATCCTGGACGAGACGGTGCGCCGCATCCGCGCCGCGCGCGAGGACTTCGCGCGCGTCATCGCCCTGGAGGCCGGCAAGCCCATCGCGACCGCCCGGGGCGAGGTGGACCGCTGCCTGGACACGCTCACCCACAGCGCCATCCAGGCACGCACCCTGACCGGTGAGATGGTGCCCATGGGTGTCACCGCGGCCGGCCGGGGCGCAATCGGCATGGTCCTGCGGGAGCCCATCGGCGTGGTGGGCGCCATCAGCCCGTTCAACTTCCCGCTCAACCTGGTGGCCCACAAGCTGGGGCCCGCCATCGCCGCCGGCTGCCCGGTGGTGCTGAAACCCGCGCACCAGACGCCGTTGTCGGCCCTGGGCCTGGCCGACGCCCTGCGCGCGGCGGGCCTGCCCGAGGACGCCCTGCACGTGGTGATCGGCAGCGCCGACACGGGAACGGCGCTGGTGGAGCACCCCGCCGTGAAGCTGGTGTCGTTCACGGGCAGCAACCCGGTGGGACGCGGCATCCAGACGCGGGTGCCCCACAAGCGGGTGCTGCTGGAGATGGGCAACGCCACCCCCGTGATCGTCGCCGCCGACGCCGACCTGGCGGACGCCGCGCGCCGGGTGGCGCGGTCCGGCTACACCCACGCCGGCCAGTCGTGCGTGAGCGTGCAGCGGGTGTACGTGGAGCGGGCCGTGCACGGCCGCTTCATGGAGCTCCTCACCGCCGAGGTGGCGCAGCTGGTGAGCGGCGACCCGCTGGACGAGCGCACCGACGTGGGGCCTCAGATCGACGTGGACGCCACGGAACGCACGCTGGAGTGGATCGAGGAGGCCATCACGGGCGGGGCCCGCGCGGCCATCCGGGGGCGCGTGGTGGACGGCGTGCTCACCCCGACGCTCCTGGACGACCTGCCGGAGGGGTGCCGCATCTCCACGCAGGAGGTGTTCGGCCCCGTGGTGGCCGTCGCCGCGGTGCCCGACCTGGACGATGCCGTGCGGCGCGCCAACGCCACGCCCCTGGGACTGCAGGCCGGCATCTTCACCGCCCGGGTGGGCGACGCCATCGCGATGTCACGCCGCCTGCACTTCGGCGGGGTGCTCATCAACGAGACGCCCACCTTCCGCACCGACCAGATGCCGTACGGCGGCGAGGGCGAGAGCGGCAACACGCGCGAGGGGCCGGCGTACGCGGTGCACGAGATGACCGTGCCCAAGCTGGTGGTGATCCGGCTGCCGGAGGGCTCGCGGGGCTCCTAGGCCGGGCACTAGAGGATCCTCCAGTGCCCGTGCGGCGGGCGGGGGGTCCCACCGATATCCAGGGTGTCGCCGCCTCGGCTCCCGTGATCACGGGTCGTCCGGGGCGACCAGCACGGCCGCGCCGCGGCCCGCCACGGAGGTACGCCCACCCATGTCGTTCAAGCTGCTCACCCGCACCCGCAGCGTGCTGATGGCCACCTCGGTGGCCGCGCTGGCCGTGCCGGCCATCGCGTCGGCGGCGTGCCCGACGGTCGCGACCTCGAAGGTGTTCACGCCCTGGGGCGACTCCGCGTCCTACAGCCTGCTGGCGGGCGGCACCTTCGAATCGGCGACGACCGGCTGGACCATGTCGAACGCCGCCGTCACCACCGGCAACGAGCCCTGGAAGGTGGCCGGATCCACCAACTCCAGGTCGCTGGTCGTGAAGGCCGGCGGCTCGGTCGCAAGCCCGTGGTTCTGTGTGGGGTACGAGAACCCCACGTTCCGGTTCTTCGCCCACCGCACCAGCGGCACCTGGGGCGGGGTGTACTACCGGGTGCGCTGGTACGACGCGTCGGGTGTGATGCAGACCACCACCCTGGGGTACAGCGAGGCGGCCACGTTCGCGTCGTGGGCACCGTCCGGGGTGCTGCCCCTGGGCAGCAGCCTGCCGCTGTGGCAGGGGGCGCAGACGCTGCGCGCCCAGCTCGTGCTGGACGTGATGGCGGGCGGCTCGGACATGGCCTTCGACGACGTGTTCGTCGACCCGTACATGCGCCTAGCGCCACCCCCGCCCATTCTCCCGCGCCCCGGGTCCCCGGATCCGGGGGCGCACCCGTCTTCGGCCCGTCAGGAGAGGCATGCCGTCGCCCAACCTCACCACCCGCATCCGCACCGCCGTGATCGCCGCCGCGGTGGCCGCACTGGCCGTCCCCGCGATGGGGTCGGCCGCATCCTGTCCGGCCGCCACATCCAGCTCGCGAGCGTTCCTGCCCTGGCTGGACCTGGGGTCCTACGCGCTGGTGAGCGGCGGCAGCTTCGAATCGGGCACGCCCGGATGGGCCCTCACCAACGCCGCCGTGGGCACGGGCAACGAGCCGTGGAAGACGGCCGGGGCCGCCGACAGCAAGGCGCTGTACGTCAAGGCCGGCGGCCAGGCCGTGACCCCATGGTTCTGCGTGGACTACAGCCAGCCCACGTTCCGCCTCTTCGCACGCCGCACCAGCGGCCTGCTGGGGGGCGTCACCTACCGGGTGCGCTGGTACGACTCGGGCGGCCGCCTGCAGACCACCACGCTGGGCTACAGCGACGCCCTGCTGTTCTCCGGCTGGCAGCCCACCGCCGTGCTGCCGCTGGGCCTGGTGCTGCCGCTGTGGCAGTCCGGTGGTACGCTGCGCACGCAGCTGGTGCTGGACGTGTCGCCGGGCGCCGACATGGCCTTCGACGACATCTACATCGACCCGTACATGCGCAGCTAACGCGGGGTTTTCCTTACCCCCGGGGGCTCAGGCCCGGGGGTTGCGCGGTCGATACCAATGGGGTCGCTCCATGGCGACGCCGTCGGAGAGGCGGCATGCACACCCAGGGGCTCCCGTGCGAACACCGCCCCGCCGGCACCCGGACGCCACCGCACCCGCGGCGGGCCCCGGACCTCCACCCATCCTGATCCCGACCCACACCCACCCATCATGCTCGACGAGCTGAGGGACGACGCCGAGCAGCTGCTGGAGGACTCCTGGGCGCTGCGGTCGCGGCTGGTTCAGCGGCGTGAGCTGATCGCCGAGGGGCTGGTGGGCGCCGCGTTCGTGGGCGTGGCCGCCGCGCTGTGGCGCACCTCCCACACCGCCGTCGCGCCGGGTCTCGCCGCCCTGCTGGTGGTGGTGCTGGCCGTGCTGTCGCGCATCCGTTTCCCGGTGGGCGTGGGCTCGGTCGCCCCCACGCAGCTGGTGCTGGTGCCCATGCTGCTGATGCTGCCGCCCGGCGCCGTGCCGCTGCTGGCCGCAGGCGGCCTGGTGCTGGGCGCGCTGGGCGCCCTGGCACGACGCCGCACGCAACCCGAGCGGGTGCTGTTCGCGCTGGGCGACGCCTGGTACACGGTGGGCCCCGCGGCCGTGCTGGTGGGCGCCGGGTTCGCCGGCGGCCACATCCCGGACGCCGACCTGCTGCTGGCGGCCTTCGCCGCCGGCGCCGTGGCCGACCTGCTGGCCAGCACGGTGCGCGAGGCGGCGGCCCTGGGCGTGGCCCCCGAGCTGCAGATGCGGGTGATCGCGCTGGCCTGGGTGGCCGACGCGTGCCTGGCCCCGGTGGGGCTGCTGGCCGCCGCGGCAGCCCTGCAGCGCTGGGTGGCCGTGTTGCTGGTGGTGCCCGCCGCCCTGCTGCTGTGGCTCCTGGCACGTGACCGGGACGCCCGCATCGAGGAGGCGCAGCGCCGCCTGGAGCTGGTGGCCCACGAACGCGCCCGCCTGCAGCTCGCCGTGCGCCGCATGGGCGAGGCCTTCGGGGCGCGGCTCAACCTGGACGAGCTTCTGGACATCGTGCTGCGCGGCTCGGTGGAGGCCCTGGACGCCGAGGGCGGCCGTCTGGTGCTGCAGACCCCTGACGGGGAACGCATGGTGGCGCACGCCGCCGACGGCCTGCGGGCGGCGCTGAAGGCGGCGGCCGCGCAGGCCGCGGACGGGCCCGCGCAGGCCCACCGGGGTGACGTGTACGCCCTGGCCGTGCCGCTGCCCGCGCGCATGCCCGACGGACCCCGCGGCGTCATCAGCCTGGCCCGCTCCACGCGCGGGTTCGGCGACGACGAGGTGGCCCTGCTCACCGAGCTCGCCGGCCGCGCCGGCACGGCCGCCGGGGAGATCGTGACCCACGAGCGGATGCGCCACGAGGTCACCACCGACGCCCTCACCGGCCTGGGCAACCGCCGCCGGCTGCGCGTGGACCTGGACCGGGTGCTGCGGCTGGGCGAGGACCACCCCACCCTGCTGCTGGTGTTCGACCTGGACGGCTTCAAGGTCTACAACGACACCTTCGGGCACATGGCGGGCGACGCGCTGCTGACCCGGCTGGGAGGGCACCTGGAGCGCGCGGTGGCCGAGGTGGGCACCGCCTACCGCCTGGGTGGCGACGAGTTCTGCGCCCTCATCGAGGTGCGCGGCGACGGGCTGGACGCCGTCATCGCCGCCGCGGAGGCCGCGCTGACCGAGACCGGCGAGGGGTTCCGCGTGCACGCCTCCTACGGCGCCGTGCTGCTGCCCCACGAGGCCCAGACGCCCGAGCAGGCCCTGGGTCGCGCCGACGAGCGGATGTACGCCAAGAAGGCGGGCCGCGCGTCCGGCGCCCGCGAGCAGGCCATCCGCGTGCTGCGCAACGCCGTGCGCGCGCGCCGCGCCGACCTGGACACCCACTCCGGCGTGGTGGCCGACCTGGGCGCCGCGGTGGCGCAGCGGCTGGGCCTGGACCCGGAGGAACGCGAGGAGGTGGTGCGCGCCGCCGAACTCCACAACGTGGGCATGGTGGGCATCCCCGACACCATCCTCGCCAAGCCGGGCCCGCTGGACCCGGAGGAGTGGCGGTTCATCCGCCAGCACACCGTGCTGGGCGAGCGCATCCTCAACGCGGCGCCCGCGCTGCGCCCCCTCGCGCCGCTGGTGCGCGCCTGCCACGAGCGCTGGGACGGCCACGGCTACCCCGACCGGCTCGCCGGCGAGGACATCCCGCTGGGGGCCCGCATCATCGCCGCCTGCGAGGCCTACGTGGCCATGACCACCCCCGGGTGGCACCGTGCGGCGATGGACCCGGAGACGGCGCGGCGGGAACTGCGCACCGGCGCCGGCACGCAGTTCGACCCCCGCATCGTGGACGCCCTGCTGGCCGAGCTGGCTGCCGGCGGGATCGGGATGGCCGAGCCGGCCACGGAGGTCCCCACCTCACGCCAGATCGGCGACCGGGTGCGCGGGCTGCTGGCCGGCCGCGCCCCGGCGGCCTGAGCTCGCACCCACCGGCCACCGGGCCTCAGGCGGGCGCACCGCCGGCGTCCCACAGCGACCGCTCCATCCACACGTGGGGGATCCCCGCGTCGTCCAACAGCCCCCCGGACGTGCGATACCCCGCTCCCGCATAGAACCGGATGGCCTGGGTCTGGGCGGTGAACCCCAGGCGCCGCGCCCCCGCCTCGCGGGCGTGGTGCTCGGCGCGCACCAGCAGCGCCCGGCCCACGCCGGTGCCCCGGGCCGCGCTCCGCACGGCCATGCGCCCCAGCTTCCACAGCTCCGGCCCCCGCAGCAACCGGCACGTGCCCATCAGCGCCCCGTCCACATACGCGGCCAGGTGCACCGCCGTGGCGTCGTGGGCGTCCCGCTCCAGCTCCACGGGAACTCCCTGCTCGGCGCAGAACACCTCCTCGCGCAACACCAGCAACGGCTCGATGTCCGCCACGTCCACCACGCGCACCTCCACGCTCACTCCGCCTCCCCCAGGGCCCGGGCCACATGGGCCACGCATTCGCGATCACTCCGGTAGGCCAGGTCGCGTTCGGCCTCCTGCAGCGCCAGCCAGCGGGCCTCGGCCACCTCCACGCGCATGGCGGGGTCGATGGCGTCGATCGTCCCATCCACGGCACGCATCAGCCAGAAGCGCACCCGCTTGGCAACCCGCACGCCCTCGTGCACGTAGAAGTACCGCGACTCCGGCAGCTCCTGGCCCGCCTCGCAACGCAGCCCGGTCTCCTCCCACACCTCGCGCACCGCCGTGTCCACCGCGGGCTCCCCCGGCTCGCACGTGCCCTTGGGCAGCGTCCAGTGTCCCTCCGCGCGCCCGGCGGGCCGGATCACCGCCACCCACGGCCGGCCGCCCTCCACGCGCACCACCACCCCGCCCGCGGATTCGTGGCGCACCGTTCGCATGGCCCGGCAGCCTACGCCGCCATGTCACATGTCGGCCGGGGGTCCATGAGGGGGCCTTCCCACGACCGGTAGGATCGGATGCATGAGAGTCGGAGTCTTGACCGGAGGCGGGGACTGCCCCGGCCTCAACGCCGTCATCCGCGCCGTGGTGCGCACCGGCATCGCCGGGTACGGCCACGAGCACGTGGGGTTCCTGCACGGGTGGCGGGGCATCCTGGAACAGGAGACCCGCCCGCTCAACATGCAGACCGTCAGCGGCATCCTGCAGCTGGGCGGCACCATGCTGCGGAGCAGCCGCACCAACCCGTACAGCCGTGAGCGCGGCCCGGAGGAGGTCGTGAAGGCGGCCGCCGACCAGGGCCTGGACGCCCTCATCGCCATCGGCGGCGAGGACACCCTCGGCGTGGCCAACAAGCTGCACACCGACTTCGACTTCCCCGTGGTGGGCGTCCCGAAGACCATCGACAACGACCTCTCCGGCACCGACGTCACCTTCGGGTTCTGGACGGCCGTGCAGATCGCGGTGGACGCCATCGACCGCCTGCACACCACCGCCGACTCGCACGACCGCGTGATGGTGGTGGAGGTCATGGGCCGCCACGCCGGGTGGATCGCCCTGGAGTCGGGCATCGCCGGCGGCGCCGACGCCATCCTCATCCCCGAGGTGCCCATGGCGGTGGAGCGCGTGGCCGAGCTGGTGAAGCGGCGCGAGGCGCGCGGCAAGGAGTTCTCCATCGTGGTGGTGAGCGAGGGCGTGCACTTCACCGACATGGACGCCGGCTCCGACGCCCTGGACGAGTTCGGGCACGTGCAGCTGGCCAACCAGGACGTGGGGGCCTACCTGGCCCGCCGCGTCAAGGAGCTCACCGGCAAGGACTCCCGGGCCGTGGTGCTGGGCCACACCCAGCGCGGCGGCACCCCGCTGGCGTTCGACCGCTCGCTCGCCACCCGCTTCGGCGTGCGCGCCGCGGAGATGGTGGCCGAGGGCAAGTTCGGGCGCATGGCCGCACTGGTGGGCAACAAGATCAGCGACGTGCCGTTGGCGGAGGCCGTGGGCACGCTCAAGACCGTGCCGCCCGAGTACTACGCCAAGGTGATGCCCTTCCTCGGGTGACCCGCGCGCCCGGCGTCACGGTTCCGGCACGACCGGCGCGGCTGACGTGTGGGGTGCGGTGCTAACCTCGCCGGCCATGACTCGAATGCTCGTCATCTGTGAGAAGCCCTCCGTCGCCCGCGACGTGGCCGCCGCCCTGTTCGGAAAACCCAAGAAGAGCGGGGATTTCTACGAGGGCAACGACGGTATCGTGGCCTTCGCTGTGGGCCATCTGGTGGAGCAGGTCGACCCGGACGCCTACGACGAGCGCTTCAAGAAGTGGCGCTACGAGGACCTCCCGATCCTGCCCGAGGAGTTCCGCTACAAGCCGCGCGACACGCGCTCCGGCGCCCAGCTGAAGGCCCTGCACAAGCTGATGGCCGCCAAGGACACCGACGTGCTGGTCAACGCCTGCGACGCCGGGCGCGAGGGCGAGCTCATCTTCAAGCTCATCCTGCAGACCGCCCCCGCCGCGGCGCGCAAGAAGCCCGTCAAGCGGGCCTGGTTCTCGTCCATGACCACCAAGGCCATCCGGGACGCCTTCGACGCCCTGCGCGACGACGAGCAGCTCAAGCCCTTGGAGGAGGCGGCCCGCGCCCGCAGCGAGGCCGACTGGCTGGTGGGCATGAACGCCACCCGTGCCGCCACCACCCGGGCGGGCTCGGTGCGCAAGGTGCTGTCCCTGGGTCGCGTGCAGACGCCCACCCTGGCCATGATCGTGTCCCGCGACCTGGCCATCGACGCGTTCGTGCCCGAGGACTACTGGGAGGTGCAGGCCACCTTCACCACCCCGGAGGGACGGGAGTACACCGGTCTGTGGCACGAGGGGTCGCGCACGCGGCTTCCGGAGGCCCAGCGGGCCGAGGACATCGCCGCCGCGGTCGCCCAGCGGCCGGCGCGCGTGGTGTCGGTGGACACCAAGCCGCAGACCGAGCAGGCGCCGCTGCTGTACGACCTCACCACGCTGCAGCGCGAGGCCAACCAGCGCTTCGGGTACTCCGCCCAGCGCACCCTCTCCACGGCGCAGGCGCTGTACGACCAGCACAAGCTGCTGACCTACCCGCGCACCAACTCCCGGTACGTGTCCGGGGACATGATCGCCCAGCTCAAGCCCACGGCCTCGGCGGTGGGCGCGGCCGCCCCCGAGTACGCCGAGGGTGCCCGCTACGTGCTGGGGCTCGACAAGCTGCCGCTGGGCCGGGTGGTGAACGACAAGAAGGTCACCGACCACCACGCCATCATCCCCACCGAGGGCGACCACGACCTGTCGCGGCTCACCCGCGACGAGCGCAACATCTTCGACATGGTGGCCCGCCGGTTCCTGGCGGTGTTCCACCCGGCCGCGCGGTTCGAGCGGACCGTGGTGGAGACCGAGTGCGAGACCCACCTGTTCCGCAGCCGCGGCCGGGTGATGATCGAGGCCGGGTGGCGCGCCGTGTACGGCGAGGAGGCCGCCCCGCCGCCGCGCACCGACGCCGAGAAGCCGGCCGACGGCGCCGAACCCGAGGTGGAGCAGCGCCTGCCCCCGCTCACCGCCGACCAGGCCGTGCAGTGCGCGTCGGCCGAGGCCCAGGCCAAGCGCACCAAGCCGCCCGCCCGCTACTCGGAGGGCACGCTGCTGCGCAGCATGGAGACCGCCGGCAAGCTGGTGGACGACGACGAGGCCGCCGAGGCCATGAAGGAGGCCGGGCTGGGCACGCCGGCCACCCGCGCGGCCACCATCGAGCGGCTCATCGACGCCGACTACGTGGAGCGCGACGGGCGCCAGCTGCGCGCCACCGAGAAGGGCGTGGGACTCATCACCATGCTGGGGGACCACGTCCTCACCAAGCCCGAGCTCACCGGCCGGTGGGAGCAGCGCCTGCTGCACATCGAGCGCGGCGAGGAGCAGCACGACACCTTCCGCGGCGACGTGGAGCAGTTCACCAAGGACGTGGTGGCCTGGTTCGGCGACAAGGAGCGCCAGGACCTGCGGGTGGAGCGGCGCGTGCTGGCCCCCTGCCCCACGCCCGGCTGCGAGGGCCACATCGTGGAGTACCCCAAGAGCTACGGCTGCAACAGCTACAAGAGCAAGGACGAGCCGGGCTGCGGGTACACGCTGTGGAAGACCAACAACGGCAAGACCCTCACCCTGGACGAGGCCCTGGAGCACATCGCGGCGGGCCGCTCCAGCGCCGACCTGGCGGCCCAGCGCGAGGTGCTGGGGCCCTGCCCCACGCCCGGCTGCGGCGGGGAGATCATCGAGCGCGGCCGCAGCTACGGCTGCACCAGCTGGAAGAGCCGCACCGAACCCGGCTGCGGGTTCGTGATCTGGAAGAAGGTGCGCGGCAAGCCGGAGGTGGACGCCGACACCGCCCGCCAGATGGTGGCCCGTGGGGAGAGCAACGCCACCGCGACTCCCGCCAAGGAGCCCATCGGCATGTGCCCCACCCCGGGCTGCGGCGGCCAGATCATCGAGAACTCCCGGGCGTACGGCTGCACCAGCTGGAAGAGCCGCAAGAACCCGGGCTGCGGTTTCGTCATCTGGAAGCGCGAGAAGGGCCACGAGGTGACCCGTGAGGAGGCCGCCGAGCGGCTGGCCGAGGCCCAGCAGGGCACCAACGGCAGCGGCGCCCCCGCCTCGGAGCCCGTCGAGGCGTAAGGGCCTGATGAACCCGGCGCAGGTGGCCGCGCACCTGTCCGACCGCGGTGCCTGGGGCAGCTCGCGCTCCTCGGGCCCGGGCGGCCAGCGGCGCGACCATGCCGAGACCCGGGTGGAGCTGGTGATCACCGCAGACGACGCGGCGGCCCTGCCCGAGGACGTGGCGCGGCGGGTGGTGACGGGCCTGCGGCTGGATGAACGCCCCCTGCGGCTGCGGTGCGGCACCGAGCGCAGCCGGGAACAGAACCGGGGCATCGTGGAGGCGCGTCTGCTGGCGCGGGTGACCGCCGCGCTGGCACCGCCCGCCCCGCCGCGGCGGCCCACGCGTCCCACCGCGGCGTCCCGGGTGCGCAGGCTGGCCGACAAGCAGCACCGCGCCCGCATCAAGTCGGGGCGCCGGACCCCGCCCGACGACGGGGCGTAGGGTCCCACCCGTCATCAGTCCCTCCCACAAGGAGCCGCTCGTGGACGCCCTCACCGCCATCAGGCTGCGCCGCAGCGTTCGTTCGTACACCGACCGGCCCGTGGCCGACGAGGACCTGGACCAGCTGCTCAAGCTGGCCCTGCTGGCGCCCACGGGCAGCATGTCGCAGGCGTGGAGCCTGCTGGTGGTGCGCGACGCCGCCAAGCGCGCCGCGCTGGCCGACATCGTGATCCGCGGCGGCGGCACCTACTTCACGGTGGTGCGCCCGCCCGCACCGGAGCACACCCCCGAGCAGCACGCCGAGGCCTCCCGGGCGTACGCCGAGGAGGTGCTGGGCAGCTACCGGCACGTGCCGGTGTGGGTGATGGGGCTGGTGGTGCCGCGTGACATGTTCCCGCCGGAGGAGCGCGAGAAGGAGGCCCTGGCCGACGAGATGTCGGTGGCCTTCGCCATGGAGAACCTGTTCGTGGGCGCCCGCGCCAAGGGCATGGGCACGGTCCCCACCGTGTTCCACTGGTTCGCCGAGGACGACCTGCGCCGGGAGTTCGCCCTGCCCGACGAGGTGCGCGTGCCGGTGATCAGCCCGCTGGGCTACCCCAGCGAGTTCCCCAAGGGCCTGCCGCCGCGCCTGGCGGCCATCAAGCGCCCCTGGCAGACGCTGGTGCACGACGACACCTGGGGCAACCCCAGGGCCTAGTGCTGCACCACGGTCCGCGGCCTCCCGGGCCGCGGGCCGTCAGGTGGTGTGGGTGAGCAGCTGCTCCAGGCCGGCCACCGAGTCGTTGGCCCAGTCCTCCAGCAGGCCCGCATCCAGCAGGCGCTCCAGCGCGTCCACCGCGGGCCCCCAGAACTGCGAGCCCACGCAGCGGCGCAGCTCCCGGATGGCGTCCTCGGTGCTGCGGGCGGTCTTGTAGGCGCGGGCGGACACCATGGTGTCCCAGGAGTCGGCCACGGCCAGCACGCGCGCCTCCTCGGGGATCTCATCGCCCACCAGGCCGTCGGGGTAGCCATTGCCGTCCATGCGCTCGTGGTGGCCCCGGATCCAGGTGCCCTGCTCGGCCGACAGCACCTCGGTGACGATGGAGGCGCCCACCGCGGCGTGGCGCTTCACCACCTCGTACTCGGCGTCGGTGAGGCTGTCCGGCTTGTGCAGGATGGTGTCGGGCACCGCGATCTTGCCCACGTCGTGCAGCAGCCCGGCCTCGCGCAGCTGGATGCAGCGCTCCGGCGTCCACCCCAGGGCGGTGGCGATGCGCACCGCCAGGTCGGCCACGCGGCCCGAGTGCTGCTGGGTGTAGGAGTCACGCGCGTCCACGGCCCACGCCAGGGCGCGCATGGCGCGCAGGGTGGGGGCCTCCGCCGGCAGGTCGGCGCTGCGGGCGAACACGTCCTCGGCCACCTCGAAGCTGTAGCTCACGGCCCGGTTGCCGCCGTTCATCTTGGCCCACTGCAGGGCCACCTCGGCCTGGCGGATCACGTCCGAGGGGCCGTCGGCCCCGGGCTCCCCGCACCCCAGCTGGGCCACGCCGAACGAGGCGGTGAGGCCGCCCACGCCCTCCACGGGCGCCTCCGACACCGCCAGGCGCATCCGGCGGGCCGCGACGGTGGCGGCGATCATGTCGGCGCCCTGCAGCAGCCAGGCGAACTCCTGCCCGCCGGTGCGGCACAGCACGTCGCCGTCGCGCACCACCACCTGCATGCGGCGCGCAAGCTCCTTCAGCACCATGTCGCCGGTGATGTGGCCGTGGGTGTCGTTGACGCGCTTGAGGCGGTCCACATCCACCACCACCACCGACAGCGGCGTGCCGGCGGCCTTCGACTCGGCCACGGCCTGCGTGAGCCGGTCGGCGAAGGTGTGGTTGCCGGGCAGGCCGGTGAGCGAGTCGCGGTTGGGATCGATCCAGGCGCGCGCGTCGGCCTCGGCGGCCACCATCGACGCCAGCGTGGCGAACCGGCGCAGCGCGCTCTCGGCGTGTTCCAGGCGCTCCTGCGGCACCTGCACCACCAGCTGCCCCCACGAACGCCCACCGGCGGTGAGGGGCACGCGCACCAGCCCGGTGGCGGGTGCGGCGGGCATGGCCCGCTCGGCGGCGGCGCGCTCGTCGGCGGCGATGCAGGTGCCGGCGGCCACGCCCAGGCCGTGGGCGCCCACCACCATCTGCCCCCGGGGCTCGCTGCGCAGCACGGCCGCGCACGCGGCGCACACCAGCGCGGCGGCCTCGGCCGCCATCCGGCAGAACACCCCCGCGGCCGACGGGTTGGCGGCGGTGGCCGCGATGCGGTGCAGGGCCGAGTGGGCGCGCTCCGGTTCGGTGGGGTGGCGCACCGTGAGGATGTAGGCCGACACGGCGCCCGCGTCGTCGCACATGGCGGTGACGCGCACGGTCACCGGCTGCTGGGCGCCGTCGGGGGCGCGCATGGTGAGCGGGCCGTCGGCGGTGCCGTCGTGCCGCGCCCGCCGGAACAGCGCCACCACGCGGTGCGGGTCGGGGCCCAGAAGGGGGTCCTGGCCCACGCGCACCCCGATGAGGCGGTCGGCGCCGGTGCCGGTGAGGACGGTCATGGCCCGGTTGACCTGGGCGATGGAGCCGTCGGGCGACAGCACGGCCAGCCCGGAGTGCAGGGAGTCGATGAGCGCGGCGGGGTCGGCCAGGCGCATGCGGTCGCGGTTGCGCCGCACCGCCGCGGACAGCCGCATCCCGGCCTCGGCGCCGCGCACCGGCTGCATGATGCAGTCCACCGCGCCGGCGTCCAGCGCGTCGTCGGCGGCCTTCTCGTCGCCGTCGCGGATCACGGCGACCACCTGCGTCCGGCCGGCCCGCCGCTGCATGAGGTGCTGCGCGCGCATGGGGGGCGGCCAGTCGGTGACCAGCACGTCGGGGTCGTCCATGTCCGGGCGGGCGATGGTGAACCCGATGCGCAGCACCGTGGTGGACAGCGTCGACAGCGCCCACTGGTCATCGACGCACAGCATCACGTGCGGGATGGCTGCGCCTGCCGTGTGGGGGCGTGGGGCACGCATCACCGCAGTCTTCGGCCCGTCGAGGGTCGAATTGACTCTTCGGGCGGGTCCGCTTCCTTGACCCGGACCCGTCGATCATCGAACATATGTTCGATGATCGTGGCCGTGGTGCTTCCCCGCTTTCCGCTGCTGGTCGCCCTGCTGGCGGCCCACCGGCCCGTGGATGCGCCGGTGGCCCTGGCACCCGCCCCCGGCGCCCCGCAGGTGGTGGGGATCTGCACCCCGGCGGCGGAGGCCCACGGCGTGCAGGCCGGGCTGCGCGTGGGCGAGGCCATGGCCCGCTGCCCGCACCTGGTGCTGGTGGCACCCGACCCGGACGCGGTGGCCGACGCCCATGAGCGCCTGCTGCTGCGGCTGGAGGACATGGGCGCGGCCGTGGAGCCGGGGGCGCCGGGCACCGCCTGCTTCGCCGCCGGCGGCCTGCTGCGCCTGCACCGCGGCATCGACGGGGTGCTGCGGCGCACCGCGGCGTGCCTGCCGGTGGGTGCCGACGGCCGGGTGGGCGCCGCTCCCAGCCGGTTCGCGGCACTGCAGGCCGCCCACCAGGCCCAGCCGCGGCGCCCCCTCATCGTGGACCGCGACGGGGTGCGGGAGTTCCTGGCCCCCCTGCCGGTGGACCGCCTGCCACTGCCCCCCGATGCGGTCGACGGCCTGCGGGATCTGGGGCTGCGCACCATGGAGAGCCTCGCGGCCCTGCCGCGCGGGTCGGCGCTGGAGCGCCTGGGGTTCGACGGGTTCCCTGCGTGGCGGCTCGCACGCGGCGAGGACGACCGGCCGCTGCGCCCGCGCGTCCCCCCCTCCCCGCTGCAGGCGCGGTACGCGTTCCCCGAACCGGTGGGGTCGCTGCCGGTGCTGCAGGCGGCCGCCCGCCTGCTGCTGGGCCGCGTCGCCACCACCGCCCGCGCCCGCGGCTGCACCCTGCGGTCGGTGCGGCTGCGCGCGCGCCTGGCCGACGGCGGGTCGTGGTCGCACGAGGTGCCGCTGCGGGAGGCCACCACCGACCTCACGCTGCTGCAGCTGGCCGCGTTGCCGCCCCTGGAGCACGTCACGGGCCCGGTGACCCAGCTGGCCGTGCGCGCGGACGCCTCCGGCGACGGGCGCGGCCGCCAGCTGACCCTGCAGCACCCCGGCCACACCGAGCGCATCCGGCGGGCCGGTGAGGCCGTGCGCCAGGTGCGGGCCGCGGTGGGCGACACCGCCCTGCTGCGCGCGGTGGAGCTGGAACCCTGGTCACGACTTCCGGAGCGACGATGGGCGTTGGTTCCCTTCGATATGTCGCCTCACCACGACCGGTCCGTGTGATCTGCGGGCCCGGCGGCGTCCCCCACGCGGTGATCGTCCCGGGGGGGCGCCGCCGGTCCGTCATGCAGGTGCGCGACGAGTGGCTGGTGCAGGACCGCTGGTGGACCGATCAGCCCGTGGAACGCCACTTCTTCGAGCTGCTGCTGGAACCCGGGCGCGTCGTGGTGACCTATCAGGAACTCACCACGCGGGAGTGGTTCGCCTACTTGTGAGCCCACCTTCCCCGGCGCGCCCCGGCCGTCGCCGGATTCGCCGATAAGGTGGCATCGCCCCGCGGGACCGTCACACTCCCTGTCGTACGGTTCCCAGGTTCCTCCCACGCGCCGCCCACCTTTGCCCGCACCCATCCACCGTCTCCGATCCCTCCGCGCGCGGCTCCCCGGGGCCCCGCTGGTGCTGGGATACCACCGCGTCGCCGACGCCGCGCACGACCCCTGGGGCCAAGTGGTGTCCCCCGCGCATTTCGCCCAGCAGATGGCGCATCTGGCCCGTCACCACACGCCGGTGACCCTGTCCCAGCTGGCAGACGCCACCGCGCGCGGGGTGCGTATCCCCCGCGCCGTGGCCGTGACGTTCGACGACGGCTACCGCGACAACGTGGACACCGCCCTGCCCATCCTGCGCGAGGCGGGCGTGCCGGCCACGTTCTTCATCATCGCCGGGTCCATCGGCAGCCCCGACCCCGTGTGGAGCGACGAGCTGATGGCGCTGCTGAGCGACCGCTGGACCGCCCCGCGTCTGCGGCTGGTGATCGACGGCCACGAGCACGTGTGGGATCTCCCGGTCACCGGCGGCACCTCCGCACCGCCGGGATGGGTGGTGGCCCAGCCGCCCCCCACCCCCCGCCACGCCCTGTACCTGCGGTTGTGGCGCATGCTGAACTCCCGTCCCGACGACGTGCAGCGCGATGTGATCCGGCAGTTCCGGGCGCAGGCCCCCGTCACCGCCGACGCGGAGCTGATCCTGGATGAGGCCCGCCTCACCCGGCTGGCGTCCCATGAGGGCGTGGAGATCGGGTCGCACACCCTCACGCACCCCAACCTGCCCACCATCCCCGCACCCATGCGCGCCCGCGAGCTGCGCACCAGCCGCGACCGCCTGCGTGAGCTCACCGGACAGCCCGTCGACAGCTTCGCCTACCCGTACGGCGCGCACGATGCCGCCTGCCGGCGGCAGGTGGCCGAGGCCGGCTACACGTGGGCGGTCACCACCGAGATGGGCGCGGTGCGCCCCGGCACGCCACCGCTGGCCATCCCGCGCCTGGCGGTGGCCAACTGGGACGGGCACCGCTTCGCCGCGTGGCTGTCACCGCTGCGCACGGACGCGCGGCCGGCGCGCTCAGCCCGGCAGCTGCTCGGACGGTCGTAGCCGCTTGGCCAGCAGGCCGGTGGCCGCGCCCAGCTCCAGATCCACCACCAGCAGGCCCTCCGTGCCGCGGGGCTGGGCGGCCACCACCTCCCCGTCGGGGCCGATCACCGCCGAGGTGGTGGGTGCGTCATCGCCGGCGATGTTGACGCTTGCGAAGAACACCGTGTTCTCGGCTGCTCGGCACCGCATGGCGGCCTCGTGGAAGCTGGAGCGCGGGTCGCCGAACACGGCCGGGTGATGGTCGCCCGGCGACGCCGGGTGGAAGTGCGGGTGGAACACCACGTGCGCGCCCGCCACGGCCGCGCTGCGCACGGTCTCGGGGTAGCGCCAGCCCTCGTGGCAGATCACCACGCCGAACCGCAGGTCGCCCACGGTGAACAGCCGGCGCCCCGCTCCGGCGCGGTACGCCAGGTCCTCGCTGGGATCCAGCTGCACCTTGTCCTGGAACCCCAGGCGCGACCCGTCGCGGTCGAGCACCAGCGCGGTGATGCGGCGCTCGTCGTCCACCATGCGCTCGGTGCCCAGAACCACCGCCACCCCCGAGCGCCCCGCGGCGTCGGCAACCCGGGCCCATGCGTCCTCCAGGTACGCCGCGTCCAGCGGCGGCGGCTGCACGTCCGGCCACGGGTACCCCGGCACGTACATCTCGGGGAAGCACACCACCAGGGCGTGCGCCTTCCCCGCGGCGGCCACCCACAGGCACACGGCGTCCACCGCGTCCTCCGGGTCGGTGGCCGGCCTGATGTTGGCCAGCGCGACCCGGGCCGAGCCGGTCACACCATCCCCAGCTCGCGCAGGCGCAGCACCACCGCCTCCGCGGCGTCCTGCGGCTCCAGGCCCGCGGTGCGCAGGTGCACCTCGGGCCGGGTGGGCGGCTCGTAGGGCGCGTCGATGCCCGTGAACCCGGTGATCTCGCCCCGGCGGGCCTTGGCGTACAGACCCTTGGGGTCGCGTCGCTCGGCCACCTCCAGCGGCGCGTCCACGAACACCTCGCAGAACTCGCCCTCGCCCATCAGCCCGCGCGCCATGTCGCGGTCGGCCCGGAACGGGGAGATGAACGAGGCGAGCACCACCAGCCCGGCGTCGGCCATCAGGCGGGCCACCTCGGCCACCCGGCGGATGTTCTCCACGCGGTCGGCATCACTGAAGCCCAGGTCGCGGTTGAGCCCGTGGCGCAGGTTGTCGCCGTCCAGCAGGTAGGTGCGCACCCCCATCCCGTGCAGGCGCTGCTCCACCAGGTTGGCGATGGTGGACTTGCCCGCGCCGGACAGCCCGGTGAACCACACCACGCCGCTGCGGTGGCCGTTGAGGCGGCGGCGGGCCTCGCGGTCCACCTGGGTGGCCTGCCAGTGGATGTGGTCGCTGGCGCGCAGGGCCGAGTGCAGCAGCCCGGCGCCGACGGTGTTGTTGGTCATCCGGTCGATGACGATGAACCCGCCGGTGTCGCGGTTGACCTCGTACGGGTCGAAGGCGATGGGCCGGTCCAGCCGCAGCTCGCACACGCCGATCTCGTTGAGCCCCAGGGTGTCGGCGTCCTGCTGTTCCAGCGTGTTGACGTCCACGCGGTGCTCGGGACGGCTGATCGCCAGCCCCACGGTGCGCGCGCCGATCTTCATGAGGTAGCTGCGGTCGGGGGCCATGGGCGTCTCGTGCATCCACACGATGTGCGCCAGGAAGCGGTCGGCCACCTCCGCGGGGTCGGCGGCGTCGCAGATGACGTCCCCACGGCTGATGTCGATCTCGTCGGCCAGGGTCACCGTGACGGCCTGGTGCGCCTGTGCCTCCTCCAGGTCACCGTCGAAGGTGACGATGCGCGCCACCGTGCTCTCCACCCCCGAGGGCAGGGCGCGCACGCGCTGGCCGGGCCGCAGCGTGCCGCTGACGATGGTGCCGGCGAACCCGCGGAAGTCCAGGTCCGGGCGGTTGACCCACTGCACCGGCATGCGCATGGGGCGCGTGTGGGCCAGGTCCTCCACCTGCACCTGCTCCAGGTGCTGCATGAAGGTTGGGCCGGTGTACCAGGGTGTGTGCTCGGACGGCTCGGTGATGTTGTCGCCGCGCAGGGCCGACAGCGGGATGCAGGTGATGTCGGTGAGGCCGATGCGCGCCGCGAACTCGCGGTAGTCGCGCTCGATGCGCTCGAACACGTCCCGGTCGTAGCCCACCAGGTCCATCTTGTTGACGGCCAGCACGATGGTGTGCACGCCGATCAGCGACACCAGGTAGCTGTGCCGGCGGGTCTGGGTGAGCAGGCCCTTGCGGGCGTCCACCAGGATCACCGCGAGGTCGGCCGTGGACGCCCCGGTGACCATGTTGCGCGTGTACTGCTCGTGGCCCGGCGTGTCGGCCACGATGAACTTGCGGTGCTCGGTGGAGAAGAACCGGTAGGCCACGTCGATGGTGATGCCCTGCTCGCGCTCGGCGGTGAGGCCGTCCAGCAGCAGGGCGAAGTCCAGGTCGCCACCCTGGGTGCCCACGCGCTTGCTGTCGGCCTCCAAGGCGGCCAGGTGGTCGTCGAACACCAGCTGGCTCTCGTACAGCATGCGCCCGATGAGGGTGCTCTTGCCGTCGTCCACGCTGCCGCAGGCGATGAACCGCAGCAGGCTCTTGTGCTGGTGCTGGTGCAGGTACTCATCGATGTCGTGCGCGATGAGGTCGGAGGAGTGGGCCATCAGAAGTACCCGTCCTGCTTCTTCTTCTCCATTGATCCCGAGGAGTCGTGGTCGATGGCGCGCCCCTGACGCTCGGAGGAGGTGGTGAGCAGCATCTCCTGGATGATCTGGGTGAGCGTGGTGGCCTCGCTCTCGATGGCGCCGGTGAGCGGGTAGCAGCCCAGCGTGCGGAACCGGATGCTGCGCATCTGCGGCGTCTCGCCCGGGTGCAGCTTCATGCGGTCGTCGTCCACCATGATCAGCATGCCGTCGCGCTCCACCACGGGCCGCGGGGCGGAGAAGTACAGCGGCACCAGGGCGATGCCCTCCAGCCAGATGTACTGCCACACGTCCAGCTCGGTCCAGTTGGACAGCGGGAACACCCGCACGCTCTCGCCGTGGTTGCGGCGGGCGTTGTACAGGCGCCACAGCTCCGGCCGCTGCTGCTTGGGGTCCCACTGGTGCTGGGCCGAGCGCAGGCTGAACACGCGCTCCTTGGCGCGGGACTTCTCCTCGTCGCGTCGCGCCCCGCCGAACGCGAGGTCGAACCGGTGCTCGTCCAGGGCCTGTTTGAGCCCCTCGGTCTTCCAGAGGTCGGTGTGCAGCGCCGAGCCGTGGTCGAAGGGGTTGATGCCCTGCGCCAGCGCCTCGGGGTTGATGTGCACGATCAGATCGGCGCCGATCTCCGCGGTGATGCGGTCGCGGAAGGCGATCATCTCCCGGAACTTCCACGTGGTGTCCACGTGCAGCAGCGGGAACGGCAGCACGCCCGGGTGGAACGCCTTGCGGGCCAGGTGCAGCATCACCGAGCTGTCCTTGCCGATGCTGTACAGCATCACGGGCCGCTCCGACTCGGCCGCGGCCTCGCGCATGATGTGGATGCTCTCGGCCTCCAGGCGCTGGAGGTGCGTCAACCGCTCGGGTCGCAACCGCATGGCTGCGTCGCGTTGGGTGCTGCTCACAAGGGCGTCCTCGGTGGAGCCGAACCCGCGCACGCACCGCCGGTCCGGGCGCGCGAGTTGTTCTTATCGGGCGGAGAAGTTCTACAGGAGCCCGCGGCCCCCCGCCGCGCGGCCGGGCGCGGCGGCTCGGCTTCGCCCCCGAGGTGTCGATACACGAGGGTGTGAATCGTCTTCTCGACCACGAGGAGGCCCACCTCTACTACGGCATGATCGCCCGCGGGTTGCCGGCGGGTGCGGTGGCGTACGCCGTGCTGCTGCTGCCCCCCTACCCGCCCGTGGCCACCGGGCTGGTGATCGCAGCATCGGCGCTGTTCGCCCTGCTGTCGCTGATCCTGGCCCCGGCGCTGCTGTCGCGGGGACGCCGCGCCATCTCCACCCGCGAGCTGGCGGCCCAGAATGTGCTGGCCAACGCCGCGGTGGTGCTGGGCATGTGGGGCCTGGGCGAGGCGCAGGGCAGCATCACCCCCCTCCTGCTCCTGATCCTGCTGTACAACGCGGTGTGGGGGAACCCGTGGCTGATGCGGATGTCCTGGATGTTCGGCACGGCCGGCGAGTTCCTGGGGCTCACGCTGGCCGGCGGGCGCCCGTGGCCCACCATCGCGTCCACCGTCGTGTTCGCGGTGGCCGGTGCGGCCTCGCAGCTGGCGGTGGGCTTTGCCGTGCGACGCGTGCGTGAGCTGGCGCGCACGGTGGACCTGGAGCGTCAGGTGTCGGCCCACGCCGCCCGCGCCGTGGAACCCGTTGAGGCGTTCCGGCTGATGCTGCCACCGGCCGCGCAGCTGCTGGGCGTGGACGTGCTGGCCGTGGTGTCCACCACGCCGCGACCGCATGCGGTGTCGGCGGTGTGCGACGGCGCGCCGGCCGCGGTGGACGCGGCCACCCTCGACCTGGGCAGCGGGCTCCCGCTGGGGTCGATGGTGGACGGGGAACCGCTGCTGCTGTGCACCACCACCGGGCGCCGCCCCCAGCCGGACGCGCTGGCCGCCGTGAGCGCGCTGTTCGTGCCGGTCATCGAACGGGGCCGCCAGATGCGCAGCCTGCACCACCAGGCCCGCATGGACGGGCTCACCGGCCTGGCCAACCGCCGCCACATGGACGAGTGGATGTCCGCCATCACCGAACGCCGCGAGGCCTACGCCCTGATCATCATCGACCTGGACCACTTCAAGCGGCTCAACGACACCGAGGGGCACCTGGCCGGCGATGACGTGCTGGTGCGGGCCGGCGACCTGCTGCGCGGCGTGGCGCGGTCGGAGGACCTCACCGCGCGGTTCGGGGGCGAGGAGCTGTGCCTGGTGCTGCCGCACGCCGACGCGCGGGCCGCGCGCGCGGTGACCGCACGGCTGCGTGAACGGTGGGACCGCTCGGGCATGGGGGTGTCGTTCAGCGCCGGCATCGCGTGCACCTCCGGTGGCGAGGCCCCGGAGGCGGTGATCGCCCGCGCCGACGCGGCCCTGTACGCCGCCAAGCTGGAGGGCCGCGCCCGCACCGTCTGCGTGTAGGGCGCCGGCGCGGCACGCCGCAGGTAAGGTCCGCGCGATCGTGTCCCGCCTTCCCTCCGATCTGCGCGCCGTGCTGGCGGCCGCCGTCAGCCTGGGGCTGGCGGTGGGCGTGTTCGGCTTCTCGTTCGGGGTGCTGGCGGCCGCCACCGGGCTGACGCCCGCACGGGCGGTGGCGATGTCATCGCTGGTGTTCACCGGGTCGGCCCAGTACGCCGCGGTGAGCGCCGTGGCCATGGGGGCGTCCGCGGCCACCGCCGTCACCAGCGGCCTGCTGCTGAACACCCGCTGCCTGGCCTTCGGGCTCACCGTGGCGCCGCACCTGGGCGGCCGGTGGACGCGGCGGCTGCTGGGCGCCCACCTGGTGATCGACGAGTCCACCGCGATGGCCGCGGCGGCCACCACGCCCGGCCGCGCGCGGTGGGCCTTCTGGGCCACGGGTGTGTCGGTGTTCGTGTGCTGGAACGCGGCGACCCTGGCCGGCGTGCTGGCCCAGTCGGCCATCGGCGATCCCCGCGACCTGGGGCTGGACGCGGTGTTCCCGGCCGCGTTCATCGCGCTGCTGGTGCCCCTGGTGCGCGGCCGCGCACCGCGGGTGGCGGCCCTGGCGGGCGGCGCCGTGGCGCTGGCGGCCGTGCCCGTGCTCACCCCCGGCCTGCCGGTCACCGCGGGGGCGCTGGGCGTGGCGGCCGGCCTGGCGGTGGAGCGCCGGCGGTGACCTGGGGGGCCATCCTGCTGCTGGCGGGGCTGACGTACGCGATGAAAGCCGCCGGCCCGGTGGTGCTGGGCGACCGCGCCCTGCCCCCGCTGGCCACGCGCGCCCTGGCCCTGGTGCCCCCCGCGTTGCTGGCGTCGCTGGTGGCGGTGGGCACGTTCGCCTCCGGCCGGGCGCTGGTGGCCGACGCCCGGCTGGTGGGCTTCGCCGTGGCGGTGATCGCCGCCTGGCGGCGCGCACCGTTCCTGGTTGTGGTGCTGGCCGCGGCGGCGGCCACCGCGCTGACGCGCCTGGCCTGACGGCCCCCGGTTCGTTCACCCGGCGAGGTGTGCGAACATACGTTCGATGCCAGCCCACGACTACGTGGAACTCCACGCCCACTCGGCGTTCAGCTTCCTGGACGGCGCCTCCGCGCCCGAGGAACTTGCCGAGACCGCCGCTGCGCTGGGGCACCGCGCCCTGGCGCTCACCGATCACGACGGGGTGTGCGGGTCGCTGGCGTTCGCCCACGCCGCCCGCGATGCCGGCGTGCGCCCCATCACCGGATGCGAGGTCACCCTCACCGACGGCAGCCACCTCACCCTGCTGGTGGCGAGTGAGACCGGCTACGCAAACCTGTGCCGGCTCATCACCATCGCCCACGCCGGCACGCGGGCCGCACGCGACCGGCGCCCCCTGCCCCCCGCCCTGCCCCCGCCGGCGCTGGCCGACCACGCGCAGGGGCTGATCTGCCTCACCGGCTGCGCCCGCGACGGGCTGATCCCGCGGCTGGTGCGCGACGAGCGTCCGCAGGATGCGCGGGCGTGGCTGGCGCGGCTGCGGGAGTGGTTCGACCCCGGCGCCGTGTTCGTGGAGCTGCAGCACCCGCGGCTGCGCGGCGAACGCGCCGTGGTCCGCACCCTGCGCGACCTGGCGCGCCAGACCGGGCTGCCGGTGGTGGGCACGGGCAACGTGCACGCCCACCACCCGCGCCGCGCCTACCTGCAGGACGCCCTGGTGGCCGCGCGGCACCGGCGCACCCTGGACGGCTCCGAGCAGGTGCGCCGCGGCAACCGCGGGTCGGTGCTGGACACCCCGCAGCGCATGGCCGAGGCGTTCGCCGAGGTGCCGGAGGCGGTTGCCGCCACCGCGGACATCGCCGAGCGCTGCGCCTTCGACCTCACCCGCGACCTGGGCTACCGGTTCCCGGACTTCGTGGCGGGCACGCCGGGCATCACCGCCCAGCGGGCCCTCACCGAACTGTGCGCGTACCTGCTGGGCGCCCGCTACCCCAACGCCGCCAAGCGTGCCGTGGCCCGCGTGCGGCTGGAGGAGGAGCTGGCGCTCATCGCCCACCACGGCCTGGCCGGGTTCTTCCTGCTGCACCGCGACATCCTGGAGCTGGCCCGCCAGGTGGCCCTGGAGGTGCGCCCCGCCGGGTCGGCCCGCCGCGGCCTGCCGCCCGGCAGGGGCCGCGGGTCGTCGGTGGGGTCCATCGTGTGTTACCTCACCGGCCTGTCCCACATCGATCCGGTGGCCAACAACCTGTTCCTCGGCAGGTTCCTCAACCGGGACATGGTGTCGGTGCCGGACATCGACCTGGACTTCCCGCGCGACGTCCGCGAACGGCTCATCGAGGAGATCATCCGCCGCTACGGGCACGAGCACGCGGCGCTGGTGGCCGCCTTCCCCACCTTCCGCATCCGCATGGCCATCCGCGAGCTGGGCGGGGCGCTGGCCCTGCCGGAGGCCGACCTGGAGCGCCTGTCGCGCATGGCCGACGGGTGGAGCAGCCCCAAGCAGCTGGAGGAGGAGCTGCTGCGCCTGCCGGACGGCGAGGCAAAGCTGCGCTCCCCCCGCTGGCGGGCGCTGACGTTCCTGGCGGGCGAGGCCGCCGGCCTGCCGCGCCACCTCTCACAGCATTCCGGGGGCATGGTGGTGAGCAGCCGCCCCCTGGTGGAGCTGGTGCCCGTGGTGCCGGCCGCGTTCCCCGGGCGGCAGATCTGCCAGTGGGACAAGGACTCCTGCGCCGACGCGGGGTTCGTCAAGATCGACCTGCTGGGGCTGGGGATGCTGTCGGCGGTGGAGGAGTGCGTGGACCTGGTGGCCCGCACCCGGGGCCGCCCCGTGGACCTGTCGCGCATCGACTTCACCGACACCGCGGTGTACGACGAGATCCAGGACGCCGACACGGTGGGCACCTTCCAGATCGAGAGCCGCGCCCAGATGCAGAGCCTGCTGCAGACCCGGCCCGAGAACCTGGACGACCTCACCGTGCAGGTGGCGCTGATCCGCCCCGGCCCCGTGTCCGGCGGAGCGGTGCACCCCTACGTCAGGCACCGCCGCGCCCGCAGGGCCGACCCCGCGTTCGAGCCGCCCTACGACCACCCGCTGCTGGCCCCCGTGCTGCGCGACACCCTGGGGGTGGTGGTGTTCCAGGAACAGGTGCTGGAGGTGTCGATGGCGCTGGCCGGGTTCACCCCCGGGCAGGCGGAGGGCCTGCGGCGCGCCATGAGCCGCAAGCGCAGCCGCGAGGCCATGCTGCGGCTGTGGGGCGAGTTCCGCGACGGGGCCCGCGCCAACGGCGTGCCCGACGAGGTGACGCGCACCGTGTTCACCAAGCTCATCGGGTTCTCCAACTTCGGGTTCCCCAAGGCGCACTCATCGGCATTCGCGGTGCTGGCCTACCAGAGCGCCTGGCTGCGCCGGTACCACCCCGCCGAGTTCCTGGCGTCGCTGCTCAACGCCCAGCCCATGGGCTTCTACCCGCCCGCCAGCCTGGTGCGCGACGCCCAGCGCCGCGGGGTGCAGGTGGTGGGGCCGTGCGTCAACACCGGGTCGGACCGCTGCGGGGTGGAACCCGGCGGCGCGGTGCGCATCGGCCTGGGGTACGTGCGCGAGGTGCGTGCCGACGCCGCGGCGCGGCTGGTGCGCGAACGCGACGACGGCGGGCCGTACCGCACCCTGGCCGACCTCACCTCCCGGGTGGACCTGTCGCGCCAGCAGATCGCCCAGCTGGTGCGCGCCGGGGCGTGCGATGTGTTCGGGCAGCCCCGCCGGCGCATGCTGTGGCAGCTGTCGTCCATGGCCCGGCCCGTCCGTCACGCCGGGCACACCCAGCTGGCGCTGCCGCTGGCCCCCGCCGAGGCGCCGCCCCTGCGGGAGGCCGACCGCTTCGAGCGGGTGGTGACCGACTACGAGACCATGGGCCTGTCCGCCGGCTGGCACATGATGGCGCTGGTGCGGCCCCACCTGCCCGCCGACGCCCGCACCGCCCACGACCTGCGGGAGCTGCGGCACGGCACCCGGGTGCTGGTGGCCGGCATGGTCACCGCCCGCCAGCGGCCCGCCACCGCCCACGGCATCGTGTTCCTGCTGCTGGAGGACGAGACCGGCATGAGCAACATCGTCATCAAGCCCGACGTCTACGAGGCGCACCGGGCCCTGGTGCGCGCGGAGCCGCTGGTGATGGTGTGGGGCCGCCTTGAACGCCACGACCGCAACATCAACGTGGTGGCCCATCGCATCGCCCGCGTGGCCCCGCCACCGGACCGTAGCGCCACCGAGGACGCCCGCGCCCGCAGCGCCGTCCCCCCGGGGCAGCACTTCGCCCAGGGACGGCGTTAGTCATAGATGACTATTTATCTCGCTTTATCTCTCATCTTTGCTATTTTCTGCTGATGCCGAGGCGTGCCACACCCACCCCGCCATCCATCCGCCGCGCGCTGCGGGACGTTGGGAGGCATCTGTCGGACTGGCGGCGGCTCCAGGACCTCACCGTCGAGCAGACCGCCGACCGCGCGGGGTTGTCGATGGCCACGCTCCATCGCATCGAGCGGGGCGACGGCGGAAGCGCCGAGAACATCCTGCGCGTCGCGCGGGCGCTGGGGGTGCTGGATCAGGTGGTCGTCGCCTTCGACCCGACGACCACGGACATCGGACGGGCCCGCGCGCTGGATGCCCTGCCCAGGCGGGCCTCCGGAGGGCGCCGGCGGGCGCCGTGAGCCCGCGCGAACTGGAGATCCATCTCGATGCGCCGGGCGGAACCGTCCCGGTCGGTCGACTGTTCATCCATCGCGGCCGCGGACGGGAGTCGGCCACGTTCCGCTACGACGACGGATGGCTCGCCGCTCCGGGTGCATACGCGATCGACCCGCAACTGCCGTTGGGCTCCGGTGCGTTCCACACGGGTCCGGACCACGACATGTTCCGCGCACTGGCCGATTCAGCACCGGACCGCTGGGGGATCCAGCTGGCGTTGCGCGACGAGCGCCGCCGCGCCGCCCGCGATGGGACCACGCCTCGCGTCCTGCACGAGTCCGACTTCCTCGTCTCGGTGGCGGACGGACTCCGCCAGGGCGCCCTGCGTCTCATGGACCTTCGCACGCGTGCCTTCATCGCCTCCGACCGCGGCGTACCACGGCTCGTGGACCTGCCGCGCCTGGTCTCCGCGGCCACCCGACTCGACCACGACGCCGACACCGACGACGACCTCAGGATGCTGCTCGACGCCGGAAGCTCCCTCGGCGGCGCCCGCCCGAAAGCCAACCTCATCGACCGAGGACGGCTGTGCATCGCCAAGTTCCCGCGCGAGTCGCACGACGAGTGGTCCGTGGTGGTGTGGGAGCACATCGCCCTGGGGATGGCCGCCGACGCCGGGATCACCACCGCCACCTCACGGCTGGTCGACGTGGCGGGCACACCGGTGCTGGTCGTGGAGCGTTTCGATCGCGGCCCCGGCGGCCGGCGAGTGGGGTACGTCAGCGCGCTCACGATGCTGGAGGCGCGCGACAACGACCGGCGCACCTACACCGACATCGCCGAGGTCATCGAGACCTCCTCACCCCATGCCACCCGCGACCTGCGGGAGCTGTGGCGCCGGGCGGCGTTCTCGATCCTCATCTCCAACGCAGACGACCACCTCCGCAACCACGGGTTCCTCCGCGCCGGCCCCGGATGGGCGCTGAGCCCGGCGTTCGACCTCAACCCGGCCCCGGACCGCGTGGGGATCATGTCCACCGGCGTCCGGGACCCAGGGGACGCCCTTGCCGACATCCGTGCGCTCGTCGATCTCGCAGCCCACTTCCGGGTGCCCAACCCCGCGGAACAGCTCCGCCGCATCCTGGACGCAACCGGCACGTGGCGTGCCCGCGCGCAGCGCCTCGGCGTCCGCGATGAGACGGCGCGCCTGGCCCCGGCCTTCGAGCATCCGCAACGCGACGCCGCCGTGCGGCTGACCACGGGTAGGGTTGGCCCATGAGGAAAATCCGGAAAACCGCACTCTTCGCCGGCCCGCTGGTCCTCCTGGGCCTGGCCGCATCGGCGCCCGCCGTCGTCGAGACCGGCACGGTCGTGAAATTCCGTGGCATCGCCGGCGCCAATCTTGGGATGTCGCGCGCGGCGGTGATCGCCAAACTCGGGCCGCCGCTGCACCAGAGCGCCTTCGGGGTGCTCTCCTACTCGAACAAGAACATCTTGGACGTCTACCTCACCCGCACCGGGCCCAAGGGGCGCGTGCGGCAGGTGATCGCCTCCGGGTCGGGCTTCTGCGCCCAGGGCGTCCCCGCCGCCTGCTCCCTGAAGCCTGGCAGCGTCACCGCCATGACGCACGCCTTCCCCGGGAAGTTCCGGCGCGTGGTGGATTTCACCGGCGACACCATCTACTGGTGGTGCGGGCGGGTGCGCGGGCGGGCGGTGTCCACCAGCTTCAACGCCGACCCGAAGCGGCACATGATCCTGACCTGGTACCTCACCGTGCGCGGCGCGCACTGCCCCACGCTGACCCAGGTGCGCAACGGGACCTGATGGCCGCGACCCACCCGCTCAGGCGCACCGCGTTCCGGCGCCCGTCATGGGCCTCCCTGGCGGGCCTGGCCGCGGCCGCGACGCTCACCGGCGCCGCGTTCGTCGTGGGGCAGTCCTCCACCGCTGATCCCAGCGGGTACTGCTCGGAGTGCAGCCCCATCCTGCTGGCCCCCGATCCCGGCGGGCTCCTGGTTGCCCAGGGCCGTCAGGTGCTGCTGCTGGACCCGGGCACCGGCGGGGTGCGTCGCACCGTCGCCCTGCTGCCGGCCACGCCGGGCGGCACCACCGACGCCATGTCGGTGGTGTCCTCCCCGATCGGGCCGCTGGTGAGCTGGCGACGCGGGGTGGCCGCGGTGCACGGCACCACGTTCACCATGCGCACCCGGTTGCGCCCCCGCGCGCGGGCGACGCTGGTGTCCGGCCCCACCCACCCCTGGCTGGTGGCGGGGCGCCGGCTGATCCGCCTCACGGCCGACGGCCGGGGGGTGGCGACCCTGCGCGGCGCACCCGTCACCGCCGCCGCGGTGCGCGGCGACGTCCTCTGGGTGGCCCGCGGCACGGGAGCGGGCGCGCGTATTCAGCGTCTGGACCCGGTGAACGGCCGCTCCCTCGGATACGAGACCGGCGCGCCACCGCCCGGACTGCTGATGCGCGCCGGTGTGGCCTCCGGCTGGACCAGCGTGGCCCTCACGGCCACGCGCCGCTACGTGGTGCGGGTCTCCGACCAACGTCTGGTCGCCACCGACCTGGCCACCGGCGCGGTGCGCGCCGAGGTCACCGTCTCAGATGCCGACCGGGCGGCCGCCGTGGGCGACGCGGTCTACCTGCTGCACGGCCGCGGCCGGCTCAGCGTTTCGCGCCTCGACCCGGACACCCTGCGGGTGCTGTGGAGCACCCGCATCCGGGCGACCTGAATGGAGTTTCGGCCCCCCACGCGATCCTCAGCTGCGTGGCGGTGCCGTGACCTCCACCGAAATCACCTGGAGCCCTTCGATACCCGAGAAGTCATCGGGATTGCAGGTGTAGAGCGGGAGGTCGTTGGAAATCGCGATCGCGGCGATCATGGCGTCGTACGCACGGGCGGCGGGCTTCCGTCCGGCCCGGCGGAGCGACGCCGCCACACGTCCGAACGCGCGGGCCGCCGCGGCATCGAACGGGAGCGGCGTGAAATCGGCTTCGGCCTGCTGCACGTGCGCTTGGCGCACCGCTCGCTCCCCATCGTCCGAAGCGACCAGGGGACCAACCGTGAGCTCGGCGAGGGTGATCGCCGTGATCACCGGCTCGGATGGCAGGGCATCCGGATCCGTTATCCGTGGCAGGAGGATGACCGTGGATGTGTCGAGGATCCCTCGCCCCGAGCTGCGGCGGGTGGTCACAACCCCGGATCGATCAGCGCGTCGGAATCCGAGTGGAGCCGCGCCACGTCGATCTGCGGCAGGTGACGCCAGCGCGCGAGAAGCACCTCCGCGGTGAGCGCGGGCGCCGGCAACGCGCGCAGCTCCAGCACGGGCTTGCCGGATCGCGTGATCGTGATCAACTCGCCGTGCTCGGCGCGGTCCACGATCTCACCCCCGTGGTTTCGGAGGTCCCTGATGCTCACGTGACCCATGAAGGCAGGGTATCACGTGTGAGACGGCGAGCGAACCGGCCTACGCCGTCGGCCGGCGGGACACCACGAGGTGGTTGGCGGCCCGGCCCTGGTCGATGAGGTCCAGGTACGTCTCGAAGTACTCGATGTGGTACCGGGTGTTCTCCGCCCCCTGCTCGGTGGCGATGGCGGCCTCGTGCGTGCGGTAGGCGTTGCCCCACCGGCCCACCTGCACCCGGAAGTCGGCGATGTACTCCAGCACCTCCACAAGCTCGAAGCCGGCCTCGATGAGCTTGGCCTTGTACTGGTCCAGCGAGTCGTAGAACTGCGGGATGAGGTAGCCCCGCGACAGGCGGCGACGCACGTCCTCGTCGCCGGGGCCCAGCTGGAAGGTGCCGGACAGGAACCCCCACAGGCCGCCGGGCGTCAATGTGCGCAACACCTCACGGAACACGCGCACCTTGTCGGGGAACACGTTCATGACGTTGAGGCTGATGGCCGCGTCGAAGGAGCCGTCGGCGAACGGCGAGAGGTCCTGGGCGTCCCCCAGCGTGAACGTGACGCGGTCGCCCAGGCCGGCGTTGCGCGCCAGCGACTCGGCCACCTGCACGCCCACCTCGTTCACCTCGATGCCGTGGATGCTGCAGCCGGTGGCCTGGGCGATGTACACGGCGGGCCCGCCCGTGCCGCTGCCCACGTCCAGCAGGCGGGTGTCGGCGGTGATCCGCATGCGGCGGATGACCTCGTCCATGTACGGCAGCGTGGTGAACGACTGCTGCCCGATGTCCTGGTCGCGATCCCAGATCGATTCGCGGATGAGCCGGTTGACCGGGCTGTCCAGCCGGTGCAACTCGGAGTAGTCGACGCCAATACGCTGATCCGGCATGTGCAACCACCATCTGGTCGGGGCCCGCGTCAGAATACGATGGGTCACCGCACCGCGCATCACGGGCAACACGCCGATGTGCACCGCGTCCCCACCACCACCGGGGCGCGGCCAACCCGCGGACACCACGAGCACGGGAGCAGTTGGCACATGAGGATTCGCGCGGCGGTGCTGGAGGAGTTCGGGAAGCCCCTGGTGATCGACGAGGTGGATCTGGTCGAGCCGAAGGCCGGCGAGGTGCTGGTGCGCCTGGAGGCCTGCGGCGTGTGCCACACCGACGCGTACACCGCCAGCGGCGTGGACCCCACGGGCTACGCCCCCTGCGTGCTGGGGCACGAGGGCGCCGGCGTGGTGGAGAAGGTGGGCCCGGGCGTCACGATGGTGCGCCCCGGCGACCACGTGGTGACCCTGTTCGCACCGGAGTGCGGTGAGTGCATCCACTGCCGCAGCCCGCGCACCAACCGCTGCATCAGCATCCGCGACGAGCAGAACCGCGGGTACCTGCCGGACGGCACCACCCGCCTGTTCCGCGGCGGCGAGCCGCTGCGCCATTTCATGGGCTGCAGCACCTTCGCCGAGTACACGGTGATGCCGGAGATCGCGCTGGCGGTGGTGAGCCCGGAGGCGCCGCTGGACGGCTGCGCGCCGTTCGCGTGCGGGCTGTCCACCGGCATCGGCGCCGCCCTGTACACCGCACAGGTGCAGCCGGGGTCCACCGTGGCGGTGTTCGGCTGCGGCCTGGTGGGACTGGGTGCCGTCATCGGGGCCAAGCTGGCCGGCGCCGAGCGCATCATCGCGCTGGACCTCTCGGAGGGGCGACTGGAGGAGGCACGGCACCACGGCGCCACGGACCTCCGCATCGCCGACGCCGACACCGTGCAGTGGATCCGGGATGAGACCGGCGGCTACGGCGCCGACTACACCTTCGAGGCCACCGGCCTCGTCGCGGTGATGGGCCAGGCGGTGGAGGCCGCACGTGAGGCCTGGGGCCTGGCCACCATGTGCGGCGTCGCCGGGAAGGGCGACCTGCTGCAGGTGGTGCCGCGACTGCTCATCACGGGGCGCCGCGTCACGGGCTCGTCGTTCGGCGGCGTGAAGGGCCGCACGCAGCTGCCCGGGCTGGTGGACCGGTGGCTGGCGGGCGAGTTCGACGCCATGTCCCTGGTGTCACACCGCATGGGCCTCGACCAGGTCAACGAGGGCTTCCACCTCATGGAGGCCCAGGACGGAATCCGGAGCGTGATCCAGTTCTCATGATCATCGACCGCACCGAAGACGAAAAGTGGCTCGCCAACGCCTACCTGGTGGCCGAGGGCCCCGGCGGGGCGGGCGTGCTGATCGACGGCAACGGGGTGGTTGAGCCCCTGCTGGACCGTGTCCGCACCGAGGGCATCACCATCACCCACATCCTCCTCACGCACCACCACGAGGACCACGTGCTGAGCAACCAGCGCTACCGGGAGGTGTTCCCCGGCGTGCCCTTCGTGGGCCACGCCGGCACCCAGGAGGTGCTGGGGGCCGGTTCCCTGGACATCGTGCTGGCGGACGGTGACACGGTGCGCAGCGGGTCGCTGGAGTTCCGCGCCCTCGACACGCCCGGGCACTGCCAGGGGCACTTCGCCTACCTGGTGGGCGACGACTGCTTCACGGCGGACGTGCTGTTCCACCGCACCCTGGGCGGCCACGCCCGGCCGGGGGGCAACTTCCCGCAGCTGAAGGCCAGCACCATGGACGTGCTGATGAAGCTGCCGCACCACGTGCGCGTGCACCCCGGGCACCGGGTGCCCACCACCATCGGCGAGGAGTGGGAGCACAACGGCTTCATCCGGTTGTGGCGGGGCCTCTCGACCGAGGGCACCGACCGCGTCACCGTGCGCGAGCGCGGCGCCGGCACCCTGCTGGCCAGCACACCGGACTACGACGGCGGCACCAAGAACCTGGTGCGCCTGGACGACGGCACCGAGGGCATCTTCTTCGGCTCCTGGATCACGCCGGGAGGGTAGGCCCACCGGCGGGGGTCGCCGTTCAGCAGCGACCCCCGTGGCCCAGCCGGGCCAGCGCGGCACGCGCCACGTCGGCGATGAACGTGTCCCCCGCCGCATCGCCCACGCCTGCGGCGCTCCAGGTCATGGCGGCCACCACCACCGGCCCGCCCGCGGTGTAGATCACGCCCACGTCGGCCTTGACGTCGGTGTTGTAGCCGGTCTTGTGCGCCACCGGAGTGCCGGCGGGGACCCCGGCGACCAGCTTCCCGGTGTCGTGCACCTCCAGGAACCGGCGCATCAGGCGGTCGCGGGCGGCGATGGGCCCGATCCCCACGCGGTGCAGGGCCCCACCGCCCAGGGCCGCACGGTGCACCAGCACGAACATCAGCGCCAGCTCGGCGGGGGTGCCGATGAAGTTGGTGTACAGGGCGGGCTGCGAGGTGGCCGTGACCGGGATGGGTCGCGACCGCTCAGTGGCGGTGTCGTCGATGATGTACGGCCGCCGCACCAGCGCGGTGGGCAGGCCGATGTCCCGCAGCGTCTGTGTGACCGACGCCGCTCCGGCCACCCCGTCGCCGCCGCCCTGCCGGGCCAGCACGTCGTTGGCGGCGCGGTCGTCGGAATCCAGGATCATGCGGTCCAGGACCCCGTCGTCGGCATCGCGGGGCCTCCGGACGGCGTCCAGCAGGATGCCCGCCTTCAGCACGCTGGCCGTGGGGAACGGGGCGCCCGCGTTGACGGCGGCTCCGCAGCCGGTGCGCAGGTGCTGGGCGTACACCCCCACCGTGAACGGCGCACGGCCCGCCATGGCCTCCAGGTCGCCCTGCAGGCGGCGGTCCAGGCGCCCGCGCGTGGTGCCCAGGATTGCGGCGTTGCGCGGCAGCACCCACACCACCCGCGCCGCCGAGGCGCGGCGGCCGCCGTCGCCCATGGCCACCAGCCGCACGCTCCAGCGCCCCACCGGCAGGGGCACCGTCACGCGCCGCGGCCCGGGCCGCACGCGCAGCGCCCGACGCACGCGCCCGTCGGTGAGGATGAGCAGGCGCCGGGTGCGGGGCCCGATGCGTGCGCCCGCCCGGCCGTACACCACATCCGGGGCGATCAGCGCGGGCGGCGGAGGGGGAAGCGCGTGTGCCGCCACCCCGCAACGGTACCAACCGGCCGCGGGGGCCCGGGACGGTCAGTTGTTCGCGGCGGCCTCGGCCTCGACGCGCGCCGCCTCCCAGCGCTGCAGCCCGCGTTCAACGGCATCCACCAGGCGTGGCCGCAACTCCACGGCCGGGATGATGGCGTCCACCGATCCCACCCGCAGGGCGCGCTCCACGCTGTGGATCTGGTCGAACTCGGCGGCCACCTCGCCCAGCTTCTCGGAGCGCACGGCGGCCCGCAGGTCGCTGAGTTCCTGGCGCAGCGCCGCCCGTTCGCCCTCGTCGGCCTCGGCCAGGCGGCGCTCGGCGTCCACCACGCGCTCGTCGGCGTCGGTGCGGGCCCGCACGTCCCCGGCGAACACCACCGCCGCCGCGGGGGCGCCGCCGATCACGGAGGCGTAGGACCCCTCCACCGCCAGCACCTCCATGAAGTCGTTGAGGGCCGAGGAGAACACCACGAACGCCCCGCCGTGGTAGCGGGACACCACGCAGAACACGATGGGGCCGCGGAAGTTCACCACCGCGCGGCCGATCTCGGCGCCGTACTCCAGCTGGCACTTGCGCAGCGACTCCGGCGAGCCGTCGAAGCCCGTGAGGTTGGCCAGCACCACCAGGGGGCGGTTGCCGGACGCGGCGTTGATGGCGCGCGCGGCCTTCTTCGACGACAGCGGGAACAGGGTGCCGGCCGTCCACTGGTCGGGCCCGTCGGCGGGAAGGAACCGGCGCCGCGGGATGGGCCGCGACTCGATGCCCAGCACCGCCACAGGATACCCGCCGAGGTGGGCATCCATCACCACCACCGTGTCGGCGTCCAGCATCTCCGGCCAGCGCTCCAGCGGCTCGTGGTCCTGATCCACCACGGCGCGCATGAGGCTGCGGATGTCGAAGGGCTTCTTGCGCTCGGGGTTCGACTCGGCCGAGAAGATGTCCCCCACCAGCGTGAACTCGCTGCCCTCGCCCGAATGCGGGGACGGGCGCACGTCGCGGTCCAGCGGGTCGGTGCTCCAGGCGCGCCGCGGCCCGGCCTCACCGGGGGCCACGTACGTGTGCTGGTAGTGGTGGAACAGCACCTCACAGGCCCCCGCCAGGTGCGGCGCCCAGTACTGGGCCTGCCCGTTGGGACCCATGATGCGGTCGTAGCCGCCGATGCCGAAGTTGTCCTCGGCCGACACGCCACCCGAGTAGTCCAGGGCCTGCTTGCCGGTGAGCACCATGGCGCTGTCGGGGGTCATTACCAGGATGCCCCGGGTGTGCATCAGCATGGTGGCCTCGGCGTTCCAGTAGGGCTGCGCGCCCACGTTGATGCCCGCCACCACCACGTTCACCTCACCGCCGGCCTGGGTGAAGGTGATGAGCCGGCGCAGCACGCGCGACACCCAGTCCATGTTCTCGGTGCCGCTGTCGCGGGAGATGCGGGCGCCGGAGCTGAGGGCGAACCACTCCACCGGCACGCCCATGTCCTCGGCCAGGTCGATGGCCGCCACGATGCGGCTGCACTCGGGCTCGGACACCGATCCCAGCGACTTGGTGGGGTCGCCGATGAGCACCACCCGAACCATGCCCTCGGGGTGCTTGTCGGTGGGCGTGCTGGCCAGGCCCGCCACGATGCCCGCCCGGTTCTCGCCCGGCGGCCGCAGCACCGGCGCCAGGCGCCCGTCCTCGTGGAAGTCCAGCTCGGTGAACGACCCGCCCACGCCGGACAGCAGGTTGGCCAGCTCGAAGGGGTACACCGTGCCGCGGCGGCGCGCGTTCAGCACCTTCGCGCTGTAGTCGTCGCGCAGCGGCAGGGCCTCCGGCGGACGGTCGTCCACGCCCACCGTCACGCCCGCGCCGGGACGGTAGGAGAAGCTCAGCGACACCTCGGTGGGGGGCGCGCCACCCTCGCCCTCCATGTTGGCGCACAGGATGACGTCCTCCATGCCCAGGCCCTCGGTCATGGGCGCCAGGCGCCGCGCGATGCCGGTGAGCTCGGCCAGCGGCAGGGTCACGGTGGGCCACACGTACATCAGGACGTGGTTGGCGATGAGCCGCCGGTTTGCGGGGCGGCCCAGCTGCGCCCGCCGGATGCTCTCCAGGCAGGCGGTGAGCGCGTGCTCCACCTCCGGCAGCGAGGTGAGCTCGCCGGCCTCATCGCGCACCTCGGTGAGATGCCGCACCTCGGCGAGCGCCACCAGGCGCTCGTCGCTGGGATCCCCCGGCGCCGTCCAGGCGAACAGGTAGGTGTCCACCGGCGAGCTCAGGCGGCTCACCTCGAAGTTGTGCAGGCGCCAGAACCGCAGGCGGCGGGCGATCATGGGATGCAGACCTCGTGCCGGACGCTCCTCCGCCAGCCCCTCGCCCGTCTCCCGGAACGTGAAGTGGTGCCACCAGCCGTCGGGCGCGGCGATGGAGACCGCCAGGCGCAGCACCGATGGCGGCAGGGACGCCGATTCGATGAGCTCGCCGATGGCCTGCGCCGCACGCTCGGGATCCCGTTCACCCGACCAGCGCACGTACACGTCGGCCACCACGTCCTGGCCGTCGCTCAGCTCCGCCGCCACGGCACCCACCGCGTCCAGCGCCTGCGGCAGTCGCGCATCGTCGGTGACGGTGCTCACCAGGTGCACCCGGCGCTCCCGGCGCGTGTAATCGCCCGCCAGCACCTGGAACCCGTCGCGGTCGAGGCGCCGCAGCGGGCTGAGGTCGCGGATCTTGTAGTGGCGCCGGGTGAGCACCTCCAGCATGGGCTCCTCGGCCTGCACCCCGTCGGCCAGCCGCTCGCCAAGCAGCCCCATCAGCGGCTGGGGACTGGCCACCAGCTCCTGCACCACGGGTTCCCGCAGCTCGGCGGGCGTGCTCTCCAGCTCGGTGAGCCGGTCGCGCACGCCGCGCCACACCCGCGCGCGGGCGGCCGTGATGAGCGGCAGGTCGAACGCCGCGTACCGCACGCCGCGCGCCAGCTCGCCCACCGCCGGATGCCGCAGCTGCGTGGCCACCACCAGCCGGTCCAGCGTGGCGTACAGCTCCTTGCGCAGCGGCGGCGGCAGGGCGGCCACGTTGCGGGCCCGCACGTCCAGCAGCGCGGTGATGACGGGCATCTGGATGCGGACGCGCTCCTGGGCCAGGTACATGCGGTGGGCCGCGGAGGCCACCTCGGGTGAGGGCGCGTCGTCGGTGACCCCGTAATGGGCCAGGGCCCGCCGCAGCGCACGCCGCAGGGGCGCCGGCACGCCCTCGCGCTCGGCGTCCAGCGACCGCAGGTACCAGTGGAAGTGCTCACGCGGGCTGTGGACGTGCTCCTCGGAGGCGTCCAGCTCGCCCGTCGGCGGACGGTCGCGCGACAGCTCCGACAGGTCGGTGAACGTCTGCAGGGCGTCCAGCTCGTTGCGCACCAGCTCCGGGTCGCCGGGCGGCAGGTCCGCGCGCAGCCGCTGCAGCTCGGACGCCAGCGTGCGGGCCTCGCCCGCGGTGATGTCGAAACCCAGCAGCAGGCTGCGGATGGCCGAGAACACGCGGTGCAGTCGCAGGCGGGGGTCGGTGGCCAGGCCCGGCGCCATCGACCCGCCCAGGTGCACGCGCTCGCCGGCCGGCACCGCGCTCTCGGCGGTGTCGGTGCCCTCCAGACGCACCAGCGGCGCGCCGGCGTCCACCTGGACGCTGCCCGCCACCAGCACCTCGGTGACCACCCCGTCGAACGGCGCCTCCACGGCGCTCTCCATCTTCATGCTCTCCAGCACCACCACCGCGTCGCCGGCGCGCACCACGTCGCCCACCGCCACCGGCACGCTCACCACGATCGCCGGGGCCGGGGCGCGAACCAGGCCCCCCTCGTCCAGCGACACGCGGTGCGCCACCCCGTCCACCTCCACCAGGTGGTCGGGCGCATGGAACACCGACACCACCCGGTGCACGCGGTCCCCCACGTGCATGCGCTGGGTGAACCGCGCCAGGCGGTCCACGGTGACGTCCGCCTGGCCCTCGGGTGCCGACACGCGGTACGAGGTGGGTCCCGTGCGCGTCACCGACAGCCGGTACGCCTGGCCGCGGTGCCGCAGCTGCACCGTGTTCTCCATCTCACCACTGGTGCGCGGCCGGCCGCGCCGGGCCGACGTGTAGAACCGCTCGCGCTCGGCGCGTTCGGCCTGGTTGACCGCCTCCACGGCGGCCGTCAGCAACGCGACGTCGCCGTGCAGGGGGTTCTGCAGCATGCCCTCCGTCACCATGCGGTCGAGCCAGCCCGAGTCGGCAGTACCCTCCATCACCTCCGGCCGGCCCAGCAGGTCGATGAGGAACGCACGGTTGGTGGCGCCGCCGCGCACCACCACGTCCATGCTCTGCAGCGCGCACACCAGCCGGGCGCGGGCCTCGTCGCGGTCGGCGCCCCACGCGATGACCTTGGCGATCATGGAGTCGTACTCGGGCGGGATGGTGTCGCCCTCGCAGATACCGGTGTCCACGCGGATCCCCGGGCCGGTGGGCAGCGTGAACAGCTCCACCTCGCCGGGCGCCGGGGCGAAGCCGCGCTCGGGGTCCTCCGCGTTGAGGCGCGCCTCGATGGCGTGCCCGCGGGCCGGGGGCGGCGCACCCTCGAGCGTCCCGCCGGTGGCCACGTGCAGCTGCAGCTTGACGATGTCGGCGCCCGTCACCGTCTCGGTCACCGGATGCTCCACCTGCAGGCGGGTGTTGACCTCCAGGAACGCCAGCGAGCCGTCCGCGGGCTGGAACAGGAACTCCACGGTGCCCGCGTTGCGATAGCCCGCCGCCAGGGCCAGGTCCACCGCGCTGCGACGCAGCAGCTCGTCCTGCTCGGGGCTGAGGGCCGTCGAGGAGGACTCCTCCAGCAGCTTCTGGTTGCGGCGCTGCACCGAGCAGTCCCGCACGCCCAGCGCCCAGGCGTGGCCGTGATGGTCGGCCACGATCTGCACCTCCACATGGCGGGCGCCGGTGAGCTGGCGCTCCATCAGGAGGCTGCCGTCACCGAAGGCCTTCACCGCCTCGTCCCGCGCGCGCTCCAGCGCCTGGGACAGCTCCCCGGGCCCGCGCACCACCCTGATGCCGCGGCCGCCGCCGCCCGCCGCCGCCTTGATCATCAGCGGGTAGCCGATGCGCTCCGCGTGCTCGGCGGCCTCCCGGTCGGTGGTGACGGGTCCGCCGCTCCACGCGGCCACGGGAACCCCCACGCTCTCGGCCATCAGCTTGGCGGAGATCTTGTCCCCCAGCGCCCGCATCACCTCGCCGGGCGGCCCCACGAAGGTGATCCCCAGCCGCGCACACAGATCGGCGAACACCGGGTCCTCGGCCACGAAGCCCCAGCCCACCCAGGCCGCGGTGGCATGCGACTCGCGCAGCGCCCGCTCCAGCTCGGCGTGGTCGAGGTAGGGGTTGGGGCCCTCCGGGCGCCCGATGCGCACCGCCTCGTCGGCCTCGCGCACGAAGGTGGCACGCCGCTCGGCCGCGGTGTGCAGCGCGATCGTGGTGATGTCCCAGCCGCGTTCGTGGTTGAGCTCCCGGGCGGCGCGAATGAGGCGGCGGGCCGGCTCACCGCGGTTCACGATCGCGAGGCGCATCTGCATCGATTTGACGCTAAACCCAGTCACGCCGGTGATGCTACGGGGCAGTGGCCACCATGGTGGCGATTGCCACTATCCACCCGAACGTGGCCCGAAGTAACGTCAGCGCACAAGCACAGAACCACCGCATGGAGCGCCACTGTGACCAAACCGTTCGCCATCAACCAACACGGCCGCATGGTGTTCCCCAGCAACTTCCATCCCGAGCTGGACTTCAGCTGCATGGAGAGCGAGGAGCAGCTGGCGGCGGTGGTGCGCCGGGATTTCGAGGCGAAGGCCCCCACCGGCACGGACATCCTGGAGAAGGTCAACGCGGGCACGTACGCCTCGCGCTACGAGCTGCTGCGCGACGTGGCCCTCAACCTCTTCTGGGCCAACCGGTACGTGCTGACCATGTACGAGAAGCGGCCCACGCGCTGGCGCGACGTGCCGCGGCACCGTGACGATCTCTTCCTGCCCGACCTGCGCCCGTGGAAGGACGGCGAGGACAAGGTGGCCGCGGTGGGACGGGCATACGACGCCCTGCCGGCCACCTGGGACGCCGAGGCCGAGCAGCGCATCTACGACCTTCTGTACCACGTGTACCGGTACAAGCTGCACCACGCGACGGAGCTGTCGCCCATCAAGCAGACGGTGGCCGAGTTCATCGACACCCCCGAGCTGCTCACCTACTGCCTGCCGGACTACAACCCCGACTTCCCCATGTTCACCGAGCAGCAGATCCTGAACTGCTCGGAGGCGCAGCCGGAGCTCGAGGCGCTGATGCGCATGGCGATGGTGCAGCACAACCAGTACCCGTGGGACCGGGACACCATCCGCCTGGCGCACGCGTCCGAGATCGGTGGTGACGAGTTCGTGGTGCTGCTGGTGCCGCGCTCCCGTGAGGTGCGTGAGTTCATCCACCGGTGCCGCACGGGACGCAGCATCGCCGGTGCGCCCGACCTGCGGCATTTCTCGCGCAAGGTGGAGGCCGTGCAGCCGGCCCGCCCCATCCCGCCCCAGAACGTCACCACCGAATGCGCGGTGCAGGCACGCATCGAGTCGCTGGCGGTGTACAAGGGCGAGCACCTGTGCCGCAACGAGGACCTCATCCGCAACGCGGCCTACAGCTGGTCGCCCATGACGGCGGACGAGATCACCGAGAAGACCGGCATCGAGTCGCGCATCTACACCGAGCACTCGCTGGAGGAGATGGCCCTGCGGGCGGCGCGCTCGGCTCTGCACGCCGCGGGGCGCGACCCCTCGGAGATCGCCAACGTGCTGTTCTGCTCGTGCACCAGCACGCGCCTGATCCCCTCGGTGGCCACCTGGCTCTCCGGCGAGCTCGGCATCTTCCAGACCATGGGGTCGTTCGACGTGGTGGCCGCCTGCGCCGGCTTCCCCTACGGCATCGCCGACGCGGTGCGGATCATGCAGCACACCCACGCCCCCGTGCTGCTGGTGTGCGGCGAGAAGTTCTCCGACAAGATCGGCAACGTCCGCCCGTCGCGGATGATCTTCGGCGACGGCGCCGCGGCCATGGTGCTGGCCCCCACCCTCGACGGCGAGCCCGGTGACGTCGAGTTCCTGCAGACGTACGCCAGCGGCCCCACCAGCCAGGTCAACTCGATCATCTGGCCGAACGCGGAGTTCGACAACGACATCACCGTGTGGGGCCCCGAGGTGAAGGCCCTGGTGGCGCGGTACCTCACCCAGATGATGGGCGAGCTGAAGTCACTGCCCACCCCCGGCGGTGAGGGGGCGCTGCTGGACAGCATCGACCTCATCGTGCCGCACCAGGCCAACCGGACGATGGTGACCGACCTGGCGGTGGAGGCCGGTATGGACGCCGAGCGCCTGTACTTCGACATCGACCGCGTGGGCAACGTGTCGGCGGCCAGCATCCCGATCGCCATCCACGACGCCGTGGAGGACGGGGTCATCACCGACCGCACCAGGGTGTTCGCCCCCGGCTTCGGGGCGGGTGCGGTGGCGGGCTACGCGGTGGTCCACATCGACCCCGCGGTGGTCGTGTTGGAGGGTCAGGACAGCACGGAACACCCTGCAAGGACGCCGGAGGATCGGGCCCCGATCCCGGACACCAGCCTGCAGGCGGTAAAGGAAGCCTTCGGCTGAGCCTGCCTGTCTGAGCACCCGGATCCGCCGTAGGCGGATCCCACGCCTCATGTCGAAGTCTCCGCACACCAGGGCTTCTCACAGGGTTGCCCTCTGACGCGAACGCTGCGTATGGCGGGTTCGGATCGCGGTCCCTTACCACAGCGCCCTTGCGGGCTGCGCGGACCTGAGTCGAACCTCCCCGTCCGTGGGTCGGGGGGACTCACACCCTGCACCGTCCCCAATTTGGGGCGCAGCCGCGTCCCGTGAGGCGGAGACTTCGACATGGGGCGTGGACCCGCGTCATTCGCGGGTCCGCTCGTTGAGGCTGCCGAGTGGGCAGCGCCCCAACAAAGCTGCGGACGGCCCGGCCGGCGGACGGTGTCCCCCGGCAGCCTCCTACGCTTTGAAGCTGCGGAGGACCGCGAGCAGCGCCTCGCGCTGGGCGTCCGTCAACGAGGGATCGTTCCGGATCGCATCCTCGGCGTTGGCCTTCGGCGCTCCCGTATCCGTCCCGTCCGCCGGGACGTCGTCGCGCAGCCCCGCCTGGGCCAGCATGGTCTCCGCCGGCACGCCAAGCGCCCGTGCGATCTGGGTGACCGCCCGCACCGAGGGGTGGTGCAGTCCCCGCTCCAGCTGGCTGATGTAGGCGTTGGACAGGTCGCTCAACGCCGCAAGCTCGCGCAGCGAGAGCTTCGCGAGCTTGCGTTGGCTGTGGATGAAGCGGCCGAGGGCTTCGACCTGGCCGCTCCACGGGTCCTGCGTCACGCTGTGGCCTTACTTGGCGAGGGGGGCCTCGACCGGGGTCGTCTTGATGAGACCCGCGGTGGCCTTGAGGATGTCCGCCGCGAACTCGCGCTGGGCACCCAGGATCTGCTCCGCGAAGTCGAAGCTGTTCTTCACCAGCTCCTGCGCGGTGGGCAGCCCCGAGAGCACCGGCACGGCCGGACGCTCCGGAACGGCGTTGTCGACGGCCTTCGCCCAGTTCTCCACGGCCTCGATCGCGGCGCTCTGGCTCTGCCGGAGGGCGCTGAGGGTGCGCTCCTGGGCGGCGATGGCGTACTCAAGGGTGCTGGAAGGCATGTGTCTGGACTCCTTGGGAGTGTTCTATCCGTAACCCGTGCTCACTATAGTACGCACTTGCGTACTGTGTCAAACCTCGCCGCGCTCCCCATTCAGTCGGCCAGGACGTAGTGCCCCGGCGCCGGCTCCAGCGGCGGGTACTTGGGCCCGCCCATCGGCGGCGGCGCGGTCTGCTCCCCCGCGCGGTGCGACAGCCACTCGGCCCAGTGCGGCCACCATGACCCGTCCTCCTTCACCGACTGCGCCATCCACTCCTTGGGGTCGGGCGGGTGCACCTCACCCATGCGGTGCCAGCCCTTGGGGCTGGGCGGGTTGACGATGCCCGCGATGTGGCCGGAGGAGCTCAGCACGAACTCCACGGTGGCGTTGGGCAGCACCTGCGTGCTGATGTAGCTGCCCTCCCAGAGGGCGATGTGGTCCTCCTGGGCGGCCAGGATGTACACGTCGTTGGTGACCTTGGTCAGGTCCAGCTTCGTGCCCGCCAGCTCCATCTTGCCCTGGCTGAGCTCGTTGTTGAGGTAGCAGGAGCGCAGGTAGAAGCCGTGCATGTTGGCCGGCATCCGGGTGCTGTCGCCGTTCCAGGACAGGATGTCGAAGGCGGCGGGTTCCTGGCCCATGAGCCAGTTGTTCACCACGTAGCCCCACACCAGATCGTTGGAGCGCATGAACGTGAAGATCCCCATCATCTCGGAGGCCTCCAGGTACCCGCGCTCGTTCATGCGCCGCTCCAGGCGCTCCACCGACTCACGGTCGGTGAAGGCGCCCAGCCGGCCCGGCTTGCTGAAGTCCACGAGGGTGTTGAGCAGGGTCACGCAGTTGACCCGGTCATCGCCCTTGGCGGCCAGGTAGGCCAGCAGCGCCGCGGTGAGCGTGCCACCAAGGCACAGGCCCACGATGTTCACCTTGGGCTGGCCGGTGATGTCCCGCACCACGTCCATGGCGTCGATGGGGCCGTGCAGCAGATAGTCGTCCAGCCGAACGTCGCGGTCGGCGGCCGTGGGGTTGCGGTAGCTGATGGTGAACACGGTGTGCCCGTGGCTCACCGCCCACTCCACGAAGCTGCGCCCCGGTGACAGGTCCATGATGTAGTACTTGTTGATCCACGGCGGGCTCAGCAGCAGCGGGATCTCGTGCACCGTCTCGGTGGTGGGCGAGTACTGGATGAGCTCCATCAGGTGGTTGCGGTACACCACCTGACCGGGCGTCACGGCCAGGTCCTTCCCCACCGTGAAGGCGTTCTCGGGCACCTGGCGCGGCAGGCCGCCGTTGTGCTCCAGGTCCTCCAGGAAGTTGCGGATGCCCTGCACCACGCTGGCGCCGCCGGAGTCGATGGCCTTCTTGGTGGCGGTGGGGTTGGTGAGCAGGTTGTTGGTGGGCGCCAGCGCGTCCATGACCGCGTCGGCCAGGAAACCCATGCGGGCGTCCGTGACGTCATCCACCTTCGCGCCGTCCAGCACGTCCTGCACCATGCGGCCCGACAGCAGGTAGCCCTGCATGAGGGCGAACAGGGCCGGGTTGTCCTCCCACGCCGGGTCGGCGAACCGGCGGTCGCGCCGGGACGGGGACATCGGCCCCTCGGCGGCCGGGTCGCCGGCCATGCGCGCCATGGCCGCGCCCGTGGCCTCGGCCATGCCCTCCCAGAAGCGCAGGCCCGCGTGGATCATGGCCTGGGGGTTCTGCATGGCCGCGTTGGCCGTGCGCATCCAGGCCTCACCGAACCCCAGCGGGTCGAGCACCTCCGCGGCGTCCCGCGGGGCGTCCTCGTGCAGCCCGTGGCCGGTGGGTGTGGGGTCGTCTGCGGTCACCGCGAGCTCCGTTTCGTGAGTGTCATGGATCGGGACGGCCGGACGCACAGGTTGAGCCCGCCGTCCAGCGAATACACCTGCCCCGTGATGTCCCCCGCCTGGGGCGAGGCCAGCAGCATGGCCAGGCGCGTCACCTCGGCGGCGCGGCTGAGGCGCCGCAGCGACCCGTCGGTGGTGGCCACCGCGTCCTCCAGCGGCTCGAGGGGCCACTGCTCCCCGGGCGTGATGCAGTTGACGGTGACCCCGCGCCCGGCCACCTCCTCGGCCAGCCGGGCGGTGAGGTCGAACTGCACGGCGCTCACCGCGTCACTGTGGCGCGGGTCATCCGGACCCGCCGGGCTGATGCCGATGATGCGGCCGTGCCGCTGGGCCAGCATGTGCGGCAGGGCGGCGCGCGCCATGGCGAACGCGCCCTCCACGTTGGTGCGCACCGCGCGCTCCACGCCTCCGACCCCGGCTCCATCATCGGGTCGATGGTGAGGCAGGCGCCGTTCACCAGGATGTCGAGGCGTCCATGCCGGTCGATGGCCTCCACCACCACCCGCTCGCAGTCGAGCGGGTCGGCGATGCTGCCCTGGTGCACGCTGACCCCGCGGGCACCGTTGCGCTCGATGAACGCCTCGGCGGCCGTCCAGCTGCGTGAGTACCCCACCGCGACGCGGGCGCCGCGGTCCAGCAGGGCTTCGGCGATGACGCGTCCGATGCCGCGGACACCGCCGGTGATCAGTGCTACCTGTCCAGACAACTCCGAGACCATGACGCCTCGCTTTCGTCCCGGCGGGTCAGCCCGCGGATGTGGTCGGGCGATGGGACTCGGCCCAGGCGAGCGGTCCTTCGCTCCAGCCGCACCCATCGCGGATGGCGGGATCCACGTCCTCGGCGGCCGCGATCCCCTCGTCGATGCACCGGCGCGCCTCGTCCAGCGCACCCTGGTAGTACCGGTCGGCCACCGCCCGTGCCGCGTCGTCAGGCTGGGCCTCCGGGGCGGGACCCTCGAAGAAGCCCGCACCCGACTTGGCGCCCAGCCGGCCGGCATCGACCTGCACGGCGATGGCGCCGCCGTCGTCGTAGCGGTCACCGTAGGCGCGGGTGAGGTCCTTCTGCAGGTGACCCATGGTGTCCAGGCCGATGAGGTCGCCCAGCGCGAACGGCCCCATGGGGGCCGGGCCGCCGGCCACCACCGCGGCGTCCGCGGCGGCGATGTCGGCGCCACTGCGCGTGGCCTCCTTGTAGGCCTCCACCATGGCCCGCACCAGCACCCGGTTGACCAGGAAGCCCGGGCATTCCTGCACGCGCACCGGGTTCTTGCCCAGCTCCTTGGCGAAGGCGACGATGGCCTCAACGGTGGCGGGGTCGGTGGTCTGGCCCTTCACCACCTCCACCAGGCGCATGACGCTGGCGGGGTTGAAGAAGTGCATGCCCACGACCGCTCCGGGGCGCGTGGTGACCGCGGCCATCTCGCTGATGGACAGGCCCGAGGTGTTGGAGGCCAGGATGGCCCCGGCCGGCAGGTTCTGCTCCAGCCGCGTGAACACGCTCTTCTTGATGTCCATGATCTCGGGCACCGCCTCGATGCCCAGATCGCAGTCACGCAGGTCGGCGTCCTCGCCGGTGGGCCGCACACGCGCCACGATGGCGTCGGCCTCCTCCTGGGTCATGCGACCACGTGCCACGCGGCGCGCGCAGATCTTGGCCACGTGGGCCACGCCGCGCTCCAGCGCCTCCGGCACCGAGTCGAACAGCACCACCTGCTTGCCGCCTGCGGCGCAGGCCTGGGCGATCTCGCTGCCCATGATGCCGGCACCCATCACCGCGATGCGCTCGATCATGACGCCTTCTTCTCCTCGTCCGGAGTGGCGGACCCGGCGGCGGGGGCCGGGGCGGCCTTGGGGGTGGCGGGCTTGGCGGCCGCCCGGCGGGGCGCCGGCTTGGCGGCGGCCTCGGGCTTGGCGGCCGGGGTGCGCGTGACGGTGGCGCGCCGCGGGGCGGGCTTCTTGGCGGCCGCCTTCGGCGCCGGCTTCGCGGCCGCGGGCTTCGCGGCGGCGGGCTTGGCGGCGGCGGGCTTGGCGGGTGCGGCGGCCGGCGCGGCGGCGGGCTTGGGCGCGTCCGCACGGCGCGGCATCACCATGGCCTCACCGACCAGCACCGGGGTGTCGCCGCGGGTGACCACGGTCTCCATCACCACGCGGCCCTTCTCGGCCACGATCTCCTTGACGGTGGCGGTGGCGGTGAGCTCGTCGCCGGGGAACACCGGGGCGGTCCAGCGCAGGGTCTGCGACATGTAGATCGCGCCGGGGCCGGGCAGCTTGGTGCCCAGCACCGCCGACACCAGGCCGCTGGTGAGGATGCCGTGCACCACCCGCCCCTTGAACGGCGAGGCCGCCGCCCATTCGGCGTCCACGTGCGCCGGGTTGTCGTCGCCGGACAGCCGCGCGAACGCCTCCACGTCCTCCTGCGTGAAGGTCCGCGTGATGCTGGCGCTGTCACCCACCGCCAGCTCGGCCACGGTCTTGCCCGGAGGGTACGTCGGGAACGGGGGCGGCGCGGGCGCGGCGGCTGCCGGTGCCGGCGGCGCCGGGGCCGGTGCGGGCGGCGGGCCGCCGGCCGGGACGTCGCCTGGGGTGGGCAGTGCGAAGACGGCGCCCATCGAGCGCGCCCACGAACGCGTCCAGGTGTTGATCATCTTCTGCCACGCCTCGATCGCCTTGGCGTCGGGAAGCAGCAGCGGGTCCATGGAGGCGGGGAAGCCGCCGGGGGGCGGTGTGGATGCGGACATCAGCGGGTCCTTGCGTCGTGGGGTGTGCGGGATCGGGTGGTGATCATGCCGAGCGCTGCTCCAGCCATTCGGTGACGGCCGGCCACAGGGAGCGCCGTGCGCTGGAGCCGGCCAGCAGGCCCACGTGGCCCGCCGGGAGGTCCAGGTGCGTGGTGTCTGCGGACGACACCAGGCCCAGCAGCGGCGTGGACATGCCCGGAGGCACCAGGTGGTCGTTGGCCCCGGTCACCACCAGCAGCGATGCGGTGATGCCCGCCAGGTCCACGGGGCGCCCGCTCAGCGTGAGGGTGCCCTGCACGAGCCGGTTCTCCTGGTAGAACCAGCGGATCCACTGGGCGAAGGCGGCGCCGGGGAACGGCACCCCGTCGTTGACCCACTTGTGCATGGCCATCCAGGGGGTCATGTCGTGGCCCTCCATGGCGCGCTCCCACATGGCCACGGGGGTGGTGACGAAGTTGGTGACCGGCTTGAGCATGCGGTTGGCCAGGTCGATGAGGGTGCCGGGGACGTTGCCCAGCACGGCCGCGACGGCCTCGGGGTCCATGTGACGGGGGTCGGTCCAGCGGGAGAACACGCCGGCGTCGGAGAAGTCGACGGGGGTGGTGAGGGCCACCAGGTTGCGCACGCCCGCGGGCTCCAGCGCCGCGTGCATCACGGCGATGGTGCCGCCCATGCAGTACCCGAAGAGCGTGTACTCGTCCCCCGCCCCGGCGCGGCGCATGCGCTGCACGGCCTTCGGCAGGTGCTCGCACACCAGCTCGTCGAGCGTGACCCCGCGGTCCTCGGGGCCCGCCTCACCCCAGTCCAGCAGGAAGACGTCGAACCCGGCGTCCAGCAGGTGGCCAACGAAGCTGTTCTCGGGGCGCAGATCCATGATGTACGGCTGGTTGATCAGCGCGTACACCAGCAGCACCGGCACGCGGTGCCGGCGCGGCGCGGTGGGCCGGTACCGGTACAGCGTGGTCTTGTTGCGCGTCCACACCACGTCCTTGGGGCTGAGCCCCGTGGGCAGGTCCATCACGCCCATGCCGGACGGCCGGTCGCCCTCCCCGGCGGGTCCGGCGCGGTGATGCCCGTTGGTGGCGGTGGCGTCCACGCCCGCCTAGCCGTTCGCGTCGATGGGGTCGCCCCGCCCCAGCGCGGCCTCGATGGCGTCCAGCCGCTGCACGATGGCGTGCGTGTGATCGGTGACCTCATCCACCTTGCGCTCGAGGTTGGCGATCAGCTGGGCCAGCCGGGCGATGTCGTCGATGGTGGGCAGGTCCAGCCGCCCCGCGGACACTCGCGAGGCGGCCCGCATCTGCTCCTGCATGTCCAGGTACTGCTGCAGCATCCGGCCCGAGTTCTCGGCGAACGCATCGCTGCCCACCCAGTCCTCCATCACCTTGGCCCAGCCCTCCATGGCCCGGTCGTAGGCCGCGCGCATCTGGCGGATCGCCTCGTCGGGCGACGGTGCGGCGCCGGTCATCGGGCGTCACGCGGTTCGTCGTCGTCGTCGCGTGAGGCCGCGTGGAGCTGGAAGAACTGGTCCAGCATGGTCTGGTAGGCCCGCAGCGAGCCCGCCCACATGTTGAGGTACACGCGGCCCGCGTCGGTGAGCGAGTACAGCCGCCGGGCCGGGCCGTCCTTGGAGGTGTCCCAGCCGGACATGACCAGCCCGTCGCGCTCCAGCTGGCGGAGGGTGCGGTACACGCTCCCCCGGTCGAGCGCCTCGAAGCCGAACTGGCTCATTCGCCGCATCAGCTCGTAGCCGTGGCTCTGCCACTGTTCGAGGGCCAGCAGGAGGAAGGGCTGGAGCCACATGCGCGGGCTCTGCGCCTCCTGACGGCGCCCGCGAGCGCCTCCGGCCTCCGCTCCGCCGTTGCCGTTTCTCTGTGGGCGTGTGCTGTCGCCGAGTTTCTCCATAGGTGCAGTTTGCACCTATGAGAAATCAGGTGTCAAATACGCGTGGGAGATCCGTACACCGATCTGGAGGACCAGCGTGTCCGTGGACATCGAACGTCGCGACGCGGTCGCGATCATCACCCTCAACCGTCCGGAGGCGCTCAACGCGATGTCCCCGGAGCAGCTGGACGGTTTGGAGGAGCGTCTTCGGGAGGCCGACGCCGATCCCGCCATCGGCGCCATCGTGCTCACCGGTGCCGGGGCCAAGGCGTTCTGTGCCGGTGCCGACATCGGGCACATGCGCGAGGCCGGCCCGGAGGAGGCGCGCGCATTCGCCCTCCGAGGGCACGCGCTGGCCAACCTCATCGAGCGCATGGACACCCCCGTGGTGGCCGCCGTCAACGGTTTCGCCCTGGGTGGCGGCTGTGAGATGGCGCTCGCCTGCGACGTGCGCGTGGCATCCGAGACCGCGCGCTTCTCGCAGCCCGAGATCACGCTGGGCATCCTGCCGGGCTGGGGCGGCACCCAGCGCCTGGCGCGCGCCACGTCCATCGGCTTCGCCAAGGAGCTGATCCTGACCGGCCGGATGGTGAAGGCCGACGAGGCACTCAAACACGGGCTGATCACCCACGTGTTCCCCGCCGAGGAGCTGCTGGACGGTGCGCTGGAGCTGGCGCAGTCCATCGCCAAGCAGCCGGCGTGGGCCGCCGCGGCCGCCAAGCGCATGTGCAACCTCGCGCTGGGCGGCGACAACGCCGAGGCCCTGGCGCGCGAGGTGGACACCTTCGCCATGGCCTTCACCACGGCCGACCAGCGGGAGGGCATGGCCGCCTTCCTGGAGAAGCGCCCCGCGAAGTTCGCACGCGGCTGACACCCCCGACCCGACGACAGGTGACACGACCATGAACGACGCAGTGATTGTGGGTGCGGTGCGGACCCCGGTGGGGCGCCGCAAGGGCATGCTCTCCGGGTGGCACCCCGCCGAGATGCTGGGCCACGTGCTGAGGGGCCTGGTGGAGCGCACCGGCATCGACCCCGCACTGGTCGACGACGTGCTGGTGGGGTGCCTGGACCAGGTGGGCGAGCAGGCCATCAACATCGGTCGCAACGGCGTGCTGGCCGCGGGGTTCCCGGTGAGCGTGCCCGCCACCACCATCGACCGTCAGTGCGGCAGCTCCCAGCAGGCCGCGCACTTCGCGGCCCAGGGCGTGATGTGCGGCGCCTACGACCTGGTGATCGCCGCGGGCGTGGAGTCGATGACGCGCGTGCCCATGTGGGCCAACGCGCCCAACCCCGCGGAGGCCTACGGCCCGTCCATGCGGGCGCGTTTCGGGATGGCACCCGACACCATCATCGACCAGGGCGAGTCCGGCGAGATGATGGCCGAGCGCTGGAACCTCACCCGCGCCGAGCTGGACGCCTTCGCCCAGCAGTCGCACCACCGCGCGGACATGGCCACCAAGGAGGGCCGCTTCCAGGAGCAGATCATCCCGATCGAAGCCGAGAAGGATGGTGAGCGCTGGACCGCCACGGTGGACGAGGGCATCCGCCCCGACACCACGGTGGAGGGTCTGGGCGGCCTGCGCACGCCCTTCCGCGACAACGGCGTGCTCACCGCCGGCAACTCCTCGCAGATCAGCGACGGCGCCGCGGCGCTGCTGATCGCCTCGCCCGAGACCGCCGCGCGGCTGGGGCTGACCCCCATGGCCCGCTTCCACGCGTTCGGCCTGGGCGGGGTCGATCCGATCCTGGGGCTGTCCGGCCCGATCCCCAGCACCCAGAACGCCCTGAAGCGCGGGCATCTCACCCTGGACGAGATCGGCCTGTTCGAGGTGAGCGAGGCCTTCGCCTCGGTGCCGCTGGCCTGGGGCCATGAGCTGGGCGTGGACATGGCGCGCGTGAACGTCAACGGCGGCGCCATCGCCCTGGGCCACCCCCTGGGGGCCAGCGGTGCCCGGCTGATGACCACCCTGGTGCACGAGATGCGCCGCACCGGCACCCGGTACGGGCTGCAGACCATGTGCGAGGGCGGCGGCATGGGCAACGCCACCATCCTGGAGCTGCTCTAGGAGCCGGCGCGCGGGGTGGGCGGCGTCGTGCTGGCCGCCGCCCACCGACGCGACGCGCGGATGTGACCGGAGCGGAGCGCGGACCGGTGAGGTCCGCGGCCGCCCCGGCCGCTGAGCGGGGCAAGAGGGTACCGCCGCTCGGAACGCCCCGAGGGGCGTGTGAGGTGGTGTCAGCGGGCGGCTGACAACGTTTTCTCCTCATCCGTGACTCTATTCCCCGTCTCACGATGGTTGCAAGCGCAACATGCCGGGGGTCACCGCCGGATCGCCCAGCGGCAGTGACCCCCGACATTCGTGCACGCTCCGGCGAAACCGGGGTATGGTCGCGGTGGTGCCCCACCCCCTCTCCAGCGAACGTGCCCGCAGGCCCACCATGCGCGATGTGGCGCGCGTGGCCGGGGTGAGCCTCAGCACCGTCTCACGCGTGGTGAACGGCAGCGTGCCGGTGAACGACGAGCTGGCCCGGCGCGTGCAGCGTTCGGTGGAGCTGCTGGGATACCGCCCCGACGCCACCGCCAGCTCCCTGCGCCGCGCGGACCGCGCCAGCATGTCCATCGGCCTGGTGGTGGAGGACGTGGCCAACGCCTTCTTCCGCTCGGTGTACCGGGGCATCGAGGACGTGGCACGCACACGCGGCGTGCTGACCCTGGTGGGCAGTTCGGATGCCGACCCCGACCGTGAACGCGAGCTCACCCAGGCCTTCCTGAGCCGCCGCGTGGACGGCCTGGTGGTGGCACCCGCCGGCCGCGACCAGTCGTACCTGGCGCGCGACCGCGAGGACGGAGTGGCCCTGGTGTTCGTGGACCGCCCACCCGGATTCATCGACGCGGACGTGGTGGTGAGCGACAACCGCGGGGGCGCCGCCGGCGGCGTGACGCACCTGATCGCCGCGGGGCACCGCCGCATCGGCTTCGTCGGCGATGAGGACACCCTGTTCACCGCACGTGAACGCCTGGCGGGCTACCGGGACGCGCTGTCACTGGCGGGGGTTGGCGAGGACCCCGAGCTGGTGGTGATGGGGACCCGGGCGTCGCCGGTGGCGGGAGCGGCCGTGGCCCGCCTGCTGGACCTGCCCGACCCGCCCACGGCCGTCTTCACCGCCCGTAACACCATCACCGTGGACGCCCTCTATGTGCTGCGCGCCCGCGGCATGGCGCACCGTGTGGGCCTGGTGGGGTTCGACGACATCGACCTGGCCGACCTCGTGGACCCCGGCATCACCGTGGTGGCGCAGGACACATCGGCTCTGGGGGCACGAGCCGCGCAACTGTTGTTCGCCCGCCTGGACGGGTACGCCGGCATCCCGCAGCAGGTCGTGCTGCCCACCCGCCTCCTCGCGCGTGGCTCCGGTGAGATCCCCCCGCCACCGGTGCGCCGCTGACCGGCGGCCGCGGGCCAGAAGCTGTGTAATTCATCTATTCAGGCAGAAACGGTGTCACCCTCTCGGCGTGAACGGCCGACAAAGGGGTCATGCCGCGCCCGCGTTCGCTCCTCGCCGCCGCCGCGATCATGTCGCTGGTGGCGGTTCCGGCAGGAGCACAGACCAGCAACGCCCCGCAGCCCCCCGCCAACGCCACCACCACGGTGAGCATCGAGCGCGCGGTTGCCAAGCAGATCAACGCCTTCCGGGCGCGTCACCACCGCGCGCCGGTGCGCACCAACGTCAAGCTGGTGGCCGCCGCGCGGGATCACAGCGCGTGGATGGCCGCCACGGGCCTGTTCCAGCACGAGGGCCCCAACGGCCAGCAGTTCTGGCAGCGCCTGGTGGCCCATGGCGTGAACGCCAACATCCGCATGAGCGAGAACATCGCCATGACCGACGGCGTGGGCTGCCCGCCCGACACCGCCGCTCAGCTGGTGCGGATGTGGATCAACAGCCCGGAGCACCTGCGCAACATCATGGACCCCAAGGTGCACTTCACCGGGGTCGGCATCGCCGTGGTGGGCGGCTGCGACCAGCTGTACGCCACCGCCGACTACTCCGGCTGAGTTTCCCACGACAGCGACCGCGGGGCGGGGTCCGTGCCCCCCGCTCCCATCGGTCGGTTCAGCCTGGAATCCGTCGTGGGATCAGGCGTTGAAGCTCTTGCCGCAGCCGCAGGCGCCCGTGGCGTTGGGGTTGTGGATCACGAAGCCGGCGCCCTGGAAGCTCTCCTCGTAGTCCACCTCGGCCCCCAGCAGGTAGGGCAGGCTGAGCCGGTCGATGATGACGCTGGCCCCGTGGGCCTCCACCACCTCGTCACCGTCGTGGGCGGTGCCCAGCGACAGGGAGTACTCGAAGCCCGAGCAGCCGCCCTGGATGACCTCCAGACGCAGGCCTGAGGCCTGCGGGTCCTGCTGTACGAGCTCCTGCAGCTGGCGGGCCGCGTTGGCGGTGAGGGTGACCATGCGCGCACCTTCCCGGGTCGGTTCCGTTGTCTCTGAGTGTGGCAGCGGATCACGGTGCGGGCAAGTTGGTTCGCCGGTTCACCATCGCCTGGCCCCGGATGGCCGGACACCCGGTCAGCCCACCGTCCAGCCCACCCGCCGGATGTTGCCGGCGCGGTCGGTGAGCCGCAGCACGAGGTGGCGCGGCAGGCGCCCCAAGGACGCCGTGGGGATGGTGAGCCCGAAGCGCGTCACAACGGCCCGCGCGGTCACGTCCACCCCGTTCGCCCGCAGCCGCGTGGTGCGGGGGTCCACGCCGGTGCCGCCGGGGTCGTCGTGGAAGGTGGCGGTGACCACCAGGCCCGGCGCGCCGCCGTCGGACGGTCGCAGCCGGGTGACCACGGGTGCCCGGTCCCGCACCGCCCCGGGCGCCGCCGGGGCCACCGGCAGGGCCGCACCGCTGAACGCCAGCACCGCCAGCGCGGTGGCGAAGGCGTCGGCGGGACCCCCCGCCGTCTCCGCCAGGGCCCCGTCGGGGCGCTGACGCGCCCCCAGCAGCCCCAGCGGCCCCCGCCGCGGCGCCACACCGGGTCGGTGGGCCGCTGGCGCCCACAGCGCCAGTGTAGCCCAGGCCGTCTCCACCGTGGAGGTGGGCCCGCCGGGCACCACCGGGAATACCCGCCGTCGGGGCCCTGCGCGGCCTGCAGCCAGGCGCGGGCCGCCCGCAGCCGCGCGTCATCGGCCGGCGTGTCCCACGCCACCAGGGCCTGAACCACGGCGGCCGTGGCCGCGGTGTCGGATGCGTTCCCCGGCGCCGAGGGCCAGCCGCCCTCGGCGGTCTGGTCGGCCCGCAGCGCGTCGAGCATTGGCCCGGGTGCCGGGCCCCCGGCCGCGGCCAGCCCCAGCGCCACCCAGGCCCGGTCCAGGTCGCCCAGGCCGTCGCCCTGACCCACCGTGCCGATGGGCGCCAGCGCCGCCACCGCGGCCTGCTGGTCGGCGGCGGTGAGCAGCCGGGCGGCATGCGCCGCCACCAGCCACCGCCCGAGGCCAAGTGGGGATCCCGTGGGCATCGGGCCCACGGCGGCGGCCACGGTGCGCGCCCCCAGCCGCCACGCGCGGGGGTCTTCCCCGGCCCCGGCGACGGCCAGTGCCGTCCACGCGGCGATGGCGTGGACCCGCTGAGGCGTGTCACCCGGAGTGCTGGGCACACCCGTGCCGGCCCGCCGCATGCCCGACAGGGCGTCCAGCGCCTGGCCCGCGGCGCCCCGGGCGTGCGCCGGCACCACGGCCAGCACCGCCACCGCCAGGGCGGCGGCCGCGGCCCGCATCAGGGGCCCGTGAGCGAGGCGGCCCGGTCGGCCACGGCGTCCCTGCTGCGCTCCACCACGGCGCGGTCGGCCTCCTCCAGCGCGGCGGCCTCGTGCATGACGCGCTCGATGAGCGCCGCGGGCACCACGACGGCGCCGGAGCGGTCGGCGTGCACCCAGTCGCCGGGGATCACGGTGACGCCGCGCACCTGCACGGGCACACCGGACGCCGCCGGCGTGAGGAGGGTGTTGGCGGGCACGATGGCCTCGCCCGTCGCGTGGATCGCCAGGCCCGCCTCGGCCAGCTCGTGCAGGTCGCGCAGGCGGCCGTCGGTGAGGACGCCGGCCACGCCCTGGAACGCCGCGCGCGTGAGCTTCTTGCCCCCGGCCAGCGCCCCGTCGGGGTGCCCGCCGCACGACATCGCCAGCACCCGGCCCGCGGGGTCGTCGCCCACGGCCTCGTAGTAGGCGCGCGCGAAGTCGCGCTGCCCCAGGTCGGCGCGGTACGGCAGGAAGCGGATGGTGGCCGCCGGGCCGAACAGGACCCGGTCGGGGGTGGGCGTCGCCAGGCCCACGATGGCGCAGGGATGGTCATGCACGCGTACCAGCACGTCGTGCAGAGCGCTGCTGGACACCAGCGGCAGCAGTTCACGGAGGGCGGCCCGGTCCATTCGCGCACAGCCTACGGGGCGGGGACCCGCAGCTCGTACATGGGCTTGCGATCCGTGTCACGGAACCCCCGCCCGCGGTGCAGCGCCAGCGAGGCGGCGTTGGAGCTCAGGATCAGGGCCTCCACCTCGCCCATCCCCTCGGCGGCGGCCACCGCCAGCGTCCGCAGCAGCATCCACCGCGCCAGGCCGCGTCCACGCGCCTGCCTGACGGTGCCAATGCCCTCCACCGTGCCGCCGGCGTCGGTGCGCAGCCCGAACACGAACGCCGTGGGCCGGCCGGCGCCGTCACGCAGCATGCCGGTGGCCCCGGGCCACGCCTCGTCCCCGTCCATCAGGCCGTCCAGGTCGTCCCCCGAGATGGGAACGCTGTGCGGATGCCCCTCGAACACGTCGTTGTAGATCCTGCGGAACACCTCACGCTCGCCCCGTCCCACCCCCGTCCACCGCGTACCGGGCGGCGGGGGGCCGGGATCGGGTTCCCGGTCCACGCTCCGCACCACGCGCAGGAAGTCGTCGGTGTGCACGAACCCAAGCGCGGTGATGGCCTCCAGCTTGACGGCCTGATGCGGTGGGCACGACATCCGCATCCCGGTGACGCCGTGGGTGCGCGCCAGCGCCACGGCCCACTCAAGCAGGGCGTCGGCCGCCGGGCGGTGATCGGTCCACATGGGCCACACGAACATCCAGGGCGGCGCGGTCACGGCCGCGAGCAGCCCCACCACCTCCTCGTCGCGCACCGCCACGGCGACGTCGCGACCGTGGGCGTACACGTCCCCGGTGAGGCGGGATGCCGCCTGCGCGGGCGTCCATCCCGGATCCGGAGCGGCCAGGCGTGCGCTGAGCGCGGCCACCGCCGGGGCGTCCTGCGCCCGCCAGGGCCGCACGCGCACGCTCACGCGGCGTCCATAAGCGCCCGCAGCACGGCGAGCTGCTCGGCGGGGCGGTCCCCGAGGCCCCGCACCACCAGGGTGTCCACGCCCGCCTCGCGCAGCGCCCGCAGGCGCGCGGCCACGGCCGCCGGTGCGCCGATGAGGGTGAGCGCCTCCAGCAGGTCGTCGGGAACCGCCGCAGCCGCGGCGTGGCGGTGGCCGTCCAGGAACAGATCCTGGATGCGCGCGGCCGCGCCGGCCCAGCCCAGCCGGGACACCACCTCGGTGTAGAAGTTGGCACCGCGGGGTCCCATGCCCCCCACATAGAGGGCGATGTCCGCCCGGGC
>JAXLSS010000013.1:0-89199 GCA_046330395.1 Thermoleophilia bacterium
ACGCCGTCCTGGCGGCGGACCGCGCCGTCGACGCGCTCACCGCGACCGCGGCGCCCGGCCGGATCGACGACGAGACCAACGGCCTGCCGCTCGCCTCCCGCGCCACCGGCCAGAAGGCCGGGACGCTGCTACGGGCCCGCCCCTGCTACATCTGCAAGGAGCGGTACACCGAGGTCGACGCGTTCTACCACCAGCTCTGCCCGGACTGCGCCGCCGTGAACCACGCCAAGCGCGACGCGCGCACGGACCTCACCGGGCGGCGGGCGCTCCTCACCGGCGGGCGGGCGAAGATCGGGATGTACATCGCGCTGCGCCTGCTGCGCGACGGCGCGCACACCACGATCACCACCCGCTTCCCGCGGGACGCGGTGCGCCGGTTCCGGGCGATGCCCGACAGCGCGGACTGGTTCCACCGGCTCAGCATCGTCGGCATCGACCTGCGGAACCCCGCCCAGGTGGTGGCGCTCGCCGACGCCATCGCCGCCGAGGGGCCGCTCGACATCCTCATCAACAACGCCGCCCAGACCGTGCGGCGCTCCGCGCAGGCCTACGCCCTGCTGGCGGACGCCGAAGCCGCGGCGCTGCCACCCGGCCCGATGCCCGAGGTGCGCGTGTTCGGCCCGGAGTCCGACTCCGCCCCGCATGGGCTGGAGGCGGGCCACCGGCCCCACTGGACGCCCACCCCGGAGGCCGTCAGCGCACTGGCGCTCACCGCCGGGTCGGCGTCACCCGAGCGGATCGCCGCCCGCATGGCGATCGATGCCGGCGGCCTGGTGCCGGACCTGGACCCGGTGAACAGCTGGGTGCAGGTGGTCCACGAGGTGGACCCGCGGGAGCTGCTGGAGGTGCAGCTCTGCAACGTCACCGCGCCGTTCATCCTGGTGAGCCGCCTGCGGCCGTCCCTGGCCGCCACCTCCGCACGGCGCTCGTACGTGGTGAACGTGTCCGCGATGGAGGGGCAGTTCAGCCGCGGCTACAAGGGCCCCGGCCACCCCCACACCAACATGGCGAAGGCCGCGCTCAACATGCTCACCCGCACCAGCGCGAACGAGATGTTCGAGGACGGCATCCTGATGACGGCCGTGGACACCGGCTGGATCACCGATGAGCGCCCCCATCCCACCAAGATGCGCCTGGCCGACGAGGGTTTCCACGCGCCGCTTGACCTCGTGGACGGCGCCGCCCGGGTGTACGACCCCATCGTGCGAGGCGAGGCCGGTGAGGACCTGTACGGCTGCTTCCTGAAGGACTTCACCAAGCACCCCTGGTAGGGCGCCCCGGCGGGGTACCCCTGACGGCCACGCATGAACGGGATGCCCCGGGGGTGCACCCGGTCGCGTCATGGCGTATCATCGTCAATCGACGATGAGCGATGAAGGACACACCGGAATGGACGAAAGCTCCGTCCTCCCCATCGACCAGGGGGAGGCGATGGACGCGATCGCACGGGTGGCCAAGGCGCTGGGACACCCGATGCGGGTGCGGATCATGCGCCTGCTGCTGGGGCGTGAAGCGTGCATGTGCGGCCAGATCGTTGCCGAGCTGCCGCTGTCGCAGGCCACGGTGTCGCAGCATCTGAAGGTGCTGAAGGACGCCGGCCTGATTCGCGGCGACATCGACGGTCCGCGCGTCTGTTACTGCGCCGAGACCGACACCCTCGAGCGCCATCTGGGTCTCGTCTCGGCCCTGCTCACCAACGAGCCCCTGGAACAACGAATGGAGGTGGCGCGGTGATCAGCGTCAAGGTGTTCGACCCCGCGATGTGCTGCTCCACCGGGGTGTGCGGCCCGGGTGTGGATCCGCAGCTGGCGCGATTCGCCGCCGATCTGGAGTGGCTCGCGGGGCAGGGCGTGCGGGTGGAGCGGTTCAACCTGGCCCAGCAGCCGGAGGCGTTCGTGGCCCACCCGGCGGTGACCGAGGCCATGCGCGATCGCGGCGACGCTGTGCTGCCCCTGATCGTGGTCGACGGCGACGCCGTCAGCGAGGGCGCGTACGCCACCCGCGAGCAGTTGGCCGGGTGGGCCCACGTGACGCCACTGGCCGCCCCGGTCTGGGCGGATTGGGTGCGTGACCTGGTCGGCATCGGTGCGTCCCTGGCGGCCAACTGTGAGCCCTGCCTGGAGGAGTACGTGCAGCGGGCTCGCCGGGCCGGTGTCTCCGACGAGATGCTGCGGCTGGCGTTCGCCACCGCGGTCGAGGTGAAGGCGCTCCCGGCGGAGCACATCGAGCAGTTGGCGCTGTCGTTGGTGCGCCCCAGGACGGCGGTGCTGGCCGCCACGCCCGCGGGGGTGACTGCGGCTGCGAGCCGGAGGGTGCTGCTGATGTCCGGGCACCTGCTGAGGACTCCGGAAACACGCGTCCTGTTCTTCACCGGCAAGGGCGGGATGGGCAAGACCACGCTGGCCTGCGCCACGGCCGTCCACCTGGCCCGGCAGGGCGAGCGCGTCCTGCTGGTCTCCACGGACCCCGCCTCCAACCTGGACGAAGTGCTCTGCACCGACCTGGGTGAGGAGCCCCGGCCCGTCCCCGGCAGCGGGGGTTGGATGCCGCCAACGTCGATCCGGAGGCGGCGGCGCACACGTACCGCGAACGGGTGGTCGGCCGTATCGCGGCGTGCTTCCCGACAGCGCGATCCGTGGCATGGAGGAGAGCCTGTCCGGTGCCTGCACCGTCGAGATCGCGGCCTTCGACGCGTTCACCCGCCTGCTGGCCGACCCGGCAGCGCGACGGCCCAGTACGACCGGGTGATCTTCGACACCGCGCCCACCGGGCACACGCTGCGGCCGCCGTCGCTGCCCGCAGCGTGGACCGACTTCATCGACGGCAACACCACCGGCACCTCGTGTCTGGGACCCTGGCAGGCCTGGAGCGCCAGCGGGAGACCTACGCGGCCAGCGTCGCCACGCTGACCGACCCGGCGCGGACGACGCTCGTGCTGGTCGCGCGCTCCTGGAGCCCAGCGCCCCGCACGAGGCGGCCCGCACCTCGCGGGAACTCGCCGCCGCGGGCATGCGAGCAGGTGCTGGCCCTCAACGGCGTCTTCACGCTCAGCGATGCTACCCGACGCGGCGGCGGCCGCGCTGCACGCCCAGCAGCGGGACGGCGCTGTCGGGCTATCCCGAGACACTCGCCGATCTGGAGCGGGTGGAGGTGCCGCTGCACCTGTTCGCGCCATCGGCGTGCCCGCCTTGGCGCGGTGCTGGGGCCAGTCGCCCTCGCCGGCCGAGGCCACGACGCCACCGGCGGCGCCCGAGGGCGGGTCCCTTCCCGAACTGATCGATCGACTGGCCGACGCCGGGCACGGCGTGGTGATGACGATGGGCAAGGGTGGGGCCGGCACCACCATCGCCGCCGCGATCGCGATGGAGCTCGCCCACCGGGGCCACCGGGTGCACCTCAGCACCACGGACCCCGCCGCCCACGTGGAGGCCGCCATCGGCGACGGGCGCGACGGCCTGCGGGTGTCCAGGATCGACCCGGCTGCGGAGACGCGCACCTACACCGACGAGGTGATGCGCCAGGCGGGAAGCGGGCTCTCCGCCGATGCGCGCGCATTGCTGGAGGAGGACCTGCGGTCGCCGTGCACCGAGGAGATCGCGGTGTTCCGGGCCTTCGCGCGCACGGTCGCCGACGGCGAGGACGGCTTCGTGGTGCTGGACACCGCGCCCACCGGGCACACGCTGCTGTTGCTGGACGCCGCCGAGGCCTACCACCGCGACGTGGGCCGTACCCAGGCGGAGGTTCCGGACGACGTCCGGCGGCTGCTCCCGCGGCTGCGTGACCCGCAGTTCACGCGGGTCCTCATCATCACCCTCCCCGAGGCCACACCGGTGCACGAGGCCGCCCGGCTCGCCGACGACCTGGAGCGCGCCGGCATCACTCCGTACACCTGGGTGGTGAACCAGAGCCTGGCCACCGCGGGGGTCACCGACCCCACGCTGCAGGCCCGCGCCCGACGTGAACACGGGCTGGTCGCCGAGGTGCAGCGGCTCGCGGAGCACGTGGTCGTGGTGCCGTGGCAGCCGGGTGATCTGGTGGGCGCCCGGGGCCTGGGGGCACTGGCGACCTGCTGAGGGAAGGGGGCAACCTGCGCCACCATGTCGTCGAAGCCCATGACCGAGGCTTTGTCCCGCGCGGGCCCGGGAGTGCCCCTCCCGACCGGCCGGGGTCCGCGCGAAAAGGGGGCTGGTCCGGACGCGCCGTTGCGGCCGGCGCGGGTAGCGTCCCGGGTGCACGCACCCATTCAGCGGGACCACGCGCCCGATGATCCAGAAGCCACGCACCATGGTGAGGATGTCGCCCGGCCCCTGCGCAGCACCCCGGGCCGCCCGATGGGTGCGGGGAACCCAGCGGCCCGGCCTCGTGATGCTGGCCGGCATCACCCTGGTGTGCGCCGGGTGCGGAGGCGGATCGGGCGTACCCACCACGGCGGCCACCTCCACCGCGCCGACCACCACCGGCACCGCGCCGTCCCCCATTGCGTCGCTCGCCACCGAATGCCACACCGGCACGGCCGGTTTCCGGCGCACCGTGCTGCGCACCGCGGACGGGGTGCGGTTGGCGGCGGCCGAGTCGGGCTCGGGCGCCACCGCCGTGATCCTGGTGCACCAGGCCGACACCACCCTGTGCGACTGGCTGCCCTACGCACGACGGCTGCGGGCGCAGGCCCGCGTGCTGGCCCTGGATCTCCGAGGCTACGGCGCGTCCGACGGCGCCGTCGAACGCGCGGCCATCGGCCGTTTCGATCGGGACGTCGCCGCCGCGGTGCGGCGCGTCCGGCGTGAGGGCGCGCGGCGCGTGGTGCTGATCGGCGCCAGCATGGGCGGCGCGGTGGTGCTGTCGGCCGCCGGCCGGATCCACCCCACGGTGAGCGCTGTGGTCAGTCTGTCGGCCCCCGCCGAGTGGCCCGACATCACCCCGGGGCGCGCCGCCCGGCGGCTACGGATCCCGCTCATCCTCGCGGCGGGGGCACAGGACTCCGGGTTCGCTCAGGACGCCCGGACGCTGGCGCGCCTGGCGGCGGCCAACCCACGGGCCCGGCTGGTGATCCTGGACAGCGCCCACCACGGCGTGCAGCTGGTGGACGGCCGCGACGCGCAGGCGTCGCGCATCGACGGGCTCATCCGGTCGACCATCGCCTCGGTGGCCGGCTGATCCCGCCGGCCCGTGGGCGCGGACCCGGGGAGGCCTCGTTCACCGTGACCCGGTGAGCGGAAGCCTGACGCCCGCGCTCAGGCCCAGGCGGAGACGATGGCCCACGTGATGGCCAGCACCATGCCCTGGTGGAACGCCACCAGGATGCCGGGCTCCTTGGGCCGCAGGTTGACCGCGTGGAACAGCAGGAACCCCACCAGGAACTGGGTCACCGCGAGGTAGAAGGCAAGCTCGTACAGGGGCATCTGCCAGCCCAGGGTGCCCACCACGGCCAGCCCCGAGATGATGTGCGCGGCCGTCACCCACTGGGGCAGCTTCTTCGGCACGTCGAACGCCCCGATGGGCTGCCCGAACCCGCGCTGCCCGGTGGTGACCCCCCCGAAGAACACCGCGGTGAGCACGCAGTGCAGCGAACTCATGTGGTCGAGGTAGTTCCAGAAGTGCACCGCCGGCCAGTAGTAGGCCTCCAGGTAACAGAGGAACACCCCGTAGGCCAGCAGGCCGTGGACGCCGTGGACGATGGACGGCAGGCGGCCGGCCAGCACATGGAGGGTGCCCACGCCCAGCAGGGCGGTCAGGCCGATCAGCACCAGGCCGTTGATGGTGAGCGAGTTGGGCTTCAGGGCCACCAGCGCCACCGCGATGAGCCCCACCAGCGTGGCCACGATGCGGTGCGCCGCCTCCGGGTCCCCGCGCACCAGCAGCACCAGGATGTTGCGGGTGTAGGGCCAGTTGGTGCCGAGCGACAGCCCGAAGCCGAAGCCCTCCACCAGGCTGCCCAGCAGGATGAGGATGGCGGCCAGCGACACCTCGCTCAGCACAAGGCCGTCCACCAGGGCGTTCTTACCGGTGGCCGAGGTGGTGAGGGCGCGGACCACACCCGCCACCAGGGCGGTCACCACGAGGGCCAGGATGAGCACGCGGATCACCCGGACCAGGGTGGTGATCTCGCCGTCGATCACCGACGAGCCGGGCTCGCGGCGGCGATCGTCTGGGGCCGTCAACTCGGTGGCGTCGGGCGTTTCGGGTCCTCCAACCGGGGGTGCGAAGCGGCGTGGATTCTAGAGCCGCGGCGCCGCCGGTCCGGGGGGACGAGCGTCCTTGGCGGCGGTGGATCGGGCCACCCGAGCCCGGGAGCCGTCGGGACCGGGCGGGCATAGGCTTGCGATGCCGGTGTATCGGCCGCGCCGGTGCCTCCAGGAGGCGCATGTTCCGTGTTCCGGGGAACCACCCCCAGATTCCGTGACCGGCACGACGCCGGCCGCATGCTGGCCGAACGCCTGGCCCGAATGGACCTGGGGGGCGCGGTGGTGTTCGGGCTGGCGCGTGGTGGTGTGCCGGTGGCCGCCGAGGTGGCCGGCGCCCTGGACGCTCCCCTGGACGTCCTGGTGGCGCGCAAGATCGGCGCGCCCGGCAACCCCGAGTACGGCATCGGCGCCATCGCCGAGGGTGACGTGCGGGTGCTCAACCACGAGGCGCTGCGCGCCCTGCATGTGGGCGACGCGGACCTGGAGGCCGCCACCGCCCGCGAGCGGGCCGAGCTGGCGGCCCGCGTGCGGCGCTACCGCGGCGGCCGCCCCCCGCGGGAGGTCACGGGACGCACCGCCATCGTGGTGGACGACGGCTTGGCCACCGGCGGCACCGCGCGGGCCGCGCTGCGCGCCGTGCGCGCCATGCACCCCGGCCGGCTGGTGCTGGCGGTGCCCGTGGGTGCGCCCCGCACCGTGGCCGCGCTCCGCCACGAGGCCGACGACGTGGTGTGCCTGCTGGAGCCCGAGTCGCTGTGGGCGGTGGGCGCCTGGTACCGCGACTTCTCGCCCACGCCCGACGAGGAGGTCACCCGGCTCCTGGCCGGGGGCGAGGACGGTCCGCCGCGGCCGCCACGCTCACCCGGCGGGGGCTCGCGACCCTGACTTGCGATTTGCGCACACCGGCGGAGGAGCGTGCCATCCGCCGCCCTACGGCACCCGGACACGTTCGGCCACGGCGGCGTCCTGCGAGTGGCGTCCCGCACGGAAGGCGCGGCCCCGGGTGATCCAGGCCGTGCCGCCGGCCGCCATGAGGACGGCGATCAGCGCGAGGGCGAGGTTGGTCCCGATCATGATGCCTCCTGATTCGCGATGCACCGGCGGTACCCCTTCGCGCCCTCGGGCAATGGGAAGGCCCCGGGGCCGGTGTTCCCACGGCGGCATGGTTCGTGTGCCCCCGCACCGCGGCCTGGGAGCATGGACGCGCTCGCAGAACCCCGGGGGACCCCGTGCTCGACCCGATTGACCGATTGGACCGTCGTCGCAGAGCGCGGATCCGCCGCCGCCGGGTGCGCGTGGCCGGTGCCCTCGCAACCCTGGGCGTGGCGGGTGGCGCCTGCTGGCGCTCACCATGGGCGGGTCCGGATCCCATGCCCGCAACCGGGCGGAGGGGGCGGCGAGGATCGCCGGCACGGCCACCCACGGCATGACCGGCATGTCCCCCGGCACGGCCGTCCCGAGCACCGCCGCCGTGTCCGCCGGCGTTCGCGCGACGTCCGGGGGTCGCATGCCCGTGCCGTTCCAGGACCCCGCGGTGGCCGCGCCGCCGTCCGGTGTCGGAGCCCTGCTCATCGGCGGTCTCAGCGCGGCCGACACCTCCATCGCCGACATCCACGTGGTGCACGGCGCGCGGGTGGGCGTGATCGGCCGCATCCCCCAGGCCATGCACGACGCGGCGGCGGTGATGCTGGGAGGCACCGCGTACCTGTTCGGGGGCGGCGACGGCACCGCCCAGCACGGGGAGATCGACGCGGTCAACCCGGCCACCGGCGCCGTCACGGCCGCCGGCACCCTGCCCGCGCCCAGCTCCGACCAGTCCGCCGCGGTCCTGGACGGCATCGCCTACGTGGTGGGGGGCTACACGGGCACGCGCTGGCTGGACACGATCGTGGCCTGGCGGCCCGGGGGCACCGCCCGGGTGGTTGCGCACCTGCCGCAGGGCGTGCGCTACGCCGCCGTCACGGCCGCGTCGGGGCACCTGGTGATCGCCGGCGGCACCACGCAGGCCGGCGCAGTCGACCGCATCTTCCTGTTCACCCCCGGGCGCGGGGTGCGACCCGGGGGCAGGCTCCCGGCCCCCACCACCCACGCCGCGGCGGCCACCCACGGGGGCACCGCCTACATCATCGGCGGCCGCGGGGACGCCGCCGGAAGCACCACCGACCGCGTGGTGGCGGTGGACGCCCGGGGGCACGCCCATACGGCGGGGCATCTGGTCACCGCGGTGTCCGACGCCGCGGCCGTAGACCGCGCCGCGGGTGTCTGGGTGTACGGCGGGCACACGCGCAGTGCCACCACCGACGCCATCCAGGTGCTGCGCACGGGCACCTCCGAGGCCGCCCCCGTCGGCACCTCGGGGGCACTGCACAACGTGTACGCGGCCGACACGCCCGGCAACCTGCGGGGCCCCGCGCGGCGCGCCCGGTACCTGGTGTACGTGCCGGACACCAAGAGCGACACGCTGGATGTGATCGACCCGCGCACCCGCCGCGTCATCGCCCACTACGCCGTCGGCGCCCAGCCCCAGCACGTGGTGCCCGCATGGGACCTGCGCACGCTCTATGTGCTCAACGACGTGGGGAACAGCCTCACCCCCATCAACCCGCGCACCGGCCGGCCCGCCGCCCGCACCATCCCCGTGGACGACCCGTACAACATGTACTTCACCCCCGACGGGTCGCGGGCCATCGTGGTGGCAGAGCGCTTCGCCCGGCTCGACTTCCGCGACCCGCGCACCATGGCGCTGCGCACCTCGCTGAGCGTGCCCTGCACGGGCGTGGACCACATGGACTTCAGCGCGGACGGCACGTTCCTGCTGGCCAGCTGCGAGTTCTCCGGGCGGATGGTGAAGGTGGATCTGCGCGGCGCCCGCCCGCGGGTGGTGGGCACCCTGCGGCTGGGGTCCGGCGGCGCCATGCCCCAGGACGTCAAGCTCTCGCCCGACGGCCGCGTGTTCTACGTGGCCGACATGGCATCCAACGGCGTGTGGACGATCGACGCCCACCGGCTGCGCGTGACCGGGTTCCTGCGCACCGGCGCCGGCGCGCACGGCCTGTACCCCAGCCGCGACGCCCGCCTGCTGTACGTCACCAACCGCGGTGAGGGCTCCATCACGCTCATCTCGTTCGCCACGGGGCGCATCGTGGGCAAATGGCGCATCCCCGGGGGCGGCAGCCCCGACATGGGCGGCGTCTCCCCGGACGGCCGCACCCTGTGGCTCTCGGGCCGCTACAACAACGAGGTCTACGCCATCGACACCCGCACCGGCCGCCTGCAGACCCGCATCCCGGTGGGCGACGGGCCGCACGGCCTGCTCATCTGGCCGCAGCCCGGCAACCACTCCCTGGGGCACACCGGGAACATGCGCTGACCGCCCGCCCGGGGGCGCCATGGCCAAATCTCAACGCCGGGTGGGGTTGCCGTCTCGGCGAACGGGGCCGATCCATTGCGTAGACAGCCACCTGGAGGATCACCATGAGCACAGTCGCTCCCGTGCAGGGCGGCGCACAGGTCCACCGCACCGCCGCGCCGCAGCCCGCCCCGCCGCGTTCCGCCGAGGCCGGCGAGACGCCCGCCCAGGAGGCTGCCGAGGGCGGCACGGAGGCCGGCAAGGGCGCGAAGGTGGACTTCCGGGCGTAGGCCCAGCCGGTGTCCCCGCCCGGGGACGGTCAGTCGCCACCCGAGATCGGCGCCGATGGTGCGAGCACGCTGAGGCCGGCCGACGCGGCGGCCGCGGCGAGTTCCGCGTCGTAGGTCGCCATCTCGCCGACCCCCAGCCGGATCGCCGTGGCCAGATGGATGGCGTCGTTCGAGCGCAGCGGGAGATGGGTACCGGCGGCGATCAGGTCGCCACGGGTGAGGTCGGCGAGGCTCACCGTGTTCAGCACCAGGTGCACCGCACCGGGGCTGACGTCGTCCGGGTGGCGCCCCGCGGCGCACTGGAGCTCGGTGTGCAGCAGCCATGAGGCCACCAGACGTCGGCCGGAGGCGAGTGCCTCTGCCAGGGCGTCGGACTCGGGCTCCTCCACCACCAGCTTCATGGCCGCCGAGGCATCGAGGTAGGTCAGCGTCACCAGCGCCCGCGCGCGTCGGCGAGGATCTGGGCGGTGGTGAGCTTGGACGTCCCGCGCGTGATCGCGCGCAGGCTCGCGGGTGACTCCACCGCCGGCCGCAGCTGGCCCTGCGCGGCCAGACGGGCCAGCACGTCCTCGGTGGGCGGACCGATCACCGCCGCAGGCAGGCCGTTGTTGGTGACGAGGATCGTCTCCCCCGCGGCCACGCGGCGCAGGATCTCACCGCTTTCATTGCGCATCTGGCGATGTGTGATCTCGCGCATGTCGCACACCGTAGCACGACACCCACTTGACCCTCCCGGGTCGGCCTGCCAGGTTCGCGGCGATGTCCGCCTCCCCCGCAGCCGGGCGACGTGCCGTCGCCGGCGTCCTCGTCGCGCTCGCCGCGGCCCTCGCCCTCTCGTGGCCGGCCGCCGCGCAGCGCACCGTCGTCCCCGTCGTGAACGCGACGTTCGAGGGCCCGTTCGACACCGTCACCGGGCAACCGGCACGGATCACGGGCGCGGTGGCGCACGGGTTCGCCGACAACTCGGAGTGGGCGGACGTCACGGTGGCCTACTCGCGGGTCGCCGGCGAGGGGGGACACGGCAACGCCCAGCGCATCGACGTGACGTCGGTGCGGTCCGGCAACGCCCAGATCGCCCAGGAGGTGACCCTGCAGGGCGGCCGGGTGTACCGCCTGTCCGCGCGGTTCGACACGCCGGGACGGATGCTTGCCGGGGTGGCGCTGGCGCGTGGCACGGCGCCGTACGACGTCCTGGCCGACGCCACCGTGTGGATGGAGCCGGGGTGGCAGACGGTGGGCACGCCCGTCCACGTCACCACCACGGGCAGGTACCTGGTGCTGATCCGCGCCGAGACGCCGGGCATCGTGGACGTGGACGACGTCACGCTGGACGGGGAGCCGGGGGCGGTCGCACCCGCTCCCAGGGCCGGGGTGGTCACCCGCGCCGACATGGGGATGCACGTGGGCGAGACGGCGATGTCGGCCCTGCGCGCACCGGGGTTCGAGGGCGGCGCGGCCACGGTGCCCAACGTCACGGCCGGCATCCGCGGCGCCCTGGTGGTGCCGTGGGTGGAGAACAGCGACTGGGCGAACGTGGATGTGACCTACGCCCCCGACGGCACGGTGCGCCACGGTGGCGGGCAATCACAGCAGGTCACCGTGAACGCCGTGCACAGCGGTCGGGTGCAGTTCTACCAGCGGCTGTCGCTGCGGGCGCCCGCCACCTACCGGGCGGGCATCTGGGTGCGGGGTCCCGTGGGCCGCCACGCCGCGCTGGAGCTGCGCCGCACCGGCCCGCCGTACACCGTGTACGCCGGGGCGCGCCCCACGCTCACCGGCCGCTGGCAGCGCATCACGGTGCGCGGCCGGGTGGCCGCCGCCCCCGACGGGGCCCTGCTCCTGGTGGGGCTGGATGAACCCGGCACCTACAACGTGGACGACGCCACGCTGCGCACCGACCGCGGGGCCTCCCCGCGGCTGGCATGGCCGCGACTGCCCATCGGCACCACGCGCACCTGGGACGCCAGCACGTGGGCGCAGCTGGAACCGCAGCCGGGGCGGTTCGACTTCACCACGCTGGACGGCATCGTGGCGCGGACCCGCGGCCACCACGCCGACCTGATCATGACCCTGGGCCAAACCCCGCAGTGGGCCTCCGCCCGCCCCGGCGACCCCAGCTCGTACGGCGCCGGCGCGGGCGCCGAACCGGCACGCATCGCCGACTGGCAGGCCTACGTGGAGGCGCTGGCCACCCGCTACCGCGGCCGCATCCGCTGGTACGAGATGTGGAACGAGCCCAACGACGCCCTCTACTCCACCGCCACGCCCCAGGCGCTGGTGCGCCTCACCCAGGCCACGCGCGAGGTGCTGCGGCGGGTGGACCCCGGCGCGCGGCTGATCTCGCCGTCGGCGTACTCGGTGGGCTGGCTGGACCGGTACCTGGCGCTGGGCGGTGGCGACGTCGTGGACGTGGTGGGCTACCACGTGTACGCCACGCCGCCCGATGCGGCCATGTCGGGCGCCCTTGCCGACGTGCGCACCGCCATGGCCGACCACGGGGTGACGGCCCCGCTGTGGCTCACCGAGGGCGGGTCCGGCGCGGTGTCCCGCCCGCAGACGGTGAACGCCGTGATGCTGGCCCGCTGGTTCCTGGTGGGCCTGGCCTACGGCGCCGACCGGGCGGTGTGGTTCGAGTGGGGCGGTGGTGGTGACATCTGGGGCGCCACCACGCTGGCGGGCTCGTACCGGCCCAACGCCGCGGGCCGCGCGTACGCGGTGGTGGCCGGCTGGCTGCGCGGCGCGCACATCGTGGACGCCGCCGGGCCGGGTGGCCGTGTCTGGCACATCGACCTGAGGCGGGCCGACGGCTCCAGGGCCCGCATCGCGTGGTGCGTGCGCGGCACGGCTCGGGTGGCGCCGGGCGTGCCCGCGGCGGCCGCCGTGGGTCTGGACGGCGTGCGCAGGCCGCTTGGGCCCGGTGCCCGGGTGCTCGTCACCGCGAGCCCCGTGCTGCTCACCACCCGTTAGGACCCCCCGGGGCCCTCCTCAGGGCTCCAGGGGCAGCGGCGCGCGTCCCGCCCGCCAGCGGGTCCGGCCGCCCCGTTGCTCCCGCACGACGACGCGACCGCCGAGACGCAGTACCAGCAGGCGTGCACGCACCTCGGATCCGGTGGGCGCGATCATGCGGTGCATGCTGCGGTTGCTGAGATCCACGAACACCAGGATGCGGTCGTAGCCGGCCTGCGAGAGACCCAACGACGCCGAGCGGATCATGCGCTTGCCGATGCCCCGCCCCCGCATGTCGGGCCGCACCACCATGTCGGCACCCCACACGCACCGGGGCGGCACCCGCACCGACAGCCCGTCCTCCTCGTGGCGTGCCTCGGTCCAGTACCAGGCGTAGGCGAGCACCTCGCCGCCCTCCTCGATGACCCACACCAGCTGACCGTCCAGGAGCCGCCGGTGGAACAGCTCGCGCCGGTGGGCCGGTTCCATGCGCTCCACGTCATCCGGCACACCCCAGCGGCCGGCCGGGTCGGCCAGCGCCGCGGGGCCGGGCAGCGGCCACTCCACGAGAGCGCACGCCGACAGGCGGCCCCACTCCGGCAGCAGCGTCTGCAGGGCCAGGTCGGCGGTGCGGACGAGGCCCTTCTCGCGCAACCCCGCGCGCGCCCTGCCGAGCAGGCGCCGTGCGCGTGAAAGGGTCGCGGTGGCCCGGTGCAGCGGGTGACCGCCCAAGGCTGGGGCGGGTGCGCTCACTGGGCTGTTTGAGGGTCGCGCATCGCCAAGTCCGGTCCGATGGTGGGACGATACGCCCGATGGTCGGGTCGCGGCGTCACGCACATCGCGGGATCCGTGGCACGGAGGAAGGGCGATGGCGGGGGTGCCGATGGACCGCGGGCGGGTGTTCGAGGACTTCACGGTGGGCGAGGTGATCCGGCACGCCACCGGCCGCACCGTGCTGGACGCCGACAACGCCTGGTTCACGCTGCTCACGGTGAACCCCAACCCGGTGCACTTCGACCGGCACTACGCGGCGCAGACCGAGTGGGGGCGCCCCCTGGTGGACTCCACGTTCACGCTGGCCCTGGTGACCGGGCTGAGCGTGGCCGACCTGTCGCGCAACGCCATCAACCTGGGCTGGGACGAGGTGCGCCTGCCGGCGCCCGTGTTCGAGGGTGACACCATCTACGCGCGCAGCGAGGTGCTGGAGACGCGCGCCTCCCGCTCCCGCCCGCACCAGGGGATCGTGCGCGTGCGCACCCACGGCTTCACCCAGGACGGCACCGTGGTGATCAGCTTCGTCCGCACGATCATGGTGTACCGGCGGGGGCACCTCCCGGAGGCCGCAATCCCCGAGCCGCGCCTGTAGCGGTCAGGCCCGGAACAGCCCGTCGGCCAGGAACCCGCCGGGCCGCACGCCCGGGGGGATGGCGAACACTGCGCTGGAGCGGTGCTCGATGAAGTCGTTGAGGGCATCGCCGGTGCCAAGCCGCCGCTGCACGGTGATGAACTGCTGCGGGTTGCGCACGAAGCAGATGAACAGCAGGCCCGCGTCCACGGCGCCGGTGGCGGGGTCGGCGCCGTCCACGAACGAGTAGCCGCGGCGCAGCATGCGGATGCCCTCGTTGGTGGCGGGGGCGGCCAGGCGCACGTGTGAGGTGAACGGGATGATGGGCATGCCGTCGGGCTTGCGGGCGCCCAGGTCCAGGGGGTCGCGCTCGCGGGTGCGCCCAAGCGGGGCACCGCTGGCCTTGTGGCGGCCGATGACGCCCTCCTGCTGGGCCAGGGGCGACCGGTCCCAGGCCTCGGTGTGCATGCGGATGCGGCGCACCACCATGTAGGTGCCGCCCCGCAGCCAGGCCTGGCGCTCCTCGGCGCCCACCCACAGGTGGCGCCGCAGCGCCGCGGTCTCGTGGGCGCGCAGGTTGTTGGTGCCGTCGCGGAAGCCCTGCAGGTTGCGAGGCGTGGCGTGCGATCCGGCGCCGCCGGGCACCTGCAGGAACCCGGTCTGCAGCCAGCGCATGGTGACGGCCCCGCGACCCAGGTGCGCCAGGGAGTGCACCGCGTGGAAGGCCACCTGCGGGTCGTCGGCGCAGGCCTGCACGCACAGATGCCCGCCGGAGCGCGCGGCGTCCAGCCGCTCACCCGGGAGCGCCGGCAGCTTGGCCAGCGGCGCGGGTCGCCTGGCGGCCAGGCCCAGCGGGGTGCCGAAGGCGCCCGGGCCCAGCCCCACGGTGATGGTGAGGCGCGAGGCCGACAGGCCCACCGCCTCCCCCGGGTCGGCGGGTGGCAGGGTGGCATTGGTGGCCTCCGGCACGGCGGGCAGGCCGGTGCTCATGCGGGCGGCGGCATCGGTCCAGGTGCGCAGCAGTGCGGCCAGTTCGGCGGCCGCGGTGAGGTCCAGGTCGAAGGCGGCCAGCACGATGCGCCCCTGCTGGGGTGTGAGGATGCCCGCCTGGTGGGCACCGTGGAACCCGACCACACCGGGCGGCGCGGCCGACGCCACGGCGGTGCCCAGCGGGGAGCCGCCCACGGCCATCCCGAGCGCCCCGCCGCCGGCCAGCCCCAGCAGCCGCCGGCGCGTGAGGCCGCCGCGCTGCTGGCCGTGCTGCGGGGTCACGGCTAGCCCGCCACGCCGAGGGTGAGGGGAGCGCTGTACACGGTGCGGCCCCCCACGGCGCAGCGTGCCCGCAGCACGTACTGACCCAGCGCCTGCGGGGTGAAGGCCACCTGCCCGACACCCCCGCTGAGCGTGCCGGTGGCCACCGCGGTGGCCCTGGTGCCGGTGATGCGCTCCAGCGTGACGGCCGCCGTGGAGGCGCCCGTCAGACCCACCACCAGCTGCACAGGGGCGCCCACCCGCACCGGGCCGGAGCCGCGCAGGGCCACCCGCACGGGGGCGCGCCGCTGCACCTGCACGGTGACCCGGGTGGGCACGCTGGGCAGCCCGCGCGGGTCGGTGGCCTGGAAGGTGAAGCCGTCGATGCCGGTGAAGCCCCTGGCGGGCGTGTACACGGCCTTCGCCCGCTGGGCGGTGCCGCGCACGATGCGCACGCGTCCGTGCGCGGGGGCGTGGCGCACGGTGAACCTCAGCCGCGCACCGGCGGTGGTGGCGCGGAAGCAGGTGGCGGTGGGCAGCTTGGGATCGGGGTCCTTGCACCTGCCGGTCTTGCTGAACCGCGCGGGGATCTCGGGCGCCACGATGCTCGCGGTGAGCGGCACCGACGCACGGCGCCCCGCGGTGGTCTGCACGGCGGCGGCGTCGGCGGCCACGCCGGCGATGGTGCGCGGGTCGTCCAGCTGGTTGTTGGTGGCGTCCTGCTCCAGGATGTAGCCGCTGGGATTCACCTGCGAGCGCAGCGTGTACTGGCCGGGGGGCAGTCCGGTGACGTCCACCCACTGGTGCTCCAGCTGCGACCAGTAGAAGTCGCCCAGGCCCGGCGAGATGCCCATGCGCACCGGCGTGGTGCCATCGACGCCCTGGAAGCACCAGTACGAGCCGTAGGGGCTGGGGTTGACCGTGGGGAAGTACGCCGTGGCCCCGTCACCCCAGGTGTCGAAGAAGCAGAACCCCACCTTGTCGGACACGCGCGGCGGCCCGTGGGGCACGAGGATCTCGTACAGCGCCGCGGTGGAGAAGTGCCAGGTCTTCTCCTGCACGAAGAACCGGGCCCCGCTGGCGCTGCGGTCCACGGCGGTCCAGTGCGGGTCGGTGGCGGGCGGGGGGCTGTTGGGCAGCGTGGCGGTGGTGGGGATGCCGCCGCTCCACACGATCTGCATGGCGTGGCCGGTGGCGGGGTCGCGGTACACGTCCAGGGCCCCCGCGCCGGAGCGGTTCCACACCACCGCGTCGAAGCGGTACATCACGCGGCCGGGCTTCTGCAGCGTGTCCATGAAGATGGGGGTCTGCTGCTGCGCGTCGGCCAGCGTGGGTGACATCGGCACCAGGTCGGGCAGGTCGGTGGTGACGTAGGCGGCCGACGCCGCCGGCACCCAGGCGGCCGCCACCAGGCCGGCCGTGGCCAGCCACGGCCCCGGCCGCCGTCTGCGCTTGGAGTGGGCCTCGTGCATACGGAGCACGATCATTACCGCGGCGGGCGCCGGAATCATCAGCGGCATGCCCGGAGCGGCGATGCGGTGTTTCACCACCCGAACCGGCGTCGCCCGCCTGCGGCGCGAGTCGTTCGCCATCTCCATTCGTCCCCTGTGATCATTATCGTTCCGCATGTCACGAGGGCCCACCGTGGCGGCTGGGCGGGATCAACACATAACGAGGTGACCGGATGAAGGCCGTCGTGCTGGTTGGGCCGGGGGACGTGCGCGTGCAGGAGGTGGCCGACCCGGTGATCCAGGATCCCGGTGACGCCATCGTGGAGGTGCGGGCCACCGCGATCTGCGGCGCCGACCTGTTCCCGTACCACGGGCATACGCCGGGGTTCGAGTCGGGCACCGTGCTGGGCCACGAGTTCGTGGGCGTGGTGCGCCAGGTGGGTTCCGACGTGCGGTTCTTCAAACCCGGCGACCGCGTGGTGAACGCCAGCATGATCCGCGACGGGTCCTGCCCGTCGTGCCGGGCCGGTCGGCCCACCCAGTGCGACGGCCGGGCGCTGTTCGGCTACTCCGGCGTGTACCCCCGCCTGGACGGTGGCCAGGCCGAGCTGGTGCGCATCCCGCTGGCCGACCTGTCGCTGGGGGCGGTGCCCGACGGGGTCTCCGACGAGGCGGCCGTGTTCGTGGCCGACATCCTGCCCACCGGGTACGGGGCGGTCACCCGCGGGGGCGTGAAGCCCGACGACGTGGTGGCCGTGGTGGGATGCGGGCCCGTGGGGCTGATGGCGGTGATCTGCGCCGTGCACGCCGGGGCGCACGTGATCGCCGTGGACGGCATCCCCGAGCGGCGGGCGCTGGCCGACGCCCTGGGCGCCACCAGCGTGTCGCCGGACGAGGCCCAGAAGGCCATCACGGGCGCCACGGGCGGGCTGGGCGCCGACGTGGTGATCGAGGCCGCCGGCTCCCCCGCGGCGCTGGACGCCTCGCTGGGCCTGGCACGTGGCCGCGGCACCATCTCGGTGGTGGGCGCGCACTTCGAGCCCGACTACCCGCTGAACAACCTGCAGATGTTCGAGCACGAGCTGACGCTGCGGTTCACCATCGGTGACCCCACCAACGACCGGGATCGCCTGCTGCAGCTCATCGCCGGGTCGGCGTTCGACCCCTCGGCGGTGGTGACCCACCGCATCCCGCTGGCGGACGCCGCCGAGGCCTACCGCATGTTCGACGCGCGGGAGGCCACCAAGGTGATGCTCACCCCGTAGCGCCGCGCCCTCAGGCCGGCGGCAATCCGCCGCCGGCCCGGCAGGCGGCCAGCCACTGCGGGAACTCGGTGGCCACGATGCGCTGGTCGTGCACGTCGGCGGCCTCCGGGGATGCCAGCCACACGATGGGCGGCCCCATGATGGACGCCGGCAACAGCCGGTCGCGCACCGTGCCGGGGGTGTTCTCCGGGATCATCCCGGTGTCGGTGGCCCCGCCGGGCAGCAGCAGGTTGACCCGCACCGGCGACTCCGCCAGGTCGGCGGCCATCACGCGCGACAGCGCCTCCACGGCGGCGCCCGCCGGGCCGTAGGGCACGAAGCCCCGCCGGGTCATCGTCTGGGTGCTCATGGAGATGTTCACGATGCGCCCGGCGTTGACGCCCAGCATCAGCCGCGCCACGGTGCGGGCCACCAGGAAGCATCCGGTGACCTTGGTGTCGAACACATCGCGGAAGCCGTCGGCGGGGACGTTCCAGAACGACTGCGGGTGGGTGAGGAACCGCGGGTTGACCGTGCGCATCCCGATGCCCGCGTTGTTCACCAGCACGTCGATGCCGCCCAGCGCGGCCGCGGCGCGCTCCACCCCGGCGCCCACGGCGCGCTCGTCGCGCACGTCCATGCCCAGCCCGGTGGCGCCGAACTCCGCGGCGGCCCGCCGCGCCCGGTCGGGATCGCGGCCGGTCACCACCACGCGCGCGCCCTCCGCCACCAGCGCCTCGGCCATGGCGCGACCCAGGCCGGAGGTGCCCCCGGTGACCAGCACGCGGGTGTCGTCGCACGCCCCCACGCATCAACCGTACCCCGGACGCCCACCGCCCACACGACGCCGCCGACGCGGGGCGTGTTTGTGGGGGGAACCGCATGGGGATACGCTCGCGCCCACCATGGTCACGGTGCGGTGACACGGCAGCTGCAACGGCCGGCGCTGGTGGGCAGATCGCAGGCGCGCGCGCTGCTGCGCGGGCTGGTCGAGCTGGACCCCGCGCTGCCCCGCGTTGTGGTGCTGGCCGGCGAGGCGGGCATCGGCAAGTCCCGCCTGGCCACGGCGTGCGTGTCGCGCGCCGCCGAACGCGGCCGCAGGGTGCTGCTGGGGCACGCCAACCCCATCGACGCGCTGCTGCCGCTGGGCGTGTTCCGCGACGCCCTGCGCGACGCCGCGCGGCACGGTGCGCACCGCGTGGCCACCGACGACCCCCTGGCCCGCGACTTCCCGGCGCTGCTGCTGCCGGAGCTGGCGGCCTCGCGCGCCGACGACCTTGCCCTGGACGTGCTGTTCGAGGCGGCCGCCCGCTACATGCGCGCGGCATCCGCCGACGGGGGCCTGCTGGTGGTGCTGGAAGACATGCACCTCGCGGCCCCCAGCAGCTGCGCCCTGGTGCGCCACCTTGCGCGCACATGCATGGACGTGGAGCTGGGAATGCTGGTGACCTTCCGGCCCGGCCAGACCACCCCGGCGCTGGCCGACCTGCGGCATGGCCTGCTGCGCGACCGCCTGGCCACCGAGCAGGTGCTGGATCCGCTGGACCCGGCCGAGGTGGCCCAGCTGGTGACCGCGGTGGTGGGGACCGCGCCGTCGGACGCCGCCCTGCGGGCCATCGTGCACACCAGCGGCGGCAACCCCTTCGCGGTGGAGGAGGTGGTGCGCGAGGCCGTCGCCAACGGCCACCTGCGGCCCGGTGACGGCGCCTGGCTGGCCGACGGCCCCGCGCCCCTCCCCTGGACCGTGCGGGAGATGCTGGTGGCCCGGCTGCACGCCCTGGATGTGGCCGACCAGGAGCTGCTGCGCCTGGCGGCGGTGATCGGTGACGCCTTCGAGCCGGACCTGCTGGCCGCGGCGGCGGGCATGGGCGATGAGCCGGTGATGGCGGCCCTGCGACGCATGCACGCCGCGGGGCTGGTGATGGACGCGCCCGGCGACGGCACCACACAGCCGGTGGCCTTCCGCCATGCCCTCACACGCGAGGCCGTGCTGGGCGAGATGCTGGGAGCCGACCGCGCGGCCCGCCACCGGCGCGTTCTGGACGCGCTGGAGCGCCGGCACGCGGGACGCCCGGAGCCCCACGTGGAGCGCCTGCTGGCCCACGCCCTGGGCGCCGGGGAACGGGAGCGCGGCCTGCGCTACTCGCTGCAGGCGGGCCACCGCGCGCGCCGGCTGGGCGCCTTCGCGGAGGCCGACCGGCACTTCGCCGGGGCGCTGAGCCTGTGGGTGCCCGACATGGACGAGGCGGTGCGCGCCCAGGTGCTGCTGGAGCACGGGCGCATGCAGTCGGCCATCGGCGACCGCCACACGGCCGTGAGCATCCTGGAGGAGGCCCGGCGCGCCGCCCTGCGCGCCGGCGAGGCACCGCGCGCGGCCCTGGCGCTGGCCGCGGCCGCCGATGCCCGCCTGGATCTGCTGGAGCGTGAGCGGGCGGTGCGCGACCTGGAGCGGGCCCTGGCCGAGCTGGAGGGGCGCGACGACGCCGACGCGGAGCGCCTGCGGGTGCTGTCGCTGCTGGCGCGCGCCCAGCTGGTGTGCGGTCGCGCCGAGGTGGCCCGCACCGTGGCCGAGCGCGCGCTGCCGCTGGCCACGCCCGGCCGGCCGACGTGGGTGAACCTGCGCATCACCCGCGGCGGCGGGATGGTGGGCATGGGCGAGGTGCGGGCGGGCACGGAGGAGCTCACCGACGCCACCCGCGCCGCCCGCGAGCTGGGGGACGACCTCACCGCGCTGCGGGGCCTGCTGAAACTGGCCGGCGCCCACGCCGACCGCCTGGCCGACGCGGCCGGGCACGCCGACGAGGCGGTGGCACTGGCCCGCCGCCACGAGCTGCCGTACTGGCTGGTGCGCGCCCTGTGGCAGCGCGCCCTGGTGCACGTGGACGCCGGCGAGTGGGACGCGGCCGACGCCCTGGCCGAGGAGGCCGAGCGCCTGATGGACGTCACGGGCCCGGACCCGGTGGCCCATATGGGCCTCACCTTCGTGCGCGGGGTGCGGGCCCGCCGCGCCGGACGGGTGGCGGAGGCCACCGTGCACTTCACGGGCATCGTGGAGGAGGCCGCCCGGCTGGGCGTGCACGAGGCCGAGCGGGAGGCCCGCATCGGGCTGGCGCGCACGCGCCTGTCGGCGGGCGACCCCGCGGCGGCGTGGGAGGCCGTGGAGCCAGTGCTGCAGCGCTGGGGCGACGCCCCGGGCGGCCCGGCCTCGCCGTCGGTGGCCCTGCTGCTGACCGGCGTGGAGATCGTGGCCGCGCTTGGGGATGCCGCGCGGGCGGCGCGCATGGTGGCCCGGGTGGCGGAGCTGTCCCCGGGACCCCGCGCGCGGTACGCCGCGGCCCTGGCCGACGCCGCCTCGGGCAGGCGCCCCGCCGAGGAGTGCTGGAGGAGGCCGCCGCGGCGGTGGAGCGCACCGGGCGCCTGCCCGAGGCCACGCGCATGCGCATGTGCGGCGCCGAGACCCTGGCGCGCATCCCGGAGGCCCGGGTGGAGGCCGGCGACCTGGCCGAACGGGCGCACACCGCGTACCGCACCATGGGATCGGCGGAGTGGGGTCGCCGCGCCGAGGGGCTGCTGCGGGCCCTCGGCAGACGGGCACCCAGCCGGCCCGGCGTGGCGGGCGCCGACGGCCTCACCCCGCGCGAACGCGAGGTGCTGGGGCTCATCGCCGAGGGGCTCTCCAACCGCGGCATCGCGGAGCGCCTGGTGATCAGCGAGGCCACCGTGGCGCGCCACGTGTTCAACCTGTTCAGCAAGCTGGATGTGCACACCCGCGCGCAGGCGGTGGCCGTGCACATCGGGGGCTGATCCCTACACATCGCCGCCGCGGCGAATGCGCAGTTCGGATGATGGCGGCCCACCGGAGGCTGCATAGCGTCGGGCGCGACCTGACGTCCCGACCGGGAGGTATCCCGTGATCGCCCTGACGATCGCCATCGCCGTGGCCGTGGTGGTGGTGCTGATGATCCTGTCCTCGGCCGTGCAGATCGTGCCCCAGGCGCACACCGCCATCATCGAGCGCTGGGGCCGCTACCACCGCACCCTGGAGGCCGGCCTGCACCTGATCGTGCCCATGGTGGACCGCCGCCGGACGGTGGTGGACCTGCGCGAGCAGGTGGTGGCGTTCCCCCCGCAGCCGGTCATCACCTCGGACAACGTGACGATCTCCATCGACATCGTCTTCTACTACTCGGTGACCGACTCGTTCGCCGCCACGTACGAGGTGGCGCAGATGCTCAACGCCATCGAGCAGCTGGCCATCACCACCCTGCGCAACCACGTGGGCTCGCTGTCGCTGGAGGAGGTGCTGACCTCCCGCGAGCGGGTCAACGCCGACCTGCGCATCGCCATGGACGAGGCCACGGGCCGGTGGGGCCTGCGCGTCACCCGCATCGAGCTGAAATCCATCGACCCGCCGTCCTCCATCAAGCAGGCCATGGAGAAGCAGATGCGGGCCGAGCGCGACCGCCGTGCCACCATCCTCACCGCCGAGGGCGAGAAGCAGTCGGCCGTGCTGGTGGCCGAGGGCGAGGCCCAGGCCCTGGTGCTGCAGGCGGAGGCCTCCCAGCGGGCCGCGGTGCTGGAGGCGGAGGGCGACCGCCAGGCCAAGGTGCTTCGCGCCGGCGGTGACGCCGAGGCCATCCGCAGGGTGTTCACCGCCATCCACGACGGCGACCCCAGCCCGCAGGTGCTGGCCTACATGTACATGCAGATGCTGCCCGAGGTGGCCGACGGCAACGCCACCACCCTGATCGTGCCCTCCGACGGCGTGCCCGCGGTGGGCGCGGCCGCCGGACTGGGCGCCGCCCTGTCGCAGGTGGCGCTGAACGGCCGGGACGGGGGCACCCGATGACGCCGCCCGTCTGGCAGCCGGGCGGCGTCGTGACCGGCGGGGATGCGTGCCCCGCCGGCCACACCCCACGGGAAGGGGGGCACGGTGCGCCGCGCATGGTCGCCTGACCGCCTCATCGCCGCACCGGGCTACGAGGGCCGGATGCTGCAGATCTCGGCCGCCAACTGGGACGGCGACCCCGACGACCCCGCGATACCCCGGCGCCGGCTCACGGTGCTGTGCTGCATGGACTGCCGGCTGGACCCGCTGGCCGCGCTGCACCTGGAACTGGGCGACGCCCACGTGTTCCGCAACGCCGGGGGGCGCGTCACCCCGGAGGCGCTCACCGCCCTGGAGCGTTCGCAGCGGGTGTTCGGCACGGTGGGCGGGATCCATCCTGGCGCACACCGACCGCCGGTACCTGCAGGTGCCGGGCGACCCGGCGCGCAGCGTCGCGGAGGGCATGGAGGCGGTGGTCGCAGCGTGCCGTACCGCAAGGGCGTGGGGGGCGCGGTGGCCGACCTGGCCGCCGCAAGCTCACCGCGGTGACGCCCTGGGCCGACGTGGGCCAGCTGCCCCGGGCGCTGGCCGACGCGTCGCGGCGGCGGGACCACGCGCGGGGCGGGCATCGGCCGGGGTGCCCGCCCCCGGGGCCCCGCGCCCTCAGCCGGTGGCGGCCGGGCGCGGCGGTGAGGCGGGGATGTGCACGGCCAGCCGCCACCCCTCTCCGTGCGGCCCGGCGGTGAGGGTGCCTCCCAGCCGCGCCACGCGCTCACGCAGGCCCCGCAGCCCGTTCCCGGTGCCCACGCCCGCCAGCGCCTGCTCCCCCGCGGGGGCGTGGTTGCGCACCTCCACGCGCACGCCGCCGCCCTCGTCCCCGTGCACCTCCACCTCCACCGGGGCGCCCGCCGCGTAGCGCAGGGCGTTGGTGAGCCCCTCCTGCACCACCCGGTACACCACCGCCCCGGCGTCCGGCGACGGGGCGCCCTCACCGGCGATGGTGAGCCGCACGTCCAGCCCGCTGCCGGCGGCGCGTCGCACCAGCTCGCGCACGGGCTCCAGATCCTGCACCGTGGGCACCGCATGCTCGTCGGCCAGCAGCCGCACCAGCAATTCCATCTCGTGGCCGGCCTGACGGGCGGCATCGCTGATGGCCGCGAAGCTCTCCGCCGTGGATCCCGGGTCTGTGGCCGCCAGACGCTGGCCGGCGGAGGCCTGCACCACCATCACGCTGATGGCGTGACCCACGATGTCGTGCAGCTCCGACGCCACGCGCGCCCGCTCGTAGCGCACCGACAGCGCCGTGTACGCCTCGCGTTCCCGTTCCAGCTCCCGCAGGCGAAGGGCGAGCTGGGCGGCGGTCTCCGACCGCTGGTGCAACGCGGCCCCTGCGCCCCAGCCGGTGATGGTGACCAGCAGGTACGGCACCGCGCCGTCCCCCACCCCCGCGGCGCCCAACGCGGCCGTGCAGCTCAGGAGCGCCCCGCCGACCACGGCGGATCGGAGCGGGAGGAACCTGCCCGCCACGAACCCGTAGGCGGCCAGCAGCACGAAGGTCGACAACGACGCTTCGGCCACCAGTGCAGTGGCCACCACCAGCGCGCCACCGGCGACCAGGCACGGCCAGGGGGCAACGCGGGCGGCCACCAGCGGCACGCCCGAGGCCACCGCCAGGAGCACCGCCCACCAGTGGCCCTGGTGCGGCAGCACCGGCCCGCCGACGGCGCCCACGGCGCCGCCGGCGATGCCGGCCAGAAGGTCGGCCCTGCGCCGCACGCGCTACACCGCGGCGAGGATGGGCAGCGACACCTCCGCGCGGGTGCGGCCGGCCTCGGTGGTGGCCTCAAGGTGCCCGTTGTCCATGCGCGCCCGTTCACGCGCCCGCTCGATGGCGGCCCCGCCGCGACGGCGCAGCGGGCCGATCACGCGCATCTGCAGCGCGTCGTCGGCGAAGCGCACCGCAACCTCCACGCCGGGCGTGTCCTGCACGGCGTCCAGCAGGTGCTCCACCACGCGATAGGCGGTGAGCTCCACCCCAGGCGGCAGCGCCCTGGGGTTGCCCTCCACCCTCAGCCGGGCGTTCATGCCCTTGGCGCTGGCCACCAAGGCCTCCAGGTGCGCCACGGCCGGGGAACCACCGGCGTCGGAATCGTGCTCGCGTAAGGAGCCCACCATGGCGCGCATGCGCTCCAGCGTGTCGCGGCTCTCGTGCTCGATGCGGGCCAGTGTGGCGCGCGCCGCGTCGGGATCCCCGGCGTCACCGGCGTCGGCCAGCGCGGCCAGGGCGGCGAGGCGCTGCTGCAGCATGCCGTCCAGCTCCGCGGAGAGGCGGGAGCGGTCCTGTGCCACCTCCAGCCGCGCGCGCTCCTGGCGGGCGTCCTCCAGCGCGGTGGTGCTGGTGCGCAGCCGCTCGGCCAGACGTCCGCGCGAGCGAACGATGCGCCCGGTCACCCACACCCCCAGGGTGAGCGGCACCACGAACCACAGGGCACCGGGGTCGGCCCCGGTGTGGTTGTCGGAGAAGCACACCAGCACGCCCACGGCCACCGCCAGGGCCATCCCGATGTACGAGGCGGGGTCGCGCAGGTACGCGCCTGCGGCGTAGGCCACCGCGAAGGAGATGGGCAGCATGATGCCGCACCGCACCACCGCGTCCTGGGCCAGGCCCACATGCACGGCCAGGCCGGCCAGGGCGCCGGCGCCGGCCGCCAGGGGCGCCACCCGCCGCCACAGCAGCGGCACGGTGCACAGCAGGAACAGCGGCGCCATCCACCAGCGTGCATCGGGGGTTTCGCTCGCGTTGGTGGACAGCACCATGGCGGCCACGCCGAGGGCGCTGACGACGCCGGTGATCACCAGGTCACGGGTGCCGAAGCGGTTGCTGATGTGGGACATGCGGGCGATCATCGTCGACACGCTCCTGTCGTGGAAGGGGTTGTCGTGCGTCACCCTCCTCGCGACCCGTGGCGGCGTCGTCATCCTCAGGGGTGATCCGCGCGTCACCCCGTCGTCCGGAGAGGTGACCGCCGTCCCGCGCGGGTTGCATGATGTGGCGCATGCAACACGGGGTGATCACCGTGCTGGCGGCCGACGCCGGCGGCGGCGCGGATGCGCGACGCGAGGCGCTGGGCACCGTGCGGCGCATCGTGAACCGGCACGAGGGACGGGAGCTCACCACCACCGAGGGTGGCGTGGCGGCCGCATTCGCCAGCCCCGCGGCCGCCGTGCGCTGCGCCGTGGACATGCAGCGGGCCCTGGCCGAGGACACCGAACCGTTGCTGCGGGTGGGCATCGCGGCCGGTGAGGCCGACCCGGGGGACGGTGCCGCGCGCCCCGCCGGCATCGCCCGGCGGCTGTGCGACACCGCCGAGCCCGGGCACATCGTGGTGGCCGACACGGTGCGCCAGCTCACCGCGGCGCTCCCCGACGTGGAGGTGATGGCCGCCGGCGGCCTGCGGCTGCCCGGCGTGGCCGAGCGCGTGAACGTGGCGCGGGTGCTGTGGCGTGCCGACCCCGAGGACCAGCCCGCGCCGCGCGCGGGCACCGACCGCGAGATCCGTGTGGTGGTGGCCGACGACCAGCGGCTGCTGCGCGCCGGGTTCCGGGTGATCATCGACGACGAACCCGACATGCGGGTGGTGGGCGAAGCCGCCGACGGGCTCAGCGCCGTGGACGTGGTGACGCGGCTGCGGCCCGACGTGGTGCTGATGGACATCCGCATGCCCGAGCTGGACGGGCTGGGCGCGGCGGCTCGGATCCTGGGTGACACCACACTGCCCACCGCGGTGGTGATGCTCACCACCTTCGACCGCGACGACTACGTGTACGAGGCGCTGCGCGTGGGGGCCGCGGGATTCCTGCTGAAGGACGCGCCCGCCGACCGCCTGCTGGACGCGGTGCGCGTGGCCGCGGCGGGCGATGCGCTGCTGGAGCCCTCCATCACCCGGCGGCTCATCGAGCGCTTCGCCGGTGCCGCCCGGCCGCCCGCCGATGGGGTACCGGAGCGGCTGCGGGCGCTCACCCCACGGGAGGTGGAGGTGCTGCGCCTCATCGCCCGCGGCCTGTCCAACGCGGAAATCGCCGCCGAGATGGTGCTGGGGGAGAACACCGTCAAGACCCACGTGGCACGGGTGCTGGGCAAGCTGGGGCTGCGCGACCGCGTGCAGGCGGTGGTGCTGGCCTACGAGACCGGGCTGGTCACCCCGGCGGCCTGACACCGGCCGACCGGATCATCCCCGCGGGCGACCGCGCTGGCCGCCGGATCATCCCCCGGAGTGACGCGTCGCCGGCGAGGGTGACCCCAGGCTGTGTGCGCACACGGCACACGACCTCGGGGGCGCGGTGATGGGACGGTTGCGAGATGCAGGGAGCGCGGGTGGGGTCGGGCTCGCACGAGCGGCCCTGGGCGCGGGCGCGCTGGGGTGCGCGTCGATGCTCCTCACCGGCTGCGTGGTGGGGCGGACCGTTCAGATCGCCCAGCGCGGCCTGCTGGGCTCGGCCGACCTGGCGTTCACCGGGTGCGTGTCGAAGAAGGGCGACGCCACGTGCAGCTACGGCGGGAATTCCAACGTGTTTCCCACCTCAACCCCCGGCACGCAGGGACAGCTCCTGGTCGCCGTCCGGATCAGCAACGGAAGCGTCCTCCCCTCCGGATTCGATGTGCACGAGGGGACCCAGGTGATTCATCTGGCCGCGAACCAGAGCTACACCGACGAGCTCGCGCGCACGACGTCGTCGTCCACAGGGATCCACTGGGTGGGCTACATCTCGGATCCCGTCAGCGATCTGCAGGGGGGTGAATCCGGCGTGGCCACCATGCTGGTGCAACGTCCGCCCAACGCCGACGGGTCGCCCCTCCCCGCAAGGGTCATCGCGGGCGTCACACTGGGCGGCCGGCTTGTCAACGACCAGGCGCCGGCGACACGGCCGGTGGTGTGCGACATCTCCGACGGCACCGTGTGTGCCGACTGGGACAGTGAGTTCTCCGGTGACCTGCACGACCTGCAGCTGGCGGTGCCCGGTTCGGTGACGGCCAGTGCGGGAGGGACCGCGGTGATCCCCGTGAGGGCCATGTTCGCGGGCTCCACCTCGCCCGACTACACCTTCGCGCTCTCGGCCACGACCACCCTGCCCGGGGCCGCCGCGGTGCCCAACGTGCCCACCCTCACACCGCCCGGCAACAGCACCACATCGCTGAGCGTCTCGGTGCCGGTACCCGCCGCCGCCGCACCGGGCACCTACGAGGTGGTGTTGACCGCAACCGTGGGTGCCGGCGAGACACGCACCGCCACCGCCCGCCTGGTGGTGCCGCCGGCACCCGCCACCGCCGGTGGCGGCACCGCCCTCGCCGGCATGGGCGGCGGCGGCACGGCTTCACCCCCCGCCCGGCGACCCGCCGTCACCGTCTCGGCCGGCCGCATGCGCGCCCTCGACGCGCGGGTCACCGGACTGCCGGTGCGCGTGATCACCACCACATCGGCGAAGGTCACGATCACCCTCACCCAGACCCGCCTGGTCAAACGCGCGGGACGGCGTACGTTGCGCCCCGTGATCGTCGCGCGCAGGAATCTGCGCGTGACACCCCCGTCCACCCTGGTGCGCATCGCCGGCGCCGGACTGCGCGCGGGCCGCGTCACCATCACGGTCACCGGCGCGGGCGTCACGGCCCGCTCCTCCACGGTGCTGCGCTGACGGCACGGCCGTGCGCCGACCATCCGGATCGCGATCGCGGGCGAGCTGACCTGCCGGTCTCCACGCCGGTCGGTGGCCGGAGCGCGGCCCCTACACCGGCTGGGCCTCCACCGCGTAGGTGACGCCCGTGATCAGGCCGTCCCGCACCACGAACGTGGTGACCCCGTGGGGGATGTGCGTGCCGAGGCACTCGGCGTGCCACACCAGGTGCGCGAGCTCACCGTGCACCCTGAAGGAATCGCGGACCCGCTTGTAGGTGCCGGGGGCGAAGACCCCCCGGAGATTGCGCACGAGTTCCTTGGCGATCGCGCGCCGGCCGTGCACGACGCAGTCCACCTGGATCAGGACCGCGTCCTCGGAGAAGCACTCCAGCATCGCCCGGAGGTCCCCCTTCTCCAACGCGCGAAAGTAGCGCTCCACAACCTCGTGCGTGTCGGCCATCCCGCTGCCCCCGCCTCGTGTGCGCGGCATCGTACACCCGGAACCGCAACCGCGACCCCCGCCACACGAAGGTGTGACGGGGTCTGATGGCCCCTCCGCCATCGGGCCGGGTTGCGGCCGGTTCATCTGCGATGGGCCGCTACCAGCTCACCTTCATCGCGGTGACGGGGTGCGCGTTGACGCTCTGACCCTGGCTGGCGGATGCCCCCTGGGTGCCGGTGGCCGAGGCGCTGGCGCTGCCGACGGCCACGGAGAGCGCAGCCACGGCCATGGCCGCCGCGACGGCGCGACGCACGCGAAGCCGGGTCCTGCGGGATGTGGGCTGATTCACGGTGTGGCTCCTCACGGGTTGCCGGGAAAGGGTGACGGGAGATGCATCGACGCGCGGGGCGGCCGCCGGAATGGGCATGTGCGCCATACCGGGCGGGCCGGGCGGTCAGCGCATCTTCGGGTCCATGTAGAGGTCGTCGATGCGCAGCGCGCTGTTGGCGGGCGCGGTGAGAGTGATCTGGATGTGTCCCCACCCCGACGCGTCGGTGGCGATCTTGTTGGTCTGCACGCCCAGCTTCGGCGAAGGCTTCCACGCGGTGCCCGCCGCCAGGTTGAGCGACCCCTTCACCTTGCCGCCGTAGGCGTCCAGGTACTCCACGCTGACGGTGTAGTCCCCCGCGTTGGCCGCCATGGCGCGCACGAAGTACCGGAAGATCGGGGTGCTGGCGTTGGCGCACACCGGCGGGCTGGTGGCACTGGCCCCGGGGCTCAGCTCCAGCGCGCGGGTGTCGGCCACGGGTCCGGCCGGATAGCCGGCGTCACCCACGACGCTGGCCCCTCCGCTGATCCTCCAGCCGTCGATGGCGTCCTCGAACGACCCCTGGGGCGCCAGCGTGTAGAGATTGGTGTCGCCCAGTCCCAGCAGCGCCTGGCTGTAGGTGAGCGCGGCGCACTCGGACCCCGCCAGCAGCGACGACTGCGCCGCCTTGTCCTTGGCGGTGGCCATCTGCGCGGACCCCGCCAGCGCGGCCAGCGCCAGGACCCCCGCCCCCATGCGTGTGTGTGCCCTCATCCCCGGCTCCTCCCCGCGCGGACTGATGACCTCTGACAGTCCCTTCATCGGCGGCGGACGCGGGGGCGGACGACCGTATAGAGGAACCTCACGCATGGGGTCCACCGCGCCGCGGGCTCACCTCCCGGCCCGCTGGTAGCTTGATTGCACGGTGCACGAAACGGCGTGGGGGCGGGCGTGACGCAGATGCATGAGGGCAGGCAGCGGCTGGGGCTGACGCTGACGGGGCTGGTCACCGCCGCGATGGCCTATGCGCTGATGCAGACGTTCCTCATCCCGGCCCTCCCGGTGCTGCGGCGCGAACTGCACACCAGCACCGAGTGGGTGACCTGGACCGTGACCGCGTACCTGCTGAGCGGCTCGGTGGCCACGCCCATCATCAGCCGGCTGGGCGACCAGCACGGCAAGAAGCGCCTCATGATGATCAGCCTGGTGGTGTTCCTGGCCGGGTCGGTCGGGGCCTGGGCGGCCCCGAACATCGCCGTGCTCATCGTGTTCCGCGCGGTACAGGGCGTGGGCGGCGCGGTGTTCCCGCTCAGCTTCGCCATCATCCGCGACGAGTTCCCCCCGCAGCGCATCTCGGTGGCCATGGGGATCGTGTCGGCCGTGCTGGGGGTGGGCGGCGGCGCGGGCATCGCCCTGTCCGGGCTGATCATGGACCACCTCACCTGGCGGTGGCTGTTCGCCGTGTCGGCCGCCATCGTGCTGCTGGCGCTGGTGCTGGTGTGGCGGTTCGTGCCGGAGTCCCCGGTGCGCGCGCCCTCCCGCGTGGACCTGCCCGGGGCGGCACTGCTGTCGGTGGCCCTGATGTGCCTGCTGCTGGCGTTCACCGAGGGGGCGTCCTGGGGCTGGACCTCGGCGTCCATCCTGGGCCTGTTCACGGCGGCCGTGGCGGCGTTCCTGGCCTGGGGGTGGGTGGAGCTGCGCGTGCCGCAGCCGATGGTGGACATGCGCATGATGGCCCGCCGGCCGGTGCTGTTCACCAACCTGACGGCCCTGCTGTCGGGCTTCGCCCTGTACATGACCTGGGTGATCCTGCCGCAGTTCTTCCAGCTGCCCCGCGGGCTGCCGCCGGCCCTGTCGCCGCTGGCCGGCTACGGCTTCGGCACCACCGTCACCATGGCGGGCGTGTGGATCCTGCCCACCTCCGCCGCCATCTTCCTGAGCGGCCCGGTGGCCGGGATGCTGGGCCGCCGCGTGGGGTCACGCCCGCCGCTCGTGGCCGGCATGCTGTTCTTCGCGGTGGGCGCGGCGGGCATCGCGCTGTTCCACGGGTCCCCCGCCCAGGTGGCCACCGCCTTCGCGGTGTGCGGCGTGGGCATCGGCTTCGCCTTCGCCGCCATGCCCAAGCTGATCGTGGACGCCGTGGAGCCGTCGGAGACCGCCGTGGCCAACGGCATGAACACGGTGATCCGGGTGGTGGGCGGCGTCATCGGCGCCCAGATCGCCGCGGTGGTGGTGTCGCACGGTGCCCGCGGGGGTGGCCTGGTGCCGCGGGAGTCGGGGTTCGTCACCGCCTTCTGGATCAGCGTGGTGGGCGCCCTGGCCGGGGCGGTGGCCGCCGTGCTGATCGGACGCGAACGCCACCACGCCCGCGTGCTGACCACCCCCGACGCCGGCACCCGCGGGTAGCCCGAATCCGCGTTCCGGAATCAACCCGTTGATCGCTTCCGTCGCTTTGCTACGACAGAGGTGGGTGTGGGCGGACGCGGGGAAGCACCGATGTTCGGGCGGCTGAGCAGGGAGATGTTGGAGGCGGCGCTGCGGTTCGACGAGGACGGCATGCGCACCGCCGTGTGGCAGGCCGTGGGCCGCGACGCCCGCCTCGATGAGGTGTACCTCGACCTGATGGCCCCGGTGCTCCGGGAGGTCGGCGAGCGCTGGCTGGCCGGCACGGCGTCCGTGGCGCAGGAGCATTTCTGCACCACCGCGGTATTGCGCTTCATGGGCGAGCTGCGCGACCTGCGCCCGCCGGCCCCCGTCACCGGCCTCAGGGTGGTGCTGGCCGGCGTGGAGACCAGCCGGCACGACGTGGGCCTGCAGATGGTGGGCGACCTGCTGGACGCCGACGGCTGGCGCGTGTTCAGCCTCGGCACCGACCTGCCCGCCACCGCCATCAGGGGGGCGGTGGCGCAGATCCGGCCCGACCTGCTGGGGCTCTCGGCGTCGGCACCCACCGGGCTGCGCACGGTGAAGGAGGTGGTCGACGCCATCCGGGGCACCCGCGTGCTGGACGGACTGCCGGTGATGGTGGGCGGGCTGGCCTTCACACAGCCGCAGCGTCAGGTGCGCGAGGCGGGCGCCGACGGGTGGGCCGCCGACGCGCGGGATGCGGTGCACACCGCCCGCCGCCTGCTGCGCCTGCCGCACCCCGCGTGGGCGACCGCGCCGGAGGCGTAGTTCCGGCGGGCGGCGGGATCAGACCCCGCCGCGGTACCCCACGGCCACCGCGGCGGCCCGCGATCGGCAGCCCAGCGTGCGGAACACGGCCTGCACGTGGTTGCGCACCGTCAGCGGGGAGATGAACAGGGCCCGGGCGATCTGCGCATCGGTGAGCCCCTCGCACATCATCCGCAGCACCTCCAGGCGCCGGGGCGTGAGCCGCCCAGCAGCTCCCTGGCCTCACGCGTCGATGCGGCCTCCGCCTCGGAGGCGGGCTGCGGGCGTCCCCAGGTGGCCACGGCGGTGCCGGTGCGCTGGTCCGTCACCACCGTGTCCACGGTCACCACCGTGTGACGGCGGTGCGGGTGCGTGGTGATGACGCGCAGGCGCGTGGTCGCATCGCCCTCGATGCTGAGCGCCGCGGTGGCACCCACCAACTCCTCCGCCGCGATGCCGGTGAGCTGGCATGCCACGCGGTTGGCCGCGCTGACCACCCCGGTGTGGAGGTCGGTCACCACCACCGCCACCGGGACGGCGTCCAGCGCCCCGGACAGGGCGTCCACCCGCCGCCGCAGCCGGGTGCTCTCACGGCTGTCGCCGCCGGCCGGGCACAGCACCAGCACCGCGCCGCCCGGGTTGTTGCGGGCGCGGTCGGGGGTGATGTGCACCATCAGCTGCTCCCCGGTTGCGGGCAGATTGACCGCCCCGCGCGCGGTTTCGCCCGCCCGGGCGAGCGTCACCAGAGGATGGAAGTCGCCCTCGGCCACCCCGATCAGCGGCAGCCGGTCCAGGGTGAGGCCCTCCAGGCTCGCGGGTTCGCGCATGCCCAGCACCCTGGCCGCGGCAGGGTTGGCGTAGGTGACGTGCAGGAACCGGTCCACGCGGATCACGGGCAGCGGCAGCGCCTCAGCCGTGGGCGCACGGCGCGCCGCACCGGGGGGACCGGGATCCCGAGCAGGGGGCGACGTGAGTTTGGAGGGGGTCACGGCCGGTGTCCGCGTTGCGTTTTTCGGCCGGCGTGGTGCGGTGGCCCTACGTCACCACCGGCGTTCAACAGGTGGACGCGGGTGGCGCTGATGCAGTTCGACCAACCGCTGCCCGCGACGGCACGGGAAGCACATCACGACCCTATGCTCGTTGCATGTCGCACGGAGGTCAACCGGAATTGCAGGGCCGTTCGGCGCTGATTGACGAGTGGGACGACATGCTGCGACGAACCCCGCCCGGTGTCCGCGCCCGCGTCGCGGAGGTGGCACGCGTCCACGCCGACCGGCTGGCCGAGCAGTTCTACGACACGATGCTGGCGCGACCCGACGCCGCGGCCCTGCTCAGCAACGAGCTGGTGAGGACCCGCCTCAGCGCCTCCCTGGCCCTCTGGGTGCGCGACCTGTTCGCCGTGGACGGGCCCGGCCTCGAGGCCCAGACCGCCCATCAGCTGCACATCGGTGAGATCCACGCGCGCATCGGCGTGCCCCTGCACCTGGTGATGTCGGGCGCGCGCCTCCTGGCGCGGGAGCTGGTGCGTGCCCTCCCGCAGGACGACGAGCCGCCGGGGGCGCACCACCACTTTTACATCTGGGAGTCCATCGACCTCGCCATCGAGGCCATGAGCCTGGCGTTCGTGGGCGGCGCCATCCGCAGCGCGCGCGCCGCCGAGTCGTACCGCATCCACTCCATGGCCCAGAACATGGACATGGAGCGCGAACGCCAGCGCGCCGCGCTGCTGGACTGGGCGCAGACCGTGCTGTTCGAGCTGGACGAGCCCAGCCCGGGCCGGTTGCAGCGGCTCACCGGGTCCGAGTTCGGCCTCTGGCTGAGCCATCGTGGCGCGGCCGCCTTCGAGCATGTCCCGGAGCTCACCGCCATCCGCGACCTCGTGGCGCGGGTGGACGACGTGGTGATGCCCCGCCTGGAGGTGGTGCGCGCCGACGAGGTGGAGTCGCGCCGCGCGCTCACGCGGGAGCTCAACCAGCTCCTGTCGGAGATAAAGCATCTGCTGAGTGCCCTGTTCCAGGCACAGGCCGATACAGACGGTGCCAGGGATGTGGTGACGCACCTTCCCAACCGGAGGTTCCTCCCCACCGTCCTGGCCCGTGAGATCGCGATTCATCGCGAGATGGGAACGGGATTCGCCGTGATGCAGGTGGACATCGACGAGCTGCGGCTCATGAACGAGCGCCACGGGCGGGAGGGCGGCGACGTCATCCTGCGGGGGCTCACCGGCATCATCGGCGACCTGCTGGGCACCGGCGACTTCGTGTTCCGCATCGGCGGGGACGACTTCCTGGTGATCCTGGTGGAGTGCGACGTCGCGCGGGCGGAGGCGGTGGCGGAGGCCGTGCGCGTGCGCGCCGAGTCGGCCACCTTCCTCATGCTGGACGGCGCACCCGTGAGCGTCGGGGTGAGCATCGGGCTGGCGATGTTCGACGGGCACCCGGATCCGGACATGCTGGTGATGAGTTCCGAGCGCGCCCTGCGCGCCGCGAAGGCCGCCGGCGGCGGCACCTGGCGCCGCGGAGAGCTGGGGGTGCGATGACCCCCGACGACGCCGTCACCCTCAACGACCTGCGGGCCGCGCTGGCCGCCGACCTGCCGCGCAGCGTGGTGTGGTCGATGTGGCTGCGCCTGCCCTTCGGGCAGATGGACATCGGCCTGGCACTGATCGAGAACGTGCAGCCGGACCCACCGGCGGTGCAGGACGCGCGCGAGGAGCAGAGTCCCCGCGGATAGGCTTGCGCTTCACGGCAGGGAGCGTGAGCACCGCCCATGGCGCAGCACGAGCTGATCGGCAGGGACGACGAGGTGGCCCGCCTCGAGGGCGCACTCGAGGAGGGCGCGCGCGGGCCCGTGGCGGTGCTGCTGGAGGGCGAACCGGGGATCGGCAAGACCAGCCTGTGGCGCGCGACGCTCACCACGGCGGCGACACGGGGAGCACGGGTGCTGCGCGCCAGCCCGGCGGGAACCGAGGCCGACCTGTCCTACGGGACCGTGGCCGACCTCATGGGCGACGCGCTCCCCGAGGTGGAGGGTGACCTGCCGGCGCCCCAGCGCCGCGCGCTGCGCGTGGCCCTGCTGGAGGAGGATGCCGGCGGGGTGGGCGTCGATGACCGCGCCGTCGGCGCGGCGCTGCTGGGCAGCCTCCGGCTGCTGGCCCGGCGGTGCGCGGTGGTGGTGGGCATCGACGACCTGCAGTGGCTGGACGGGGCATCGGGTGCGGCCCTGGCGTTCGCGGCGCGCCGCGTGGACGACGCGCCCATCACGTTCCTCCTGGCCGCCCGCCCACGCTGGGCCGCCTCATCCCTGGACCCGGTGCGCACCTTCCAGGCGATCGGCCTGCGCAGACTGCCGGTGGGGGCGCTCAGCCTGGGCGCGATCCACAAACTGCTGCACGCGCGGCTGGGCATGGCGCTGCCCCGCCCCACCCTGCGCCGCCTGTTCGACGTCAGCGGTGGCAACCCGTTCTTCGCCCTCGAGATCGGACGCGCCCTGCAGCGGCGGGACCATCCCGAGCCCGGCGAGCCGCTGCCCATCCCGGACACCCTGGACGCCATCATCCGCGACCGGCTGAACGGCCTGCCGGAGGTGACGCGCCGGGTGCTGACGGTGGCCGCACTGGCGGCGGAACCCAGCGTGCGGCTGGTGGGTGCGGGCGTGGCCCTCGACGACGCCGTGCGGGCGGACCTGCTGGAGGCCGATGGCGAGCGGCTGCGGTTCACGCACCCGCTGCTGCGCACCGCCGCCGCCGATCTGCTGGGCACCGCGGGCCGGCGGGAGGTGCACCGGCGGCTGGCGCTGCTGGTGCTTGACGCCGACGAGCGCGCCCGGCACCTGGCCCTCGGGGCGGAGGGCCCGTCGGCCGAGATCGCCGCCGAACTCGATGACGCCGCCGCGCGATCGGCGGCCCGCGGGGCCACGGACGCGGCGGCCGGTTTCGCGCGCCTGGCCCTGCAGCTGACACCGGGCACCGACCGCGGGACCGTGCTGCGACGACGCGTGGCGGTGGCCGAGCGTGACGCCGCGTCGGGCGACGTCGTGGCCGCACGCGAAACCCTGGAGGCCATCCTGGCCGAGCTGCCCCCGGGCCCCGAGCGCGCCCAGGCGCTGCTGATGCTCTCGGCGTTGTGCGAGCACGACATGGCCGCGGCCACGGAACTGGGAGTGCGGGCGCTGTCCGAGGCCCCGCCGGATGACGATGCCCTGCGGGCCGCGATCGGCTGCCAGCTGGCGCTGGCCCGGTTCATCGGCGGCCGGCTGGACGCGGCGGCCGCCGTGGGGAGGGAGGCGCTGGAGCACGCCCACCGCAGCGGTGACCCGGCCGCCCTGGCGCACGCAACCGCCACCGTCGGGCTGGTGGACGCGTCGGCCGGGCGGCCGCGGCCCCATGACTTCTGGGAGCCCGCGCTGCGCGCCGAGGCGGACCTGCCGCCCAGCGCGTTCGACGTGATGGAGCCGCCCTCGCTGGTGTACGGGATGCAGCTGATGTGGGCCGACCGCCCGGATGAGGCGCGCGAGCTGCTGGCGCGCGACGAGGCGCGGGCGCTGGCGCACGGCCACGAGATCCGGGCGTACTCGGCCTGGTTCCACCTGGTGGAGCTGGAGGTGCGGGCGGGGAGGTGGGACGTCGCGCAGGAGCTGGCGTCCCGCATGGAGGCCTTCGTGGGGCAGCGCGGCCTGGAGCAGAGCCAGGGCGCCGCCCACTTCTGCACGGCATGGGTGGCGGCCCACAGGGGTGAGGAGACGCAGGCCCGCACCGCGGCCCTCGCGGGCATCGCCAACGCCGAGCGCGTGGGCGACACCGTGTTCCTGGCCCAGTGCCGGTGCGTGCTGGGGTTCCTGGAACTGTCCCTGGGCGACGCCGCGGCGGCCGACGGCCACCTGCGCGGCCTGTGGCCCGAGCTGCGTGCCATGGGCTACCGGGAACCCAGCATCTACCCGGTGCTGCCCAACGCGGCGGAGGCCCTCATCCAGCTGGGCCGGCTGGACGAGGCGGCCGCGCTGCTGGACGAGTTGCGGGACCTGGGCACCGGGATCGGCAGCGCGTGGGCCACGGCGCTGTCCACGCGCGGCCTGGGACTGCTGGAGGGGGCACGCGGCGATGTGGATGCGGCGGCCGCGCGGCTGGAGGATGCCCTCGCCCACCACGCGCGCCTGCCGGTGCCGTTCGAGCGGGCCCGCACCCTGCAGGCCCTGGGCGCGGTGCAGCGGCGGCGCAAGCAGAAGCGGGCGGGCCGCGAGGCGCTGGAGGAGGCGCTGGCCACCTTCGAGCGTCTGGGTGCCCGCATCTGGGCCGAGCGCACGCGGGGGGAGCTGGCGCGTGTGAGCGGGCGACGGGCGTCGGCGGTGCTCACCGCCACCGAGCAGCGCGTGGCCGACCTGGTGGCCGACGGCCACTCCAACCGGGAGGTGGCGGACGCCCTGTTCGTGTCCGTGCGGGCGGTGGAGGCCAACCTCACCCGCATCTACGCGAAGCTCGGCATCCGCGGGCGCGCCGAGCTGATGCGGGCCGTGCTGGAGGGCCGCAGGCAGCTCTGACGCCGGGCATCCCGGCGCGCCCAAAGTGTGTGGGTGCCCACACTTTCCGGCCCGACCGAGGGTCGCGAGTGTGGCCGCATGCTGTTCCTGATCGAGGCCTACGTCGCCCGCGGCGACGCGCACGCCATCCCCGCCACCGTCGCCCGTCTGCGACGCCAGGCGCGGGCGGCGTCGGCGCAGCTGCACTCGGCGATCCACCTGCCCGACGACGAGACCTGCTTCTACCTGGTGCAGGCCGTCGATGCGCACGCCGTGCACCGGTTGGCCGCCGCCGCCGGGATCGACGCCCAGCGCATCGGCGAGGCCCTCGACTGGCCCGCTCACGTCGTTCCCAAGGAGACCCCATGACCCGCTGCCGCATCGCCGCCATCACCGCCGCCACGCTCCTCGCGGGCGCCCCCGCCGCCATCGCCGCCATCCCCCACGACGGGGCGGCCACGCCGCTCACGGTGGTCGCCACCGCGGCGCCCATCGACCCGTGTCCCACGGACGCTTTCCCTGCCTTCGTGTGCCATCGGATGATGGCCGGGATGGACAACGAGCGGCACACCCTCTGGACCAGCGAACGCTGAACCACTCCGGACCTGCGAGGAGACCACCGATGCCCCTGATCACACGCCGCCGCACCGCCCTTGCGCTGGCCGCCGCACTGCCCGCCCTGGCGGCGGGGTGCGGCGGGGGCTCCGGCGCCCCGCAGCACACCTCCGCCGCCGACGCCGACGCCGGGTTCGCACGGACGGCCGCCGGGCTCACCGGCCCGGTCACCTTCGGCACGCCGGCACGCGGCGGCACCTTCCGCGCCGCCGGCCCGGACCTTGTGTTCTCCGCCGCGCTTGACCCCACCGCCGAGTACTCGGGGTTCGGCTGGGGCATCCTGCACGGGCTGCTGGTGCGGCCCCTGCTGGGCTACTCCCTGGGCGCCGGAGACGCCGGCAACCGGCTGCGTCCCGACCTGGCCGAGGCGCTGCCGGAGGTGTCGGCGGACGGGCGCACCTACACCGTGCACCTGCGACACGGCGTGCGGTTCGCGCCACCGGTGTCGCGCGAGGTCACCGCCGGCGACGTGGTGACCGCCCTCGAGCGCGTCGGAACCCCATCGGTGGCTGCCCAGTACGGCTTCTACTACGACGTGATCCAGGGCATGGACGCCTTCCGCAGGGGGAAGGCCCGCACCATCAGCGGCATCACCGCGCCCGACCGGTACACGCTGCGCATCCATCTGCTGCGCGCCACGCCCGAGTTCCCGTACCGCCTGGCCCTGCCCGCCACGGCGCCCATCCCCCGCGAGGTCTCGCGGTGCCACACCGGGGCCGGCGAGTACGGCCGGTACCTCATCGCCACGGGCCCGTACATGATCCATGGGAGCGACCGGCTGGCCGCGGCCTGCGCGGCGCAGCACCCCATCGACGGCTTCCGGCCCGGCGCGTTCCTTCGCCTGGTGCGGAACCCCGCCTACGACCCGGCCACCGACGACACCACGGTGCGGCCGGCCCTGCCGGACGCGTTCACCTTCAGCGTGGACAGCAACCCGGGTGACATCCACGACCGCATCGTGCGCGGTGACCTGGAGACGGAGACGCTGCCGACGCCCCCGAAGGTGATCCGCGCGCACCTCACCGACCCGGCCACACGCACCCGTCTGCGCGTGAACGCGTCCGGGCAGGTCAACTACCTGGTGCTCAACCTCACCGAGCCGCCGTTCGACGACGTGCACGTGCGGCGCGCGCTGGCCCTGGCCCTCGACCTGCAGGCGGTGCGGCGCAGCCAGGGGGGCATCCTCAACGGACCCATCGCCACGCACATCCTCCCCGATTCCCTGCTGCCCATGGATGCGTCCGTGGCCGTCCAGAAGCCGCCGTACCGCGGGGACACCCCCGCGGCCCACGCGGAGATGGCGCGGTCGAGGTACGACCGCAACCACGACGGCCGCTGTGACGGCGCGGTGTGCCAGGACGTGCTGATGGTCACCGACAGCGCCGCCCCGCTGGCGCTGGCCACACCCGTGATCCGCCAGGCGGCGAGCGTCATCGGCGTGCACCTGCGGGTGCAGGAGGTGCCGTTCGGCGCGGCGGCGTCCGCCCTGCAGACGCCGGCCCGGCGGGTGGCCCTGTCCCCGGCATACGCCTGGGCGGCGGACTACGGCGATCCCTCCACGTTCGTGGACCCGCTCCTCACCACCAAGGGCATCGCGCCGTCGGGCGCCAGCAACGTGTCGCTGCTGGGGATCACGCCGGCGCTGGCCCGGTCGGTGCACGCCCGCGTTCCCACCTCGGCTGTGCCCAGCATCGACTCCGCCGCGGCGGAGTGCGCCGCCCTGGCCGGAGCGCCGCGGAAGGACTGCTACGCCCGGCTGGACCGCCACGTGACGCGCGACATCGTCCCCATGATCCCTCTGCTGCAGGCAACGGTGATCAACGAGCTCGGCCCGGCGGTGACGCGCTTCGACTTCGACCAGTCCAGCGGCTTCACCTCATGGGCACGCGTGGCCGTGGACCCCTCCAAGCAGGGAGCCGGATGAGCGCTCGGTCCGCCGAGACCACCCGAGGACACCCGCACATGGACGCGGACGGCTTCAGCGTGCTCCGCCACGAGTTCGCGCAGCGGCGACGGGAGGCGTGCGACCGGATCGACGGGGCGTACCCGGCGCCCGCCACCGTCACGACCCCCGCCGCGCTCCCGGTGGGAGTGCCCGTTCCCTGAGGACGGCTGGCGCGACCGTGATCCCGGACCACGGCCGCGCGCTGCGGGGCGCATCACGATCGGCGCCCTGAGCGGGCCTCAGCCGGTGGGCACCAAACAGATCGCGTGCATGCTCACCGACGGGAAGGGGCGCCGCCACCCGTGATGTTGGCCGTCACCCTCCACGAGGTGCCCTGGGATACATCGACGGTGAAGCCGCCCCACGTCGCATTGCCGCTGAACGCGCGCCCGATCGCCGTCCACCGGCGGGGGCAGTCGGAGGTGAGGTCGACGTTCATCGGCGAGCTGTCGATCTGCACCCCTCGGCGATGGTCCCGATCGCCACCGAATACGAGGTCCTGTTCGCGCCCGCTGCCGGCCCCCGCGCGCCGGTGTCGCCCTTCGCGCCGGTCCTGCGCCCGTCGCCCCGGGAGGCCCCTGGGCCCCCGGGTCACCCTTCACGCCGGCGGGACCCATGGCGCCCGTGGCGCCCTTCAGCCGACCGGGCCGCGCGGCCCGGCGGGGCCCGCCGGGCCCTGCGGCCCGCGGTTATTCCAGTTGATGGCGTACTCGCCGGTGCGGCACTGCCCGCCGGTCACCACGCGCAGCACGCCGGTCTGCCGCGACACGCAGCCGTTGTAGGTGGTGTTGCCGGGGTCGGTGGCCACCGCGAGCGCGGCGCCGCCGATGAGGCCCGCCGCCAGCACGCCTCCGCAGGCGGCCGCGATGCCGCCCCGGGTACGAGGAATCACGGACATGGTGCGTCCCTTTCGTCGTGGGTCGCCCCGTTTCTCGCTCAGCGCCGGATGTTTCCGCAACTGCCCCTTTGGGGAGTCCACGCGCGTGCGGGCCCACCCGGACCCCACCACCGCCGGCACCGTTCGTGACACGCTCGCACGACGGCCGCACGACACGGGAGGAACTCGTGCCTCAGCCCAAGCAGCCCGCCTCGCGACCCCGCCGCGTCCCCACGGCGTCGGCGCCGGGCGCGGCGGCGCGCGTGGTGGTGTTCCTGCAGGAGAACAAGACCACCGACTTCTACTTCCCAACCATGGCCAGATGGGGAGCCGCGGTGGCCGACCACGGCGGCCTGCTGAGCGCGGCGCCCGACTTCGACCAGCCGCATGACCGCGACTCGTGGGTGCACTACCGCATGGGCGACTACGCGGCGCCGGCGCTGCAGGTGAACAACGACGCGGTGATCCCCTACTACAGCTGGCTGGCCAAGACGTTCGTGTTCAGCGACCACCACTTCGGGCTGGGCACCAACTCCACCCCCGGCCACATGCTGGCCATGGGTGGCCAGGCCCCCACCATGAAGAATCCGCCGTTCACCGGGCCGTCGCCGGTGTGGGACCTGCCGTCCATCTTCAGCGTCGCCGACGACGCCGGCGTGGAGTGGGCCGCGTTCCCCGGCGGCGGCGGATACCCCACCAAGTTCTACAAGAGCCTCACCACCGCGGCGGCGGCCGACCGCATCCTCACGCCCAGCCGGTTCGAGCCCATGGCCAAGGCGGGGGCGCTGCCCCCGGTGACCTACGTGTGGAGCCCCTCCGGCTTCGACGAGCACCCGCCCACCAGCAGCAACCCCGGCTACATCACCGACGGCGAGGCGCTGGTGTGGCGCCGGGTGCAGGCGGTGATCGACGGGGGCGGCTGGGACGACACGGTGTTCATCCTCACGTGGGACGACTGGGGCGGCTACGCCGACTCGGTGCCCACGCCCGACATCGAGACCGTGCCGGACGCCCTGCACCCGGACGGGTTCCAGGCCATCGGCGGCTCGCGGATCCCCCTGCTGATGTTCGGCGGCCGGGTGCGCCAGGCCATCGACACCGCCTGGCACTCGCACGCCAGCATCCCGCGCACCATCATCGACCTGCTGGGCCTGCCCGAGATGGGCGTGCCCCGTGTGGACTCCGCCCCCACCCTTGCGGGGTTCGTGGACGCCACGCTGAGCCGCCCCCGGCCCCCCGCCCCCGGCGCCCAGGTGCGCCAGCCCGCCGCGCCCTCCCCCCGGCCGCGCCCGGTGCCGCCCGCCCCCTGGCCGGGGGCCACGGTGCCCATGCCCGCGCTGGTGACCCTGGGCGGCCCCACGCTGGCGGCACCCGTGGACGGCACGGTGCGCCCCAAGCCGCCGCCACCACCCACCCACCACGGCCAGAGCCTGCCGGTGGCCGCCAACCCGTGGTCGGCGGCGGCCGGGGCGGGCCGCACGGCGCTGCCGGGCAGCGAACGGCAGCCGGTGGGCCGGGTGATCGGCTCGGTGGCACACGACGACGTGGTGCAGGTCACCCTGGTGCTACGGCGCCGGAAGCGGCTCACCGCGTCGGCGCTGCGGCACGGCATGACCTCCGCCGAGCTGGAGCAGCGCCATGGCGCCGACCCCGCCGACGTCGCGGCCGTCACCTCGGTGGTACAGGGCGCGGGCGCCCACGTGGTGGACGTGCACGCCGCCTCGCGGCGCGTCCGGGTGGAGGGCACCGTGGGCGTGTTGGCCGACCTGTTCGGTGCCGAGCTGCGCGGGCGCGCGCACCTGGACGGCACCACGTTCCGGCTGCGCACCGGCGGCCTGTCGGTGCCCCAGCCGCTGGCGAACATCGTGGTGGCCGTGCTGGGACTGGACGACCGGCCCCAGGCCGCCACCCGGTCGGTGGTGGCCGACCCGCGCGCGGTGAGCACCAGCTTCACCCCGGTGCAGCTGGCGGCCCTGTACGGCATGCCCGCGGGTGACGGCGGCGGGCAGCACGTGGCCATCATCGAGCTGGGCGGCGGGTTCGCCCAGTCGGATCTCACCACCTACTTCGGCGGCCTCGGGCTGCCCACCCCCACCGTCACCGCGGTGGGGGTGGACGGCGCGGCCAACATCCCGGGCGGCGACCCCACCGGCGCCGACGGGGAGGTGCTGCTGGACATCGAGGTGGCCGGGGCCATCGCGCCGGCGTCCACCCTGAGCGTGTACTTCGCCCCCAACTCGGACGCCGGGTTCCTGGACGCCGTGTCCGAGGCCACGCACGCCTCGCCCACGCCGGTGGCCATCAGCATCAGCTGGGGGCAGAGCGAGGACCGCTGGACCGCCCAGGCGCGATCCGCAATGGACGCGGCGTTCGCGGATGCCGCCGCCCTGGGCATCACCGTCACCGCGGCGGCGGGGGACAGCGGCAGCGCCGACGGCGACACCTCGGCCCCCGGCGTGCACGTGGACTTCCCGGCATCCAGCCCGCACGTGGTGGCGTGCGGCGGCACGACGCTGCAGGCCGACGGCGGCACCGTCACCTCCGAGACCGTGTGGAACAACGGCGCATCACGCGGGGCCACCGGCGGCGGCGTGTCCGACGCCTTCGGACTGCCCAACTGGCAGGCCCACGCGGGCGTGCCCCCGCGCGTCGGTGGCCAGAGCCGTGCCGGGGGCGGCCGCGGGGTGCCGGACGTGGCGGCGGTGGCCGACCCCACCACCGGCTACCAGGTGCTGGTGGACGGCAGGTCCACGGTGATCGGCGGCACCAGCGCGGTGGCGCCGCTGTGGGCGGGCCTTGTGGCGCGCATCGTGCAGGTCACGGGCCGCCGGCCGGGGTTGATGAACCCCACCCTCTACGGGGCCGCGCCGGACGGCGGCACGCCCACCGGCATGCGGGACATCACCACCGGGTCCAACGGGGCCTACCAGGCCGGCCCCGGGTGGGATGCCTGCACCGGTTTGGGGGTGCCGGCCCCGGGTATCGAGACCCTGTTCTGAGCCCCGCCATGCGGGGCGCCGGCGGCGGGTGTTGACCACCAACACCCGCCGCGCCCGGCACGGGGTGTCGTCCTACAGTCGGGGTGAGTACCGACCTGACGAGACCCCCGTGAGGAGGGACGAACATGGCCGACACACACGCACCCGACATCCGCCTGGTGGGCTATGAGGTTCGCACGGCCGACGGTGACCACGTGGGCCTCATCGAGGGCGTCGGCGCCGACGGCATGCGCCTGCACCATCTGGCCGACCGGCCCACGGCCGGCGGCTGGGTGCCGCTGATGGCCGTCGATCGCGTGGACCACGCGCTGGACACCGTGCTGCTGATGCCCGGCGTGGACATGGACGTGATCCTGGCGGCCCCGCCGCGCGCCGACACCGACCCGGACGGCTGGCACAAGAGCAACGACTGGTGGGCCGACATGCTGGGCCACCTGGGCCTGTTCGAATCCGAGGGGCGGGGCAGCGGCCCCTTCATCCACCACGACGCCGGCTGATCCCATGCACCGGGCCGACGGGCTCAGCGTGCAGCCGTCCCCGTGGCGTGAGGCCGCCCCACACGGGCGGCTGCCCCTGGAGCGGGTGGACTTCCTGCGCGGGGTCCACCCGCAGGACCTGGGGCGCCTGGAGCAGCTGCTGCCGCCGGTGTCCTGGGTGGCCGGGCGGGACATGCCCGCCGAGCTGCGGCGGCCCGGATGCGTGTTCGTGGTGCGCGGCGGCCGCATCGCCATCCTGGGTCGCGACCCGGGGGCGCGCGCCACCATGATGGTGGCCTTCGGCGACCCCGGCGACCTCTACTCCACCCTGGGTGGCGTGCCCGCGCCCCGCGCGATGGCCCTCGAGGACACGGCGGTGACGGCACTGCCCGAGACCGTGCTGCGCACCCTGGCGCGACGCCACCCGCAGCTGGGGGTGGACCTGTCGGTGTCGCTGTCCGAGCGGGTGGCCCTGCTGCGGGACGTGGTGGCGCACGTGGGCCACAGCCACATCGACGAGCGCCTGTGGGCCCGCATCGTGGCGCTGATCGGGCGCGTGGGCGTGGCCACCGCCGCCGGGCCGCTGCTGCCCATCCCCCTCACCCACGCCCAGTGGGGGATGCTCACCGGGGGCTCCCGGGAATCCATCACCCTGGCCCTCGGCCGCTTCCGGCGCGAGGGCCGCATCCAGGTGCGCGACCGCCGCATCCTGGTGCCCTGGACGGTGTGGCGCCAGGCCGCCACCGTGGCCGACGCCACGCTGCAGGCCGATGCCGCGCCCCACAGCGCCCGGGTCCGGCTGGTCAACGCCACGCAACCGCGAGACGAGAAGGAGGACCCATGACCACCATCTCCGCGGCGTTCGTCGATCACACCGACGCGGACGCCGCCGTGGCGGCCCTGCGCGGCCGCGGCGTGCCCGCAGGGCACATCCACCTGATGTCCGCCCGCTCGCGTCCCGAGCCCGAACGCGGTGTGCTGGGCGCGTACGGCGGCCACACGGTGCACCCGGGGGACACCCGCGGCGCCTTCGCCGGCGCCCGGCACCGCATCGGCGAGACCCGCGGCACATACGCCGGCCATGAGGCCCCGCACGTGGGCAGCTACGGCGACGCCGAACGCGTGCACGAGGTCACGGTGGAGCCGGAGGGCCCGCAGAGCCGGCTGGTGGCCCGCCTGCGCGACCTCGGCGTGACGCCCGACGAGATGCCCGGACGCGTCACCCAGGTGCGCGCCGGGTCGGTGCTGGTGCTGGCCGACGTGCCGTCGGCACGCGCCGGCGCCCTGCAGCACGTGCTCCGCTGAACCATCCCCGCCCGCGTCCGCGCTCAACCGGCGTCACCGCGCCGGCCGAGCGGGCGCGGGCGGTGGTCGGCCCACACCAGCCGGTAGCCCCCCGCGGAGGCCAGGTTGCGCTCGCGGGGCCGCCGGGGCGGGCGCGGCGTGCGCATCAGCCACAGCCGCCCCCTGGAGCGCACCACCTCCTCACCCGCGGTGCCGATCAGGTGGTCCAGCGCCGGATACCAGCCGTCGGCGCTGCACTCCTCGTACAGGTCGCGCAGGACCGGTGCCTGCAGGCAATCGTGGATGTACCTCCCCCACGACTCCCGGTCGTCGCGCTCGTACTCCCTGCGGTGATCCCAGATGCACTCGAGCACGTCGAGGATGTACATGCCCGTGGCCAGCACCAGCGAGCGGTCCCTGCCCGTCACCTCGGGCTGCAGCGGGCGCCTGTCGTAGAAGTACTGGCGCAGCTCCGGGTTGGCGATCATCTTCTCCCCGATGGCCAGCGTGAGCTCGGTGGCACCGGAATACGTGGTGATGCGCAGCGTGCGCCGGCCCACCTGCCAGGTGAGGATCGCCGAGGCCAGGGCGATGACCACCGCGACCACCGCGAGGGCGCTGCCGGTGTCCACGGTCAGTCCAGTCCCCGCAGCGCCGCGGTCACCAGCGGGTCATCCGCGGCCAGGTCGTATCCCTCCACCAGCACGGCGCGCACCAGCCGCGCGAGCATCCCACCGGACATCGCGGTCGGCGCCGGATACGCCATCAGCACCAGCGGCTCGGTGCCCACGGTGCCCACGTTGGGAACCACGTAGTTCGGGACGGGCAGCCGGGCCGGCCCGCAGCGCTCCCAGAACCGGAGCCGCCGCACCCGCACCTCGCGCTCGGCCGCATCGATGCCCGGTTCATCCGGGTCCTCAACCTCCAGCACCACGCCCTGAACGCCCGCCGCGGCGGCCGCCTCGCGCACGTGGCGCCACACCTCCCCACCCAGCCCGCCACCGCGCAGCGCGGGGTCGATGGCCACGTACTCCAGGAACCACCACGCGATCGACTCCAGGACGCTCGCGAAACACACGCCCACCACGCTGCCGCCGCGCAGCACCAGCTGGCCCCGGTAGCCTGAACCCCGCTCGAGCACCTGCGCGAACGGCCCGCGCTGGCGCAGCGGGAACGACCCCTCGTAGATCTCCCGGCCTCGATCACGCTGCGCCGGCGAGCAATCGGCGAGGTGTCTCAGCTCCAGCTGGGGGACGGTGGGGGGCATCCGGATGCGCCGCAGCTTGCGTGAAGGTCTCGGCGCGGGGCAAGCGGGGAACCCCGGAGCCGGCCGGCTCCCCCGTTCGAGGCGTGCGCCGTGCTACCCCCGGGCGGCTTCGGCGGTGCGGATGAGCGACTGGAACGCACTCAACGTGGTGTCGCCGTGCACGCGCACCCTGCCCTCGGTGACCGCGTCGGCGGCGATCACCCGTGAGGACGGCTGGGTGGTGTAGGCCAGCACGTAGCCGGCCCGGCGCACATCCTGCGCGGAGGCGGTGTCGAAGCGCCCGGCCGGATACGCGAACCACTGCACGGGGTGCCCCAGGTGGGCCTCCAGGACGCGGCGGGACGCCTGCAGCTGCTGCATGCGGGCGGCCGTGGACAGCGTCGGCAGCTCCAGGTGGCTCACGGTGTGCGAGCCGATGTCCATCCCCATGCGGTCCAGCCGGCGCAGCTGCGGCCAGGTGAGGAACGCCCTTGCTCCCACGCGCCCGGTGATGATGAAGAAGGTGGCGGGCCAGTGGCGGGGCGCCAGCACGGGCGCCACGTACGTGACCGCGTCCACGTACCCGTCGTCGAAGGTGATCACCAGCGGCCGCGGTGGCAGCGGCGCGCCGTCGAACACCGCCCGGAACACGCTGGTCTGGCTCACCGGGTGGTACCCGGCGGCGGCCAGCCAGCGCATCTGCGCCCGGAACGACGCCGGGTCCACGGTGAGGTCGCGGGACACCGCGTTGGTGGCCGTGGATCGCGGCGCCACCCGGTGGTACATCAGCACCGGCACGGTTATTCCCGTGCGGGCGCTGTGCAGCGGCGGGCGCAGCGGTACGGCGGACCGGCGGGGGGTGACGTGATGGGGCCGCACCACCACGGGCGTCGTGGTGGTGGAGGTGGTGGCGCCGGACGTGGTGCCCCCGTTGTCCCGGTTGCCGTTCTGGGACACCAGCGCGCCGATGACGCCGGCCACCATCACCATGACCCCGGCCACCGACATGCGCACGCGGCGGCGGCGGTCGGCCTGCCGCCGGCGCCGTTCGCGACGGGGATCCAGATCATCGGGGGTGACCATCCGGTGATGTCTATGCGGCGGCGCGGCGCCGCGCACGCGCCCGTGTGACGAGCCACGGCGCGGCGCCCGCGGATACCATCACGTCGTGGTGCGGTATGGCTGATCCCCTGCAGCAGGAGATGGACGGGCCGCCGAGCCCTCCGCCGGCGGAGGGTGCGCCCCAGATCGTGGTGGGACCGGTGCAGCGGTTCCGCGACGCGCGGGGCAACGTGACGGTGTTCCTGGAGACCGATCGCCCGTGCGAGGTGCGCGTTGACACCGAGGGCCGGGGCGGCGCCACGCACCGCATGCGCACCTGGGCCGTGCACGGCCACCACTACGCCCTGGTGATGCTGGAGGACGTGCCCGCCGACCGGGCGGTGCCCTACCGGGTGTGGCTGGACGACGCGCCGGTGTGGCCCGACCCGGACCGCGACGACCCGGTGAGCGTCTTCCCGCCCGCGGTCACCGGGGACCTGGCCCGGGTGGCCTTCGGGTCGTGCCGCGAGCTTGGTCCCCACGACGCGGAGGGGCTGGCCGCGTGGGGTGCCGACGCCCTGGTGGGCCTGGCCGACCGCCTCCGCCACCTGGACCACGGCGAGTGGCCCCACCTGGTGCTGCACCTGGGTGACCAGGTGTACGCCGACGAGCCGCCCGAGGAGGTCCGCAAGCGGCTGCGGGAGCTGCACGCGGGCGACCCGGAGGAGATCCGCGAGGAGATCCACGACTTCGAGGAGTACACCTGGCTGTACCGCCCCACGTGGATGCATCCGGACGTGCGCTGGCTGCTGTCCACGGTGCCCAGCGCCATGATCCTGGACGACCACGATCTGCGCGACGACTGGAACACCTCGGCCGCCTGGCGCCGGGAGATGGAGACCCGGCCGTGGTGGCACGACCGGGTGGTGGGCGCGCTCGGTTCGTACTGGGTGTACCAGCACATCGGGAACATTTCCCCTGAGGTCCTGCGGGACGACCCCACGTTCCGGGCCATCACCACCGCCCCCGAGGCGGAGGCCACCGGGTTGCTGGACGACCTGGCGCAGCGTTCGGAGGATGACCCGTGGTCACCGGGCTGGTCGTTCGCCCGCGAGCTGGGCCCGGCGCGTCTGGTGGTGCTCGACTCCCGGTGCCGCCGCGTGCTGGAGCCACCGGAGATGCGCGCCATCGTGGACGAGGCCGAGTGGGCCTGGCTGCGGGACACCATCGCGACGCAACCGGCGGCCCGGCACCTGCTGATCGCCACCACCCTGCCCGTATTCCTGCCCTACGGCGTGCACCACATCGAGGGCTGGAGCGAGGCGGTGGCCACGGGCGCGTGGGGCCGCCTGTGGGCACGGCTGGGCGAGCGCATCCGGCGCGCGGTGGACCTGGAGCACTGGCCCGCCTACCACCGCTCGTTCGTGGGGGTGGCGCAGCTGCTGCGCGAGGTGGTCACCGGTACCCACCCGCCGGCGTCCATCCTGTTCCTCTCCGGCGACGTCCACTTCTCGTACACCGCCCAGGTGGACCTGCCCGGCATCGACGCACCCGAGACGGCCATCCACCAGCTGGTGCAGTCGCCCATGCGCAACCGCCTGCCGAAGGCAATGATCGCCACGTTCTGGCTCTTGCAGACCCGGTTCGCGGCGGTGGCCCTGCGGCCCCTGCCGCGGCTGGCCGGGGTGGAGGACCCCCGGGTGACCTGGCGCTTCAACGGCCCGCTCACCTTCAAGAACGGGCTGATGACCGTGCTGGTGGACGGCGAGCGCGCGGACGTGGCCGTGGACCGGGCCATGGTTGACGGTGAACACGAGCGTCTCGTGCGCACCGAGGTGAAGCTGCTGACCTCCGGGGGCTGAACACCGCGGTTCCCGGGGCCGGGTGTCGATCCGCGGGCGCGCCGCGGGTCATCCCCGTGACGGACACCCCGAGGAGGACACGATCGCCATGCACCCGCACGATCAGGAGCGACCGGCCCATCACCCCGACCTCACGCTGCGGGAGGTGGGGGTGGTGCGGTCGCGCCTCACCGATCCGGCCGCGGCTCCCAAGCAGGGTCGCGAGGGCGCCCCGGACGCCGAGGTGCACATCCACCCGGCCTTCCGGGCGGCCCTGGAGGGGGTGGCGGCGGGGGACCGCCTGGAGCTGCTCACCTGGCTGCACCACGCCGACCGGGATGCGCTGCGCGTGCATCCCCGGGATGACGCCGGGGCGCCGCTGCGCGGGGTCTTCGCCACCCGCTCGGCCGACCGGCCCAGCCCCATCGGGCTGCACACGGTGACCGTCCGCGCGGTGGACGGGGCACGCCTGCGGGTGGGCCCCCTGGAGGCCGTGGACGGGACGCCGGTGCTGGACCTCAAGCCGCACCTGCCGCCGGCCGTGGACGGCGTGCGCGGGCGGTGACCCGCGCACGCCGCGTGCGATCAGCCGCCGGTGGGCTGCTGCCCGGGGGCGCCGGGATCCTTGATGGCCTCCACCGCCTCCTTGGCCTTGTCGGCAAGCGACTCCTTGCCGGTGGCGATGTCCTTCAGCTCCATGGCGTCCTCCTTGAGGGCCTCCATGCCGCCACGGTCGTCGATGACCTTCTTGGCCTTGTTGACGATGTCGCCGAGATCCATTGCGGGGTTCCCCTTCGTGCGTTGGCGTGGGACGCCCGGATCCTAGCGTCGGGGGGTCACTTGACCGTGAGGTCGGTGTGCATGCCGCCCGCGTAGTGGCCCGGCAGGTTGCAGATCAGGGCGTAGTGGCCGGCGGTGAGGCTGATGGTCACCGACTGGGTGGCTCCGGCGTCGATGGCGTCGATCCCGCCCACCTTGCCGGTGGTGTCCGCCGAGCCGTCGGAGGCCAGCGGCAGGTTCGCCGCCGCCGTGGTGGTCTTGATCACCAGCAGCTGGTGGGTCATCTGCCCGCCGTTCTTCACGGTGAACGTGACCGATCCGGCCTTCACCACCGCCGGGGTGGCGGTGAGGCTGAACTCCTGGGGGCTGCCCAGCGTCACCGTGACCGGGCCCTTCTTGGCCGGTCCGCTCGCGACGGGTGGCGCCGACGAGGTGGACGCCATGGTGCCGGCCGCCGTCGATCCGGCCATCGTCCCGGTGGTGCTGGACATGGTGGTGCCGCTCGACGACGTCGTGGTGGACGAGGAGGATGACGACGAGCCGCAGGCGGCCACCCCCATCCCCAGCGCCACCAGGGACACGCCGGCCAGGACCACGCCACGTGAACGTTGCATGCCACCCTCCGTGTTGTTGCCGCAAGGACCGTGAGTACCCGGAATCCGCCACCCCCACACCGCCGCGTGTCTAGGCTGCCGGGCATGGACACGCCCTGGCCGGTGCAGCTGGCGGACTGGCGGCGCCGGGTGGCCGAGATGTACGCCCAGCTGCGGGACGGTGGCGACGACCCCGCGGCCACCGCCCGCTTCCGCGCGGCGCGCGACGAGCTGGTCGCCACGCACCCGCAGTCGCCCCTCGACGAGGCCGCCCGGGCGGCCTTCCGGGGCCTGCCGTATTTCCCCCACCGTCCCGAGCTGCGGGTGAGCGCGCCGCTGGAGCCCGACCCGGCGCCGGCGGCGCTGGAGCTGCCCCTCAGCACCGGGCCCGCCATCCGCTTCGATCGGGTGGGCTGGGTGACGCCGACGCTGGCGGGCACCGCGGTGCGGCTGGCGGTGTACTGGCTCGACGCCTACTCCGGGGGCCTGTTCCTGCCCTTCCGCGACACCCTGGCCGGGGACCGGACCTACGGGGGCGGGCGGTACCTGCTGGACACCGCGAAGGGCGCCGACCTAGGCGTCACCGCCACGGGCGAGCTGATCCTGGACTTCAACGCGGCATACCAGCCGTCGTGCTCGTACAGCGTGCGCTGGAGCTGCCCGCTGGCACCGCCCGAGAACCACGTGCCCATCCCCATCCCGGCGGGTGAGCGACTGGCCTGGGCCTGAATCCGTCGGTTCTCGCGGCGCGATGCGACGGGTCCAGGCTGAGCGCGGTCAGTCCCCGGCGAACCGCAGGGCGGCGTGCACCAGCGACAGGCAGCCCAGCGTGTCCACCTCGCCCAGCGGCACCCAGCCGGCCAGGTCGGTGGAGCCGTCCGGCTCGTCCCGCAGCTCCCCGCCGGTGATCGTGGCGCGGTAAATGGCCCGCACCGACTGCAACGGCACGTGGGGCGGGTGCAGGCGCTGCGCCCCGTCGGTCACGAACGTGTCGATGCCCAGCAGCGCACCGAGCCGCACCGTGTGGCCGGTCTCCTCCAGCATCTCGCGGTGCAGGGCCTGCTCAGGGGTCTCGTGCAGCTCCACCCCGCCGCCCGGCAGCGTCCACCGCAGTCCGCTGGGCGTGGGTTCGCGCAACCGCACCAGCAGCACCCGCGCCCCGTCCGTGATGAGCGCGTAGGCCGCGAAGCGGATGTCGTACGCGCGCGGATCCGTCACGGGTGCATCGTACGCGGGGCATGCACTAGCGTGCGCGGCATGGAGCTGGCCGGAGTGCCCATCACCAACCCCGACAAGGTGATGTTCCCCGAACACGGTGAGACCAAAGCCGACCTGGCCCGCTACTACGTGGCGGTGCAGGACGCGCTGATGAGCACCGTGCGCGACCGCCCCGCGCTGCTGCAGCGCTACCCCAACGGCGCCGACGGACCCTCGTTCTTCCAGAAGCGCATCCCCAAGACCGCCCCGGAGTGGCTGCACACCACCACGGTGTCCACGCCCAACGGCACCACCTCCAGGGCCCTGGTGATGGCCGACATCGCCCACGTGCTGTGGGCCGCCAACCAGGGATGCCTGGGCTTCCACACCTGGCCCTACCGGGCGGCGGCGCCCCAGCACACCGACGAGCTGCGCCTGGACCTGGACCCCTCCCCGGGGGTGGACTTCCCCATGGTGCGCGAGGCCGCCGCCGAGGTGCGCGCGTTCCTCACCCAGGAGGGCCTTACCGCCTACCCCAAGACCACCGGCAACCGGGGGCTGCACCTGTACGTGCCGGTGGCGCCGGGGTGGGACGGCTTCGCGGTGCGCCAGGCGGCCGTCGCGGTGGCGCGGGAGATGGAGCGACGCCGCCCCGACCTCATCACCGGCGCATGGTGGAAGGAGCAGCGCGGCACCCGCGTGTTCCTGGACTTCAACCAGAACGCGCCCCACAAGACCGTGTTCGGCGCCTGGTGCGTGCGTGCCCGCGTGGGTGCGCAGGTGTCGACGCCCTTCGCGTGGGACGAGCTGGAGCACGTGCAGCCGGATGAGCTCACCATGCGCAACGTGCCGGAACGACTGGCGCGGCAGGGCGACCCGTGGGCCGGCATGTGGGAGCACGCCGCCGACATCGCCCCCCTGGTGGAGCGGTTCCGGGCCGACCTGGCCGCGGGTGTGCCGGACGCCCCGTGGCCGCCGGTGTACCCCAAGATGCCCGACGAGGCGCCCCGGGTGGCGCCCAGCCGGGCGCGCCGCCCGGCGGACTGACCGGACCCTCGCCGGACGATCCGGCGATTCCGGCGAAGCCCGCGTAAGAACCGGCCCGCCCGCGGTTCGTGTGGATGCCGGCGGCCCCGTGCCGCCCCAACCATGCGCACTCACGGAGGAGGGGTCGGCGTGGCGCACTCCACAACCATCACGCTGCGTCGCGGGTTCCGCGCGATGGGCACCCATGTCGAGCTGGTGCTGGACGCCGGCCCGCACCGCGACGCCGCGGGGGCGCTCCTTTCGGGCGAACGCGAGGTGCGGCGCCTGGAGGCGCTGCTGTCGCGTTTCCGGCCCGACTCGGAGCTGAGCCGGCTCAACGCATCCGGGCGCATGGCGGTGGGCCCGGACCTGCTGGCGCTCACACGGACCGCGCTGGCCGAGCGCGAACGCACCGGCGGCCGCTTCGACCCCACCGTGCACGAGGCCATGGTGGCGGCGGGCTATGACCGCACGTTCGAGGAGGTCCCCCGTGACGGCGAGGCCCCCGGGCTCCCGGCACACCCCTGCGGCGGGCACGTGCACGTGGACGAACGCTCCGGCATCGTCACGCTCGACCCCGGGGTGCTACTGGATCTCGGGGGCATCGCCAAGGGGTACGCGGCCGACCGCGTGGCCGACATCCTGGCGGCCGCGGGGCCGGCGCTGGCGAGCGTGGGCGGGGACATCGCCGTGCGCGGCCCGCGCATCGGGGGCCCCTGGACGGTGGGCGTGGCCACCGGCGGCGCGCCCCTCACGCTGGCCCTGGAGGGCGGCGCCCTGGCCACCTCGGGTCGTGATCGGCGCTGGTGGACGCGCGGCGGTCACCGGATGCACCACATCATCGACCCGTCCACCGGCGAGCCGGCCCACACCGACCTGCTGCGCGTCACGGTGGTGGCCCATTGCGGCACCCGCGCCGAGGCCACCGCCAAGGCCCTGATGATCTCCGGGGCGCCCGCCGCGCGGCGTGAGGCCGACGCGCTGGGCATCCCGTGCGTGCTGGTGGGCATGGACGGCTCCACCACCCTGGCCGGAGGCCTGACGTGACCGCGTCCCCTCCGGTGGCCACGGACCGGCCGCGCTTGTCCGCGCCCGCACCCCCGTGCGAGCGTCGCCCGCATTCCATACGCGGCGTCCCACCACCGGCGACGCCGTCCCATCCGCGCCCTGGAGGCACCGTGCCCACACCCTCCCAGCGCATCGCCCCCGACGTGCCCGCACCGTCGTCGCACCATGGCGATCTGGTCTGTTACGCCCGCCGCATGCTGCGCGGCGACACCGCCACCGCCGAGGACGTGGTGCAGGAGGCGTACCTGCGCCTGGCCGAACACGAGGCGGTGGGCTCCCCACCGCGTGACGCGCGGCCCTGGCTGTTCCGCGTGGTGAAGCACCTCGCGCTGGATGAGCGCCGTCGCGCCCACCGCGCCGTGCCGGTTGCCCAGCCGCCCCTGGAGGCCCCGCCCAGCGCCGGCCCGGTGGACGTGCTGGGCCCCGTCGACCTGCTCACCCAGCGCCACGCCGCCACCGCGGCGCTGCGCGAGGTGGCCGCGCTGCCCCCGCGCGAACGCGAGGCCGTGGTGCTGGAGCAGGCCGGGGTGGCCCCGGCGCAGATCGCCCGGGAACTGGAGATCACGCCCAACGCCGTGCATCAGGCGCTGTTCCGGGCCCGGCGCCGCCTGCGCACCGCGTTCGCCGGCGTGTGGGGCCTGGCGCCCGTGCCCGTGGCCCGGCAGGTGCCGCGGTGGTTCGACGGCACCGGCCAGCAGCTCATCGCGGCCACCTCGGCCGCCGACGGCGGCCGCCTGGTGCCGGCGGCCCGGTTCATCGGGATGGGCGTGGCCGTGGCCCTGGCCGGTGGTGCCGCCGTCACCCACGCCCCGCTGGGACACCGCGCCGCGCACCATGCGGCACGGCACGTCGAGTCCGCGGCGCGGCCCGCTCCCGGGGTCACGGCGCCCACCCCCCGGCGGGCCGCCGCGCCCGTCTCCACCGCCGCCGCAACCGGCGTCGCGCACACGGCATCCCGCACCGGCACCACGCGCACCGCGCGGCATCGCGCCGGGCCGATGATCGTCACCACCGTCACCGCGTCCCGGCCGCGGGCGGCCACGCCCGCCCGGACGCCGGGCACCACCCCGGTGCGTCCCCCGATCTCAACCACCACGCGGGTGACGGACACCGACACCGGCGCGCCCCCCGCAGCGCGCACGGCCTCGGCGCCGCAGGACACCGGGCGCAGCCTGTCGCGGCCCGTGGGGTCGTCCCGCACGGGCGGGTCGGTGTCGCGAACCACCACCGACGACACCGTCCAGCGCACCCGCACCGCGTCCACCGCGCCCCCCGCGGACACCGGCGACACGCCGACGGCCACGCGGTCCGCGACGTCCACCGAGCGCGGCACCACCACCTCGAGCGCCGACGCCGTGCCGCCACCCCCGGAGCGCGGCACGGCCACCGGCGCCGGGGACACCACGGATGCGCGCACCGCGGTCCCGGAGTCCGGCTCCAGCACCGCCGCCTCGGGTGGTTCCACGCGGCCCGGCGACTGAGCCTTCAGGCTGAGCCCCCGGCACGGCGGCGGCGCGGCGAACCTGCCGAAACCCGCACCGCCGCCGTAAGACCCGGCGGGGGCACGCGTGGTGCGGATGACGTCATCGAGGAGAGGACGCCCGAATGCACCGTGCCCACCGCATCGCCCTGACCGCGCTGGTCACCACCGGCACCCTGGGGGGCGGCGTCGCAATGTCCCGCACCCTCAGCCTGGGGCCGTACCACACCCCACCGCCGTCGGTGTCGCAGTCGCTCATCAACCAGCGCGCCGCCGGACTGCAGCGCCAGCAGGAGGAGCTGCAGGAGCGCATGAACGCGCGCACCCCGGAGCTGCCCGAGCTGGTGGCCGATCCGCTCGCCACCCCCGCCGCCGGCGGGGCGCCGGCGCAACCGCGAGCCGCCGCACCGGCCACCGCCGCGGCGGGGATCCCGTCGGGCGCGCCCGCCGCGGCCACCCCCCCCGCCCCGCCCGCGGCGGGACGCCCCGGTGGCGGCACGCCCCATGGGCCGCCCATCGTCACCATCACGCGCACCACCATCCCCGCGCGCACCGCCGCCACACCCTCCACGCCCGCGCCCGCCCAGCCCAGTGCCCCGGCCACGGCGGGCGCCCCCACCGCCGGACGCACCGCGTCCACGGCGTCCACGGCCGCACCGCCCCCTGCGCCCGCGCCGTCCACCCCCGCCACGCCCCGCCGCCGCCAGCCGGCCCCCGCACCCACGCCCACCACGGGCGGGGGATCGTCGTCCGGAGGCGGCGGCGGCACCACCACCTCAACGCCCCCCTCCACCCGCAACCAGGGCGGCACCGCCCAGGGCGGGCGCACGTCCACCACGGGTGGGGGTGGTGACTGATGGCGCGCTCCACCAGCGACTCCGCGCGGGCGTATGCCGTCGGCATCGTCGTGGTGCTGTTCCTCGTGGTGTGGGCCACCGTGGCCGGCCGCCCGTGGGCCGGCCCCACCGCCGTGGCCCCGCGCGATCCCCGGATGGCGGCCCTGGATCGCTGGGAGGCGCACCTGCAACGCCGCGCCAAGATGGTGCAGCGCACCGTCGACCGGCGCTGGGCGCGCTACCAGACGCGGTTGCGCGAGCGCATCGCCGCGGACGGACGCCTGCGCATGCCCGCCGGGGCGACCCGCCGGGCGGGCCCGCCGGTGACCACCGTGCGCGCCGGCACCGCCGTGGTGTGGGCGAAGGCCTCGTGATCCTCACCCTCGCCCACGCGGCGGTCACCGCCGACCCGGAGCTCGGCCTGGTGCACCGCCCCAAGATCACCCCGGCCTTCTGGGTGCTGGTGCGCGCCACCGGCCTGGTGGCCTACGGGTCGATCACCATCGCGGTGCTGTGCGGACTGCTGGTGAAGACCCGCCCCATGCCGCGCAGGCTGCCGCCCGCGCTGACGGTGGACCTGCACCGCACCCTGTCGCTGCTGGGGCTGGGCGCCACGGCGCTGCACGGGGTGGTGCTGCTGCTGGACCGCAACCTGCCCACCATGCCGTGGGACCTGGTGCTGCCGGGCACCGGCCCCTACCGGCCCCTGTGGGTGGGGGTGGGCGTGGCCACCGGGGAGCTGTGGCTGCTGGTGCACCTCTCGTTCCGGTACCGCCGCCGCATCGGCGTCGCCAACTGGCGGCGGCTGCACTGGGCCACCTACGCGGCATTCGCGGGTGCCACGGCCCATGGCCTGATGGCCGGGTCCGACAGCGAGCGCCCCTGGGGCCTGGCCGTGTACCTGGTCGCCGCGGCCGCAGTGGCCGGTGGCACCACGTTGCGCGCCATGAAACGGCGCCCCGCCCCGCCCCCGCGCAGGCCCCCGGCCGAGGCCTCCCCGCCTCCGGCACCCGCATTTGCCGAACACTTACCCGGCCTCTCCGACCGTTTACCCGGCGCGCCTAGTTTGGACCCAGAAGCCTCTTGAGAATGGCCGCGCCGCGGCCGTGAGGTGTCCCACAAACGTCAGGAGCTGACGACCATGACCACGTACCACATCACCATCGACGCATCGGCGTGCACCGGCTTCGGCTCGTGCGTTGACCTCGACCCCGACACGTTCGCCATGGGCGATGACGGCATCGTGACCGCCCGGGTGAACGCCACCGACCGCGACGCCGCGGTGGCCGCCGCACGAGCCTGCCCCATGACGGCCATCAGCGTGGTGGACGACACCGGCGCGAAGGTGGTGTGAGGGTGCCCCGGATCGACGTGCTGATCGCCGGCGCCGGGCTGGCCGGCGCACGCTGCGCCGAGACGCTGCGTGCCAACGGGTTCACCGGCAGCGTGGTGCTGGCCGGCGAGGAACCGTTCGCCCCGTACGAGCGCCCCGCGCTGTCCAAGGAGGTGCTCACCAAGGGGCGCGACATCGCCGAGGTGAGCCTGCGGCCCGATGCCTCATGGCCGGAGCGGGACATCGGCCTGCGCCTGGACGCGCCGGTGCGCGACGTGGACCCGGAGTTCCGCACCGCCCTGGTGGGCGACGAGCGGGTGCACTGGCGGCGGCTGGTGGTGGCCACCGGCGCGCGGGCGCGCCGTCTGGGCTGCGTGCCCGACGTGGATGGCGTGCACCACCTGCGCACGCTGGGTGAGGCCCGGCGGCTGCGCGAACGCCTGCGGCCGGGCACGCGGCTTGCCCTGATCGGCGCCGGGTTCATCGGCGTGGAGCTGGCCTCCAGCGCCCGTGAGCTGGGCGCCGAGGTGGACGTCATCGAGATGGAGGACCTGCCGTTCGGGCGCCTGCTGGGCAGCGAGGTGGGCCGACGCGTGGCCGCCCGGATGCGCGCCGCGGGCGTGCGCATGCACATGGGCGCGGCCGTGGAGGGCGCCGCCGCGGGGGGCGACCGCATCGCCGGCGTACGCCTGGGCGGTGATGTCCTGGTGCCGTGTGATGAGCTGGTGGTGGGTGTGGGCGCCCGGCCCAACACCGAGCTGCTGGGCGGACGGCTGCCGCTGGCCGACGACGGCGGCATCCTCACCGACGCCGCCGGCCGCACCGAGCACCCGGACGTGTACGCCTGCGGCGATGTGGCCAGCGCGTGGCGGCCCGACCTGGGGCGTCACGCGCGCTTCGAGCACTGGTCGTCGGCCACCGCGGGCGCCCGCGCCGTGGCGGCCGCCATCACGGGTCGCGACATCCCCGACCACGGCGTCCCGTACTTCTGGAGCGACCAGTTCGGCTGGCGACTGCAGCTGGTGGGCCACCCCATGGGCGTGCCCCGCCTGGTGGAGGACGCCGGGCCGGACGGGTTCATCGTGCGGTACGAGGACGGTGCCGGCGGCCTGCGGGGCGGCCTGGCCGTGAACCGCCCGGACGCCCTGGCCGGCCTGCGTGCCGAGGTGGCCGAGACCACCCGGGAGGCCGCCGCCGCGTAGGCACCCGGCCGGGATCCCGGGGTGGGGTGTGCGCCCCCACCCCGGGTTGGACGGCTAGCGGGTCCTGACGGTGACCTCGTTGGAGGTGGCGGTGGCGCCCGCGGCGTCGGCCACCAGCAGACGGTAGGTGTAACTGGTGCCCGACTTGGCCGTGGCGTCGGTGTACGCGGCGGCCGAGCCGCCCAGGTTGGCCACCGCGGTGCGGGTGGTGCACCGGCGCACCACGCAACGCTGCACGGTGATGGACGTGGCGTCGCTGAGGGGGCTGGTCCAGGTCAGGGCCACGCGGTTGCGGGCCGGTGAGGTGGCGGCCAGGTTGGCCGGCGCGGTGAGCGCCGGGGGCTGGACGGTCACCATGGCGGCCGCCGTCCCGGTGTCGTTGCCGAACCCGAAGATGCTGGGGGCGGTCACCACCACCGTGGCGGCGTAGGTGGCGAACGCGGTGTAGGTGTGGGTCACCGTTGTGCCCACGGCCGATGTGCCGTCACCGAAGTACCAGGTGACGGTTGCCGGGTTCGTGGTGGGCGCGACGACGGCCGAGAGCGTCACCGTCAGCGGCACCGTTCCCGAGGCGGGCGCGGCGGCGGCGGTGACGGGGATGCGGGCCGCGCCGCTGATCCCGAACAGGCCGTTGGACACCGCGTACGCCGAATACCCCCGGTCGTTCCGGGCCCGCACGCGGTAGACGTACTGGGACACGGCGACGTCGGGGTCGGTGAAGGTGGTGGCGTTGGCGCCGGTGGTGCCCACCACCCCCCACGCGGTGCCGTCCAGGGTGCGTTCCACGACGTATCCGGTCTCGTCGGTGGCCACGTCGGTCCAGGTGACGGTGTTGCCGGTGGCCACCATCCTGGCCACCGCGTTCACGGGGGCGGCGGGCGGGGCGTCGGCCGCGATCGCGGCGGGCGCCAGGATGGCCACCGCGCCTGCGGCGGCGGCGGCGAGCGCGGGGGTGCGCATGCGTGCTCCTTGGTGAGATTGCTTGCGCAAGCATAATCCCAAGGCGCCAGAACGTCCACATCGCAGGGGTCTGGCCGTCGGAGTGGCCCGTGGGTCACCCGCTGACATAGCGTCGCGGCGACCCCCACGCCCATGTGTCAGGAAGGCCGCCCATGCCCAGAGGTCTGCGCCAGCACTGCACCCCGTCCCTGCTCGTGTCCACCGCCGCACTGTTCGTGGCGCTGGGTGGCACCGGCTACGCCATCACCAGCCTCCCCGCCAGGTCGGTGGGGACCGCCCAGCTGAAGGACGGCTCCGTCACCTCCGCCAAGATCAAGGACGGCACCGTCCGCGGCCGCGACCTGGTCACCGCCCTGCGCACCGGCGGCACGGCCGGGGTGGGCGGCCCCCAGGGAGCCACCGGCCCGCAGGGCGTCCCTGGCACGCCCGGTGCCGCCGGCCCCCAGGGGGTGGCCGGCCCGCAGGGTCCCGCGGGCATCCTGTGGGCCGCGGTGCCCGGCAGCTTCACGCCCGCCGCGTACTCCACCAACTGCCAGCAGGACCACTGCCTGTACCTGCGCTCGGTCAAGTTCACCACCCCCGCCGCCGCCCGCGTGATGGCCATCGTGTCGGTGACCTTCAGGTACGACTGCGGCAACGACGCCCCCGCGTACGGGTGCCAGCCCATGGTGACGCTGTACGTGGACGGCGCGCCGCTGCAGGGCGGCGTCACGTCGGCCGACGTCACGTCCCCCGGCCTCCAGTCGCCGAACGAGGCAATCGGCGTGTCCGGTGTCTCGTCCGGGGTGCTGCCGAAGGGTGAGCACACCCTGGAGGTCATCGCCAACGGCAACGGGGCCACCATGACCCTCAGGAACGTGGCGGGCGTCAACACGGCGGTGCTGCTGGTGAACGGGTAGCCGTCCGGGATCCGCGGGCGCCGCGCACCCGGGCGCCCGCGGGCTCCAGTCGGCCCTCCCGCCGGCCGATGGCGGCCGAGATGACCGTGATGCACCACGCCCGCCGTTCACCGCGGTGGTGGCGCGTCCCGCTGTGCGCCCTGGCGCTGGCAGGGGCCGCCGCCGGCCCGGCGCTGCCCGCCACCCCCGGGGATCCCCTGGTGGTGAGCGTCACCTTCGACGACGGCCTGGCGCGGGCGTTCCCCGCCGGCGACCTGCTGCACGCGCGGGACATGAACGGCACCTTCTACGTCAGCAGCGGCCGCCTCGGCGCCGATCGCTACCTCACCTGGGACCAGGTGCAGGCCCTGGCCGCCGCGGGCAACGAGATCGGCGGGCGCACCATCGACCACATGTCGCTGCCGGCCCTCACCACCGACCAGCAGCGCGTGGAGGTGTGCAACGACCGCGCGGCCCTGGCGGCGCACGGGCTCACCGTGACCGACCTGGCCTACCCCAACGGCGCGTCCACGGCCGCCGTGGAGGACGTGGCCCGAGGGTGCGGCTACACCTCGGCCCGCGCCGAGACGGGCCTGGGATGCGCCGGCTGCGTGGTGGCCGAGCCCCTGCCGGCGGCCGACCCGTACGCCATCCGCGCCCTCCCGGTGCTCAGCGACCCCGCCCTGCGCCGGGTGCAGACGCTGGTGAGCGCCGCCGAGCCCGCCGGCGGCTGGGTGAACCTGGTGTTCCACCAGCTCTGCTCGTCCACCACCGATGCCGCCTGCACCGACGGCGTCACCCCCACCACCTTCGCGCAGCTGCTGGACTGGCTGGGCGTGGAGCGCTCCGCCGGCAGGCTGGTGGTGCGCACCGTTGCCCAGGTGACGGGCGGGCCGGCACAGCCGGTGGTGACCGTGCCCAGCACCCCGCTGACCGCCCTGTTCAACCCCGGCCTCACGCTGGGTGACGGGACCCTGCCCGCCTGCTGGATCCCGGCCGGCTCCGGCGACGGACGCGTGCAGTACGCGCGCCTGGACGGCGGCGGCGTGCGCATGACGGTGAGCGGCACGCTCAGCACCGCCGGGTGGAAGCTGACCTCCTCCATGGACACCGGCCTGTGCGCGCCGGTGGCCCAGGCCGGCCAGGTGGCCACGGTGGGCCTGGACTACCGCTCCTCCGATGGGCCGCGTCCCCTGGTGTACGTGCGCACAGGAGCGCAGCAGTGGCGGTCGCTTGGCGTGGGCCCCGCGCTGCCGGCGGCCACGTCCACCACCCACGCCACATGGCGCACCCCGGTGCTGCCGGAGGGCACCACCGCCATCGCCGTGGGGATCACCATGGACCACGACGGCACCACGGACCTCCTGGGGATGTCGGTGGACGGCGCCATCCCTGGCACCGCGTCAACGCCGGCGGGCACCGGCCCGGACCCCACCCCGGGTGGCGGGCCCGCCCCGGCCCCGGTGCCCGCCCCCGCCTTCCACCCCACGTGGCTCGCCCGCGGCGTCGCGGTGGCCGCGCCCCGCCTGCGCGCCCGCTTCGTGCCGGGCGGTGTGGCCGTGGACGCGACGCCGCCCCGCGGCACCCGCCGGCTGGCGCTGTACCGGGTGGCCGCCGACGGCGGCCTCACGCGGGTGGCCACCACGCACCGGGGTGCGCTGCGCGCGGTGTGCGCGGGCGCCCCGCAGTGCACGTACCGGGTGGTGGCGCTCAACCGCCGCGGCGGCACCTCCACCCCCTCCCGCCAGCTCATCGTGGCGGACCGCGGCATCCTGCGGCTGCGCATGCCGCGCGCGCGCCTGAGATAGGACGTCCCGGCCGGTCGCGAGAATGCGCCGGTGCGCAACGGCATCACCCATCCCCACGGAGGCGGCCGGCGCCCCGGACGCATGTGGGCGGCCGCCTGGGTGGTGGCCCTGGCGCTGGTGGGCACGGCCATCGCACTGCACCGCGGCGGCGGGGGCGGGGGCGGCACACGAGCGTCCCCACGGGAACCGGGGCGGTCACCGCCACCACCGGCACCGCGCCGGTGACCCCGGCGGTGCCGGTCACCGCCGGGGATCTCGTGGTGACCGGCGTGGACGGCACCACGGCCTCGGCGGAGGTGCTGGACGCCGCGCGCCGGGGCCGGTTGGCGGGCGTGATCCTGATGCCACCCAACATCCGCGACGCCCGGCAGGTGCGCGCCCTGGTGGACGCCCTGCAGCGCGCCGCGGCCCGCGGCGGCCGGCCGCCGCTGCTGGTGATGATCGACCAGGAGGGCGGCACGGTGACGCGCCTGGCGGGCGCCCACCCCACCGCGTCGGCGGCGGTGATGGGCACGCGCACGCTGTCGGCCATCCGCGCCGAGGGCCGGCGCACCGCCGCCGACCTGCGCGCCGCGGGCGTCAACGTGGACCTGGCCCCGGTGGCCGACGTGGGCACATCGGGCGGCATGCTTGGCAGCCGCACCTTCGCCGCCGACCCGGCCGTGGTGGCCGGCGCGGCGTGCGCCTTCGCACGGGGGCTGCGCGACGGCGGGGTGGTGCCCACGCTCAAGCACTTCCCGGGCCTCGGCACCGCCACCGTCAACACCGACCTGGCGCCGGTGTCGCTGGACGTGTCCCGGGCGGACCTCGTGACGGGCACCGCGGCGTACCGCCGCTGCGGCGGGGAACCGGCCACCCTGGTGATGGTGGCCAGCGCCGCCTACCCGGCGGTCGGCGGGGACGTTCCCGCGGTGCTGTCCCCGGCCGCGTACCGCTTCGCCGCCGGCATGGGGGTGCGGGGCCCGTTCATCACCGACAGCCTCGACGCCGCCGCGGTGCGCGACATCGACCGACTGCCGGAGCGCGCCGTGCTGGCGGGCGCGGGCCTGGTGCTCTACACCGGGCGCGCCACGGGCACGGCGGGCTGGCGCAGCCTGGCGGCCGCGGTGCGCGCCGGCCGCATCCCGCCCGCCACGCTGCGCGCGCGGGCCATGGCCGTGCGCGCGCTGCGATCGGGCCTGCCGGTCAGTCCTCCCTGATCAGCAGGGCGCCCTCGCCGGTGACGTAGGCCTCCTCGCCGTGGAACACCACGTCCATGCCCACGGCCTCCTCCACGCGATCGGCCCGCAGGGGCATCACCAGGCCCAGCAGGCGCAGCAGCACGAAGGTGGCGCAGAAGGCGAACACGGGGCCGGCCAGCGCCGCCTCCGCCTGGTCCAGCAGCTGGCGGGCGTGCCCGTACACCAGCCCGTCGGCCACGCCGTTCCACGAGCGCTGGGCGAAGAACCCGATGAACAGGATGCCCACGAAGCCGCCCATGCCGTGGGCGGCCAGGACGTCCAGGGTCTCGTCCAGACGGGTGCGGGTGCGCCACGTGATGATGGCGTAGCTGGGCAGCGCCACCAGCGCCCCCAGCCCCATGGCCCATCCCGGGCTGATGTAGCCGCCCGCCGGGGTGATGCCCACGCAGCCCACCACGATGGCCGTGGCCGCGCCGATGGCCGTGGCCTTGCGACCGCGCACCAGGTCCAGCACGAACCACACCACCAGGGTGGTGGCCGGGCACACCAGGGTGTTCACGAACGCCAGCACGCTGGGGTTGCCGGTGCTGAACCCGCTACCGCCGTTGAAGCCGAACCAGCCGAACCACAGCAGCCCCGCGCCCAGCAGCACGAACATGGCGTTGTGCGGCAGGATGGCCAGGCGCCCGTAGTCCTTGCGCGCCCCCACCACCACGGCGGCGGCCAGGGCGGCGAAACCGGAGCCCATCTCCACCGGCACCCCGCCGGCGAAGTCCAGCGCCCCGCGGGCCATCAGCCACCCGTTGCCGAACGCCCAGTGAGCCAGCACGGGGTAGATCAGACCCGACCAGAACACCGCGAACACCAGGAACGTGCCGAAGTGCATGCGTTCCACCACGGCGCCGCTCACCAGGGCGGTGGTGATGATGCAGAAGCTGGCCTGGAAGGCGAAGAACACCAGATGGGGGATGGTGGTGCCGGGCCGGGGCGCGAAACCCACGTCGTTGAGGAACGCGTGGTGCAGGCCGCCGATGAGGGACGCGTTGCCGTCGAAGGCCAGCGAGTACCCCACCGCCGTCCAGGTGATGGTGGCCACGCCCATCGCGGCGATGGACATCATGAAGGTGTTGAGGGTGTTCTTGGACCGCACCAGACCGGCGTAGAACAGGCCCAGCGCCGGGGTCATCATCAGCACCAGCGCGGTGGCGATGAGCATCCACGCGGTGTCGCCGGAGTTGACCGTGGTGACCGTGTTCATGAGCCGCCGCCCACCGGCGTCACCGCCGAGGTGTCGGTCTCACCGGTGCGGATGCGGACGATCCGCTCCAGGTCCACCACGAAGATCTTGCCGTCGCCCACCTCGCCGGTGCGCGCCCCCTCGCAGAGGGCGTCGATGGTGGGCTGCACGAACGACTCCGACACGGCGATCTCGAACCGCACCTTCTCGGACAGCTCCATCTTCACGCGCGTGCCGCGGTAGGTCTCCACGCGGTCCACCTCGCCGCCGTGCCCCTGCACGCGGCTGATGGAGTAGCCCCGCACCTCCGCGCGGTACAGCGCCTCAAGCACCTCGTTCACCCGCTCCGGGCGGATGATCCCGATCACCAGTTTCAACGTCCCTCCCGCGCCGTTGGCCTGCCACCCGACGCGCGAGCTTACCGGCAGCACGCGGGGCCTTGGCGGACCCTTCACACGGCGGCGCGCGTAGAAATCCCCGTCGCGGGTACCCTCATGGGCAGTGCGGGTCCACCACGTACCCGCTGTTCCAACGCCAACAGGAGGCGTTCTTCATGGGCATCATCGCGTTTCTTCTGCTCGGCCTCATCGCCGGTGCGATCGCCAAGGCCATCATGCCGGGCGAGGACCCCGGCGGGATCCTGGTGACCATGGTCATCGGGGTGGCCGGCGCACTGGTGGGCGGGTTCCTCGCCGCCGTGCTGTTCGACGCGCACCCGCTGGACCACTTCTTCGACATCTCCACATGGCTCACCGCCATCGTCGGAAGCGTGATCCTGCTGGGTGTGTACCGCATGGCAACCGGCAGGCGCCTGCGGACCTGACCCACTCAGATCGGTAGGACGTCGCGCAGCCAGGCGGCCAGCGCGTTGCGCAGCGGGGGCAACCCGCCGCGCAGCGCGTGGTCGCCCGGCGTGCGCACCACGCGGCGACCGGGGGAATCCGGGGGCATGCCGTAAGGGTCGCGTTCACCCTGCACCACCAGCACGGGCACGCCCACCCCGTCCAGCTCCGGCAACCGGCTGGGGCCACGTGAGCCGTCGCGCCGCGGCGGCGGCAGCATGGGGAACGCCAGACACAGCACCCCGACCGCACCGGTGGTGACCGCCGTGCGGCACGCCACGCGCGCACCCGACGAGCGCCCGCCCGTGACCACCGGCAGGCCCGGAGCCACCTCGGCGCCCACCCAGGCCACCACGGCCTCCCACGCCGCATCCAGCCGCGGGGCCGGATCGGGGCGACGGCGGCCCGCCACCCGGTAGGGCTGCTCCACCAGCACCACGCTCACCCCCAGCTCCAGGGCCGTGGTGGTGGCCGCCACCAGGTCGGGGGCCGTCACGCCGCCCCCCGCGCCGTGGCCCAGCACGAGCGCGCCCACGGCGTCCGGGACGGCGTGCACATGCGCGCGAGCGGGGCCCTCGGGCGTGGGCACCTCGTGCACGCATGCGGTCACCCGGGCAGCACCACCCGGTCGCGCACCGCGCCCGCGTCGTCCAGGAACACGCACACCACCCGTCGCGGAGTGTCGTCCACGCGCAGCACGCCGTAGGTCTCCAGCGACACCTTGGCGTCGGCCGAGCGCGGGGTGCGCCCCTCGCTGCGCGGCGCCCCGCCGGTGCCCAGCGTGAACTCCGGGATGCCGCCGATCACGCGCCGCTCGTAGCGGTGGTTGTGCCCGGCGATGACCGCCACCACATGGCCGCGCGCCACCGCAAGCACCGGGTTGGCCGGGGCCGGTGGGCGGTGGACCAGCAGGTAGGTGTGCCGGGCGCCGGGACGGGCGAGGGCCGCGCGCACGAACGGCACGTCCCCGGCGTCCATCTCCAGGCCCAGGGCGATGATGCGCACCCCGCCGTGGGTGAACACGTACCGGTCGCCGCCGTTCGGCAGCCCCAGCGCCGAGGCGACGGCACCGCCGCCGCCGTAGGCCAGGTCGTGCTCCCCCAGGGTGGCCACGAACGGCCCCTCCGCCAGCAGCGGGCGCATGGGCCGGAAGATGTTGTGGTCGAACAGGACGGGCGCGGCCACCAGGTAGCTGTTGTCGCCCGGCACCGCGGTGAACGCGGGGTCCTGGGCCGCCGCCACCCGCGCCACCGCGTACTCGGCGTCACCACCCGCCCCGTAGTCGCCGAAGGCCGTGAAGCGCACCGGCGCGGCGGGGTCGGTGGCGGCCGTGGTGACCGCGCCCCAGGCGACCGCGCGGCCGTCAACCGAGGCCACCCACGGCTGGCGGGCGCCCGGGGTGAGGCCGGTGAGGTGGCCGTCCACGTCGGTCACCGTGCGCCCGTCGGGCGTGGTGGCCACGATGTGCACCGTGTGGCGGCCGGGGATGTGCCAGCTCAGGGTGGCGTCGGTGGTGCCCAGCCGGGTCACGTACGGGCCGCGCGTGAACGGGTCGGACGACACCGGCAGCACGAAACGCAGCCAGTACACGATCACCCCGGCCACCAGCAGCGCCATCAGACCCGCCAGCAGGCTCACGACGATGAGGGCGCGGCGCAGCCGGCGTTCCCGTGGGGTGCGTTGCGCCGTGGCCTCGGTCATCCGGAATCACTGTACGCCACCCCATGCGGGCCTCCCGGCCGTCTGGGGGGTTGACGCAACGGGCGCCGCGCAGGAGCGTGATCGGGCTCAGCCCATGTCCAGGAGGTCCTCGATGCACCGTCCACCCGTTCGACGCCGCGCGCTGCGCTTGGGGGTGCTCGCGACCGCCTGCACGGCGGGGGTGGCGGCGATGGCGTTCGGCGCGGCCGGCGACCTCAGCAGGGTGAGCCTCACGTCCACGGGTATCCAGGCCACGCTGGCCTCGGCCAGCTCGGCCGTCAGCGCCGACGGGCGGTACGTGGTGTTCGCCAGCAAGGACCAGCTGGATCAACCACCCACGGGCGGGAAGACCCAGATCTACGTGCGCGACCGCCAGACCGGCGTCACCGTGATGGCGTCGGCATCCGCCGGCGGCGCGGCCGGCAACGGCGACTCGGCCGAGGGCGACACGTTCAACCCCGCCTTCGACATCAGCGCCGACGGCCGGTACGTGGTGTTCGCCAGCACCGCCACCAACCTGGTACCCAACGACGCCAACGGCACGGCGGACGTGTTCCGCAAGGACATGGTGACCCGTCAGGTCACCCTGGTGTCGGTGAACAGCGCCGGGCAGCAGGCCAACGCGGCCGTGTTCGGCGACCCCAGCGTCTCCGGGGACGGCAACCGGGTGGCCTTCAACGACGGCCAGGCAACCAACCTGTTCCCCAACGACCCAGGCAACAAGTCGGACGTGCTGCTGCGTGACATCGCGGCCGGCACCACGGTGCCCGTGTCGGTGAACTCCCAGGGGCAGCTGGCCAACGGCACCTGCGAGCGGCCCACCATCAGCGCGGACGGGCGTGTGGTGGCCTTCGAGGCGGTGCTGGACACCACCAACCTCTTCCCCAACGACAACAACAACGCCAATGACATCATGGTGCGCAACATTGCGGCGGGGACCACCGTGCCCGCCGACGTCGCCACCAACGGCGACGTGCTGGGGGCCAACATCCCGGACATCTCCGGCAACGGCCGGTATGTGGTGTTCCAGACCGGCGAGACCCTCGACCCGGCCAACGACAACACCGGCCAGGACGTGTACCGGCGTGACGTGGTGGCCGGCGTCACCACCCTGGTGTCGGCCCGCAACGGGCTGGACGGTCGGGGCAACGGGGCCGCTCACACGGCATCCATCTCGGCCGACGGCGCCCGGGTGGCCTTCGAGTCGGAGTCCAACAACCTCACCACCGTGGACAACAACGCCGCCCAGACGGACGCGTTCGTGCGGGATGTCCCCGCGCGCACCACCCAGTTGGTCAGCGCGCAGGCCAACGGCACGCAGGGCGGGAACGCGTCGAACCAACCCGAGATCTCGGGCAATGGGGCGAACGTCGCCTTCGAGTACAACGACGACACCGGCGTCGTCAACAACGATCCACTGATCCCCGGTGACACCAACAAGGTGCAGGACATCTTCCTGAAGGAGCTGGCCGGCGCGAATGCGACCGCACCCACGCTGGCGCTCACCGCCCCGGCCGACGTCAGCAACGTAGGCAGCGGCGTGGCCACCGTCACGGTGACGGGCTCGGCGTCCGACCCCGCGGGCATCGCGTCGGTGACCGTCAACGGTGCCCCCGCGACCGTGGCCGCCGACGGCACCTTCAGCATGCCTGCCCCGCTCGGCGCGGCCGGCACCAGCACGGCCATCGCGGTGGTGGCGCGCAACGGTGCCGGGGTCACCACCACGCTCACCCGCACGGTGCGCCGCCTGCCCGTGTCCTCGGGCCCCAGCGGCGGCACCGAGAGCCGGCCGAAGCTGCAGGCGTCCAAGGCCACATACGCCGGTGGGATCGTGAAGATCACGATGGGCATCTCCACCGGGGTGACCGGCACCGCCCACCTGCAGGTGTGGCGCGTGCAGAAGCTGGCGCACCACAAGACCCGGCTGCTGCCGATGAAGCGCCGCTTCACCCGGCAGGTGAGCAACCTCACGCCCGTCCTGCTGCGGGTGGGGCGACTGCCGGTGGGCGGCTACCGCCTGCGCATCAGCGTGACGATCCCCACGCGGACGCTGGGCACGCTCAACCTGCCCCTCACGCGGCTGTTCACCGTGAAGCCGGTCAAGCGGAAGGCCAGGTAGCCCCGCATTGGGGCCGGGCACATGGCCCGGCCCCCGGGGACGTCGGGCGTTTGTCCCCTTTTCGGTCATGTGAGTTGCCCATAGAGCCGATGACCCCTAAAGTTGCCGCCGTCGGACCACCCGGGTCGAGTCGGCCCACGCACTGGGGGAGTGGATGGGCGCAGGGCTGATTCTTCTTCGCGAGGGCTTCGAGGCCTCACTTGTGGTGGTGATCGTCCTGTCGCTGCTCAACCGCATCGGGCGCCGGGACGTCCTGTCCACCGTGTGGATCGCGGTGGCCGCGGCCATGGCCGTCAGCGTCGCCATCGGCGGCGTGCTGGTGTTCGTGGGCGCCGAGTTCGACGGCCGCGCGGAGAAGATCTGGGAGGGCACCACCATGCTGGCGGCCGCGGGGCTGCTGACCTGGATGATCTTCTGGATGCGCCGCCAGGCCCGCTCGCTGCGCGGGGAGATCGAGGGCCAGGTGCGCCGGGCGCTCGCCACCGGGTCCAGCATGGCGCTGGGCACCGTGGTGTTCGTGGGCGTGCTGCGCGAGGGCCTTGAGACCGCGCTGTTCGTGTTCGGCAGCTTCCAGGGCGCCAACCGGTTGACCAGCACCGTCGGCGCCACCGTGGGCCTCACCGTGGCCGTCGCGCTGGGATACCTGGTGTACCGCGGCGGCAGCCGCCTGCCGCTGGCCCGGTTCTTCTCGGTCACCTCCGGGCTGCTGCTGGTGTTCGCGGCCTACCTGCTGGCGTCCGCGCTGGGCGAGCTGTCCGAGGGCGGGCTGTTCCCCGAGGGCAACCTGATGCGCCTGGTCGGCTTCGCCGCCCTGGCGGTGCCCACCCTGTACTTCTTCTTCCGCCCGCAGCGCCAGGGTCTGCCCGCCTGAACCGCGAGGGAGGCTCAGGCCTCCCCTGCCGCCTCGGCGGCCAGCATCCAGCGTGACTCCAGCTCGTCGCGCTGGGCTGCGATGTCGCGCAGCTGCCCCGTGAGGTCGCGCAGCAACTCGTGGTCGGTGGCGTTGTCGGCCATGCGGGCGTGCACGTCGCGATCCCGGTCGGCCAGCCGGTCGAGGTCCCGCTCGATGCGCTGCATGTCCTTGCGCGCCTGACGCACCACGGCGCCCGCGGGCGCCTCCGCCGGCCGCGCCGGCCGCACCGGGCCCGGCTCGCGGGCCTCCTCCCGCCGCCGCACGTACTCCTCCACGCCGCCGGGCAGGTGCCGCAGCCGACCACCCGGCATCACCGCGAAGGTGTCGTCGCACACCCGCTCCAGGAACCAGCGGTCGTGGCTCACCACCACCAGGGTGCCGGGCCAGGCGTCCAGCAGGTCCTCCAGGGCGCTGAGGGTGTCGATGTCCAGGTCGTTGGTGGGCTCGTCCAGCAGCAGCACGTTGGGCTCGGCCATCAGCAGGCGCATCAGCTGCAGACGCCGGCGCTCCCCGCCCGACAGGTCGCGCACCAGCGTGCCGGCCCGCGCGCCCCGGAACCCGAACCGCTCGCACAGCTCCCCCGCCGTCACCTGCCGGCCGTCGCTGAGGCTGGTGTGCAGCCGCACCTCCTCCAGGGCCTCCAGCACGCGCAAATGTCCCGGAGCGTCGGCGGAGTCCTGCGACAGGTGCGCCAGCCGCACGGTGACCCCGCGCGTCACCGCGCCCGCCTCGGGTTCGACCGCGCCGGCCAGGAGCCGGATGAGGGTGGTCTTGCCGCAGCCGTTGGCGCCCACCAGCGCCACGCGGTCGCCCGGCCCCAGCCGCCAGGTGACGCGGTCCAGCACCGGCGGGCCCCCGTCGAAGCGCACGGTGGCCTCCTCGGCCTCCAGCACGGTGTTGCCCAGGCGCGCCGTGGCGAACCGCAGCAGCTCGGCGGTGTTGCGCACCTCGGGGACGTCGGCGATGAGGGCGTTGGCCGCCTCGATGCGGAAACGCGGCTTGCTGGTGCGCGCCGGGGGGCCGCGCCGCAACCAGGCCAGCTCCTTGCGCACCAGCTGCCGGCGCCGCTCGTCGCGCTGGGCCTCCACGCGATCGCGCTCGGCGCGGGCCAGCACGAACGCCGCGTACCCGCCGTCGTGGCGGTACACCCCGCCGTCGGCCACCTCCCACGTGGTGGTGCACACCGCGTCCAGGAACCAGCGGTCGTGGGTCACCACCACCAGCGTGCCGCGCCGCGCCGCCATGTGCGCGGCCAGCCACGCCACCCCCTCGATGTCCAGGTGGTTGGTGGGCTCGTCCAGCAGCAGCAGCTCGGGACCGTCGATCAGCAGCTTCGCCAGCGCCACCCGCCGGCGCTCGCCCCCGCTGAGCGTGCCGATGACGGTGTCCAGGCCCTGCGGGAAGCGGCTCAGGGTGACGCCGCCCAGCAGGCCGTCCAGCACGGCGCGGAACGCCGGGTTGCCGGCCCACTCGTGGTCGGCCCGGCCGCCCACCAGCTCCCGCCGGATGGTGGCGGTGGGATCCAGGTCGTCGCCCTGCCCCAAGAGCGCCGCGTGCAGGCCGCCGGTGTGGGTCACCGCACCCGTGTCCGGCTCCTGGGTGCCCGCGATGAGGCGCAGCAGCGTGGACTTGCCGTCGCCGTTGCGGCCCACCACGCCGATGCGGTCACCGGCGGCCACGCCGAGGGAGCACGCCGTCCAGCACGGCCCGGCCGGCGTAGGTGACCCCCACCTCCTGCACGCTCACCAGGTTGCGGACGCCCGTGGACACCCCGGCATCCTGCCGGACGCGGGGGTGCTCAGCCGTAAATCGTCGAGGGTCGCGCCGCGAGGACCGACCGATTCAGGCTCAGCCCGCCTGGCGGGTGCTGGCCATCACGCCGTGCGCCGGACCCATGCCGGGTCGCGTGACCGCCACCCGGTCCACGCGCACCGCCGCGGAGGTCATGAACTCCGCGACGCAGTTGCCGTCACGGTCCGGGCCCAGCGACCCCACGCGCACGGCGCCGTCGGGCCCCACGGCCCACACGTCGAAGCTGGGGGTGCCGGCCGTGGGCAGATGATGCAGGTCGATGCGCACCACGCGGGCCGACCCGTTGGGGCGTCCCAGCTGCACGGTGCCCTGGGCCCGCCCGGACAGCGCCATGGTGCGCTGGGCGGCGAACCCGGCGGGCGCACCGCGATCGTCGCCCCGCACCACCAGCACCGCCGCGGCCAGCGATGCCGCCACGGCCACCGCCGCCCCCACGGGCAGCACGCCGCGCCGGAACCGGCCGGCGGGGCGGCGGGGATGCGTGAGGGGCACCTCCAGCACGCGGTGCGCCAGCGCCGGGCCGGGCATGTCGCCGTCCGGGCCCGCGGCGGTCAGGGCGGTCTCCACGCGCCGCAGCCGCTCCAGACGCGCCCGGCATTCGGCGCACCCGTCCACGTGGGCGCGCAGCTCGGCCTCCGCCGGGTCCGCGGCCCGCATCTCCAGCAGCAGGGGCAGCAGCTCGCGGGCGCGCTCGTGGTTCACGCCACCCCTCCCGCATCGGCCATGCGCCCCAGGGCCCGCCGGATGCGGGTCTTCACCGTGCCCAGCGGCACGCCGGTGGACGCGGCGATCTGGCCGTGGCTGAGGCCTCGGAAGTACGCCAGCTCCACCATGCGGCGCTCGTCCTCGGGCAGCCCCGCCATGGCTGCCTGCACCCAGAAGCGGTCGGACACGGCCTGCTCGTCGATGCCGGGACCCGCCAGGTCATCGGGGAGGCCCTCCAGCGGCCGCCGTCCGCGCGCCGCGTTGCGCGCGCTGTTGCGGGCCACCGTGAGCAGCCACCCGGCCGCCGACCCCCGGCCGGGGTCGAACCGGTGGGCCATGCGCCACACCCGCGTGAACGCCTCCTGCGTGGCGTCCTCGGCCGCGGCGGTGTCGCCCAGCACGGCCCGGCAAGCACCGAAGACCGCGCGCCCATACCGCTCCCACAACCCGGCGAAGGCCGTCTCATCACCCAGCGCCACGCGCCGCAGCAGCTCCGCGTCGGTGGGCCGGCCGGGGGGCACCTGGGCCGGCGCCGGCGCCGGTTCGGGGTGTTCGGGCATGCACGGGAAGTACACACCGAAGCGCCCATACGGATGTGGGTGGCGTGGTGGTGCGGCGGGTATGTCTGAGAGGCTGTCCCCCGCCACCACTCACCCATGACCGCGCCCACCTCACCGCCCGCACCCACCACCGCCGCGGTGCTGCGCGCCCGCGTGCGCGGTGTGCTGGGCCGCACCATGGCCCTGCAGCTGCCCGACCGGGCGGCCGCGCTGGCCTACTACGCCTTCCTGGCCGTCCCCGCGCTGGTCCTGCTGGGGCTGGGCGTGCTGGGCCTGGCGCTCAGCCGCACGCAGGTGGACGACCTGGTGGGCCGGCTCAACGGTGTGATGCCCGCCGACGCGGTGACCCTGCTGCAGGACGCGGTGCACCGCAGCCTGCACGGCGGCAACGGGTTGCGGTTGCTGCTGGTGTCGGTGCCGCTGGCGCTGTGGAGCGCCACCGGCTTCATGGGCGCCCTGATGCGGGCCCTCAACGCCATCGAGGGCACCGACGAGACCCGCGGGCGGGTGCGGCAGCGGCTGGTGGCCCTGGGAATGCTGGCGTTCACCCTGCTGGCGCTGGTGCTGGTGGTGGGGGTGCTGGTGGTGGGCCCGCAGATCGCCGCGCGCCTGGGGTCGGCGGCCACCTGGGTGTACTGGGTGCTGCAGTGGCCGGTGCTGGTGGCGGGGGTGATGCTGGCCTTCACCGGGATCATGCGGCTGGGCCCCGACGTGGAGGGCCACATCAGCCGGCGGGCCACCGTGGTGGGCGGGGTGGTGGCCACCATGGCCTGGCTGGTGATCAGCGGCCTGTTCTCGCTGTACGTCAACCGCCTGGGCGCCTACGACACCACGTGGGGCCAGGTGGCCATCGTGGTGGTGACCCTCACGTGGATGTGGCTGTCCAGCATCGCCCTGCTGGTGGGGGCGCTGGTGAGCCGGGAGATCGAGCACGGCACGTTCCGCGCGCCCGGCCGTTCCCCGGGCGCGCCGCCGTACTGACGCGCACGCGCTCTCGGTGACGATCGCACCCCCTCCACCGGGCGGATGACTCCCGCCTTTCCTCGCCGTGGCGCGGCGCACCGGGTTAGGATCGCTCACCGAACGCCGCCCACCGCTCGGCCGAGCTTGGGCAGGCCCTGTATCCGTGGGTGATGGCGCGCCCCTCCGGGCGCCGCACGCACCCGTGCACACCGGCGAGTTGGTGGGAGATCTGATGAAGATCGCTGTCTGCGTGAAAGAGGTACCGGAGGCCGGCCCCGGCCGGCGGATGGACCCGGCCACCAAGCGGATTGACCGCAGTGGTGAACGGGCGCTCAACTCCTACGACCTGAACGCGGTCGAGGAGGCGTTGCGCATCAAGGACGCCGCCGGGGGCGGCGAGGTGGTGCTGATCTCCATGGGCCAGGAGAAGGCCCTGGAGTCCATCCGCAAGGCGCTGGCCATGGGCGCCGACCGCGCCGTGCTGATCTCCGACCCCGGCGCCGCCGGATCGGACCTGGTGGCCACCAGCACCGTGCTGGCCACCGCCATCGCCGCCGAGTCGGCCGAGCTGGTGCTGTTCGGCCAGTCCGCGCAGGACTCCGACGGCGCGGTGCTGTGGGCCGCGGTGGCCGACCGCCTGGAGATGCCGGTGGTGTCCCAGGTGTCCGAGCTCACCATCAGCGGTGGCACCATCACCGCCAAGCGCCAGACGGAGTTCGGGTACGACACCATCCAGACCGGCACGCCCGCAGTGCTTGCCGTGTCCGACGCGCTGAACGAGCCGCGCTACCCCTCGCTCAAGGGCATCATGGGCGCCAAGAAGAAGCCCCAGGACATCAAGAGCCTGGCGGACATCGGCGTGGACGCCTCCAAGGCCGGTGAGGCCGGATCCCGCACCACGGTGTCGGCGGTCAACCCGCCGCCGTCCCGCGGCGACACCATCAAGATCGAAGACGACGGCACCGCGGCCCAGAAGATCCTGGAGTTCCTGGTGGAAAGGAAGTTCGCATGAGCACACTGGTCTTCCTCGAGCACCACGGCGACAGCATCCAGAAGGGATCCCTGGGCGTGCTGTCCAAGGCCGCCTCGCTCGACCCCGACACCAGCGCCGTCATCATCGGCTCCGGTGTGTCCGGCCTTGCCGCCAAGGCCGCCCAGTACGGCGCCGCCACGGTGTACATCGCCGATGACACCCGCCTGGAGAAGCCGCTGCCGCAGCCGCGCGTGGACGTGCTGGCCGCGCTGGTGAGCGCCAAGGGCTTCGACAACGTGCTGTTCCAGGCCTCGGTGCTGGCGTCCGACATCGCCGGTGGCCTGGCCGCCCGCCTGGACGCCGGTCTCAACTGGGACCTGGGCGACCTGGTGATGGACGGCGGGGCCCTGGTGGGCAAGCGCTCCGCCCTGGGCGACACCGTGCTGGTGGACGTCGGGTGGACCGCCACCCCGCGGCTGGGACTGGTGCGCGCCGGCTCGTTCGAGCCCACCGAGCGGCCCGCCGCCGGTGCGGTGGAGTCGGCCGAGGTGCCGCTGCAGGAGTTCAGCACCAAGGCCACCATCACCGAGCAGGCCCAGGAGGTCAGCTCCGGTCCCTCCATCGAGGAGGCCGAGATCCTGGTGTGTGGCGGCCGCGGCCTGGGCGCCCCCGAGGCGTTCGGTTCGCTGGAGGAGCTGGCGGGCGCGCTGGGCGGGGCCGTGGCCTCCACCCGCGCGGTGGTGGACTCGGGCTGGTACCCGTACCCCACCCAGATCGGCCAGACCGGCAAGACCGTGGCCCCCAAGCTGTACATCGGCGCGGGCGTGTCCGGCGCCATCCAGCACAAGGTGGGCATGCAGAGCTCGCAGGTGATCGTGGCGGTCAACAAGGACGCCAACGCTCCCATCTTCGACTTCTGCGACTTCGGTGTGGTGGGCGACCTGCACACCGTCATCCCCGCCCTCACCGCCCTGGTGAAGGAGCGCAAGGGGTAGTCGATGTTCCCGTCCCGGCGCCCGAACGGGCGCCGGGGTCAGGTCGTGGCGCCGAGGGTCTCCTCCAGCGCCTCGGCCAACTGCCGCACCGAGGCCCGCACGGCCGCGGTCTGGCCGATCTCGTCGAGCAGCTCCGGCGTGAGCTGCCCGGTCGCCGCGTGCGCCGAGCGGGCGTGCGCGTCGAGCGTGAGCACCAGCCGCGACAGCTCCCGCTGGTGCGCCGCGATCCACGCGAGCGTGGCATCGGCCAGGCCGTCGGCCTGCGGTCCCAGCGAGGCCTCCAGCCCGTGCACGAACAGGCGCAGCCAGCCCATCACGCGCAGCCGCCGCTCCAGCGCGGCGTCCAGGGAGGGGTCGCGCCCCGGCACGGTGCCGAACTGCAGGTGCTCCTCCAGTGCGATGGCGCCCTCGGCGCGCAACAGGTGGGCCTCCAGCTCGTCGGCCTCCTGGTCGAACCAGGTGTCCAGCGCGTCGGCGAACCCCAGCAGCCGAGTCGCCAGCCCGGGGTCGGCGGCGGCGGTGAGCGCCTCGGCCAGGAACACCAGGTTGGCGCGGATCACCCCGTCGTCGGCGGGCACGCGCACGGGGTGGCCCAGGGTCTCCTGCAGCTCGGTGAGCTCGCGCAGCCGCTGTCCGTGCTGGGCCATCCAGCGCAGCACGCGTGCGGCCGGGACCGGTGAGTCGCCCTCCATCGGGCGATGCTACTGCGCGCCGGCCAGCTGGCGCGTGAGCCGTCCCCCCACGTCGTCCATCAGCGCCGCCACGGCCTCGGGACGCAGCGTGTAGGTGGCGCCCCCACCCTGCCGGTCCACCTCCACCAGCCCCGCGTCGCGCAGGCGCCGCAGGTGCACCGACGCGGTGGGCTGTGCGATGTGCAGGGTGCGTGCCAGCTCGGACACGCCCGACGGCCCCTGCGCCAGCTGCGCCAGGATGGTGAGCCGGGTGGGCTCGGCCAGCACCCGCAGCTGATCGGCGATGTGCCCGGCAACCTCGCGGCGGGCCACGATGGGATCCGTCTCCACCACCCCGGCCGACACCGACAGCCGCCCGCTGGGCAGCGACACGATGTGCCCGCGGGTGCTCGCGGTGGCGGGCGAGAGGATGAGCGTGCCATCGCGCTGAGCTCGCTGCGCCATCTCGGCGTACTGCGGTCGCCGGGCGATGTGCTCGGGCACCAGGAACGACGACGCCTCCGCACCCTCCCGCAGCCGTTGCGCCCACTCCCGGGCGACCCGCTGCGCGCGCTCCCGCTCGCCCCCCTCCCAGCGGTCGGCGAAGCACGCCCACATCTCGCGCAGCACCTCCACGTACCGCACGCGCAGGCGCCGGTCGCGCGCCAGGCGGCGCAGCCGCTGCCAGATGAGGATGCGGTCCGCCTCGTACTCGCTCTCCAGGGCCGGGTCGGTGGCGAACATCACCGGGCTGAGCAGACGCTCCAGCAGCGGCTCCACGTCGAGGGACTCGACCAGGCCCACCGCGTCGGCCAGCACCACCAGCTCGCTCAGCATCCCCTGCCCGTCGCCCCACACGCGCTGTTCCCGTCGCACGACCGCATCGGGCAGCGAGAGCGTGCCGCGGGGTGGGCCGCCGCAGGCCTGTGCGCACGAGGTGCAGATCAGCGCGCTGAGTTCCATCACGGCCGAGGCGGCCACGACGGGACCGATGGCGGTGACGACCGGGGAGGGAGCGACATCAAGAGGCATAGTGAAAGAACTATATCACGGTATCGCGATGTTGTTTAGAGTTGCCCAGGCCGGAAGCAAACCACACGCTCGAAGGAGGCCGGTATGCACGGGTCAACCGAGATCACCCGCCAGCTCATCCGCATCCGCGTGTCCGAACTGCACGCGGCCGCCGCGGCCGACCGCATGGCCGCCGCGATGATGCGGCGGCGCCACGCCACGGCCGAGCCCCCCACCCGGGGCGGCGGCCGCCGCATGCTGCTGCGGCTGGTGGCGATCCGTTAGCGCACCGCGGGCGGCCCCACGGCCGCTCGCCCTCGCGCAGCCGCGCGGGGTGCTGACAGCGCGTGGGATGTCCGGCGTCTGCGAGGATGCCGGGCATGCGACGCGTGGTGGTGACGGGCGCCGGGGCGATCTGCAGCCTGGGCACCGGCGTGGAGGGGTTCTGGGACGCCCTCATCGCGGGCAGGTCGGGCGCCACCGTGCGCGAGGTGGAGGGCCTGGGGCCGGTGGTGGTGTGCCCGGTGGCCGACGCCGACGTGGACGATGCCGCCAAACGGCGCTTCGGCCAGCGCGAGAGCCGCCGCATGGACCGCGTGGGACGCCTTGCGGCGCTGGCGGGCGCGGAGGCCCTGGAGCAGGCCGGGTCGCACCGGCTGCCGCCGGAGCGGGTGGGGGCCTCGCTGGGCTGCGCCCACGGGGGCACCCAGACGCTGCTGGAGGCTCACGAGGCGCTGCTGCTGCGCGGGGCCGACCGCGTGAGCCCGTTCGCGGTGGCCCTGTCGCTGCCCAACTCCGCGTGCGCGGCCATGACCCGGGCCCTGAGCCTGAAGGGGCCGTCCAACGCGTCGGCCACCGCCTGCGCGGCGGGCACCGACGCCATCGGCATCGCCCTGTGGCACATCCGCCACGGCGGCGCGGACATGATGGTGGCCGGCGGCGCCGAGGCGGCGGTGACGCCCGTGGCGCTGGCCGCCTACGCCAAGGCGGGTGCCCTGAGCCCGTCGGTGGACAACCCGGCCGAGGCCTCGCGCCCCTTCGACAGCGCCCGCAACGGCTTCGTGATGGGTGAGGGGGCGGGGGTGCTGGTGCTGGAGGAGCGCGACCACGCCCTGGCCCGCGGCGCCACCATCCTGGCCGAGGTGGCGGGCTACGGGGCCAGCTGCGACGCCGGGCACCTCACCGACCCCGACCCCAAGGGGGCCGGCGCGGCCCGCGCCATCACCGCGGCCCTGGCGGACGCGCGGGTGGCGGCATCGGACGTGGGGTACGTCAACGCGCACGCCACCTCCACGCCCTCCGGCGACGTGGCCGAGGCCCGGGCGCTGCACGCCGCCAAGGTGGATCACGCGTGGGTGTCGGCCACCAAGGCCAGCCACGGGCACACCCTGGGCGCCGCCGGTGGCGTGGAGGCCGTGGCCACGGTGCTGGCCCTGCACCGCGGCCTTCTGCCCCCCACCCGCAACCTCACCCACCCCGACGGGGCGGTGCACCTGCGGCACGTCACGGTGCCCTACTCGGTGCAGGTGGACGTGGCCATCTCCAACTCGTTCGGGTTCGGGGGCCACAACGCGTGCCTGGTGTTCACCCGGCACGGGGCCTGACACACCCGTTCGGCGGCGTCACCCACCCCGGCTACCGTGCGCTGCGGGGACATGACACCCGCACAACGGAGGGACCCCATGACGGACGGCCGCAAGCGCATCGCCATGATCGCGCACGACAACCGTAAGCTGGACCTGCTGGACTGGGCCCGGTTCAACCGGGGCACGCTGGCGGGGCACGAGCTGTACGGCACCGGCACCACCGGCGGGCTCATCGCCGACGAGCTGGGCCTGGACGTGCACCGGTTCCTGTCCGGCCCGCTGGGCGGCGACCAGCAGGTGGGCGCCGGCATCGCCGAGGGCCGGCTGGACATGGTGATCTTCTTCTGGGACCCCATGGAGCCCCAGCCGCACGACGTGGACGTGAAGGCCCTGCTGCGCGTGGCCGTGGTGCACAACTGCCCCATCGCGTGCAACCGGGCAACGGCCGACTTCCTGATGTCCAGCCCCCTGATGCACGGTCGCTACGCACCCATGGAGCACCTGGCCACCTGAACGGGGCCGCGGTGGCGGGCCGCGCGGCGCGCCCGCACCCGCCGCAGTCGCTACGGTGCGGGCGATGCGCAGGTATCTGGTCACGGGCGGGATCGCGGCGATCGTCATCGCGGTGTTCGCCGTGGTGCTGCCGCGCATCGCCAACTACGGCGAGGTGTGGGAGGCCCTGCGTCAGATGTCGCCCACGTCGCTGGCGTGGCTGATCGGCGCCGCGGTGTTGAACCTCCTCACCTTCCCGCCGCCGTGGATGGCGGCGGTGCCGGGGCTCAGCTTCCGACGGGCCATGGTGATGACCCAGGCCGCCACCGCCGCGTCCACGGTGCTGCCCGGCGGCGACGTGGTGGGCATGGGCACGCAGTTCGCCATGCTGAAGAGCTGGGATGTGCCGGCCCAGTCGGCCACCCTGGGCGTGGTGGTGACCGGGGCCTGGAACCAGATGGTGAACGTGGCGTTCCCGGTGGCGGCGGTGGTGCTGCTGGCCTTCCAGGGCGGCGCCCCCCACCAGCTGGTGGTGGCCGCCGTGATCGGCTCGCTCATCCTTGCCGCCATGATCGGGGCGTTCGTGGCGCTGCTGGCCCGCGAGCGCAACGCCTGGTGGATGGGCGCCACGGCCGGGCGCGCGGTGGCCTGGATCACCGCGTTGGTGCGTCGCCCCCGGCAGCCCCACTGGGGCGACGACGTGGTGTCGTTCCGCACCCACACCCTCGCCCTGGTGCGCAAACGCTGGCCGCATCTGACCATCACCACCATCGCCGGGCACATCACGGTGTACCTGGTGCTGCTGGCCGCGGTGCGGGCGGTGGGCGTGGACGGCTCGGACGTGACGGCCATCGAGGTGTTCGCGGCCTGGTCGTTCATCCGCATCATCAGCGCCATCCCCATCACGCCCGGGGGGCTGGGCGTGGTGGAGCTGGGGCTCACCGGCATCATGGTGGCCATGGGCGGGCAGCGGGCCCCGGTGGTGGCCGCCACGCTGGTGTACCGCGCCCTCACCATGATCCCGCCGATCGCCCTGGGCGGGATCTGCCTGGCCTGGTGGCGCCAGCGGCTGCCGGCGCCTCACCCGCCTGAGCACGGACGGGTGAGGCGCGCGGCGGGAGGGCTACCGCCCGGCGCTCTGGCGGCCGCGACGCGCCACCGCGTCCACCACCACCGCCGCCAGCAGCACGATCGCGGTGATCATCTGCTCGTAGTCGGAGGTGAGGCCCACCAGCGCGATGCCGTTGGACACCGACCCGATCACCAGCGCACCCAGCAGGGCGCTGTACACCGAGCCGCGACCACCGAACAGGCTGGTGCCACCGATGACGGCGGCGGCGATGCAGTTGAGCAGGAACGTGCCGGAACCCGACTGCTGGTTGACGGCCAGGCCGCGCGAGGCGGCCATGATGCCGGCCGCGGCGGCCAGCAGGCCGGACAGCACGAACACGATGGTGGTGATGCGGGTGACGCTGATGCCCGCGCGCCGCGCCGCCTCCTTGCTGCCGCCCACCGCGAACACGTGGCGGCCGAACAGCGTGCGCCGGATGATGAGGTCGAAGCCCACCACGATGGCCAGCATGATCAGCACGGCCAGCGGCAGGCCGCGGTCGTTCATCCACACCGACACGGCGACCAGGGCCACCACGGCGATGGCGACCTCGCGGATCAGCAGTCCCGCGAAGGGGCCCACCTCCAGCCCCGCGGCGACGCGGCGGCGGCGGCCGATGTGGTCGGCGCCCACCATGACCAGCAGCAGGATGATCACCAGCGGCCATGCCACCGCACCACCGAAGAACTTGTCGGTGAGGTGCAGCGTGAAGCTGTCGGTGACGTTGCGGCTGCCGCCGCTGCCCAGCACCTTCAACAGGGCACCGGCCCAGCCGATGAACCCGGCCAGCGTCACCACGAACGAGGGCACGCCCACCTTGGTGATGAAGAAGGCGTGGACTCCGCCGATGACGGCACCCACGACCAGGCCCATCACCACCGACAGCACGCCGGGCACGCCGTGATCCAGGTTCCACACCGTCGTCACGGCGGCGGCCAGACCGGACACCGACCCCATGGCCAGGTCGATCTCCCCCAGCAGCAGCACCATCACCACGCCGGTGGCGGCGATGCCGTAGGCGGTGATCTGCAGCGAGAGGTTGGTGAGGTTGAACGCGCTGATGAAGTTGGAGTTCTTGAAGTAGAAGATCACCCACACCAGCACCAGGCCGAGGATGACCGGCAGCGACCCCAGGTCGCCGCTCTTGAGCTTCTCCAGGTACCCGGCGGCCAGGCCGCGGTCGGCGTCCCGGTCGCGGAGGGCGATGTCGTCCACGGGGGGCTGGGTGACGGGATCGGTGCTCACTGGATGTCCCCCTCGGCCCGCTCGGCCACCTGGGCCTCGGCGAGCGCCCCGGTGATGGCCGCCACCACGGTCTCGCGGCTCACCTCACTGACCTTGTAGTCGGCCACCTGGCGGCCCAGCCGAAGCACCACGATGCGGTCGCAGGCCGCGAACACGTCGGCCAGGTTGTGGCTGATCACCACCACGCCCAGGCCGCGTTCCTTGAGGTTGCGGATGAGCTCCAGCACCTGCTCGGTCTGGGCCACGCCGAGCGCTGCGGTGGGCTCGTCCAGCATCACCACCTTGGGGTCGCCCAGCAGCGAACGGGCGATCGCCACCGACTGGCGCTGCCCACCGGACAGGGAGCTCACCTTGGTGCGCACGCTGCGCAGGGTGCGCACGCGCATCTCCCGCAGCAGTTCCACGGAGCGGCGCTCCATGGCCACCTCGTCCAGCACCACGCCGGCGTTGGCGGGTTCGGCCCCCAGGTACAGGTTGGCCACCACGTCCAGGTTGTCGCACAGGGCGAGGTCCTGGTACACGGTGGCGATGCCCAGGGCGGCGGAGTCGGCAGGCTTGTTGATGCTGACCTGCTGCCCCTGGAATTTGATGACGCCGTCGTCGGCGGGCTGGGCCCCCGAGATGGCCTTGATCAATGTGGACTTGCCGGCGCCGTTGTCGCCCACAAGGGCCACGGCCTCCCCCGGGTACACCTCGAAGTCCACGTCGGTCAGCGCGTGCACGGCGCCGAACCGCTTGGTGACGCCGGTCATGGACAGCACCGGCTCCCGGGTGACCGTCTCGGTCCCCATCCCCCCACTCCTTCCCATTGCACCCGGAGGGCGTCCGGCCGGAGCCGGACGCCCGGGTGGAGTGTTACTTGACGCCGTTGGCCGCGCAGGCCTTGGCGTAGCCCTTGCAGATGTCGGCGACCTTGTAGAAGCCGTCCTTCACGACGGTGGATTCCACGTTGGCCTTGGTGACCGACACGGGCTGCAGCAGGATCGACGGCACGTCGATGGTGCCGTTGTTGACCTTGCCGTTGACGCCCGTGGCCGACTTGCCGTTGGCCAGGTCCACGGCCGCCTGGGCGGCGTCCGAGGCCTCGGGGTTGATGGCCTTGTAGACCGTCATGTACTGCTGGCCCGCAAGGATGCGCTGGATGGCGGCCAGCTCGGCGTCCTGACCCGTGGTGGGGATCTTGGTGACGTCGATGCCCGCGGCCTTCATGGCGGCGATGGCCCCGCCGGCGGTGCCGTCGTTGGCGGCGTACACGCCCTTGAAGCCGGTCTTGCCGTACTTGGTGATCCAGGCGTCCATCTGCTTCTGGGCGTTCTCGGGCTTCCACTCAGGGGTGTCGAACTCCTGGAGGATCTTGACGCCCGCGGCGTTCAGCGCGGCGTCGGAGCCCTTCTTGAACAGCAGGGCGTTGTTGTCCGTGGGCGACCCGTTGATCTTCACGATCGGGCCGGTGGCCGCGCCGATGGCCTTGAGGCGGGCGGCCAGCGCGGTGCCCTGCAGCTTGCCGACCTTCTCGTTGTCGAAGCTGATGTACAGGTCGGGCTTGCTGTTGCCCTTGATGAGGCGGTCGTAGGAGATCACCGGGATGTTGGCGGCCTTGGCCTTGGCCACGATCGCGCCGGCGGCGTCACCATCCACCGGGTCCAGGACCATCACGTTGACCTTGTTGGTGATCTCGGCCTCGGCCTGGGTGAGCTGCTTGGACGCGTCCTGGTCGGCGTTCTGGTAGTCCAGGGTGCAGTCGGAGCAGATCTCCTTGAGCTTGGCCTCGAACAGCGGCTTGTCCTGCTGGTCGTAGCGCGTGGTCTGCGACTCGGGCAGGAGCAGCGCGATCTTCTTGCCACCGCCGCTGCTGCTGGAGCTCGACTTGCTTGACGAACCACAACCTGCGGCACCCACCGCGAACGTGGCCGCCGTGGTGATCGCGAGAAGGCCTCGCACCATCGTCCTGCGTGGAAGCACGGAAATCCCCTTTGCTCGTCCCACCGAGGCACCTTGTGCTCCTCGGCACGAGGCCGAGCCTATTTGGCGTCACAGAAATAAGTCAAGGCCTGACCAAAATGTTTCGTCTGGGCATCTTGTTTTGTTCACGGTCCGGCGAATATGGTGGCCGCGTGCAACGCGCCCAGCCACGCAAGGACCCGGCGCCGGGATCCCTCGAGGCCCTGAGGGAATCGAACCGCGCCCGCGTGGTGGCGGCCCTGCGTGACGGATCGGCCAGCCGGGCCGAGATCGCCCGCCGCACGGGGCTTTCCCGATCCACGGTGGGGACGGTGGTGGCCGACCTGCTGGCCACGGGAGCCGCCAGCGAGGGCCCGCAGCACGCCCCGGGACGGGGAGGCGCCGGCCGTCCTTCGGTGCCGATTTCCCTCAAACCCGCCGCCGGAATGGCCCTGGGCATCGACCTCTCACACGATGGCGTGCGGGTGGTGCTGAGCGACCTGGGGCACCGAGCCCTGGACGAATGGTGGGAGGAGACGCCCAACGCCGACGCCACCGACCCCGACGAGGTGCTGGCCATGGCCGCCGACGTGGTGCGCGCCCGCCTGGCGGTGCTGGGGATGAGCGCCGCCGACGTCGCCGGCGCCGCCTGCGCGGTGCCCTCGCCCATCGACCCCCATACGGGCGTGCTGGGCAACGAGTCGTGCATCCCCTGCCTGGCCCACGTGGACGTGGGCAGCCGCCTCACCGCACTTCTGGGCATCGCCGTGGCCGCCGAGAACGACGCCAACCTGTGCGCGCTGGCCGAGCACCGCTGGGGCGTGGCACCCGGCTACCGCAACGTGGTGTACGCCAAGTTCTCCCGCGGCATCGGCGCCGGGCTGCTGCTGGACGGCATCCTGTACCGCGGCCGCCACGGCAGCGCGGGTGAGCTGGGGCACACCCCGGTGATCCCCGAGGGACCCCTCTGCCGATGCGGCAACCGGGGGTGCCTGGAGGTGCTGGCCGGAACGGAGGCCGTGCTCGACCTGGTAGCCAACCATTACTCCGGACCTCCGACAATTCAGTCGGTGGTCACCGCCGCAAATGCCGGCGACACGGTGTGCCGCCGCGCCTTCCGCGACGTGGGCACGCTGGTGGGCACCGCCCTGGCCGCCGCCACCAACCTGCTCAACCCCGACATCATCGTGATCGGCGGTGAACTCGTGGACGCCTGGCCCCTGATGGAGGCCTCCGTGCGCGAGGCGCTGGACCGTGCCGCCATCCACCGCTCTGCCGCCGACGTGGTGATCTCACCCAGCACCCTCGGCCGCCGCGGGGAGGCCATGGGCGCGGTGTCCCTTGCCGTCGACCGCGCGATGGACGGATTGGCGATCGCGAGTTAAGCGTTTTGCTTTTCAAAGGGTTGACCTCGCACGATTCCGCTGCGTATGGCGGGTTCGGCGAGTTCACCGTCACCACCGCGGCTTACGCCTGCCCGGTCACAGGTTGCACCTCACCATCCGTGGCTCGGGGGACTCACACCCTGCACCGTCCCCAATTTTGGGGCGCAGCCGCGACCTTCCTGGCGGAGACTTCGACATGAGGCGATGACCCGCTGCGGCGGGTCCAATGCAACCTAGATCGGGGCGTCTGCTCCGGGGCGGCGGCCGGGGTCCGCATCCAGCGAGAAGCTGAGGTCGCTGGCCAGCAACTCGCTGAGGACCGCGCGCAGGCGGTCGGCCGTTGGGGCCAGGTGCTTCAGCTGATCGGCGTCGCCGGCACGTTCGAACACCATGCGTTCCACCGCGGTGATGTGCCTGCCCACCTGCTCCACGCGCTCCACGCCCATGTCGGTGAGGCGCACCAGCCGGCGGCGGCGGTCGTGCTCGTGCGCCTGGCGCACCAGCAGGCCGGCGCGCTCCAGGTGATCCAGCAGGGCGGTGACCTGTGCCGACCCCGCACCCAGCGCACGACCCAGCTCCCACGGCTCCAGGGGCTGAGGATGGGCGCCCCGCAGTGCGCCCAGCAGCTGGTACTGCGCGAAGGTGAGGCTGCCGGAGCGCCGGGCGATGTGGTCCAGCAGGCGACCAAGCTCGGCTCCGGCGGCGATGAGCGACTCGGTGGCCGGCTCCAGGGCACGCCAGGACGCGGTGCCGGTGGGAGCGGAGCTGCCCTGGTGGACGCGCGTCACACGCCGAGTATAGGCTCTCTCGCAAATCACTCAGTCATGACTGACGATGGGAGATGCCGATGAAGGCCGCGCTGTGGCAGGGCCTGCAGGATGTGCGGGTGGAGGAGGTCCCCGAGCCCACCATCCAGAAGCCCACGGACGCGCTGGTGCGGATGACCAAGGCCGGCATCTGCGGGTCGGACCTGCACTTCTTCAACAGCGGCGGCGACCTGGGCATGGCTCCCGGCACCCGGCTGGGCCACGAGTTCGTGGGCGTGGTGGAGGCCGTGGGCAGTGAGGTGCGCGGCATCACCGTGGGCGACCGCGTGGTGGCCCCGTTCGTGTTCAGCGACGGCGACTGCTTCTTCTGCCGGCGGGGCCTGCACAGCTCGTGCGAGCACGGCGGCATCTTCGGCAGCCCGTTCTGGGGCCCGCACGCCGGCGGCGAGGTGGAGGGCGGCCAGTCGGAGTTCGTGCGGGTTCCCGAGGCCGCCGGCACCCTGGTGGTGATCCCCGAGTCGCTGGCCTCCGCCGAGCACGACGCCGCGGTGCTGCCGCTGGGCGACGTGTTCGCCACCGGCTACCACGGCGCCGTGATGGCGGGTGTGACGCCCGGTGACACCGTGGTGGTGCTGGGCGACGGAGCGGTGGGTCAATGCGCCGCGCAGGCGGCGGCCCTGATGGGCGCGGGGCGGATCATCGTGGTGGGCCACCATGACGACCGGCTGGCGCTGGCCGCCGTGGCATCCCACCGGGTCAACGGCAAGCGCGACGACGCGGTGGAGGCGGTGAAGAACCTCACCCACGGCCGCGGCGCCGACGCGGTGATCGACTCCATCTCCAGCAACGGCTCGCTGGCGCAGGCCCTCGGCACCGTGCGTGACGGCGGCGCCATCTCGGTGCTGGGCATGAGCCACTTCTTCGAGCCGGTGGACCAGCCGTACTCGGCCACGTTCATGCGCAACGTGTCCATCCACCCGGGTGTGTGCCCGTCGCGGGCCTACATCCCGCAGCTGCTGTCGGTGCTGGAGCAGGGCCGCATCAACCCGGGCGTGGTGTTCACCCACGACCTGCCCCTGGCAGACGCGGCCGAGGGCTACGCGATCATGGACCAGCGCCGCGAGGGTTCCATCAAGGTGGCGCTCACCAACTGAGCCCCCATCTCGGCGCGTCCCGACCTCCCCACCCCCGCTGGGGACGCGCCGAGTTCCGCCCCCCACGGGTCGGGGTCGAACATCAGCCGGCAGAGAGCGCTGCGGGTGGGGTGGCCCACCACCCCACCCGGGCGACCACTCCGCGAACCACCGCACCGACCGACCGGCACACGTACGCGCGCCGGGGTCGGTCACACCCCCGCGCCGATCATGGCGCCGGCCAGCAGGCGGTACGACTCCTCCCGCGCCGCGTGGCCGTGCACCATGGTCATCATCATCAGCTCGTCGGCCTGGGTGTCGTGCGCCAGCTCCTCCAGCTGGGCGCGCACCCCCGCCGGGTCGCCCAGCACCTGGGCGCGGCGGTAGCGGCGCAGCT